>NZ_QPIJ01000026.1 GCF_003336665.1 Vreelandella rituensis | reverse complement strand
GCTTTCGTGGTGTAAGTTTCTATATGAAACGGTTTGCTAACACTTGACCAACCGCCTTGGTACGGGACCCGTATGCCAGGTGGTGTGGGCGGACGGGGACTAGCTCCCCTCCGACCCGATAGCGGCTTTACGCTATACTCGCCGCGCATCGTTATTTGTCGCCCGCCTGCTTTGGAGCATTTATGTACGCATTGGCCCGTTCGCTGTTGTTTCGCCTGGATCCGGAAACCGCTCATGACAGAACCCTGAGTGCCTTGGATCGGCTGCATCAGCTGCGTTTGGTGCAGCGTCTGGCAGGCAAGGCAATCACAGACCCGGTCACCTTGATGGGGCTTACTTTTCCCAACCGGGTAGGTCTGGCGGCGGGGCTCGACAAGAATGCCGACCATCTGGATGCACTCGGAGCCCTGGGGTTCGGTTTCGTCGAAGTAGGCACCGTGACCCCCAAGGCGCAGGCAGGCAATCCCAAGCCGCGCATGTTTCGACTGCCCGAGCAGGGCGCCATCATCAACCGGATGGGCTTCAATAACGCCGGCGTGGCGCATCTGGTCGCCCAGGTGACAAAGCACCGCTATACCGGGGTGGTGGGTATCAATATCGGCAAGAACCTGGCCACGCCGGTGGAAAGCGCTCTGGATGATTACCTGACGTGCTTGAATCAGGTGCATGATGTGGCGGATTATATCACCGTGAACATTTCATCCCCCAATACCCCTGGGTTGCGCACCCTGCAGTTTGGTGAGCAACTCAATGCGCTGTTGGGGCCGCTGCGTGAACAAGCCACCCGGCTGGATCAGCAAAGCGCGCGGCGTGTGCCTCTGGTTATCAAGATCGCTCCGGACATGACGCCGGAAGAAGTCGAGTTGGTCTCGGAAAGTATTCGTGATAATGCCCTGGACGGCGTGATTGCCACCAATACCACTGTGTCACGCGAGGCGGTGCTCGGCCTGGAGCATGCGCAAGAGCAGGGCGGGTTATCCGGGCGGCCGGTGTTCGAGGCATCCAATACGGTCATTCGTGAACTGAGGCGCCACTTGCCGACACTTCCGATCATCGGCGTGGGTGGGATCGATAGCGAAGAAGCGGCGATAGCCAAGCGGGATGCCGGTGCGGATCTAGTACAACTGTATTCCGGCTTGATTTATCGTGGCCCCAAACTTGTTCAGGAGTGCGCCAAGGCATTGGCTGAAAGAGGCGGTCAGGGGAGCTGATGCCATCAAAAAGCCCGCGGAAAACGCGGGCTAGGTGCACAGCTCAACCAGTCATGGAACCAATGAAAATGTGAAAGGTGGCTGAATCGGTTACATGACCATGGGATTTTTATGAATACCGGAAACGCCGGTCATTCCATCCCACTGATCTCCCCGACCTTCACGCCAGCCGCTCATCCAGTATTCGCGAAGATTGACCTCTTGACTGGGGCAGTCATCACGGGAGCGACCGGTAAGCCCTGCCTTGTAACCATGAACATAAGCACGCTGAAAGCGATCACGTTTTTGTCGTTTCATTGGCTAACCTCTTATCATGAAAGCCGTTTTTTAAAAAAATAAAAGCCTGTTTCGACGTGCTGTGGTTTTTGAAGCACTGTCTCTGCTACTGCTTTTATTTCAACATCAAGAGCTATCTTTCAAGAGAAGGTACCTGTACTAGCGGAGATGACCGGCTATGAAGTACCTGTTTTGGCCAGCGGTAACTATGCCGTCACCGTGACAAGGAACGCATGCGTTTTGTGTAGCTACCCTGTTATTGTTAGCTCATTATGGTCCCCTTTGTCGACCCCCAAATTGTCATAAGACGTAAACTTAATCGTTATAAATAGGAATAGGGCGCCGAGCCGCCGCACATACCATGACCGAGCCGACCCACGAAGCCCCCCTGAACCTGCTGGCGAGCTGCCCCAAAGGCATCGAACTTCTGCTGGCCGATGAACTCACCGACCTGGGCGCCACGCCTGGAAAAACCACCGTAGCCGGCGTTTATTTTACCGCTAGCCTGGAAACGGCATACCGCGTCTGCCTGTGGTCCCGGTTAGCCAACCGCATCATCCTGTGTCTGGTGCGAGAATCGATGGTGGAGTCCCCGGAACAGCTACGCATGGCAACCGCGACCTTGAACTGGGCGCAACATGTATTGCCGGGCCGCACCCTTGCAGTGGACTTTCACGGGCGCAGCGACCAGATTCGCCATACCCGTTTCGGCGCTCAGACCGTCAAGGACGGCGTGGTGGATGCCCTGCAACTGGCCGGCCAACCGCGCCCCGATATCGACCTGAAAATGCCGGACCTGCGCCTTTACGCCAACCTGCACCGGGCCAACCTGACCCTGGGGATAGATCTTTCCGGCGAAAGCCTGCACCGGCGTGGCTATCGCCGTGAAGTGGGTCATGCGCCGCTGAAGGAGAACCTTGCCGCCGCCTTGTTGGTAAGAGCTGGCTGGCCCAAGCGGGCCGAGGCGGGGGAAGCCATGCTCGACCCACTATGTGGTGCCGGCACCTTGGCGATCGAAGCGGCAATGATGGCGGCGGATGTCGCCCCTAACCTGGCTCGCCAGCGTTTTGGTTTTCATGGTTGGGCCGGGCATCAGGAACCTGTCTGGCTAGACGTCAAGAAACAGGCCGAAGAGCGCGCCAGCCTGGGGCGCAAGCGCTGCAAGTCCCGGTTATTCGGGTTCGATCAGAGCCCGACGGCACTTTCAGCCGCCAATGCTAACGCCATGCGCGCAGGCATACCTGCCTTGATCCATTTTGAAGGGGCAAGCCTGACGCAGCTTCAGCGTCCCGCTTCCCTGGAAGATACTGACCGCGGACTGGTGATTACCAACCCGCCCTATGGTGAACGCTTGGGTGAATTGCCCGAGCTGGTCACGCTTTATGCAAAACTGGGTGAGCGCGTCAAGGCAGAATTTCCCGGCTGGACCCTTGCGCTATTCACCGGTAACCCTGACCTGGGGCATCGCCTCGGCTTGCGTGCCCACAAACAGTACGCCCTAAAGAACGGGCCTTTGGATGCCAAGCTGTTGCTCATGAATATCCCCGACACCGCTGAGCAGGCCGCGCAAACCTCGTCAAAAAGCACACCGCAAGGTGTGAATGAAAACCTGAATGAGGGAATGAAAGAAGCTTCTCAAAAAACAGCGGAAGAAACTCAAGGCGAGGTAGGGGAGAATGCTAAACAGGTCGGAGAAAGCGCTACAGAAGAAAACGCTACAGAGATAGATGCAAGCGCTGCAGAGCCAGGCGAAGGCGCCCAGATGTTTGCCAACCGCTTGCGCAAGAATCAGAAACGGCTGAAGAAATGGCTCAAGCAAAGCGGTGAGACTTGCTACCGCCTGTATGACGCCGACATGCCTGAATACGCTTTGGCGATTGACTGCTATCTCGACCGTGTCCATGTGCAGGAATACGCACCGCCACGCTCGGTCAATCCCGCTCAAGCGCAAAAGCGCCTCTACGACGCCCTGGAAGTGTTGCCTGAAGCCTTGGGGGTGGATGCCGGCAGGATTTACGTCAAACAGCGTGAGCGCCAGACAGGCAAGGCTCAGTATCAAAAGCGCGGCGCCAGTGGCGAGCGTTTCGAAGTGCGTGAGGGGGATGCCCTGCTGTGGGTGAACTTGCGCGATTATCTGGATACCGGCCTGTTTCTCGATCACCGCCCGGTGCGTCGCATGCTGCAAGAAATGGCCAGCGGCAAGCGGTTTCTCAACCTTTTCTGCTACACCGCCACCGCCACGGTGCAGGCTGCGCTGGGGGGTGCCAGCGATAGCGTCAGTGTGGACATGTCCAATACTTATCTGGACTGGGCGCGGGACAACTTCGTTCTGAATGATCTGGACCCTGCCCAGCACCGCCTGGTGCGGGAGGACTGTTTTCACTGGCTGGAAACCGCCTCTACCCAATTCGACCTGATCTTTCTGGACCCGCCGACGTTTTCCAATTCCAAGAAGATGCAGGAAACCTTGGATATCCAGCGCGATCATCCGCGCTTGCTGGACTTGGCCATGGCCCGTTTGGCCCCCGGCGGTACCTTGGTGTTTTCCAACAACCAGCGCCGTTTCAAGCTAGATGGCGCGGTGGCTGAGCGTTACCAGGTGGAGGATATTTCGGCGAAAAGTTTCGATCCCGACTTCCAGCGCCGCACCAACTTGCACCATGTATTCCTGCTGCGCCATCGGGAGGCTGCGTGATCCAACTTCGCCTTTACACCACCCTGGGCTGCCATCTGTGCGAACAGTTGGAAGCCTTGATTCATACCCTGGCCAACGACGAGGTCGTGCTGTCGCACATCGAAATCAGCGACGACGCGGCCTTGATGGAACGCTACGGCGTGCGTATTCCAGTGGTGATCGACGAGGCGGGAAAAGAGCTGGATCGGGGATTCGAGCTGGAACGCCTGAGCGAATGGTTGAAGGTACGTGGCTGGCTGGATGAAGTGGCGCTGGCAACGCTTACCGGCCCGGTGCCGGCACCTTCGCCCAAAGCCGCGTATCAGCGCAATGGGCGGCGGTTTCTGGGCTAGCTAGTGCCCATCCAGAAACTAACAACTACATGATTTTCTGGTAAAAATTCTGAGAAGAGATAAAAACCCTCTTGGCTCTGGTATGTTTAAAGTGCGAACCAAAAACAGCCAACAACCAAGAGGATCCCGCATGCGAGAGACTCGCCATGCTCAGGCCAGTATATTCGAACATTACTCGAATCACGAGTACGGCATAAAGCTCCAGAAGCTGTCGGAAGTCCTGGATAGGCAGCCCGAGATTCTGAATCTGGTGGCCGCCGATTTAATCGATGCGTCCGTATCAGCCGTGGGGCGAACCGGTCTCAGCGCAGAGAGTGTCCTGCGTTGCCTGGTGTTAAGGCAGCAACTGGGATGCAGCTATGAACAACTGGCGTTTCATCTGTCGGATTCGGTGACCTACCGAACCTTCACCCGATTGCCGGCTCAGTTGTCGCCCAGCCGGTCTTGCCTGCAGTCCACGATCCGCCGCATCACGCCGGAAACGCTGGAGCAGGCGCACCAGGACCAGGCATTGACCCGAAACCTGATGCGCGAGGGTGTCCTTTCCATGGATAAACTGCGTATCGACAGTACCGTGGTGGCCAGCCACATCGCCCCACCCAGTGACAGCCAGTTGCTGAATGACGGCGTTCGTGTGATCAGTCGTCTGCTGGCAAAAAGCAACGCCGACACCGGCCTGAAAATCCGCTTTACGGACAAGCGTAAGGCGTCAAAATCATTGGCGTTTCGGATATTCAATGCGAAAAAGGCGGCCAAGGATGAGCTCTATCCCGACCTGCTGAAGATCGCACGGCTAGTATTGAAACAGGCGGATCGCGGGCAACGGCAGGTGCTCGAAGGCGGGGATGGCTCAGCGGCTCAACAGAAATGGCTGGACGCGTTGGCGCATTACAGGGAGCTGATGTCGCGCGTAATCGAGCAGACCGAACGTCGTGTCATCCAGGGCGAACGGGTGCCCTCCTCGGACAAGCTCGTCAGCCTGTTCGAGCCGCATACCGATATCATCGTCAAGGGATTCCGCGACGTGCAGTACGGCCATAAAATCAATCTGAGCAGTGAAGTGAGCGGCTTTATCACCGCGTTGACCATCGAAGAGGGGAATCCGGGCGATAAAACGCTGTTTCTGCCGATACTGGATTTTCATCGATCCGTTCTGGGCAAGCTGCCTTGCGCTGTAGTCGCGGATGGCGGCTACGCCAGCCAGGCAAATGTCGCGGCTGGGCGCGCCATGGGCCTTAAGCACGTTGTATTTCACAAGCCCGTGGGCGTATCGCTCACCGCCATGGGCGTCAAGTCGAAGACCTTTAACGCCTTACGTCATTTTCGAGCCGGCGTCGAAGGCAATATCTCGGAGCTGAAAAGAGCCTTCGGCGCTGCGAAGGCGAAGTGGAAAGGTCATGATGGCTTCAAGGCGTTTGTCTGGGCCTCGGCTCTGAGCTACAACCTGGTAAGGTTGGCGCGACTCGGGCCGGATTAATTCCCAGGTTCGGGCTGAAAACCTATCAAAGGAACGCATGGGGTGGCCATGCAAGATATACCCGTGGCCTGACGTTGGGCTGACTGCTCAAATGACAGCCAGACTGAGCGTTATTCAGCCGTCGTCACGTTATTGACGGCACTCAGCGCCGCTTCCATTTCCAGGGTCGAGCTGAATTGGCTGAAAATGTATGTTTCTGGATGGGCACTAGCTAGAGCATGTCCAGCAACGATAGCTGGCGCATGGCCACGACACCCTCGGGGCTATCGTCATCCACATCCAGCACCTTGCGAAAGCCACGCGAGGCCTGGATGGTGGTTTCGTCTTCCAGCCACATCCTGGCTTGGCCGTGATGCTCGGCCAGTTGATGTTTCAGCCCGCCGTACTGGGTGCCGATCTGGCCCCAAGCGCGGCTGAATATCCAGTCCCCGAACATGTCCTGATGGATATGCACCAGCACATAGTCGTGGTCGGTTTCCCAGCGTACGATCACAAAATGTCTCCGGGCAGGGGTAGGTGAAAAGCGGGCCTATTGTAAAGCCGACCAGCGCCAAAGCCTATTCACAACCGTCAATTTACGGCTAAGAAACTACAAGGAATCGTCCGTGAAAATCGTTGTCGATGCCAATGTGCCGGCGGCTGAACGCTGTTTCGGCTTTTTCGGAGAGATGCGGCGTTTGCCTGGGCGTGAGATAACCCCGGCGGATGTGCGCGATGCGGATGCATTGATCGTGCGCTCGGTCACCCCGGTGAATGCGGATCTGATAGCGAACAGTGCGCTCAGCTTCGTGGGAACCTGCACCATCGGTACCGATCATATCGATCTCGACGCCCTCAAAGCGCGGGATATCGCTTTTGCCAGCGCGCCCGGATGCAATGCCGAGGCGGTGGTGGATTACGTGCTTTCGAGCCTTTTGACCTTGGCCGAGCGGGGAGGCTGGCAGCTGAGAGCGCGCTGTGTCGGCATCGTCGGAGTGGGTAACGTCGGTAGCCGGCTACGTTCGCGCTTGCAAGCCATGGGTGTGGCGACGCTAGCCTGTGACCCGCCCCGGGCGGAGAAAGAAGGTGAAGACGGTTATGACCGCTTGGGTACCTTGCTCGAACAGTGCGATATGATTTGCCTGCATACGCCATTGGTAAAACATGGCCGACATGCTACCCAGCATCTACTGGGTGCCCAGGAGCTCGCCGCGCTGGCGCCGGGAAGCATTGTGCTCAATGCCGGGCGTGGTGATTGTATCGACGGGTTGGCGCTTCGCCAATGCTTGGTAGGTAGAGGCAGTGTCAGTGCGGTACTGGATGTGTGGGAACACGAACCCGGCATCGATGCCGGGCTGCGTGACCTGGCGGCGCTGGCCACACCGCATATCGCCGGTTACAGCCTGGATGGCAAGCTGCGCGGCAGCTGGATGATTCACGCAGCGCTTGCCGCCAAGACAGGCTGCACACCGCTGAGCCTGGACGCTCTGTTACCGCCACCGGCGCTTGCCGAGCTCAGCCTGACGCAGGCATTGGACGCCGAAGACGCGCTCAGACTGTGTGTCCGTGCGGTATATGACGTGCGCAAAGACCATGACCGCCTGTGGCGGCAGATGCATGAGGAAGGGATCACGCTGGGTTTTGATCGCTGCCGGGCGGAATATCCACTACGCCGCGAATTCTCCACCCTGAAAGTGAATCTGAACGGTGATGCCCTGAGTCTGGCGCCACTGCTGCAAGCCGCGGGATTTCAAGTCAACGAACAAAAATAAAGCCCGCATAAGCAGGCTTTATCCTCAGGGAACGGCGGGCAACCAACGTGGCTGATAGTGCTTATTGACGATAGGCGGCTTCTTTCAAGGCACGAATACGATCATCCAGCGGTGGGTGGCTGGCAAAAAGGCGCTCCATGATCTTGCGGGTCTGGCCGGTGGTGATGGCGAAGGCGGTCAGGGTGTCCGGCATCTCGTCGGGCATCTGGGTTTCCGCTTTCAGGCGTGCCAGAGCGTTGACCATGGCGCCGGTGCCCGCCAGACGCGCCCCCGCGGAGTCGGCGCGGTATTCGCGAAAGCGCGAGAACCAGGCGACTATGATCGAGGCGATCAGGCCGAAGACGATTTCCGCCACGATAACCACCGCGAAATAGCCGATAAACCCCAAGCCTCCGCCTTCGCTGCGACTGCGCAGAAAGTTGTCCACCAAATGAGCCACCACACGGGCGAAGAACATCACGAAGGTATTGAGCACGCCCTGAATCAGCGCCAGTGTCACCATGTCGCCGTTGGCCACGTGACCGATTTCGTGGGCCAGCACCGCGCGCACTTCGTCGGGGCGCATGCGGTTGAGCAGGCCCGCGGAGACCGCCACCAGGGCGTCATCCTTGTTCCAGCCGGTAGCGAAGGCATTGGACTGCTGGGCGGGAAATATACCCACTTCCGGGGTCTTGATCCCCGCCTCGCGGGCCAACTCGGCCACGGTGTCCATCAGCCACTTTTCAGTGGAATTGGAAGGCGTCTCGATGACGACCGTGCCGGTGCTGCGTTTGGCCATCCACTTGGAGATGAACAGCGAGATCGTCGAACCCGCCATGCCGAAGATAAAGCAGAAAATCAGCAGGCTGGTAAAGTTGATGCCCTGCCCACGCAGATAGCTCTCCACCCCGAGCAGGCGCAGGGTGATGCTGGCGACGATGATAACCGCCAGGTTGGTTCCCAGAAAAAGCAGGATTCTCATCATGGTGCAAATTCTCCGTGGGACATGTAGGACGCTATATCTAAACGACGTGTCTAGGTCTAAACGACGTATCTGTGACTAAATAACGTATCTAAACGATGGCTTAGATGCGGCCGCTGCGCTCGAGTTTCAAGTTCGAGCATGGCGTTGACTCATTGCCGATAACGCGACAGAAAGTTGGCGAAGCGGTCCAGGGCGTCTCCCAGTTGTTCGGCCCAGGGGAGTGTCACGATGCGCACATGATCCGGCTCCGGCCAGTTGAAGGCGGTGCCCTGTACCAGCAGGATCTTCTCTTGCAACAACAGGTCCAGCACCAGCTGCTGGTCGTCCTGAATGTTGAAAACCTTGGGGTCGAGCCGCGGGAAGGCATATAGCGCTCCCTGAGGCTTGACGCAGGAAACGCCGGGAATTGCATTGAGCTTTTCGAAGGTAATGTCGCGTTGGGCAAGCAAACGCCCACCGGGCAAGATCAAGTCGTTGATCGACTGGTAACCGCCGAGTGCCGTCTGGATGGCATGTTGAGCCGGTACGTTGGCACACAGACGCATCGAGGCCAGCATGGTCAGTCCCTGGATATAATCGGCGGCACGTTGTTTGGCGATATCTCCGGAAATGATCATCCAGCCCGAACGAAATCCGGCGCAGCGATAGCTTTTCGACAAGCCGTTCATGGTGATGACCAGTTGGTCGTCATCGGCCAGGGCACCGGTCGAGGTGTGCTCCACGCCGTCATACAGAATCTTGTCGTAGATCTCGTCGGAAAACACCACCAGGTTGTGCTCGCGGGCGATGTTCAGCAGTTCGCGCACCACGGAGGGGGGGTATACCGCGCCGGTGGGATTGTTGGGGTTGATCAATACAATCGCACGGGTATGGCTGGTGACCTTGGCGCGAATATCGGCCATGTCGGGTGCCCAACCCGCCTGCTCGTCGCAGAGGTAATGCACGGCATGCCCGCCGGAAAGATGCGCCGCAGCGGTCCATAAAGGGTAATCCGGGGCGGGAATCAGCACTTCATCGCCGTCGTTGAGCAGGGCCTGCATGGCCATCACGATCAGCTCGGATACGCCATTGCCGATATAGATATCTTCCACGCCGACGCCGGGGATTTCCTTGCGCTGGCATTCCTGCATGATCGCCTTGCGTGCCGAGTAGAGCCCTTTCGAATCACAGTAACCCTGGGCGGTGGCCAGGTTGCGCATGACATCTTGCAGGATTTCTTCCGGCGCTTCGAAGCCGAACGGTGCGGGGTTGCCGATGTTGAGCTTGAGAATGCGCTGACCTTCCTCTTCCAGGCGCTTGGCATGATCCAGCACCGGGCCACGGATGTCGTAGCAGACATTGGCGAGTTTATCGGACTTACGAAGCTTCTGTGATTCGAGAGGTTGCGGGGTATCCATGTAGCGTATCCAAAGGGGTCCAGGGGCGGCCCGGCAGGGCGGGCCGACACAACGTAGCGCAAGGCATTATGCGATGGGTGGCTCGGCATTGTCTTGTTCGGGAGGCGCAGGCTCCGGAATATCCTGCGGCGTTTCCAGCGTCAAGCGCCCCAGCTTGCCGTCACGCAACTCGTGCAGCAAGACTTCCGCGCCTCGGTGCAAGTCGACTTCACCGCCGGGACGCAGGCCACCGCGCCGAGCGGCAATCTCCTTGAGAATGGCGTGGCCGTCAAAACCTGCCAGCGCCAGGAAGTCCGGCTTCTGCGGGCCGTCTGCGTCCACGTCGTGGGGCTGTTCGATGGGGGCGTAGGGTGCGAGCTCCTTGAGCTTGAAACGGGCCTTGAGCGCTTCCGGATAGCGCTTGGCCAATTCCGCGCTGGTGACGATGGCCACATCGGTGTATTCGATCGCGGTATCGCGGATGGCGCCACTGGCGGCCAGGCGATAGGCACTGGCTTGATCCTCGATTTTCGGCCACAGCACCCCGGGAGTGTCGATCAATGCCACTCGTCCGTCGATACGCACCTTTTGCTGGCGCTTGGTCACCGCGGGCTCGTTGCCGGTCTTGGCGATCTTTCTGCCGGCCAGGCCGTTGATCAAGGTGGATTTACCCACGTTGGGAATACCCATCACCATGACGCGCACGTCGCGGTCGGCGCGAATGTGCCCGGCAAGTTGATGGCAGAGCTTGGGAATCTGCTTGAGTTCGCGCAGGTTGGTGGTGGTGACTGCCAGGGCGCGCGTGGCGTCCTGGGCATCGAAATGATCGACCCATTCCTGGGTGCGTACCGGGTCGGCCAGATCCGCCCGTGACAGTATCTTCAGCACGGGCTTGTGCCGGGTCAACACCGCAAGCATGGGGTTGGCACTGGAGTAGGGCAGGCGAGCATCCAGTACTTCAATCACCACGTCGATTTCCGGCAGCGCCTCCTTTATCTGGCGGCGGGCCTTGTTCATATGTCCCGGGAACCAACCGAGCATGGCATTCTCCTGCAAGCACAAAAAAGCGGGCTGCCATTCTAGCAGATGGCGCCCGCGATGCTTGCGGGATTTGCCTGGTCATTCTCCGGGGTGAAATTCAAGCGCCACATCATTGATGCAATAGCGCAGGCCGGTGGTTTCCGGCGGCCCATCGGGGAAAACATGTCCCAGGTGGGCGTCACAATGCGAACAGAGCACTTCGGTGCGCTGCATGCCATGGCTGGTGTCGGTGTGTTCTTCCACGCTGCGACTGCCCAAAGGACGGTCGAAACTGGGCCAGCCGCAACCGGCATCGAACTTGTGTTCGTTTTCGAACAGCGGTGCATGACAGCATACGCAGTGGTAGATGCCGATTTCGTCGCTGACGCGATGATTGCCACTGAAGGGCGGTTCGGTGCCTTTTTCACGGGTGACGCGATACGCCTCCGGCGTTAGTTGCTCACGCCACTGTTCAGGGGTTTTCTTGATCTTGGCCATGTGTTTCTCCTTCGTGCATTAAGGCGCATGACAGCGGGGCGGTGTAAGCCTGAGGGTTAGCATGCGTGATCCTGGATCGCTTCGCCAGTGTGGCGTAATGCTTGACAGTCAATCAAGCGCTGAGTACTATACGCGCCACCTCGACGAGGCAAGCAAGTGTCCCATTCGTCTAGTGGTCCAGGACACCGCCCTTTCACGGCGGTAACAGGGGTTCGAACCCCCTATGGGACGCCACTTGCATCGCCAAGGTAACCGGAATGCGGGAATAGCTCAGTGGTAGAGCATCGCCTTGCCAAGGCGAGGGTCGGGAGTTCGAATCTCCTTTCCCGCTCCAATGTGTCCCATTCGTCTAGTGGTCCAGGACACCGCCCTTTCACGGCGGTAACAGGGGTTCGAACCCCCTATGGGNTTTCACGGCGGTAACAGGGGTTCGAACCCCCTATGGGACGCCACACCGGCTACGAAAAACTGCAATACCCAGTAGAAACGAAGCGGGAATAGCTCAGTGGTAGAGCATCGCCTTGCCAAGGCGAGGGTCGGGAGTTCGAATCTCCTTTCCCGCTCCAGTTTTTTCTCGATTATGTCCCATTCGTCTAGTGGCCTAGGACACCGCCCTTTCACGGCGGTAACAGGGGTTCGAACCCCCTATGGGACGCCATCTCGTTGTTGAAAGCACTTCTTATCTTATAAGTACCTCTTGATAAGTACGCTTTGAAAGAACGGTCAGTTTGCGTTGCGGGAATAGCTCAGTGGTAGAGCATCGCCTTGCCAAGGCGAGGGTCGGGAGTTCGAATCTCCTTTCCCGCTCCAGGCGCCATACCTGACGTTAGGCCTCCTGTATTATCCAATCATTCTTTCCTTCTTTTTCTCTTGCCGACCTTGGTTGGTGGGACGTTTTGCGTGTTTGCGATTCGGGCCACATGGTGGGCATGACTTGAAAATGGCTGTTATGCCCCGATATTCAGGGACCCGACTCATAATTTTTTTGCTGACAGGACATGTTCATGGCCGAACCGGCACTGTCCATCCGTGGGCTAACCAAAGTCTACGGTAATGGATTTCACGCGCTCAAAGGTATTGACCTGGATGTCGAGCAGGGCGATTTCTTTGCGCTACTGGGGCCCAATGGCGCGGGTAAATCGACCACGCTGGGGGTGGTTTGCTCACTGGTGCAGAAAACCGCTGGCCGGGTGACCATCTTCGGTATCGATATCGACAAGGACTTTGCCAAGGCCAAATACCATCTTGGCGTGGTGCCGCAGGAATTCAACTTCAACCAGTTCGAGAAGGTCGAAGACATCGTGCTCGCTCAGGCGGGTTACTATGGCATGTCACGTGCTGAAGCCTTGCCGCGTGCCGAGCAGTTGCTCAAGGATTTGAGCTTGTGGGACAAGCGTCACGGTAGCGCCCGGATGCTTTCTGGTGGCATGAAACGCCGTCTGATGATTGCTCGCGCCTTGATGCATCGCCCTAAGCTGTTGATTCTGGACGAGCCGACTGCCGGGGTGGATATCGAACTGCGCCGCAGCATGTGGGAGTACATGCGTCGTATCAATCGTGAGGAAGGCACCACCATCATTCTCACCACGCACTATCTGGAAGAGGCAGAAAGCCTGTGTCGCAATGTGGCGATCATCAACAATGGCGATATCATCCGAAACACCGGGGTGCGGGAACTGTTGGCGGAGCTGAATACCGAGACCTTCCTGATGGATCTGGCGCATCCCATCGAGCAACTGCCGGAGGTGGAAGGCTACGAGATACGCCAGGTGGAGCCCACTCAACTGGCTGTCGTGATCGATCGTGGCCAGCGTTTGAATGATGTTTTCAAGGTGCTCAGTGAAGAGGGCATACAGGTAATTTCGATGCGTAACCGCAGTAACCGCCTGGAGGAGATGTTTGTGTCGATGGTGAAAGGCGGTCAGAACACGGAGGTGCGCTCATGAATGCCAGTCAGACACTGATCGCTCTGTGGACGCTGGTGCTCAAGGAGATCAAGCGCTTTACCCGCATCTGGCCGCAAACGCTGCTTCCGCCTTCCATCACCATGACCATGTACTTCATTATCTTCGGCAACCTGATCGGTTCGCGCATTGGCGAGATGGACGGCTTCAGCTACATGGATTTCATCGTTCCCGGCCTGATCATGATGGCGGTGATCACCAATAGCTATTCCAATGTGGCCTCGTCGTTCTTTTCCAACAAGTTTCAACGCTCGATCGAAGAAATGATGGTCTCGCCGATGCCCAACTGGACCATCTTGATGGGATTCGTGTTCGGCGGCATGTCGCGTGGCTTGGGCGTGGGGCTGATCGTTACCCTGGTCTCGCTGTTTTTCACCCGGCTGAGTGTCGAGCATGCCTGGCTGACCGTGCTGGTAGTGGTGCTGACTTCCGCGCTTTTTTCAATCGGTGGCTTCATCAATGCGTTGCTGGCTGATAAATTCGATGATATTTCCATCGTGCCGACCTTTATCTTGACGCCATTGACGTACCTGGGCGGGGTTTTCTACTCGATCTCCATGCTGCCGGATTTCTGGCAGGGCGTATCGATGCTCAATCCCATCCTTTACATGGTCAACGTCTTTCGCTACGGCTTTTTGGGCGTCTCGGATATTCCCGTGGGTTGGGCGCTGACGGCTATCTTTGCTTTCATTGTGGTGCTGTTCGGCGTGGCCTTGTGGATGTTGGAACGCGGCAAAGGCATCAGGAGTTGAACATGACACAGGATCGCCCCGATACACTGGCGAATGCTCCTTTAGGCCGTGAGTCCGCCTACCCCGAGCACTATAATCCCGCCTTGCTGTACCCCATCGCGCGGGCTGCCAATCGGGCCCCACTCGGCATCGAAGAGGGCGCCTTGCCTTTCGTGGGTGAGGACGAATGGCACGCCTTCGAGATGTCCTGGCTCAACGCTCGCGGCAAGCCGCTGGTGGCGGTGGCACGTTTCCGGTTGCCGGCCGACTCGCCCAACCTGATCGAGTCAAAATCCTGGAAGCTCTACCTTAACAGCTTCAATCAGACCTGCTTCGAAAGCCAGAATGCGGTCATCAAGATGTTGGAGCAGGATCTTGGCGTGGCCGCTCGCGCCCCGGTAAAGGTAGAGCTAGTGGATGTGGACGACGAGACGCTGACACCGCGCAAGCTGCCGGGGGAGTGCCTGGATGAACTGGATATCGCGGTCAGCGACTACACGCCCAGCGCCGAGCATTTACAGGTAGGCGACGCCATTGTCGAAGAAACGCTTTATTCGCATCTGCTCAAGTCCAACTGCCCGGTAACCGGCCAGCCCGACTGGGGAAGTGTGTTGATCCGCTATCGCGGCCCCAAGCTCGACCGCGAAGGGTTGCTGCGTTATCTCATCGGTTACCGCCAGCATCAGGATTTTCATGAGCACTGTGTCGAGCATATATTCTGTGACCTGATGGCTCGAGCGACGCCTGAGCGACTTTTGGTAATGGCGCGTTACGTACGCCGTGGCGGGCTGGATATCAGCCCATGGCGGGGGACGCCCGGCGAACGGCCGCCCGAACCGCTACGCTTGGCGAGACAGTGAATCGGTGCATTAAAAGTCACACCGCGATCACCTTTTTGAAGCTGGAGGCAAGATGGATGCGATAACGCTGCTGCATGAGCGCAGTTCCATGGGCAAGTTGAGAGCACCGGCGCCGTCGCCTGAGCAATTGGAGGCCATCTATCGCGCAGCGCTACGCGCGCCAGATCACAAGGAACTGCGGCCTTGGCGGTTCATAGAATTCAGCGGCGAAGGGCTCGAGCGCCTGGGTGAGCTGTTTGCCGAAGCCGAGTTCCATGAAGACCCGCATGCCAGTGACACGCTCTTGAACTCGGCGCGCAAAAAGCCCCTGCGTGCCCCTATGGTGATCGCGGTCATCGCCAAGGTGACGCCGGATATTCCCAAGGTGCCCAAGGTCGAGCAGGTGATTTCCGCTGGCTGCGCCGCTCACGGCATTCTGCTGGCTACCCATGCATTGGGCCTGGGCGCCATGTGGCGCAGTGGCAAATATGCCTTCGACACCACGGTGCGTAAGGGTCTGGGGCTGGAAGAAGACGACGAGGTGGTGGCCTTCATTTATCTGGGCACGCTCGGGGGGCGGCACAAGCCGGTACCCACCCATCAGATCAGTGACTTCGTTGAACGTTGGGACTAAACATGACAGTGACTGCTCGCCAACCCGGCATTCCTCACCCACGCTTGGCGCTGCCTACCCCTCAAGCCCCGGAAGACCTGGAAGCCTTCCAGCGCTGGCTGAATGAGGCGATTCCCATGGTCTCGCAGCTGGGCATTCAAGCGATGCAGCAACAAGATGATTGGCTTGAGTGGCAGCTGGCGTTGACCCCGAACCTCAACGACAAGGGCACGGGTTTCGGCGGCGCATTTACCGCCCAGACGACCTTGCTTGGCTGGTGCTGGATCACATTATGGCTGCGTGAAAACGGCTTGGTCCGGGATGTAGTGGTCGCTGAAGCCTCGCAACGTTTCCTGGCACCGGTGACCCAGGATTACCGCCTGCGCTGCCGTCCAAGCGAGGCTGACGGCCCACAGCAACTCCAACAGCGGTTGCATGAGCGCGGTAAAGGGCGCATTCAGCTTACCCAGCAACTTTACTGCGGTGAAACCCTTTGTCTGGAAGCGTCCGGCAATTATGCCGTCTTGCCTCAACCCCCGGTATAAGCCAGAAAAGGCTTGTCATTTCGTACCTTAGCCGTTAGGATATGCGCCGTTCCGTTGAGAAAGCCAAGTGCTCAAAAACGGAGCGAAAAATGCGGAGGGGTGTCCGAGTGGTCGAAGGAGCACGCCTGGAAAGTGTGTAAGCCGCAAGGCTTCGAGGGTTCGAATCCCTCCCCCTCCGCCAGAACATCCCGAAAAAGCCCGCCATGAGCGGGCTTTTTTGTGTCTGTTGTTTCGCTAGCCCATACTTTGGACGTCGCTAACGCTGCGCCATTTACATGGGCGTTTGCCAGAGAAGGACTATGTCAACTACCTCGCCCTAAAGGACGAGGCTTGTGAAAGCAAGCCCGGTTGACCAGGGAAAGCGGTAGCCAACCCGCTACGTTTGCAATAGGTCGTCAAGACCCACCGCCGAATGCTTCGCTCAGTTCGGCGCTCTGGAAGATCAGGATCATGCTGGCGAAAGGTGAAGCGCCGAAGGTTCTGGTCGCTACCGCAAGGTAGGAGCCGGTTGCAGACATTCCCGAGGGGAGACAGGTTGGAAGACCTGCGTCACCAGGCCCGTAAGGGTTCTATTTAAGAAGGAGATCGCATGGCGGTGTTCGTATTGGGAAAGAACAAGCAGCCGTTGATGCCATGTAGCGAAAAACGCGCACGGCTATTGCTGGAGCGTGGTCGGGCGGTGGTGGTGAACCTGACGCCTTTCGTGATCCGCCTGCGTGATCGCTGCCTGAGTGACTGCGCCTTGCAGCTGACGTTGCTGGGCATTGATCCGGGCAGCAAGGAAACCGGCCTCGCGCTGATGCGTCTGGAAGAAAATGCAACGGACGAGCAAGCCCCGGCAATTCGCCATGTGCTTTGCCTGTTTCAGTTGGTGCATCGGGGCTTTCAGATTCGCCAAGCCTTAGAGCAGCGTGCCGGTTTTCGGCGTCGGCGTCGCAGCAAGAATCTGCGTTATCGTCAGCCGCGTTTTGATAACCGCACGCGCAAGAAGGGCTGGCTACCACCCAGCCTGCAACACCGAGTCGATACCACCATGGCCTGGGTGGGCAAGCTGTGCCGCTGGGCGCCGGTGACTCACCTGAGCATGGAGCTGGTGCGTTTCGATCTGCAGAAGATGGAACACCCCGAGATTTCCGGCATTGAGTATCAACAAGACACGCTCCTGGGCTATGAGGTGCGTGAATACCTGCTCGAAAAATGGGGTAGAGAGTGCGCCTACTGCGGTACCGGTGATACGCCCCTGGAGATCGAGCATGTGGTAGCGAAGTCTCGGAACGGCTCTAGCCGGGTGGCCAACCTGACCATCGCCTGTCACGACTGCAACCAGGCCAAGGACAGCCAGTGGCTTGCTGATTTCTTTGCCACCAACAAGGGACTCAAGAAACGCCTCAAAGCCAATGGCTTGTCGGCAGACGTCCGCCTTGAGCGCGTCCAGCGCCAGCTCAAATTACCGCTGCGGGATGCCACTGCCGTCAACGCCACCCGCTGGGCGTTGTATGGTTCCCTGAAAACCACCGGCCTGCCGGTCGTCGTGGGCAGTGGCGGTCGCACCCAGTACAACCGTCAGCGCCTGGGCATTCCCAAAACCCATGCGCTGGATGCGGCCTGCGTCGGCAAGTTCGACACCCTGAAAGGCTGGCGGGTACCCACCCAGGTCATCAAGGCCATGGGGCGCGGCAGTTATCAGCGCACCCGGCTCGACAAGTTCGGCTTTCCGCGTGGCTACCTGATGCGCCAAAAGCAAGTGAAGGGCTTTCAGACCGGCGATAGGGTCAGGGCGATTGTCCCGGCCGGCAAGAAGACCGGCAGCCACACGGGGCGCGTGGCGATTCGCAAGACCGGCAGTTTCAATATTCAGACCGAACAGGGCGCGGTCCAGGGTATCTCCTGGCGCCACTGCACCCTGCTGCAACGCGGTGATGGCTACGGCTACCACCCACTACCCACCATCCAACACTAAAGGAGGCGCGGACAGGGAGCCCCGAGTCGTGCTGCGCACGACGCGCTATCCCTCCCGGCGCTAAAGCAACCGGGTTTCCCGCGCAAAACGATGATGCGACAACAAGGCAAGGTGACCACTGGGAACGGCGAGCAGGGCTTCGGTTTTATAACGCCATCAGCTGGTGGTTCGCGGATTTTTGTGCATATCGGTGCGTTTCCCCGCAGTTGGCCGCTTTCTTTGCTGCCTTGCTCCACTGCGTGATTGTCGGAATCGCGCCTTTGACGGTCGTCGGCTTCTACGCTTTGATGAGTGCTGTATCCTTCGTCATGTACGCGTTGGATAAGTCGGCGGCGAGGCGTGGGGCTTGGCGCATTGCAGAGAAGACCCTTCATATCACGGACTTAATCGGAGGATGGCCGGGTGCTTTGGTTGCGCAGCGCGTGTTTCGCCATAAAACCAGGAAGCAGCCGTTCCAGTCCATCTTCTGGACGGCGGTCGTAGTCAACACTGGGGCGCTAGCTTGGCTGCTGCTCTCGGATGGGGCGGCGAGCCTCCGTGTCAACTTTGGGATTGGCTAACGAAGCGCTGGAGCCGATGGCAGAAGGTCTTCCGGGATGGTTCAAAAGTGGGGACATTCGATGAGCGACGACGGAACGAACAAGAATCCAGACGCGAAATCCACGGACACGGAGGAGCTGAAGCGAGAGCGATACGAGCTGCTCCAGCGTTTGGAGGGCTGGTTGGAAACGCCGATGCTAGTTCTCGCGTTCGTGTGGCTGGTGCTATTGATAATGGAGCTGGTTCGGGGCGAGAGCCAGCTGTTTTATTTTCTCGGCACGACTATCTGGGTCGTCTTCATTATCGATTTCGCTGTGAAACTGGTCCTGGCCCCGGACAAGGTCGTTTATCTCAAGAGTAACTGGCTGACCGCCATTGCCCTGTTGCTCCCCGCGCTGCGGATCTTCCGCGTCTACCGAGTGTTTCGGCTGCTCCGCCTGGCCAGGGCGGGGCGGGGGTTGCGTCTGGTCCGCGTCGTCAGTTCGCTGAACCGCGGGATGAAGGCACTGGGCGCGAGCTTGAGCCGACGGGGCTTCGGGTATGTGATTGCCCTCACCTTGCTGGTCACATTCGCCGGCGCGGCCGGAATGTACGCATTCGAGAACGAGGTGCCCGGCGGCCTGGACAGCTACGGCGAGGCGCTGTGGTGGACTGCCATGATCATGGCAACGATGGGCTCGGAGTACTGGCCGAAGACGGCCGAGGGGCGTGTGCTGTGCGTCTTTCTGGCGCTGTACGCCTTCGGAGTTTTCGGCTACGTGACAGCGGCGCTTGCCACCTTCTTTGTCGGCCGCGACGCCGACGATAACGATGCCGAAGTGGCAGGGGCCAAACAGCTGACCGCGGTCCGTGATGAAGTGAGCGCCTTGCGCGATGAGATCCGCGCGCTGTCGCGACAACCGCCGGAATTGTGAAGCGTATTCCAGGGACGTAAAGGTACGCCGAACCAAAATAAATTTGATATGCGTCTTAAAGGCCGTCGAGATCCGGATAGTCGTACTGGAAGCAGGCGGCGATGGGCGGCCTGTCCTTGAGCAATGGGAGGAAGTCCTGCCCGGGTGCCACGGTCTCAAGGTGGTACCCATGCCGTTTCAAGGCGTCATGGTACTTATCTTCGATCGGTTCCTGCAGGGTTCGCAGTACGATAAGAATGTAATTATGAGCGATCATCAATGTCCCCCAGCGCTCACACTGTCGTTGTGCAACAGAATGAGAAATGCCTTGCTCGGCAATAGCGCCTATGAGTGCAACGTTTCTTTAAGTTTTTTCATGACGTCTTGACTAACCGTTTTATTGTTTCCAATTGCTTTGAATAGAACTGTTGCGTCTGTTGTTCTCCGATGCACAAACGCTGAAATTAATTATAGTTTAGTTGGTCTGAAAAAAAAGACTGAAGGATCTTATAAAAAAGAATTAAATATCAGATTAAAAAGCGTGAAATGTAGAATATGGCCAAGTGCCTTTGAGTAAACTTTTGTGGAGATGGCGTCCACAAGATCATGTTTTATATAAAGAATCTTAGCTAGCACTTGGGTGCCTGTGCCGTCTGTCTGATCCTGTGGCCCTTCCCGGCATCCGCCCGCCAGACTGATCAAGCCCGATACCAGCCACCATCGAGCAGGTCGCCAGGAGGGTACTTTCTGATGTCGCTTGACGATCGTTTGAGACCACGCTGAATTCTCACGAAATTCTCATTACTTTTTCACTCCGCAAAGCGGGCCTGGCGCTATAAGTGAGCTGTGCCGGAACTTGTCCGGCACAAGGCCGCGCGACCAGCGGTGGTCACGTCAGTCTGAGCATCAGCCCAAGGAGAACAGTCATGCTGACAATACGAGCCAAGAGCAATCATCCGAGCCGGTTCAGCGGCGCCATCATTTCCACCGTTATCATTGGCAGCTTGGGCCTGTCTGCCCCTGTCCTGGGCACAGCGTCGGAGCGCAGTGAGGCCGAAACTCGCGCCATCATTGAGGAGGCTCTCAGTGCTGCTCCGCCCCAGGTCGCACGGACAGCGACAGTGATCGACCTTGACGGCAACGTGGTCCGTGAGGGCAGTGGTGCATACACCTGCCTGCCGGGGCCGCCGGGGTTTGGTGGTCCCATGTGCCACGATGAGCAGTTCATGAAATGGATGCAGGCCTTCATGAACGGAGAAGAGGCTCCGCCTGTATCGGAGATTGGCACATCCTACATGCTGGCAGGAGACTCCCTCGACGGCGGTGCCAGCAATATCGACCCTGCGGCAAGCACGCCCACCGCGGATAATCAGTGGGTGGTTGAAGGTCCCCATGTCATGCTCATCGTGCCTGACCCGGCGCTGTTGGAAGGGCTGCCCACAACGCCTGACGCAAACGGACCCTATGTGATGTGGCCGGACTCCCCCTACGCCCACGTCATGTGGCCGGTGGATGAGCGCCCTCGGCAGCGCCTGCCCGCCGATCAATGAAACCAGTAAATGGGTCATCTAAGTAAATGGGTCGTCTAGCTGTTGTTGGGCTATGGTAAAGCGATATTCCATAGAGCGGCTGATGCCGCCACGCCATGCGGCTAGCCAGTCAGCCTCAGCCGTTAAACGTATGCATGAGAACGTAAGCAGTGGGGGAGGACGTCACAATGGCCAATGGACCTCGCCAGCAAGGGGAATACGAAGATTTTTCCGAGGAGCAGGGACCCAGTGGGCGTTCCGCGAAAATGACGTGGGGTCTGCGCGCCTTCGGGTTGATCATGGCGCTGCTGGTCTGGACCGCCATGGGGTTCGCCGAGGACCTGTCGTCGGATGCGCGCTGGGTGGCGACGATCGCCACTCTGATGGCGGTCTGGTGGATGACCGAGGCGATCCCGCTTTCGGCGACGGCCCTTTTACCGATCGTGCTGATACCCATGCTGACGGCACGGACCGTTGGTGAGTCCACGGCGCCTTACGCAAGCTCCATTGTGTTTCTGTTCCTCGGCGGTTTCTTGATCGCCATCGCGATGGAGAAATGGAATCTCCATCGGCGCATTGCGCTCTTGACGCTTGCCCGGGTCGGGGTCGAGCCGAAGCGAATCGTGCTCGGCATGATGCTCGCCACGGGCTTTCTCTCCATGTGGGTTTCGAACACCGCAACGACACTGATGATGCTGCCGATCGGGCTGTCCGTGCTTCGTCTGGTGGCGGAGCGCAGCGGTGAGACCGTAGAAACGACGGCCAACCCCGACGACCATCACCGGGCCGGCCACGTTGACTTCATCCATGACGACAACATCAAACGGTTCGGTGTCTGCCTGCTGCTGGCGATCGCCTGGTCGGCGAGCATGGGTGGCCTCGGCACCTTGCTGGGTAGCCCGCCGAACGCCATCGTCGCCGGCTACGCCGCTGACGAGCTAGGCCGTAGCATCGGCTTTCTCGAATGGATGATGCTCGGTGTGCCGCTGGCTTTCACCTTCATCTTGGTGGGTTGGGTGCTGATGACCCGCGTGCTTTATCGGTTCGACATCGCGGATATTCCCGGTGGCAAGGAAATGATCGACGGCGAGATCGACAAGCTCGGCAACCTCAGTCAGGGCGAGAAGATGGTGATGATCGTCTTCGGCTCGGCGGCGTTTCTGTGGGTCGTGCCTGGACTGCTCGCTACCCTCCCCGGGGTGGGTGATATATTGGGGCCGCTTGGCGACCTCAACGACACCGCCATCGCCATCGCTGCCGGCATCGCGATGTTCATCCTGCCCGGGAGAGGCCGGGGCGAGATGGTGCTGACGTGGCAGGACGCCGAGGATGGGTTGCCCTGGGGTGTATTGCTGCTGTTCGGCGGTGGCCTGAGCCTTGCCGGCGCGGTCGCGGGAACCGGCCTGGACAGCTGGTTCGGCCAGCAGATGACCGGGCTGGAGGTGCTGCCAATCCTGCTGGTGGTAGCCGCCGTGGCAACGCTCATCCTCTTCCTCACGGAGATCACTAGCAATACGGCGACGGCCGCGACCTTCATCCCCGTGCTCGGGGGCGTGGCGGTGGGCATCGGTGCCGACCCGATGACTCTACTTATCCCGGCGGCTTTCGCCGCAACCTGTGCCTTCATGCTGCCGGTCGGCACTCCCCCGAATGCCATCGTCTTCGGCACCGGCGCGGTCAGCATCGCCCAGATGGCGCGTGGTGGCATCGTCCTCAACGTCATCGGGATCGTCTTGATCACAGGCTTCTGTTACATGATTGGCGGCTTCGCGCTCGGGCTGCAGTTCTGATGTAAGTTCCTTGCCCAGAGCGCAGTGACTGTCTCAGAGGGTGTTTGGGCTATGCTGAACTCAGGCATCAGCCGGGCCTGAACACAAAGAGAAACCAGCCATGTGGCAAAGGATGTCGGAGTTGACGGCCAGCCGGGTACATCAGGCTTTCGTTGGTCGCACTAGTGAACTCGATGCCCTGCGCGGCGTGTTTGCGACAGCGGGGCCGCAGGTGGTGCATGTCTATGGTATTGCCGGCATCGGCAAGACGGCACTGCTGCACATCCTGGCGGCCGAGGCGAGAGACGCAGGCGCTACCGTCATCCGGCTGGATTGCCGCCACATAGAGCCGACAGAGACGGGGTTTCTTCAGGCGCTGGAAGGCGCCATTGGCGGTGGGGATCCGGACATGGATACGCTCGTGGAGCGACTGGGTCGGCTGGGCTCCTTGGTGCTTCTCGCCCTGGACAGCTATGAAGTGTTTAGGCTGCTCGATACCTGGTTACGGCAGATATTTGTCGCGCTGTTGCCGGATAACGTTCGGATACTTTTTTTCAGTCGCCAACGTCCCTTGGATGCCTGGTTTTCGGCGCCGGACTGGGGGCGATTAGTTCAATGCGTGCCGTTAGAGCCCCTGAGCCAATCGGAGGCAAAAGCGCTCCTGAGCGTGCATGGTATGCAAGACGAGGATGCGGCATTCCTTGCCCGGGCCACCCATGGCCATCCGCTGACACTGAAGCTAGCGGCGGCTGCCAGTCGGGAAAATAACGTTCGGTCCTGGCCGCAAGAGACAGTGTTGCAGCATGCGGTCGATGAACTGAGCCGTATGTTTCTTGCCGATGTGGATGACCCGGTGAGCCGGCGCGTGCTGCAGGGAGCTGTGGTGCTGCGTCGGGTCACCGTTTCCCTGTTGCAGGCACTGTTTCCAGAACTTGCCCCTCAAGATGCCTACGAGCGGCTACGCAGGTTGCCATTCGTGGATGGCGTGCATGATGGACTGATTATCCACGAGGCCGTTCGTGATTCGCTCGCCCGTTCCTTGCATGCAAGCGACCCCAGCCGTTATCTGAACTACCGCCGGTCAGCCTGGCGACAGCTGGTTGTCGAGGCGCAGTCCGCCGCCAGTGACGATCTCTGGCGCTACACCGCGGACATGCTCTATCTAATTGAAAACCCTGTGGTGCGGGAGGCTTTTTTCCCGACCGGTACGGTGCTTCACACGGTGGAAGTGGCACATCCCCAAGATACTGAGGCCCTTGCCGGCATTGTTCGCGCTCATGATGGAAGTCAGGCCAGTGAGTTGCTGCTGCAATGGTGGCGGCGCTTGCCGCAGGCTTTTTCCATTGTGCGAGGGCAGACGGGGCAGGTTGAAGGTCTGTACTGCAAGCTGCGTTCCGACCGGATTGAACCCACTTGGTTGCTTAGTGACCCGGTGACCGCCCAGTGGTACTCGCATCTTGAACAGAAACCCCTGCGGCCGGGGGAGGTGGCGCTGTTTTGCCGCCGCTGGCTGAGCCTCAATGAAGGCGATTCACCCAGTGAAATACAGGCGGCTGTCTGGCTGGATCTTAAGCGTAGCTACATGGAGCTGCGCCCTGGGCTGCGGCGGGTCTATCTTGCGGCTACCGATCTTGGCGCCTACAGCCAGGTGGCGCAGTGCCTGGGGTTTGAAGTGCTTGCCGGGCGGGAAGTAGAGCTGGATGGTCTCAGCTATTCGAGTGCGGTGCTCGATTTCGGGCCAGCATCCGTGGATGGCTGGTTGGCGGAGCTTGCAGCAGCAGAACTGGGAATAAAGCGTGCCCCTGCCTTGTTGGATGTCGAAGCCCGACAGCTGAGGTTGGCAGAGGGTGCCGTTGCCCTCACGCCGCTGGAGTTTGGCGTCATGCGCTACCTGGTGGAGCGCCAGGGTAAGGCCGTGTCCCGCAGTGAGCTTTTGCAGCATGTCTGGGGCACCAGTTATCAGGGAGGCAGCAACGTGGTCGATGCCGTTGTGCGCACCTTGCGCCGCAAGCTTGGCGGCCAGTCTGGGCGGGTCGAGACGTTGACCGGTGTGGGCTATCGGCTGCGATGATCGATTATCGTCTAATATGATTTATGTGGCTTCTGTATCAATGGCTGTGAAGAAAGTACGAGTTTTAAACTAATTCAGTCGCTTAGCTTGAAAAGCTAGAAGGAGGACATTGTGTTCAGGACGATATTTATCCCAGCGGCGATGACCGCAGCGCTCGCCGGCGCTACGCCCGTCCTTGCGCAGCAGGACAGCCAAGGTGATTACAGTCATCAAGAACAGCAAGACTCTCGGGAAGGGATGAGGCAAGACGCCGAAAGCTGGGACCATGAGCCAGGGCGTGAAAGCCGCAACCCAGGCCCCGATATTCAAGGCGAAGCCGAGGCACAGCTGGAAAAATCTCGGGAAGGGATGAGGCAAGACGCCGAAAGCTGGAATTCTGAGCCAGGGCGTGAAAGCCGCAACCCAGGCCCCGATATTCAAGACGAAGCCGAGGCTCAGCTGGAAGACTCTCGGGAAGGGATGAGGCAAGAGACCGAAAGCTGGAATTCTGAACCAGGGCGCGAAAGTCAGAATCCAGGTCCCAATCTGCGGGAGGGGAATGGGCCACAGGCCGAGTCCCGAGATACCAATGAGTGACACCTATGTTCCGTAGTGCCTTGTTCCATAGTACTTTGTTCCATAGTACCTTGAAGGCTCAGCCGAGTCCTACAAAAGGCGCGCAGAATAAGTATGCGCGCCTTTTCATTGGGTGCTGACCCGCTCTGAACGATGATGCCATCGCTCGGCAAGTACTTTAGGCGCTGGGCGGTTTCGTCTCCGCTGTATCCACTTCGTCTTTTTCCGGCTTGGCCGACCCCTGGTGTTGCAAGGTTCCGGCTTGGTCCAGGCGTGGGTGGTTGTCGAGAAATTCACGCTGAAGATCAGGCAGGGCATCCAAGGCCTGTAGGGTATATGTCAGCGCATGCACGGCTGCCAGCACGTCCTGCGTATTGCCGGTTTCCGAGATGGTATGCATATTGCGGATCGGGAAGCCAATGGAGGTGGCGGCGCAATCCACTGCGGCCAATACGCCGGCCATGCCATCGGTACCGGTATCCGGACCCACCATGTCGCGCTGCATGGGGATGTCGTGCTTCTTGGCGGTGGTCTCGATGATCCGGTTCAATTGTTCACTGGCGATAGCACCCACCGCCATGGTGAAGCCTTTGCCCATTTCCAGCGGTTGCATGCGCTTGTCACCGATGCCGGGCGCCGCCACGTAATCGTGGTTCACGTCCACCCCTATCACCACATCCGGCCTGAGTTCACCGGCCAGCACTCGGCTGCCGAACCGGCCGATCTCCTCATAGCTTGCGACGGCGAAGAGCACGCGTACCTGTTGCGTGCCGCCTGCCTCGGCGATTAGGCGTGCCACTTCGGTAGTGACAAAGCACCCCAGGCCGTTATCCAGATAGGCGCCATAGAAAGTGTCGGGGCTGAAGCCGGGGCGGATGGGGCGGTCCAGAATGATGGAGTCACCCGGGCGAACGCCGAGATTCAATATCTGCTGTTTCTTGTTCTCTCCATGAATCTGCAGATCCAGGTAGATCTGTTCTTTCTTGATCCCTTTATCTCCCGCGCGAACCGACGGGTCGGCAAAGTGAATGGCGCCCAGGGCCTCCACCGTACCGCCTTCGATCACCCGGTAACTGCCGGGTTGTTCCGGGTCTTCGCTGAATAGCTTGACCTCGTGGCCGATAAGCACGGTCGGCAGAAAAGAATCGGTGTTGATCCAGATCTTGCCGTCGTCACCGATGCTGCGCACCTGCATGCGAATCTTGTCCGCATGGCCGATGAGCATCACTTTGAACAGGTCGTCGCGACCGGGATGAGTGTCCAGTACCACGCCGGCGCTTCCCTTGTACTGGTGCATGTGCCAGTCCTTGGGTGCGAAGGTCTCGAAATAGGGTTTGAGCACGCCGTAAGTCATGGCGCCTTCCAGGCCAACCGGGCTTGGGGCATCCAGAATGCTGCGCATCAGACTGAACTGTTGCTTCGGCATCGGTTGAGTCCAGGGCTTTTTCACTTCGCTCATGGGGTTTACTCTTTTCGTTGGTTCAGGGAGACGGGATGTTGGTAACTATGTATTGATAGCTATGTATTGGTAACCGTGTGTTGATAACCATGTATTAATGACTATGTGTTCAGTTTGCCAGATTGCAATGGGTGCTGGGGAGACTTGAATGCGTTGCATGCCGTTTGAGCGGTTACGGTTGTTTTGGCAAGCAAGGTTGGTAAACAGGCATAAAAAAAACCAGGCCCGCATAAGCGGACCTGGTTTTTCGAAGCCTTTCGGCTCGAAGCTCGTAACTAAGGGATAGTTAGGCGAGCTGGATATTTGAAGCTTGGAGGCCTTTCTTGCCTTGGGTCACGTCAAAAGAGACGTTTTGACCGTCTTGCAAGGATTTGAAGCCTTCAGCTTGAATTTCTGAGAAGTGAGCGAACAGATCGTCGCCGCCGTCAGCAGGAGTAATAAAGCCGAAACCTTTAGCGTCGTTAAACCACTTAACTGTGCCAGTTGCCATGTGATGATTCCTTTGCGCTTAGCGCTATAATACAAGTTGCCGGGTGTTGCCCCGAAGTGTAGCGGGTAGAACAAGGGGATATGACCAGACCACCGAAAGAATCGACTACAACTGTCAATATTCACTACTTGCTAACCAACTGGCAGTAAGATTCTCACATCTGTGGGGTGATGTCAACTTAATTGAAAGAGGACCTGATGCTGTCTCGCTGATAAGCTCTGCTCCAGTGCCAAGGCCGGTTGTTAGCCTAGGTGTTTGCCGCGTCGCCGTGAGCCGCCATGACAGACATTAATAGTACAGGTCGTAAATGACATCTACCGATTTCGATTCCTTTCATGAACCGCTGCCCGATGTTTTAGCGGGTCCCTTATTAAGACGCATCACGCCAAAACGCCTGCTGATCTGGTTGGTGGGCTCATGTGCTCTTGAGCTTAGTTTGTTGTTGCAACCTGCGGGAAAGCCCCCGCGTCGGTTGAATCTCAAGGCCGAGCGGCTCAGGCGCATACCGCTTGGTCGCCATGCCTGGTTGCATCTGATCGATGTCAGCCTGGCGACTCCCTTGCCTACCGGGGTCCGTATTGATTATGACCTTAAAATCATCCATGCCGAGGGCGAAACCGGTATTGCCGGCTGGGCGCCTCATTTACTCCAACAAGGTGCTGGTTACCCTGGCTTCGTGATTGCAGAGCAACATCATCGCTTATTGCACGGCTCTTGCCGCAAGCCGCATTACGATGGCCCGGATGGCCTGGTCAGAGCCGATAGCTGGTTGGCCGAGCGATGCGACACGCCAAGCGAATGGCCCGCTTGGCTATTGATGAGTGGCGACCAAGTCTACGCTGATGATGTGGCAGGCCCCATGCTGGCTGCCATTCATGCACTAATTCACCGTTTGGAACTATTCGACGAACCTTTGGCCGGCGCCACGGTTGCTGATAGCCAGGCGCTGTATAGCGCTGCTGCGACCTATTACCGCCGCGAAGCGTTGCTGCCCGATGTCGAGAGCAGCACGGCCCTGCGTGAACGGTTCTTCGGCGGAGTGCGCAAGCCCGTCTTTACCTCGGCGAACGCCCAGAATCACTTGATCACCTTCGCCGAGGTCATCGCCATGTATCTGCTTGTGTGGTCGCCAACGCCCTGGCGACTGATCAACCTGGCGGAGCCACCATTGAATGAAAACGATCTCGGGTTATTCAAACGGGAACGGGCAATTATCGAGCGCTTCGTGGAAGGCTTGCCTGCCTGCGCTCGGCTACTGGCGCATTTGCCGACCCTGATGATATTTGATGATCATGATGTTACCGATGATTGGAATCTTACACCGGACTGGGAAAATGCAGCCTATGGCCATCCTTTTTCGAAACGGATTATCGGTAACGCTTTAATGGGCTATCTGCTCTGTCAAGGGTGGGGTAACGACCCGGATCGACTTGCTGAACCGATAAACAACCTGGCTACCTTGCTGGAGCAAGCCAAGGACGAACAGGGCTGGCTGCCTGCGCTGGCGCATGACGAGCATATCCAGCGACTGCTGGATTTCCAGGGCTGGGATTACCAGGTGCCGGGGACGCCGTTGTTGCTGGTGCTCGACACTCGCACCCGTCGTTGGCGCAGTGAAAGCAACCTGGGGCATCCTTCAGGATTGATGGACTGGGAGTCTCTGACGGAATTGCAACATGCCATGCTGGATGCGCCCTCGGTGATCATTGTGTCGCCGGCCCCCATGTTCGGGGTCAAGTTGATCGAAACTATCCAGAAGATGTTTACCTTGGCTGGAAAGCCGCTGCTGGTGGATGCCGAAAACTGGATGGCGCATCGCGGCGCTGCAAATGTGATGCTCAACATCTTTCGCCACGGCCGTACCCCGGGTAACTATGTGGTCCTTTCCGGGGACGTGCATTATTCCTTTGTCTATGACATTTACCTTCGTCGTTTGCGCGAGAAGGGGCCCCGGCTTTGGCAGATTACCTCCAGTGGCATCAAGAATGCCTTCCCGAAGACACTGCTTGATTGGTTTGATCGGCTCAATCGCTGGCTTTACGCCCCCTGGTCTCCGCTTAACTGGTTCACAAAACGCCGACGCCTGGAAATTCATCCCCGCGACCCTGATCGGGCAAGAGCCGGCGAGCGCCTGTGGAATGGCTCGGGCATCGGACTGGTGGATTTTGACAACCAGGGACGCCCGAGCAATATCCGACAACTTGATGCCCGGGGCTTCGATGTGACCTTTCCTGCCCCAAAGCGCAATCCATATAAATGAAACCGGGCACGCTGAGCGCGTTGTGCCATCTCCTTCTATAGTGAGATGGCTATCGCATTTACACGGGGAAAGTTCCGCACAAGCCAGTTAGCGGTAGGCAGAAAAAACCTGACATCACCGACATTATGGATCAATAAGGAGGACACCATGTTGCCGTCCACGACGTCTCGGGTAGAGCGTAATACTGCTGAAAGCGTCAATCGGGAAATCCAGCAGAAAACAGAAGAAAATATAGCCTATTTCGCTGAAAATCCTCATAAAATAGAACAGAGACTCTATGAGCTCGAACAAGAGTGGGATATAGAGCGCACGCTTGAGGCCAATGCGTCCACCCTCAACCTGATAGGCATCACGTTGGCCGCTGCAGGCTACCGGCGCTGGTTGTGGCTACCCGCCGCTGTGTCGGGGTTTCTACTGCAACATGCATTGCAGGGGTGGTGCCCGCCTATTGTGATTCTGCGTAAGCGAGGCATTCGAACCTCCTCGGAAATCGATCTTGAGCGCTATGCACTGAAGGCGCTACGCGGTGATTTCGGCGGACTGGAAGACACTACGGCGTTGAGTACCGAGGAGCGGGTGCGAAAAGTGCTCGTGGCCCTGGGCCACAAAACGTCTTTTTAAGCGCTGTCTTTAACATTTTGCGCGGAATTCCACGTCCAAGCCACGCATTGGGCGTGGATGGATAGCGCGCTGTCCGTCAGGACGGCCAGGTCTGGTTCTGGATGTAGCGCTTGATGATCTCCGTGTTCGCACCATCGTCCACGCTGAGCACGCAGTACGACCTGGACCAGAAGCGCTCGCCCCAGAGCTGTGTCTTGATTGTTTCCCAATGGTCTTTCCTGATCCGCCGGCTCGTCAAGGTCTTGATGCTGTTGACCAGCTTGGCTGGCATGACGGAGGGGTGAAGCGCCAGCAGGATATGGACATGATCCGTTTCACCCGAAAATTCCAGCACACCCACGTCGGACATCTCGCAAACGCGGCGGATGTGTATTTCCAGGTCATCCATGATCGCCGATGTAATCACCTCTCGCCGATAAGCGCTCACTAACACTAAATGACGCTTTAGATTAAAAACACAATGTAGTTGCGATCTTAACGTAGTCGTTGATATTGACACTAATATTATTTGCCGCTAATGTTAGTTCAATTGTCACAGTGGGCCAATCCATGCCTGTCCGTCGCGTCGAACGCATCATGATCCGCCCTGGTCACGCCAACTACCTGGCCTGCCATCGGTATTGTTCGGCCGCGAGAAAAGTGGCTAACGCCACGCTCTATTACATGCGTCAGGCGCTGTTCGCCGAGGCACCGATCAGTGCCAGCCAGGCCGACAAGCTGCTGAAGAAAGAGCACAAGGACGTCTATCAGCTACTCCCCTCCGCCGGTGCTCAGCGGATAACGCAGATAGTCGGCGACGCCTGGAAGAGCTGGCTCGCGGCGAAAGACGATTTCAAGATCAACCCTCACAAGTACCAGGCGTGTCCGAGAATCCCCGGTTACTCGAAGGGCGCACGCACCTATGTCGTCAATCGCAATGGCTATAAAATAGTCGACGGCATGATCCACTTGAGCGGTGCCAGGACAGTTGGCTTCCAGCCGGTCAAGACCACGGTTTGTCAGCATCAACCGTTCAACGAAAAGGCGGACAAGGCGATTGTCACGGACATCCGAATCGTTCCACTGGGCAAATCGTTCTGCATTGAAGTCGGCTATTAAAAGGAGGTTACCGCCACCGACCACCTTACTTGACATGCGTCGTGCATTTTCCATTGATATCGGTATCGACAACCTTGTAGCTCTCGTCTCCAATCAGCCGGACTATCGTCCTGTTCTGATCAAGGGCAAGGTAATCAAGTCGATCAATGCCATGTACAACAAGAATAAGGCCGGGCTCGCCAAGAAAGGCAAACAGAAGCACATTCCATCCAAGGTCAGAAAGCGCTATTGCGCCCTGCATGATTACTTCCATAAAGTCAGTCACTGGATTGTCAGCGAGTGTCTTCGCACTCGAACGGACCACATCATTATCGGCCGCAATCCTGGCTGGAAGCAGAACGTTAATACCGGAAAGGTAAACAATCAGACGTTCGCCACCATCCCGCACGCCAAGCTGATCGAGATGATCCGCTACAAGGCGGACGAGATGGGCATTGCCGTGACGCTCATCGAGGAGTCATACACCAGCAAAGCCAGCGCGCTTGATCTGGATATCTGGATGCGATTCCTGCCTATGAAAAAGGACGGATGGAAAAATACCGGTTGAGTGGACGGCGAGTAAAACGAGGTCTCTACCGTGCCTCCCAAGGTCGGCTTATCAATGCTGATGTGAACGGTAGCGCGAATATCATGCGAAAAGTAATCGGTGATGCGTGGGTCAACGCCTATCTCAAAGCCGGTAAGGGCGTTGTGGACACGCCCATGTCAATTACGCACATTGATCACCCGTTGACATTGGAAGCTCGCCAACGAGCGAGTGAAGCCACGTCTAACGGCGCAGCCGCTTAGGCGTGGTAGTTCATCAATAGTGAATATAATAAGCACAAAGCATTCAAGGAGAGGCAAAATGGTGGCGTTGGATATTCATTCTCGACGTTTCAAGGTATTGCTGGCGGGCATCTTCAGTCAGATTCTGTGTATTGGCGTGGCGCGTTTTGCCTACACACCGCTCTTGCCGGTTATGCAGCAGCAAACCTGGATTGGGGATGCCGATGGTGGCTGGCTGGCGGCGCTCAATTACTCCGGTTACATGTTGGGGGCGGTGATTGCCGCCTCCATCCGCAACATTCAATTGAAAGATACGCTTTACCGGGCAGGCTTGATACTGGCGGTGATCACCACGGCTGGAATGGCGTTGACCGAGCATTTCTGGGTATGGGCGGGGTTGCGTTTTTTTGCCGGGCTTTCGAGCACCGCTTCGATGCTGCTGGCTTCCGGGTTGATATTGCACTGGTTGATTCGTCATCAGCAGCGCGGTGAACTGGGTGTACATTTTGCCGGGGTCGGGGTGGGTATCGTCGTCGCCGCTTTGGCGGTTGAAGCCATGGTGCAGCTGTCGCTTGATTGGCAAGCGCAGTGGTGGGGATTTGCCGCGCTGGCCGTGGTGTTACTGATACCGGCATGGCGCTGGTTGCCGCGCCCCGAACCGGTCAGCGCCGCTTCCGCGCAACACAAGACCAGCCAGGACTCACCGCCTACGTCCACTTTCATGCGCTTGATGATGGCCGCCTACTTCTGTGCAGGTTACGGCTACGTGATAAGTGCCACCTTCATTGTCACCATTGTGGAGCGTGAACCATCGTTGGTGGGCACCGGCAACTGGGTCTTTGCGTTGGTAGGCTTGGCGGCGGCGCCTGCGGTCATGCTCTGGGACTTGATCGCGCGGCGAATTGGTTACTTGGGTGCCTTGGTGCTTGCCATGCTGATTCAAGTGGTGGGCATTCTGTTGCCGGCGCTCACCACAAGCCTTTTTGGCGTGCTGCTGAGTGCGGTGCTTTACGGGGGTACCTTCCTGGGCTGTGTGAGCCTGGTGCTGACCATGGCGGGGAGGCTTTATCCTTCCAGCCCGGCGCGACTGATGGGTCAAATGACACTGGCCTACGGGGCGGCTCAGATCATTGCCCCGGCATTGACGGGCATGATTGCCGAACGTACCGGCCATTATGGGCTGGGGTTGTGGCTGGCAGCCGGTTTTGTCGCCTTGGGAGCGGTGCTGCTGCTGTGGCTGCGCGGTGTCGATCAGACCGCTCAGCAACTCGATGCCGCCGCCAAAGCATCGGTTTATACCTGAGCTGTTTATGCGGCATATATGGCTTATACGACGTGCGGCAGCTCGTTCCAACGCCTGGTGTAACGCTTCGATTACCACGAAAAAATGTTTCTGCAAGACTTTCGGGTCGCTGCAACGCAGTGCCCAGGCGTATTTCATGATCACTTCGCCTTCTACCAGGGCCACCAGAATATGACCGGGCCGAGGTTCCACGGAACGGTCTACCACCAGTAGATCACCTGCCTGAATACCCAATGCTTCCATGTTGTCACCAGTGGCGTTCATATAGAACGTCGCCGCCGGTTATTTGATCAGATGTTCGTTGAGATCCAGTGTGCGGTTTTCATAATCCTGATCCGGTGACGGAAACTTTTGTGCAGTGTCTTGGTGAGTTCAGAAAAAATGCAAGCGAGAAACCTGGCCCTGGTTTTTCATGCAACTTGATGCCAATCAAGTACGAGGTAAGTAAGCTTTGTCACACTGGACGTAGGTAAATTGCCGCACGCTGCAGGTGTCGTGGCAAAATAGAGACCACTAAATTACTGAATGTAAAAGGAAGCCGTAATGCCGCAGCAGAATACTAATCACAAAGCGTTGGCAGGTGAAGAGGCATCACGCCTGGATGTGGGGCGGGGCGATATCGCTCCCGAGCTAACAGCTGCAGGCGTCAAGCAACATGATGTATTGAACGCAACGGAAGGCGCCAAGGAGTCGCTGGAAGTCGCTTTACGGGATATTTCCGGCCAAGCCAAGACCAAGCGGACACGCAAGGAGCTGGCTCGCCTGGCGGAAGACCTTTCCTCTGTGATTGAAGGGGCGGCCCCGGATGAAGTCGCATTGCTACGCAGAGCTTTGCTACAGGAAGAGGTTGCCGCCAAGGCCGCCGCCGGGGTCAATTCCGACGATGAGTTGGCGGAAAATTGGCGTGATGGCAACTATCCCTACAAGAACCGGCTGCGGCGCAAGACCTACGAGAAACAGAAATATGACCTCCAGGTCGAACTGCTGAAACTGCAGCGTTGGGTCAAGGAAACCGGAGCGCGGGTGGTCATCTTGTTCGAAGGGCGGGATGCCGCCGGCAAGGGCGGCACCATCAAACGTTTCATGGAGCACATGAACCCGCGCAGCGCTCGGGTGGTGGCGCTGGAAAAGCCTACCGATATCGAAAAAGGTCAATGGTATTTCCAACGCTACATTCAGCACCTTCCCACGGCGGGTGAAATTGTCATGTTCGACCGCTCCTGGTACAACCGGGCCGGTGTCGAGCGGGTGATGGGATTTTGTGACGACGAAGAGTACGCCGAGTTCATTCGCCAAGCGCCGGAGTTTGAACGCAATCTGGTGCGTTCGGGCATTTACCTGGTCAAGTTCTGGTTTTCAGTGAGCCGGGAAGAGCAGCGCCGTCGCTTCAAGGAGCGCGAAGTGCACCCGCTCAAACAGTGGAAGTTAAGCCCTGTGGATCGCGCCTCGCTCGATAAGTGGGAGGACTACACTCGAGCCAAGGAGGCGATGTTCTTTTACACCGATACTGCCGAGGCGCCATGGATCGTGCTCAAGTCGAATTGCAAGAAGCGGGCACGCTTGAGCGGCATGCGCTATGTGTTGCATCACTTGCCTTATCGCAACAAGGACGTGGCACGGCTTGGCAGTGTCGATCCTTTGATCGTCGGCCGGGCAAGCGTGGTTCATGAACTGGACGAACGCAATGACCTTGAGCTGGTACGAGAAGTCTGGAAAGGATTGCCCGGTTTAGCCGGGCTTTCCGGTAACCGCGCTTAGCGTGCCAACCACAAGCCGACCACAGTGGCGCTGGTTACCGCAATCAGGAAAACCAGGTTACGAACGCGGGTGTCGCGGTGTTTTTTCATGGGAGTCACCGGTGGCGAAGGGATATATTGGCTGCGCATGGTAACGCTTTCAGGCTGGCCTCGTCATCTTGAGGCCGTATACTGAAGGTTTTACAACCGGATAGCGTGCTGATGATGATGTCGTTTCCCGAGCCTCTCCCACTTACCTTGTGTCGGGGGCGTTTGGCGGCGCTTGCCTGGGGTGATGCCCAGGCACCCGTTTGGCTGGCGCTTCACGGCTGGCTGGATAATGCCGCCAGCTTTTCCCGTCTGGCCCCCAGGTTGGCTACCCGGCTTGGGGTGCGTATCGTCGCCCTGGATTTTCGTGGGCATGGGCTTTCCCGATCAGCCCCCGAAGGGGCTGATTACGCGCTTTGGGACTATTGCCACGACCTGTTGGATGCCATGGAGGAGCTGGGTGTCGAGCGTGCACCGCTGCTGGCCCATTCCATGGGCGCGGCAGTCGCTTGCCTGATTGCCGCAGCCTTTCCGGAACGCACCGAAAAACTGATATTGCTCGATGGCTTGGGTTCATTGAGCACGCCGGCGATAGATACCCCCGCTCAGTTGCGCAAAGGGCTTGTCTCCCATCGACGCCCGCTGTCTCGTCCTCCGCGTTACCCCGATCTTGATACCGCGATTGCGGCGCGTGTCGCCGGCGGTGTCACGCCAATCGATTTCGATACCGCAGCACCCTTGGTCGAACGTAATCTGGCGCTAGAAGAAGCGGGCGATGTCAGGCTGCGTTCCGATAGCCGATTGCTCAAGCCATCATTGGTACGCTTTAGCCCGGAGCAAGTGAACGGGATACTGGCAGCGATTGTCTGTCCGGTACTGTTGATCGAAGGGGAGAGCGGTATTTTGGGAGAGCGCGCGTCAGCGCAACAGGCACGCCGAGCCGTCAAGCATTTAACCCGCCACGTAATGAAGGGCGGCCATCACCTACACTTGGAAAAAGGGGTAGTCGATGCGGTCACGGAAGTGATCGAAGCCGATCACCAGACGGCATTGCCGACGTGAAGCATTTGAGCAAGGAGAGAGCATGGATAAGCTGATGGCTCCCGAAAAAGGAAACAAGGTGGCGCTGGTGTTGGGCAGTGGCGGAGCGCGCGGTTATGCTCATATTGGCGTGATTGAAGTACTCGAGGAGCGAGGCTATGAAATCATCTCTGTGGCGGGGTGTTCCATGGGAGCGTTGATCGGCGGTATCTATGCCTCGGGAAACCTGCCAGCGTATCGTGACTGGGTCTGTGGGCTGGACTATTTCGATGTACTCAAACTGGTGGATGTGACCTGGAATCCCATGGGCGCCATGCGAGCCAGCAAGATAATGAACAAGCTTGAATCCTTGGTGGGTGATGTCTTGATTGAAGACTTGCCTATACCGTTGACAACGGTCGCCACGGACCTGGTCCGTCAACGTGAAGTCTGGTTTCAACGCGGTCCTTTATTGCGTGCGATTCGCGCCTCGATTGCCGTACCTGGTGTAATTACGCCGGTGCATCTGGGCGACCAGGTATTGGTGGACGGCGGGTTGCTCAACCCGCTCCCCATGATGCCGGTGGAGGCCGCCCATGCAGCGGACTTCGTAGTGGCGGTCAACGTTACGGCACATACGCCACAACCGGTGATGTTTGAAGATCTACTGCCGGATACCGACTTCCCGGACAGCGAAGCCGAGCTTGAAAAAATGCACCCCGTCGAGGGCTGGATGAACGATGCTCGGGAGGCCACTAAACGCCTGTGGGAAGGGCTGGGAGGCAGTGATGGAGGCGTAGTCGACAAAGAGGAAACGCCGGAAGATCGCAGCAAGCGTGAGTGGAGCAAGTTGGCAATGATTTTTGAGTCATTCGATGTCACTCAGGCGGCGTTGGCCAAGTATAAGATAGCCAGCTATTCCCCGGACATGCTGATTGAAATACCCAAGACGGTATGTGGCGCTTACGAGTTTCATCGCGCGAATGAGCTGATACGGCTGGGACGCCATTTGACCGAACAGGGGCTTTCACGGTTCATCCCGAAAGTGAAGGTAACGTCTTGAACGTTAGCGTCCTGGCTTGCGCAGCAGTACATAAACCGCGCCGGTACCGCCGTCCATGTCGATGGCAGAGCAAAACGCCAGTACGCGGGGCCATTCGCGAAGCCAGGTATTGGTGTGGCTTTTAAGTACTGGATAATCGGCAGTGGTGCCCCATGCCTTGCCATGCACCACCAGTACGCAGCGTAATCCTTGCCCCGCTGATTCACGCAGGAAGCTTTCCAGCTCGATACGCGCTTCTTCCAGGGTATAACCGTGCAGGTCCAGCCCCGCTTGCCAAGGGGTCTGACCGCGCTTGAGCTGGTTTAACGTGCGCCAGGGCAGGTCGGGTACGCTGAATTCCAGGTATTCCGAAGGCCGTACGGCTTCCACCCGGCCATCGGAGGTGCGGCCGTTGGCCTGAAGCGTATTGGCTTCAACGGCGGCTTGGCGACGCACTGCGTGTGCCGAGCCATCTTTCTTCGGTTTGCCCGGGTCGGCCTGGTTGGAAGGCAATCGACGCACCCCGGCGGCTTGCAATGCCTGACGAAAGGCATTGATCTCATCATCGTCGGATAAAGGGGGGCGGCGTGTCATGGCAGGCTCTGGTGTAATGATTGAAATATCGGTAATTCGGTTAACTAGGCGACAAACATGAAATTACTCGCCCGCTAAGCACTTAAGTCCACTGCTTCAGCCAAGTACTTGAGTCAGGCACTTCAGTATAGCGGGCTGAGCGTAGCTGTGAACCGGGCAGCGTGAAAGGTACAATCATTGCAGCTCTCATCGTTCATCTCCCCTTGGGAGAGCGAGCGTTTACCCTCGACTTTTGCAACGCAGGATATCCCGTGGCCGCGCCTTCCGATTCCATTTCTTCCGGATATGACACCTCCGGTACTGTCTCTTCCGATACTGCTTCTTCCGAGACGGTTTCTTCCAGTGCCGATACTAGGGCTGAACCTCGAGGCATCGGCAGGTCCGCTGTCTCCACGTTGAATCTGGACGAGGCTGACATCACCGCTGACTTGATTACCCTACGTGATTACCTACGCTGGCTCGCCAGCGAGTTTCATCTGGCCGGCTTGCATTACGGGCATGGCACAGCCTCGGCCTGGGATGAAGCAGTAGCATTGACCCTGGGAGCGCTGCACTTGCCTTGGGATGTCGACCCTGCGGTACTGGAAGCTCGCCTGTTGATGACGGAGCGTCGGCGGATCGTGGCGCTGGCGAGAGAGCGTATCACTAGTCGGCGTCCATTGCCGTATCTACTCGGGGAAGCGTTTTTCGCCGGCTTCCCCTTTGATGTGGATGAGCGCGTGCTGATTCCACGCTCGCCCATCGCCGAGCTGATCGAAGACGGTTTCGAAGCCTGGTTTCCTGAGCAACCGCCGGCTCGGGTGCTGGACCTGTGTGCCGGCTCGGGCTGTATCGGCATAGCCACTGCCTTGCACCTGCCTGGTTGCGAAGTGGATCTGGCCGATATCAGCCAGGATGCACTGGCCGTGGCCCGCCGCAATATCACCCGCCACGATGTAGGAGAAAGAGTCAGAGCGGTGGCGTCGGATGTGTTTTCGGGGCTGGAGGGTCAACGTTACGACTTGATTGTCTCCAACCCGCCCTATGTTGATGCGCGTGATTTGCGAACCATGCCGGCAGAATTTCAACACGAGCCGGCATTGGCATTAGGCGCCGGCAACGACGGCCTGAATATCGTGCGGCGTATTTTGCGTGAAGCTCCCGAGCACCTTACCGAGAACGGCTGGCTGATCGTTGAGGTCGGCAACTCCGATCACCACCTAGAGGCCGCCTTTCCCGAGGTGCCTTTCATATGGCTGGAATTCGAGCGTGGCGGCCAGGGCGTATTTGCCTTGAGCGCCGCTGAACTCGACGCCCATGCGGCGTCTTTCACACAAGGGAAATAACCCAGATGTCAGGCAATACCTTCGGCAAGTTGTTTACGGTGACTACATTCGGCGAAAGCCATGGCCCGGCACTGGGTGCCATTGTGGATGGTTGCCCGCCAGGAATGGAACTGAGTGAAGCCGATCTGCAATACGATCTCGACCGTCGTCGTCCGGGTAGCTCACGCCACACCACCCAACGCCAAGAGCCGGATCAGGTACGTATTCTTTCCGGGGTGTTCGAAGGCGTTACCACCGGTTGCCCGATTGGTCTGTTGATCGAGAATACCGACCAGCGCTCCAAGGACTATTCCAAGATCAAGGATCAGTTCCGCCCGGCGCATGCCGACTATACCTACCACCATAAATATGGGGTTCGCGATTATCGCGGAGGAGGCCGCTCCAGCGCCCGGGAAACCGCCATGCGTGTTGCCGCTGGCGCCATTGCCAAGAAATTCCTGGTCGCCAAGGGGGTTCAGGTGCGTGGCTACATGAGCCAGCTCGGCCCCTTGCCTATCGAATTCAAGAGCTGGGAGGCGGTGCATGACAATGCTTTCTTCTGCCCAGACCCGGAAAAAGTCGCGGAGCTTGAAGCGTTCATGGACCAGCTGCGCCGCGATCAGGACTCGGTAGGTGCGGAAATCACCGTGATTGCCGAGGGGGTGCCGGTGGGGTTGGGTGAACCGGTGTTCGATCGCCTGGATGCTGATCTGGCGCACGGTTTGATGAGCATCAATGCGGTAAAAGGAGTGGAGATAGGGGCCGGGTTTGCCTGCGTCAGCCAGCGAGGAAGTGAACACCGCGATGAAATGACACCGGATGGATTCCTTTCCAATCATGCGGGTGGCGTGTTGGGCGGAATCTCCACGGGCCAGTCCCTCGTTGCAAGGCTGGCGCTCAAACCCACCTCCAGCATCACCACGCCGGGCCGTTCGATCGATGTGCAGGGCCAGGCGATAGACGTGATCACCAAAGGCCGCCACGATCCTTGCGTGGGTATTCGTGCCACACCGATTGCCGAAGCGATGATGGCGCTTACGTTGATGGATCATTGGTTGCGTCATCGCGCCCAAAATGCTGAGGTAAGCGTGGATACGCCACGTTTGGAACAGTATTTGAAATAGAAAGAGCTTGAGATAAAAAGAACAGTACTCGAGATAGGAACGAGCCAACTTTCGTTGTTAGCGGATACTGCTACACTTTGATTATAGGTTTAAGGAGCTGGCCATGAAGATCAATGTTGAGTTCGATCTCACTCCTGATGAATTTCGTCAGGCCTTGGGGTTGCCGAATGTGGAGGCATTTCAGCAAAGCCTACTGGAGCAGATCCAGCAACAAATGGAATCGGGCGTGGAAGGTTATGACCCGATGAGTTTGATGCGGCCCTTCATGCAGCAGCCCGCCCTGCAGCAGGGTCTGTCTCAGGGGATGGCCAGCTTTGGCACCTACCAACAGATGATGATGGACATGTTGAAAAAGGCAGGAGCGAGCAGCTATGGCTCAAAGGCTGAAAGCTCCGACAATGAAAATGTCAGTACCCAAAGCAGGCAAACCTCTGGCCACGCTTCCCGGAGTTCTTCAACCGACAGGCGTTCATCATCCGAAAGTGGCGCTACGGGAGATGCGAGTGGCGCGCACAGTGCCAAGGCCAATGAAAAACCTAAGCCGGCAGCGGCATCATCGCGTAGTAAGCGAAGCCCCTGATCTTAGAAGGACGGACGAAGGTGCAGATAAAGTAAACCTTAGCGCTATTGCAAAGTCATAAGTGACCTACTAATCTTTTTGCAGCGCAACAAGTTGCTTGGTTGCAGTATTTTTAAAAGTGAGTTTCTTTTCGAGACCGATTATCAAGAACAAGTTTCAACAACAAGTTTGAGTTTGAAGAGCAAGTTTCGATGATAGAGGCTGGTCCGAGGGGTTGGCCTTGTAGATTGCCAGCTAGATGCTGGCAAACGGTAATACTGATAAAAAGAAGGAGGCACCATGCAAGATAAAATGACGGAAGCATTCAACAATCAGACACGCCAGCTATTCGAGCCGATGCGCAAGCTAAATTCGCTGATGCTCAATAACATGGAAAAGATGACCCAGTACCAGCTGGAAGCCATGAAACGTTACAGTCAAATGGGAACGGACCGTATTCGTAGTGCCACGGAAATTGAAGATGCTGAAAGCATGCGCGATTTCGGCACGCGTCAAGCGGAAATGATGAATGAGCTCTCTCAGCAGATGCAGGAAGATGCTCGTGCCATGGGCGAAATGAGTCTCCAGTTCAAGTCTGAAATGGAAAAACTGTTCAGTGAGGCGGGTCAGAAAATGACTGATCAAGCCAATGCTGCCGCCAAAGGGGAGCAGCAATCCGGCAAAAGCGAACAGCCCGCCAAGTCCACCAGCCAAGGCTCACGTAAGAGTTGAGCCTTGTCATATCGCGGCGCATGCATAAAGCGCCGCGCATTGTTTCATGTTAATGACATGTTATGCGAATGACAGGTCAAGTTGCCTCGGCGTAATACCGCACGCCATGACATGCTAGGGGAGATAGGGTATGCAGCCAGGGTGGGATACTGCATCACAGGCTGATTTAACCGCCTGGAATGTACAGCTCAAAGAAATTGGTGAGCAATATCAAGGTTTAATGCAGGATTTTCTGACCCGAATGGAGCCTAGCCAAGGTGACAGTTCCGTTCTCAAGGATATGCGTGAGAGCTTCAAGGCCGGTGCTTACTCTTTGATGCAAAATCCCGTGCTGTTATGGCAAACCCAGGCTCGTCTGGCACAGGATCAGTGGTTGCTATGGCAGCAGAGCATGCGAGCGATGGCGGGTGAAGACGTCGAGCCGCTGATAATTCCGGGCAAGGGTGATCGCCGCTTCAGCGATGAGGCATGGTTGAAAGACCCTCAGTACCTGGCGATCATGCAGCAATATCTACTGTTTTCTCAGACCGTCGAAGAATTGGTCAAGAAGCTGGACGGTCTGGACGATAAGCAAAGACGCGACCTGGAGTTTTATTCGCGCCAATTGGTCAATGCCATGGCGCCGACCAACTTCGTCACCACCAATCCTGAAGTCATGCGGCTTACCATGGAAACGCGGGGGCAAAACCTGATTGATGGGCTGACACGCCTACGCGAGGATCTGGCCAATTCCGCGGCTGGAATCAATGTGCGCATGACCGATCGCGAGGCGTTCAAGATCGGCGATAATATTGCCGTGACGCCCGGGGCGGTAGTGTATGAAAATGAACTAATCCAACTGATTCAATATACGCCAACTACGGGAAAAACGTTCAAGACGCCACTGCTGATAGTGCCGCCCTGGATCAACAAGTATTACATTCTCGATCTGCGCCAAGACAACTCCTTGGTCAAGTGGATGGTCGAGCAAGGTCACACGGTATTTTTGATTTCCTGGCGTAATCCTGGCCCCGAGCAGCGTGACCTCACCTGGGCCGATTACATGCAGATGGGTCTGATTGAAGCCATCGAGGCGATCGAGGAAGCCACTGGCGAAAAGTCAGTGAATCTTCTTAGTTACTGTATCGGGGGCACGTTAGCGGCTTCAGCCTTGGCCTACCTGACCAGTACCCATAGAGGAAGAAAAGTCAAGTCAGTGACTTACATGGCCACGCTGCAGGACTTTCGTGATCCAGGTGAGCTCGGTGTCTTCCTCAATGAAAGGGCCTTAAGCGGTATCGAGAAGATCCTGGAAGAGAAGGGCTACCTGGATGGCCGCTCGATGGCGTATACCTTCAATCTGTTGCGTGAAAACGACTTGTTCTGGTCGTTTTATGTAATGAATTACTTGAAAGGACAAAAGCCCGCGGCCTTTGACCTCCTGTATTGGAACACTGACGGCACCAACTTGCCGGCAGGTACGCATGCTTGGTATCTGCGCCATATGTACCTGGAAAATCGATTGGTAGAGCCGGGCGGGATCGAGCTTGATGGGGTCAAGATAGATTTGCGCAAGATTTCCACGCCAAGCTATTTTGTATCGACGAAAGAAGACCATATCGCCCGTTGGAACAGTACCTATTACGGTGCCTTGTTACCCAAGGGTCCGACTACCTTTGTGCTGGGAGGCTCCGGGCACATTGCGGGCATCGTCAACCCGCCCCACAAGAACAAGTACGGCTTCTGGACCAATGACGACTTGCCTGAGTCTCATGAGACCTGGCTGGAAAATGCCGACTTCAACGAAGGGTCCTGGTGGCCGCATTGGCAGCAGTGGGTAACCTCAAACGGCTATGCCGACCCAGAGAAAATGGTACCCGCACGCCAGCCTGGTGAAGGCGAACTGACTATCATCGAACCGGCGCCTGGGCGCTATGTGCAACAGACTATTCCTGAAGTGTTGGGAGAAGTCGTGAAGGAAGAGGCGCCGGCAAAAGCTCAACAGCCAGCTGAAGGGAAAAAGGCAGCATCTTCGCAGTCCAAGTCCAAGGAGCGGTCTTCTTCGCCACCAAAGCAAGTGTCCCAAAAGCAAGAAGCTCAACAGCAAAAGGCCCCGGTTAGCGAAAAAACCACAGCCGGTGCTGCCAAGCCGGGTATGAAAAAAGCCACTCCCGCTGTAGAAAAGCCGAGCACCGTAAAGCCGAGCCCTGAAAAACAAGGCCCTGAAAAGCAGGATGCGGAAAAGCCGAGCACCGTAAAGCCGAGCCCTGAAAAACAAGGCCCTGAAAAGCAGGATGCGGAAAAGCCGAGCACCGTAAAGCAGAGCCCTGAAAAACAAGGCCCCGAAAAGCAGGGTGTTGAAAAACAAAGCACCAAAAAACAGGAGCAGAGTGTCGAGAAGTAGAAATACCACTCTGGCAAAACAGAAAGGGCGATTTTCATCGCCCTTTCTGTTTTTTTCAGCTCTTGCGCTTGGCGAGCTTTTTGCTCTCGAAAAAGGCCAGGCCCGGTATCATCATGAGAGTGGCCAATAGCCACGCTGGCCAACTGCCCAGCCGCGTGAAGGGCGTCATGCCATGCATGGCATGAACATCGCCGACCAGGACGGCGGTTTCAAACTGCGGTGCCCGTGACAGAAGTTTGCCTTGGGGGTCGATAATGGCGGTGATGCCGTTACTGGTGGCACGAATAACGTAACGCCCGTTTTCCAAGGCTCTCAAACGGGCCATCTGCAAGTGCTGGAGTGGCCCGATGGAAGCGCCGAACCAGGTGTCATTGGAAACCGTGACCAGTATGTCACTGTCACGTGCGCGATTGGCAACCAGTTGTGGATAAATGATTTCATAACAGATCGCATTGCCCAGTTTGAGCCCGGCAGCCTGCATGGGGGCCTGGTCAGCATCGCCGGCAGTGAAGCTCGACATGGGCAGATTGAAGAAATCAATTGCACCACGCAGCACGCTTTCCAACGGTAGGTATTCACCAAAAGGCACAAGATGCTCTTTCTGATAACTGCCTTGCGTATTGCCCACGCCGATCATGCTGTTGTAATAACGATCCTCTGCGGTGCGCTGTACGATGCCGGTTACCAGTGCCGTTTCGGGAGCAAGATTGGCCTGTACTCGTTCGAGTACCGGTCGTGCCTGGGTCTCCATCATGGGTAAGGCGGTTTCCGGCCATAGTACCAAGTCGATGTCGTCATCAAGGTCGCGGGTCAAATCACTGTAGGTATTGGCGGCGACACGCTGGCCTTCCGGCGTCCATTTGATCAACTGAGGCAAGTTGCCTTGCAGCAGGGCGACACGGACGGGCTCGGGCCCAGGGGTTGTCCACTGGCTGGGCAAGGCGAAAGGTACAAGCCATATTATTGCCAAGGGTGCCAGCGCCCACCAGCGTGCCCGAAGCAGTTCGACGCCTAAGGCGCCGCTAAGTGCGGCCATTAAAGAAAGCAGGTAGACACCGCCTACCGGTGCCCAGGGGGCGAGTGGAGAGTCCACGAGACCAGTGCCCAGCAGTAACCAGGGAAAGCCGGTAAACAGGTAAGTACGCAGGACCTCGCCTAGTACCCAGGCGCCAGCGAAAGATAGCACCGCCCAACGTGGGCGGGTCAGGCGCCGATACAACCAGAACGTGGCCGCGAAGAACAAGGCCAGACAACCCACGAAGAGCAGGGTGAGAAATACCGCCAACGGCACCCCGGTATAACCGTAATCATGGATCGAGACATAGACCCAGGATGCCCCGGACCCAAACAGTGCCACACCATATAACCACCCCTTGAAGGCGGCCTGGCCGGGGGTGAGGCTATGCACGCCTGCATGCATCAGTCCGGCGGCGACAGGCGCCAGCCACCACAGCTCGAAAGGCGAAGCGGTCAGGGTAGTGAAGCCTCCGGCTATCAAGGCTGCAACGTAGTTGAGCACTTGGCTAAGGCCGGGATTAAGGCCGCGGGAGTCAGACGAGGTGAAAAAAGCAGCAGAGCGCGACATGTGCCTCCATACCAGACGTTACGTGGGTAAGCGGTGAGTTAGCTGATCATCGAGAGGTTTAATCCTCGCGTTGAGAGGGGGAATCACGCTGAGCTTCGAGAAGCCGGATTCGGCGGTTGTCGGCATTGAGAACGGTAAAGTGCCAGCCACCGAAGGAAGCATGTTCGTCACGGCGGGGAAGGTGACCGAATTGCTGCATGACCAGACCGCCAAGGGTATCGAACTCATCATCGGAAAAATTGGTGCCGAAACGTTCGTTGAAATCTTCTATCGGGGTCAGGGCACGAATGGCGTAGCGGCCGTTCTCCAGTTCACGAATATCCTCTTCTTCGTCGATATCGTGCTCATCTTCAATATCGCCCACGATCTGTTCCAGAATGTCTTCGATGGTGATGATGCCGGCAGTCCCACCGTACTCATCCACCACGATAGCCATGTGGTTATGCGTGTCACGAAATTCCTTGAGCAAACTGTTCAGGCGCTTGGATTCAGGGATGAACATGGCCGGACGGAGCACATCGGATAGCTGAAAGTTATCGCGCTGTTCCTGCGTCTGGGAAAGTAACGGCAAGAGATCCTTGACCAGCAGAATCCCTTTGATGTCATCAAGGTTTTCACCGATAACCGGGTAACGTGAATGCCCGGTTTCATGGATTAGCGGAAGATAGCCATCGCTGGTTTGATCCAAGGTGATGGCATTGACCTGTGAGCGGGGTATCAGAATCTCACGCACCTGTTGGTCGCTGATCTGCAGGGCGCCCTCGATGATCATCATGGCGTCCTGGTCGAGCTTCAACCGACTGGCGGTGTGGCGAAGAAACTCCATCAGCTCATCGCGAGAACTGGGTTCTTCGTTGTCTCCGGTAAGGGCGCCAAAGAATTTTTCGAGCCAGGATTTTTGCGTTAAATTGCTCGATCGGTCTTCGCTCATGCGTCGGTTCTCTTGTCTTTGTCTGCGGGCGTGCGAGTCATGGGCTGGAGAGCTGGAATACGCTCTCAGTGCCCTGGATCGTCAGGAGGGAAGCTCCCGCCATCCTCGGTGCTATAAGGGTCTGGAATTCCCAGCGTAGCCAGAATATCGCGCTCCTGCTGTTCCATGACCTCGGCTTGGGCGTCTTCAATATGATCGTAGCCCAGTAAATGCAAGGTGCCATGAATCACCATGTGCGCGTAATGATGTACCGGCGTCTTGTGTTGTTCACTCGCTTCACTATCGACTACGGCAGGGCAAATCACCAGATCTCCAAGCAACGGCAAATCAATTTCCGGTGGGCTTTCAAACAGAAAGGAGAGAACGTTGGTGGGTTTGTTCCGGTCACGATAGGTGTGATTAAGCTCACGGCTCTCGTCGTCTTCGACAAAACGGATGGTCAGCTCGCCGCGTGGCTCATCGGGATGGCGCTCAAGCACGGCGCTCACCCATTGGGTGAGCTGATCGTCAGTGGGCAGCGCCGAGGCAGGTGATTGCTCGGCGCAAGCAATTTGACGATCCACCACAATTTCGCGGTCCACTGGGGCCGCGTTCCGTCCTGGGTCTATATCGCTCATTCGCGAGAAGCTCCGGACTGTCTGTTATCACGCGCCTGGAGCCGTGCTTCACGCTCTTCTCGACGAGCATCGTCACGGGCACGTTCTTCGACTTCCTGCTGGGATTCGAACATATCGTAGGCTTCGATGATGCGTTGCACCAGAGGATGACGTACCACATCCTTGGCGGCAAAATGCGTCACCCCGATTCCCGGCGTGTCCTTGAGCACATCCAGCACTTGAATGAGTCCCGAACGCTGGCCACGCGGCAGGTCGACCTGGGTGACATCGCCGGTGATCACCGCTGTGGAGCCGAAACCGATCCGTGTCAGAAACATCTTCATCTGTTCGGGAGTGGTGTTCTGACTCTCATCCAGAATGATAAAGGCGTTGTTGAGCGTGCGCCCGCGCATATAAGCAAGGGGAGCAATCTCGATAATTTGCCGTTCGATGAGCTTGGCGACCTGCTCAAAGCCGATCATTTCATATAGGGCGTCATACAGCGGGCGCAGGTAGGGATCGATCTTCTGGGCCAGATCGCCGGGCAGAAAGCCCAGTTTTTCGCCGGCTTCGACCGCCGGGCGAACCAGAAGAATACGCCGCACTTCCTGCTGATTGAGAGACTCCACCGCCGCGGCAACGGCCAGGTAGGTCTTGCCGGTGCCCGCTGGCCCAATACCGAAATTGATGTCGTGAGCTCGGACACTTTGCACGTAACGTTGCTGATTGAGGCCGCGCGGCTTGATCATGGTCCGTGGGGTACGCAATACCACTTCATCGCTATCTTCGGGGGACTCTTCATCCCCCAGAGCTTCAAGCCCGGACTCCTGTAAAAACAGGTGGACGGTGTCGGGCGAAAGCTCTTCGGCGCCCGTTTCGCGATAGAGGTGCTCAAGGACGTTGGCCGCAGCCTTGATGCGATTGGCGGGACCCGCCAGCTGAAAGATATTGCCGCGGTTGCGTAGGGTGACATTCAAGCGGCTTTCAATAAGCTTGAGATGCTCGTCCTGTTGGCCGCACAGCCCGGCAAGGCGCTGGGGATCGTTGGGCTCAAGGCTTAGGGTAATAATGCGGTTGGCCTGGGTAGATGGCTGGCTCAAGACAAGGAAACCCGTAAGTTGGTGTATGTGACGCTCAGCTTACTGCCCCGGCGGGTGCCGGGGCAATCATGCTGATCGATCAATAGCGCTCAGGAGAGGCAAGCTCCCCCCGCAATGAGTTGGGCAATGCCTCGGTAATTTCCACATCGACAAAATAACCGATCAGTTCGGTCGGATTGGCGGCGCGAAAATTGACCACGCGGTTGTTTTCCGTGCGTCCGGAAAGCTGCCCCGGATCGCGTGGAGAAAAGCCGCTCACCAGTACGCGCTGAATGCTACCCACCATGCGCCGGCTTATCTGCATGCTTTGCTGAATAATGCGGTCCTGCAGAATCGCCAGTCGCTGCTTCTTGACACTTTCCGGGGTCTCGTCCGGCAATGCCGCGGCCGGGGTGCCGGGGCGTGCGGAATACACGAAGCTGAAGGAGTGATCGAAACCGATACGATGAATCAGATCCATGGTCGCTTCGAAATCCTCTTCGGTTTCTCCGGGGAAGCCGATGATGAAGTCCGACGAAAAGCTGATATCCGGACGCTGCTCGCGGATACGCTCCATCTTGTCGATGTACTCTTCAGCAGTGTGGCCGCGTTTCATCGCGCTCAGGATACGGTCGGAGCCGGATTGCACCGGTAGATGCAAGTGGCTGACCAGTTCGGGGATCTCGCCATAAGCGTCTATCAAGCTGTCGGTGAATTCCACCGGATGGGAGGTGGTGAAGCGTACCCGGTCGATGCCATCGACGGCGGCGACGCACCCGATCAGTTCGGCAAGATCGATTTCATCACCGACAAGATTCTCGCCACAATAGGCATTCACGTTCTGGCCGAGGAGATTGATCTCGCGCACGCCCTGGTCGGCCAGGTGAATGATTTCATCCATGACTGCTTCAAAGGGACGCGAGACTTCTTCGCCGCGGGTATAGGGCACCACGCAGAAGGTGCAATACTTGGAACAGCCTTCCATCACCGAGACGAATGCCGTGGCCCCATCGGAAGAGGGCTTGGGCAAATGGTCGAATTTTTCGATTTCGGGGAAGGTGACATCCACAGCGGCGATTTGATTGTTGCGCCGAGCGTCGAGCATGGAAGGCACTCGGTGCAGGGTTTGCGGGCCGAAGACCATGTCCACGTGAGGGGCACGCTTGCGCAGTGCCTCGCCTTCCTGGCTGGCCACGCAGCCGCCCACACCGATTACTAGATCCGGATTGGCGTCCTTGAGCTTTTTCCAGCGCCCCAGTTGGTGAAAAACCTTTTCCTGAGCTTTTTCACGAATCGAGCATGTGTTCAGCAGAATGACATCGGCTTCGCGCTCGTTATCGGTCAACTCAAGCTGATGCGATACGCCGAGCAGATCCGCCATACGGGAGGAATCGTACTCGTTCATTTGGCAGCCGTGCGTTTTGATGAAGAGCTTCTTCGCCATCGGTACCTGTCGTCTGTGGATCGTCGGGGGACGAATGATGAATTTGCCTGCTTTTGGCAGCAGGCCGTCAACCAGGATTCGGGTGGCTTGGTTTGGCCACTGATATGGAGATCCGTTATTATACGGACAGGGGCGATAGGGGGCCAGCATTCGAGGTCAATCAGGCTTGACCCTCAGGCTACAATACGTATACTACGCACCGTGCTTAAGGCAGATCCCCGATAGCTCAGTTGGTAGAGCAAATGACTGTTAATCATTGGGTCGCAGGTTCGAGTCCTGCTCGGGGAGCCAGTTTCAATAGCACATAATGCGGGTATCATTGTTCCTCGATAGCTCAGTTGGTAGAGCAAATGACTGTTAATCATTGGGTCGCAGGTTCGAGTCCTGCTCGAGGAGCCAAACACCGTATCTCTCTGTAAGTCGCGTCATTGCAAGTTCAGTTCACGTCAGCATGATTCCTCGATAGCTCAGTTGGTAGAGCAAATGACTGTTAATCATTGGGTCGCAGGTTCGAGTCCTGCTCGAGGAGCCAACGTGAAATGCATGTCCCTTCCGTGATAACCCCGCTTTTCTGATGTGATGCCCCTGGCACTTCTCGAACGTTACCAAGTTATCGTTTATCTTCTCGCCATTGCTGTCGGGTTGTCTTTTGGTGCTGTCTATCATGTGCCTGACGCTTTCGACGCCTTGTTATGGCCGTTGCTGGCTGCCTTGCTCTACGCCACTTTTAGCCAGATTCCCTTGATTCGATTGGCCGCTGCCTTCAGGGACCGCAATTTTTTCGCGGCCGCTCTAATGGGCAATTTTGTGTGCCTGCCATTGGGGGTTGCGATACTTTTGTGGCTGGTACCGGACGACCCCGCCTTGCGCCTCGGTGTGGGGTTGGTATTGCTGGTGCCTTGCACCGATTGGTTCATCACGTTCAGCCAGTTGGGCGGAGGAGATGCCCGGCATGCGATTGCCTTCGCTCCCCTGAGCCTTCTGCTTCAGCTGATGTTGCTACCGTTTTACCTGGGATGGTTAGTCGGGAGTGATAGTGCGTTGGACGTCGCCCTGGGAGATAGCTTTCAAGCGTTTGCGCTAGTGATCCTGGTGCCCCTGGGGTTGGCGTTCTTGACGCAGCGCTGGGCGGCGGCTGGACGACACTCTGAACGAAGCGCTGAACGAGCAAAATGGCTGGCACGGCTGGGCTGGCTGCCGGTGCCGCTGCTGGGGGTGGTGGTGGGAATCATCGCCTTGACTCAGGTGAGTACTGTCCTGGAAGCAGTGACACAGCTACCTCGCTTGGCGCTGGTTTTTGGCCTCTTCTTGCTGGGCGCCGGGCTACTTGCGAGGGGGTTGGCGTGGCTTTTCCGCTTGCCTGTCGCGCAGGGACGAGTGCTGGCGTTCAGCTTGGGGACGCGCAATTCCTTCGTGGTGTTACCCATCGCCTTGGCCTTGCCCGCGGGTTTCGAAATGGCCGTGATCGTGGTGGTGTTTCAATCGTTGGTCGAGTTGCTCGGCATGGTGGGATACCTTTATTGGGTGCCGAAAAAGCTGTTTCCGAATCCCTGAAAATAAATTTCAAATGACTATCGATAAATAACTTTCAAATGACTAACGATAGAAACGGTCAAGTGACTACCGAGCCATGCCCGCTTCGCGTAGATTATTGTTTCTGGCTGTTGGCCCTTGATGAGGCAGGAGAACCCTCCGCGTGGTAACCACCTTTCGTTTTTTTAAATGTCTGAGCGACGAAACTCGCTTGATGCTGACTTTGTTGATTCGTCACGAAGAACAGCTTTGCGTCTGTGAAATGACCCATGTGCTGCAGGAATCCCAGCCTAAGGTATCGCGGCATCTTGCGCAGTTGCGTAACTGCGGGCTATTGCTCGATGAACGCGAAGGGCAGTGGGTATATTACCGCCTCGCCCCCGATCTACCCGGCTGGGCCCACACGGTTCTGGACGCCGCCGCGACAAGCGAAAAGGACAGGCTTTCCAAGCTACAAGCGCGACTTGGCAAGATGGGCAACCGTCCTGAGCGACGTGCCGCCCTGTGTTGAACCAACCCCGGCGCAATCTCGGTTGCTTTAGCTTCGAGTCAAGCCGGCTCGGCCAGGGAAGGCCGCTATCGGCGGCGTAGCCGCCGCGATTGTTGTTCACCTTGCTCGGAGGTGG
>NZ_QPIJ01000025.1:787-52269 GCF_003336665.1 Vreelandella rituensis | reverse complement strand
AGAGAAACATTGGGATGGATCGCAGAAATGGCTGCGCCTTCAGGTGGCGTCAGACATAAACATTCGGCGGCACACAAAGATTAAGGCTAAAGCCAATCCTTTCGACCCATCATGGGAAGATGTAGTGGTCAAGTGTTTTAGGCCACCGTCTTTTGAGTTTTCCAGTAGGCCTGCTCTGCCACGTTAGGCGGCAGTCCGTCGTTGTGCTTATGCGGCCGCAGCGCGCTGTAATAACCGATCATATAGCCTGTGATCGACTGCTTTGCCGAGGCAAAACACACATACCCGGTTTCCGGTACCCATTCCGTTTTCAAACTCCTGAAGAACCGCTCTGTCGGGGCGTTGTCCCAGCAATTTCCTCGGCGGCTGAGACTCTGCTTCATCTGATATCGCCAGAGTTGCTGACGGAATCTCAGGCTGGTGTACTGGCACCCCTGATCGGAGTGAAACAGAATTCCCGGTGGCTCCCCACGTGATTCATAGGCAATGGTCAGGGCCTTCTTCACCAACTCCGTATTCGGCGATAAGGACATTGCCCAACCAACGGGTTTACGGGAAAACAAGTCAATCACAATCGCCAGATAAGCCCAGCGGGCCCCTGTCCAGATAAACGTAATATCTCCCGTCCAAACCTGGTTAGGCGCCTGCACATCGAATGCCCGGTCGAGATGGTTCGGGATATCAAGGTGTGGCTGGTCCGCTTTCTTGTAGGCGTGACTCGGCGGTTGCGTGCTCACTAGCCCCAACTGTTTCATTCGCCTGCCAGCGCGGTAACGACTCAGTGGCGTTCCCGCCTGAGTCACCATGCTGGCAATGGTGCGGGCCCCGGCTGAGCCATTGCTGGCTGTGTGCGCCTCGATAACCTGGTCCTGAAGCTTTTGCTCAGAATCACAGGGAGTTCTGTCCCGGTCACGCCAGGCCCGATAGCTACTGCGGTGTACCCCGAACACCTGACACAAGTGTTGCACCGCATAGCTCTCTTCAAGTCGCTCGATTATCGAGAATTGCTCAGGGAGTCCGACATCAAGAGAGCGGTAGCCTTTTTTAATATTTCCTTTTCTTCCTCCACCCGCCGTAATTTGCGTCTCAACTCCTGAATCTCACGCTGTTCGGGTGTCAAAGCGTCGCCTTTCGGTGTGTTCCCCACTCGTTCGGAGCGAAGCTGGCGAACCCAGTACTCCATGGTGGATTTACCCACTCCCATGGCGTCACACGCCGCCTTCAGCGTGTAACCCTGATCGACCACGAGCTGGGCCGCCTCCAAGCGAAATTCCGGACTGAACGTTCTCTTCTTCGTCATCATCTGCACCTGACTTTCTATGTGAGTAATCATACACTCAAAATCAGGTGGCCAAATTCACTATGCCACTACAGCTGCCGGTGGCAGGGTTGGCGGCCAGCCAGAGCCGGCTCATTTCCGTGGCCTGGGCGGGAACGGCCACGCTGATTGGCGGTTACCTGTTCCTGCTGGATTCTGCCGACCAGCTCTGGGCCAATTACGTCGAGGCCGATTATCAGTCCGAGGGTGGGCTGATCCGTGTACTGATGAATGCCGTACCTGCAGGGCTTTATCTGGTGCTGCACCGATATTTGCAACTCAATGAAGACGAGCGACGCCTGTGGTGGTGGCTCTCGGTGCTGGCCATCGCCTGCATCCCGCTGGTGATTATGTCTTCCACCGCCACCGACCGTGTCGCCCTTTATCTGATCCCCCTCCAAATCTTCGTATTCGCACGGCTTCCGCTGATTAGCTCGGATGCACGCTGGTCGACAGTGATTGTACTCAGCGTGGTCGCCTATTATGCGGCGGTGTTGCTGGTGTGGCTCGAGTTTGCTGCACATTCCGAGGCTTGGTTGCCGTATCAGCTGGTGTGGTTGGCGTGAGGGCAGAGGAAGGAATTAAGTCACGATAGCCAGGAAGGCATCACAATGACCTACTACGAAAAGCGCCGAGAGTTTTCCCGCCAGGAAGTGGTGGTATTGGTCTCCAACACCTCCTGGTACCTCTATAACTTTCGCCGCGGGACGATCGAGGCGCTGCGTGGCGCCGGCTATCATGTGGTGGCGCTGGCCCCGGAGGATGCCTATTCCCTCCGGTTGGCGGAGGAACTGGGTATCGAACATGTGCCGCTGCCCATGGAAGGCAAGGGCACACGGCTGCTGGGCGAGAGCCACAGCCTGGTGACCCTGGCCAATAGTCTGCGTCGCCTCAAGCCCGCCTTTGTCTTCAACTTCACGGTCAAGGCCAATATCTATTCCGGGTTGGCCTGTCGGCTATTGGGCATTCCCTATGCCAACAACATTTCGGGGCTGGGCACCGCCTTCCTGCACGACAGCTGGTTGTTTCGCCGGGTGCGCTCGCTCTATGGCCTCGCTAACCGTGGGGCGCGGCGGGTGTTCTTCCAGAACCAGGAAGATCATGACCTGTTCCTGAACCATGGCCTGCTTCGCACGACGCCCACTACTGTGCTGCCGGGCTCCGGCATGGATACCTCACGCTTTACCTTCTCGCCGCTTCCTAACCCCACCCCCTTTACCTTCGTGATGATCGCTCGTCTGCTGGGCGACAAGGGCGTGCGTGAGTTTGTGCAGGCGGCGGGGCAGGTGCGTGCCGTTTACCCCGATTGCCGCTTCTGGCTGATCGGCCCCCATGGGGCCAGCAACTGTACCGCGATTACCGAAGCCGAGGTACAGCACTGGCAGGCAGAGGGCGTAATCGAGGTGTTAGGCGAGCAGGGCGACGTTCGGCCCTTCCTCAAGCAGTCGCATGTGCTGGTGCTGCCTTCCTATCGAGAGGGGATGCCGAGGACCGTGCTGGAAGCCGCCGCCATGGGACGGCCTGCCATCGTGTCTGATGCCCCGGGGTGCAGACAGGCGGTAGTGGCCGGCAAGACAGGTTGGCTGTGCGAGGTAAAGAGTGCTGATTCGTTGGCCCAGTGCATGGAGACATGCATTGCCATGCCCCGGGCGGAACTGCAGGCAGCAGGGAAGGCAGCGCGAGTGCGCATCGAGGAGGAGTTCGATGAGCGCATCGTGATTGAGGCGGCGCTTGGCTGTTTGCGTGAAGTCCATGACCTGAATCGGGCCAATCCATTGTCATGCAAGGAATGAGACGATGCTGAACATAGAGAACGTGCGCCTGGGGGTGATCGGTCTGGGCTATGTCGGGCTGCCACTGGCCGTGGAGTTCGGAAAGATACTGCCGACGGTTGGCTTCGATATCAACACCCAGCGGATTGGCGATTTACGCAACGGGATCGACCTTACCCAGGAGGTGGAGCCGGTGCTGCTGGCCGCAGCCACACAGCTGCACTTTTCGAATGACATCGAGGTGCTGCACGACTGCAACGTCTATATCGTTACCGTGCCTACGCCCATCGATGCATCCCGATGTCCGGATCTTACCTGCTTGATAAAGGCCAGCGAGACGGTGGGTCAGGTGGTGGGCATGGGAGATGTGGTGATCTATGAATCGACCGTCTATCCCGGCGCCACCGAGATGGACTGCATTCCGGTCATCGAACGAGTCTCGGGGCTGGCCTTCAACCGGGATTTCTTCGCCGGTTACAGTCCTGAACGTATCAACCCGGGTGACAAGGAGCACCGGATCGCTTCCATCAAGAAAGTCACCTCGGGTTCCACGCCGGAAGTAGCGGAGTTCGTGGATTCTCTTTACCGCCGGGTAATTGTCGCCGGTACCCATCTTGCCAGTTCTATCCAGGTCGCTGAGGCCGCCAAGGTGATCGAGAACACCCAGCGCGACCTTAACATTGCACTGATCAATGAGTTGGCGGTGATATTCAACCGGCTAGGGATCGACACCGAGGAAGTGCTGGAGGCGGCCGGTAGCAAGTGGAATTTCCTGCCGTTTCGTCCGGGTCTGGTAGGTGGGCATTGCATCGGCGTGGACCCCTACTACCTGACCCACCGTGCTCAGCAGGTGGGTTATCACCCCGAGGTGATTCTCTCCGGGCGGCGCATCAACGACGGAATGGGTGCTTATGTAGCTGGGCAATTGATCAAGCAGATGATCAAGCGTCGGCTACAAGTGCAAGGCGCTCGGGTTCTGGTGATGGGCCTGACCTTCAAGGAGAACTGCCCGGACCTGCGCAACACACGCGTGGTGGATATCCTGGCCGGACTTGGCGATTACGGTGTGGTGCCGGAGGTCTACGACCCCCAGGCGAACAAGGCCGATGCCGAGCGAGAATATGGAATACGCTTGGTCGAATGGCCGGAGAACGATGCCTATGACGCCATCATCTTGGCCGTTGCCCACCGGGAGTTCCGCGAACTCAGGGTTGGAGACATTCGGGCATGGGGCAGGTCCGAACATGTGCTTTACGACCTCAAGTTTGTGCTTCCGAAAGAATCCGTCGACCTGCGCCTGTAATAGCCGGTGGCTGTTGCGCCACCCTTTCCCATATCTTTCTCACTCCTTTCTCACAATGGTTCGGACTGTTTCATGACGCAATAGCGCCGTAATGGCACATCTCATCAAAGTCGGGTCGGGATTTTATGTCATTGAAGTCCAGACCCAAGTAGGAAGAAAAGCGTTCCAGCAGGTGCGCTTTGGCTTTGCGGGTTCTCCAGCGGGCAATCGAAATCACCCGTTGACCGCTTGGTTGATGCTGCCGATCTTCAAGTTTGAGTAGGTTCAGCGCCGTCATTGAGGCGTTGAAATGGAAATGTAGCGCTTGTTCCTTTCGCGCCTGACAGTCGTTCAGACCCAGACACTGCTTGGCATCGCGAAACAGAAACTCAATCTGAAAACGCGCCTTGTAGTACGTCACCAAGGTCATGGCCTCCAGCGACGTATCCGTCGAAAATAACAAGGCTGTTTTCACTTTGCCGCCAGCGCGCTTTACCAGATACACCACCCGTAGATCGCGTTTGAAATGCGGGCTGTTCACTATAGCGGTATACACCTGTGTCGCCTCCATGTTGCCTGCCAGCGTCCATCGGCTCACGTCATCAACGCTCACTTTTCCATCATAAAGACGCTTGCGCCCTCGGGGTTTCTGTTCTCCCTGATACAGCCAACGCAGATTGGCGTCATGACGCAGCTTGCCGATCTGATGTAACCCCGTTGCCACGACACCCTGGAGGTAGCGGGTTTTACTGTAATAGCCGTCCGCCACGAGATAACGCACCTGTGGCGGGAGTGACGCACGATCCTGCTGAAGGTGGTGAAGATAGCGGTCCACGCGCGACTGTTCACCGTCGGGACGATCCATCGTTTGTCGTGTGGACAGGTGATACGCCGTATTTTCCGTCACGTTCACTACGGCCAGCGTGGATATTTCCAGCCCCCGTTCGGCCCTGCCTGTGCCGCCACTATAGAACTGACCCAGCCCTTCGGTATGCCGGCCGCTTTTAGGAATGAAGCTACAATCCGTGGCGGCCACCAGGGTGACGGCCGTGTCTTCACTGAGTGGCAGCAAGCTCAGGCGATTGAACTCGGTGAAATCAAACGCACGCCGATACCAGCGCGAAAAGGTCTTCTCATGGTAATCACTGTAACGGCTGAGATTGCGAAAGTTGGCACGACCTCGCAAACACATCAGCAGGGGCAACAGGACGCGAATAAAGCACCGCTGGGGCTTTTTGAGACTGGACATCTGCTGCAAGACTGTATTGACTATTTCCATGAAAGCCTGTGCTCGGGTGGTGATGTTGTGAGAGACCCCATTATCTGAGCATCAGGCTTTCTTTAAAACTGTCCGAACCATTGGTAAATAAATAATAAAACTAATTTTTTTCCATGGTCGAGGAACTCAGCGGCCTCTATCGCTTTGAACCAACCCCGGCGCAATCTCGGTTGCTTTAGCTTCGAGTCAAGCCGGCTCGGCCAGGGAAGGCCGCTATCGGCGGCGTAGCCGCCGCGATTGTTGTTCACCTTTCTCGGAGGTGGGGCGTTGCTGGTCGGTGATGTACTGCGTCACGATATCCAGCGGTGCGCCCCCACAACTGACGGCGCAGTAGGACGGTGACCAGAACTGGCTGCCCCAGAGTTTGTCGGCGATGTCTTGTGCAAACGCCTTGCGTATCACGTAAGCACTCTTGCCTTTGAGCTTGCCGATAAAGTGAGACAGGGCTTTCTGCGGCGGGCAGATGACCAGCAGGTGGAGATGGTCGGCCTTGCCGTTAAACTCGATCAATTCACCCTGCATTTGCTCACAGGTTTCGCGCAACACCGCGTCCAAACGGATCAACATCGACTCGGTGAAGACATCACGCCGATATTTCGGGACAAAGACAAGGTGGTAGTGAAGTCGGTAAACACATGACCTGCCAGTTCTCCAAGGATATTCGCCACTCATAGTCTTGACTCATTAGGGGGATGGCGCTAGCCTAGAATTATTGTCCTGTTTATGCAACCGGGTCCCTTATGGCGCAGCGCGGTTTTTCATTAAGCATTTCGGATCGCCTGTCTTCACGACAGGCGACCGCCTTTGCTCAATGGATAGGTGGCGCGAATGTGCTGCGTAATTATAAGGTGCGCGAGTATCGTGACTTGCTGGCGCAAGGCCGAGGGGCCGAGATTAACCAGGCGTACGCCCCGATCAAGCAAGACCCTGACGTTGCCTTCCTGAAAGACATCCCCGTTCAAATCCTGCGTAACACCGCCAGCTCGGCCTATACCGATGCGGAAGCCGCCCGAAAAGGGATTTCCAAGTTTCCCAAGGTCAAAGGCCGAAACAAGAAACGTAGCTGTATCATCACCAAGGAATTGTTTGATCTTCAGCCTGTCGCAAACGACAAGACCCAGGTGACGATCTATGACTCGGCAACCCGGAAGCGCACAAAGCTGTTTTCTATCACCGTGCCTTATTCGTCTGCGTCACTGAGCAAGCAGTTCATCATCAGCCGTCAGGGGCGTAGCTTCTCATTCTCCGGCTCACTGGATGATGGTCAGACCCACCCTGACAACGAGGCGCTACTCAACGACGTTGCGTACCTCGATGACGACAAGCTGCTGGGCTATATCACCGGCCTGGACGGCGGTGTTGCTCGCCCCCTTCAGGCCTGCAATGGCGCGATCTTCGACTACACCCCGGAAGAAAAGCGCCAGCTTCGGCGGCATAACGACCGGATCAAGCGGCTCCAGGCAGCCCTCAGTGGCAAGAAACGTCGCAATGGCAATAAGTCCAGGCGCTGCGCGTCGAACAATCAGCGTCATCTCGCCAACCAGATCGCCACCCTGCATGGCAAGATTCGTCGACTGCGCCGGAATTTCGCGCATCGCGTGTCGCGGAACGTCGTGGAAACGTCAGGTGAGATCATCTGTGTGGAAGACCTCAAACTCAAGGCGATGACCAGGCGGGCGAAGAAGAAAACCCAAGGCCGCCAGACTCTTAAAAATGGGGCAAGGGCCAAGTCCGGGCTTAACCGCAGCCTGAGCAATGTCGGCCTGGGGCAGATATACACCCTGATCAAATACAAGGCCAATGCCCGGAACAAGGGCTTTCTCAAGATCAATCCGGCGTACACCTCGAAGGAGTGTCATGCCTGTGGCAGCCGCAACACCGAGCGGCCCACTCAAGCCGGGTTTCATTGCCTGGCATGCGGCCTCAAGGCCAATGCGGACGAGAATTCCGCCCGCAATATCGCCAAGCGAGGCGTCAGAGACATCAAGAGCGGAGCGTTTGCGGCTAAGGCAAAACCGCGCAAGACCAGTGCAAGACGACGTAAGAAGCACCTGGAGAGTGATCTTCCCCTGGTGGGCGAACGGCCATCAGGTAAAAAATCAGAAAGCCGAGAGGACGGTCTGGCCAGTTTGGCAGCCTCCCACGTCTCGACGGTCGAGACGTCTGGAATAAGCCCCGAGACTTCGGGCAGTCTTCATTTGTCTCACGCTGAGGCAGCGACGCTTTCTACAACAAAGGTCGACCCGTCAGGGTAGACTGGAAACCTCCTTGCTTTAGCTGGAGGTAGTTCATTGCCTTTGGCAAGTCGCTGGCGGCGGATCTCGCGCCACAAGGGATCGCCGTGGCTCAGTTGCACCCAGGCTACGTGAAGACTCGCATGGTGAATTTCGGGGGCATGATCACCCCGGAAGAGGCGGCCGCCGGGATTGCAGAACGTGTCGAAGCACTCAGCCTTGAGACCACTGGGGGCTTCTGGCACAGCAATGGTGAGGTGCTGTCTTGGTAAGCATCTAGAGAAACCGCCGCCTAAGATCCAGTCGGGCGGCGGTTGTTCTATGAACCCGGGTTTGTGGCTTTGGATGTCCGGTTAGATTTCATCCCACAGCTGACGTCGAAAATCGGTGGTCAATTCAGCAACCTTGCTCATTCGATTGTAGTGAGCTTCTTTCATGGTGTTGAGCATGTGTTGATAACAGTCAGCTATCTCTTCATGCGATGGCGGCCCGTCGTCGGCAGTGAAACACTGAGACAGCTTTTCGCCACTTTCCGCTAAGGTGTGCAGAAATTCTGTTTCCACCTCCATAGCTTGAGTGAGGCTTTTTAGCCAGGTTTCTTGCATTTTTATCAGGGGAACGCAGCTTTGCAGCATTTGCTGGCTCCACCACTCCATGCCGGCCTGATTGGTTGGGAAACCCTCACCGAAGGGAGTATTGAGCTTTTTGTCAGTCTTTTGAGTGGCCATTTTGAGCCTCCTTATTAATTAATCCCAGTGAAAAGTGTGTTAATTAATCCCAGTGAAAAGTGTGGACTGATTCAAGGAAAAGGGTTCTGTATTCAGTATAGTCAATGGATGCAGTGAATAAAGCGATATAACGGCTATTTTGATGAAAAGAAGAGCTTCTGTAATGAATTGAAAGTTTCGTGGTGAAGTATAAGGAGAAGTTCATGTGGGGCTTGATAAAATCTGTGCTAGCTGCTTTTCTAGGGGTACAAAAAGAAGAACAACGACGTAAGGATTTTAGCGCCTCTAGTCCATGGGGGTTCATTATTACGGCGGTAATTCTGGCGATAATCTTCGTGGTAGGCCTGGCTGGGTTGGCGATATGGGTGGCGCGATGAAAAGCGTTGAGAGCGAAACCTATGTTGAAGGTGACGAATGGCTTAAGGTTTCTATACTGCTATTAAATCATATATCCCTGACCTAATTTAAAAGTGAGTAATAATAACAATAACTGCGGAGGTATCCATGCGATCACTGTGGCGTTGGATCGTCAGTAGCAACGTTTTCCTGAGCACCACTCCGGTGCATGCCAACGGCTGGAACATGCCGCGTGGTGTCACCGACGTCAGTGGCGAGATTTACGGCTTGCATATGACCATCTTCTGGATATGTGTGGTCATCGGCGCCGTGGTCTTTGGGGCGATGTTCTATTCCTTGTTTCGCTATCGGCACTCCAAGGGAGCCAAAGCAGCCAATTTCCATGAGCACACCACCGTTGAAATCTTCTGGACGACCATTCCTTTGCTGATCTTGGTGGGTATAGCTGTGCCAGCCACGGCGACATTAACCAAGATGTACGATACCTCCGAGGCCGACCTGGATGTCATGATCATCGGCCAGCAATGGCGCTGGCGCTATGAATACCTGGGCGAAGAGGTGGCTTTCACTTCCAACATGAGTACGCCAAGGGCTCAGATCTCCGGTGAAGAAGGGTTCGGTGAGCACTATCTTCAGGAGGTGGACGAGCCGCTCGTGCTACCCATCAATCGCAAGATACGTTTTCTTATGACCTCCGATGATGTCATCCATTCCTGGTGGGTGCCGGAGCTGGCCGTCAAGCAAGATACGATCCCCGGGTTCATTAATGAAAACTGGGTGAATATCAATGAACCGGGAGTTTACCGGGGACAATGCGCGGAATTATGTGGCATCGACCATGGGTTCATGCCGATCGTGGTGCACGCCATGGAGGAAGCGGAATTCGATGAATGGATGCTAGAGCGTAAGGAAGCCATGGAGCAGGAAGCTTTAGGGGTCGATCGTGAATGGGAGATGCAAGAGCTGATGGCTCGAGGCGAAACAGTCTTCGAGTCGATCTGTGCCTCCTGCCACCAAAGTGAAGGCCAAGGCGCGCCCCCGGCATTTCCGGCATTGGCGGGTAACGAAAGGTTGATCGAGGATCTCGAATGGCATGCGCAGACCGTGATCGATGGTGTTTCCGGTACGGCCATGCCGTCATTTCGTAACACGCTGAATCCGGTGGAGTTGGCGTCGGTAGTCACCTACACGCGTAATGCCTGGGGCAACGATACAGGCGACAGCGTACAACCCGGCGATATAGCCAAGCGTATTGCTGAATAACGTTTCGTTATATTGATGACGAGCTTTCTCTATTCCAAAAAAGACAATTTCTGGAGAGTTCCATGGCGCCTAAGTTACCTCCGACTCATCCCCTGGAGCACAGTGTGACCACTGTGGCCGGGAGCCAGGCTCCAGCGCATCATGCGCCGCCGCGCGGTATCCTGCGCTGGTTATTGACCACCAATCATAAAGAGATTGGTTCCCTGTATTTGATCTTTTCCCTGATCATGTTCTTCATTGGTGGGATTTTCGCACTGGTGATACGAGCGGAACTCTTCCAGCCAGGCCTGCAATTGGTCAATCCTGAATTTTTCAATCAAATGACTACCATGCATGGGTTGATCATGGTGTTCGCCGCGGTAATGCCGGCTTTTACCGGCTTGGCTAACTGGATGATTCCGTTGCAGATTGGAGCGCCTGACATGGCATTGCCGCGACTGAATAATTTCAGTTTCTGGTTGTTGCCGGTAGCCTTTACATTATTGCTCTCCACTCTTTTCATGCCTGGAGGTGGTCCGAATTTCGGTTGGACATTTTATGCGCCGCTTTCCACCACCTATGCTCCCCCCTCAACGACCTTTTTCATTCTAGCGCTGCATATTGCCGGTATCAGTTCGATACTGGGGGCGATCAATATTATCGCCACCATCCTGAATATGCGTGCACCGGGCATGCGCATGATGGACATGCCGCTATTCGTGTGGACCTGGCTGATCACCGCTTTTCTGTTGATTGCCGTCATGCCGGTATTGGCAGGGGTCATCACCATGATGCTGATGGACATCAACTTCGGGACCAGTTTTTTTAGTGCGGCTGGGGGCGGTGACCCAGTGCTTTTCCAGCACCTGTTCTGGTTTTTCGGCCATCCTGAAGTGTACATAATGATTCTGCCGGCCTTCGGTATCGTCTCGGTGATTATTCCGACCTTCGCGCGCAAACCGCTGTTCGGCTATCCCTCGATGGTGTATGCGACTGCCTCGATCGCCTTGCTGTCGTTCATGGTGTGGGCACATCACATGTTCGTGGTGGGGCTGCCACTGGCAGCCGAACTGTTTTTCATGTACTCCACCATGCTGATCGCTGTTCCCACCGGGGTGAAGATATTCAACTGGATCACCACTTTATTTCGCGGCTCGATCAGTTTTGAATCCCCCATGTTGTTCTCGTTGGCATTTGTGGTGTTGTTCACTATTGGAGGCTTTTCCGGCTTGATGCTGGCTATTTCTCCCGCGGATTTTCAATATCACGATACCTATTTTGTGGTGGCGCACTTTCATTACGTTCTGGTGCCTGGGGCGGTGTTTGCGATCATGGCGGCGGCTTATTACTGGCTGCCCAAATGGACGGGCCATTACCCTAATGAGCGCTTAGCTCAATGGCACTTCTGGCTTTCCGTGATCGGGGTCAACCTGACGTTCTTTCCCATGCACTTCGCCGGACTTGCCGGAATGCCCCGGCGAATCCCGGACTATGCCCTGCAGTTTGCCGACTTCAATATGCTTTCCAGCATTGGGGCCTTTCTTTTCGGTTTTTCTCAGCTGTTATTTGTTTTGGTTGTGGTGCTCTGCGTTCGTGGTGGCAAGAAGGCCCCTGCGCAAGCATGGGAAGGCGCATGGGATCTCGAATGGACAGTACCCAGCCCAGCTCCCTTGCATACTTTTGAGACCCCGCCTGATTTTAAGCGCCCGACCCTCTGAATCATGGCCAAACCTACAGGTATGAGGTGGCGATATGAATAATGAACAACAACAAATTTCCGAGCAGAGGGTAGGCATTCGGCGAACGGTAGGGAGAAGCATTGCGGCGCTAGTGGGCATGTTCGCGTTTGCGTTTGCACTGGTGCCGCTGTACGACGTTTTTTGTCGCATTACAGGGCTCAACGGAAAGGTGGATACAACGGCGCAGGCATTTGTGCATGAAAATGTAGATGAATCGCGCTATGTCACCGTGCAGTTCATTACCCGCGGTAGTGCGGGTTTGCCGTGGAAAATGGACGTGGAAACCCAGCAAGTTCGCGTTCACCCTGGCCAGCCGACGGAAGTGGATTTTACGTTCAGCAATCAAAGTGACCAGTCTAACTGGGGACGGGCGGTACCCAGTGTCTCGCCTTCGGAAGCATCACCCCACTTGCGCAAGATGAGCTGCTTCTGCTTTGCCGAACAAAAGCTCCAGGCCGGTGAGAAATTGACGATACCGTTGGTATTCCAGCTCACTCATGAACTGCCTGCGGAGATCTCCACTATCACGCTGGTTTACACCCTATACCCGGTCAAGAACAAGGTCAGCCAGTTATCCAGCCAGCAAACGCAGCATGCGGGAGGCACGATATGAGCGGTGGCACTTATTACGTTCCTGCGACCAGCCGGTGGCCCGTACTGGGCTCAGTTGCGCTGGGGATAATGATGTTCGGTATCGGCATGCAGCTGGTCTATGACGCCAGTAGTGTGATCATGCTGGTAGGCCTGGTGGGCATTCTTTCAGTCATGGGATTCTGGTTTCGCGATGTGGTGCGAGAGTCACGCGGGGGACTCTACGATACCCAGATGGACCGTTCATTTCGCTGGGGCATGGGATGGTTCATTTTTTCCGAGGTGATGTTTTTCGCGGCCTTTTTCGGTGCCTTGTTCTATATCCGCACCTTTGCCGTGCCTTGGCTTGGCGGCGAAGGGGAGAAAGGTGTTTCTGCCTTGCTATGGCCTGATTTCGTGCCCCAATGGCCGTTGATGAACCCGCCGGGTGATGCTGTTGTAGGCCCGAGAGGAACCTTCAGTCCGTGGCAGTTGCCGTTGGTCAATACGCTGATATTGGTGACTTCCAGTATTACCTTGACCGTGGCGCATGAGGCGTTGAAAGAAGGCCATCGCAAGGTATGTCGTAACTGGCTGACAGGTACGGTGCTTCTTGGCCTGTGTTTTATCCTGATCCAGGGGCTTGAGTATTACGAAGCCTATGCACATTACGGTATCACCCTTGAAGCCGGCATTTTCGGTGCTACCTTTTTCATTCTCACCGGGTTTCATGGGGTCCACGTAATAGTGGGGACGATTATCCTGGCGGTAATACTTGTCCGTGTGCATCAGGGCCATTTTGCAAAGGAAAACCACTTCGCTTTCGAAGCTGCTTCCTGGTATTGGCATTTCGTGGATGTGGTATGGATCGGGCTGTTCATTTTCGTGTACGTCATCTAGCGCCTAACCTAGTTGACCCGACAGGAAGCCGTATAACAGCAGACCTACCAACAAGCATCCAAGACCGATACGCCATTTCAATGAGGACAGCAAGCGTCGAGAAGCTAAGTCATCACGTAATAGAAAGCCCGCACCTGCACCTAGGCTGATCACCATGGCGAAAAAGACAAGAGCAATGGATACTTTGAGTAACATGACGGTTTCCTCGAAAACTGGCTGGCGTCTAGGGGGATGGTGCATTTTTTGGTCATTGATTGTGATAACGGGAGTAGCTCTGGGACTATGGCAGTGGGAAAGAGCCACTGACAAGCAAAATGCGATAGCACAGCGAGAGGCTGCCCCTGCATTGGTCAATCCAGTCGCTTCACCCAGTGACGGTGCCTGGGTCACGTTAACGGGCGACTATCTGGCGGAGCATACCTTGTTCCTGGATAACCGTATTCTTGGCCGGCGTCTGGGTGTTGCGGTATTGACGCCTTTACGAGATGAGCAAGGACGCCTCTGGTTGATGCAGCGAGGGTTTCTGGAAACCGGCCCTAGCCGAGCAACGCCGGAAACGACGACACCCAGCGGGCCTGTAGACGTTCGTGGTCGTTGGCAGGCAGCGGGCGATCGGGGCCCTTTATTCGGTCCCAATGCCGAACAACAACGACTACAGCAGATTCGCCTTGAAGCATGGTCTTCACTGGGTGAATTTGCCTATCAGGGCTGGTTGCATCTGGAAGAAGGCCCCGGCGTCCTGGATAGCTGGTGGAAACCTAACGTAATGCCACCCAGTCGGCATTTCGGCTATGCCGTGCAATGGTGGGGACTGGCGCTGGCGGCAGCGGTTGTCATGTTCCTCGGAGGACGCCGTTTGCAGCGCGATGGCCGACATCAACAAACACAATAAAGGGAGCGGGCGTCATGAAAAAATTGAGCAAAGCGGGACGGCAAAAATTCAAGCTCGTACTCTTGATCAGCGTGTTTCTGTTACCCATGGTGGCGGCCTGGGGCATGGTGGAGTGGCGGTTGGGTATACCCGAGCAACGCACCGCGCACGGGACTCTGAATCCGGAAATTCCACCGCTTTCAGACTGGCCTCTAGAAGGCGTAGCGTATTCAAAAACGCAAGAATCAGTTCCTGAAGAAATGGCCCTTGAAAAAATAGCCCTTGAAAGCACGGCCCCTGAAACTCCAGAAGAGAATAGCCCCGAAACCTGGATATTGGCATTTGATTGCCAGGCAGACTGTGCTGCCCAAGCGGACCAATGGTGGCGGCTGCATCGGGCGCTGGGGCGTGAAGCCGTGCGTGTCAGTCGCCTGCGGATTGGAGGTGCCTTCGAGGCGTTGCCCGGTGAAAAAGTGCGAGACTGGCAAGCACGTCCCGGCTGGGTAAAGGAGGGAGATATATGGATTCTCGACCCGCAAGGTCATCCGGTCTTGGCATTCAATGGTGGCACACAAGCGGCTGACGTACTCAAGGACATCAAGCATTTGTTGCGCGTAAATCCAGATTATTGAACAAAATCCATGAGCGGCGGCAAAAGGACGAATACTAATGGCAAGTCACCTTCCAGACTCTCGTTTGAGATGGCTTTTGCGGCTGACATTAGCGGGTACGGTCTTTACTGCCATCGTGATACTGGTTGGCGCATGGACACGCTTGGTCGATGCCGGTCTAGGTTGCCCGGACTGGCCGGGATGTTACGGAAAACTGGTGGTGCCTGACACCGGCTATGCTGCCTTGCGCCACCCCGAGACTCCACTGGAACCTTTCAAGGCCTGGATGGAAATGATTCATCGCTATATCGCGACTCTCTTGGGTGTCGTGGTCTTGGCAGTGGTCGCGCTTGGGTGGCGTTTACGTCATGGGCGGCAGTACCCATGGCGGCTAAGTATCGCACTGCTGGTAGTGATCCTCCTTCAAGGTGCCTTTGGTGCATTCACAGTGACATTGCAGCTGTGGCCTCAGGTAGTGACGTTGCATCTGTTGGGCGGCTTGAGTGTCTTGGTTATTTTTCTTTGGCTACACTTGAGGTTGCGACGATTTGCGATAGAACTTCCACATTCGCCACCCAGGCGGGTGAATGGCTTATGGCTGGGAGCTGCGGCGATACTGGTCATGCAGCTGGCGCTGGGAGGCTGGGTCTCAAGCAATTATGCAGGTATTGCCTGTCAAGGGTTTCCGAGCTGCAACGGCCAGTGGTGGCCGGAAATGGATATTAGCGAAGGCTTCCATCTGACTCAGACCGTAGGGCCGAACTATCTCCATGGCCAATTACATGCTGATGCACGTACGGCGATTCACATGGCGCATCGGTTAGGAGCTGTGCTGTTGGGAATTGCCCTTTTGACGCTTTGGTTGCGTTATCGACAGCAAGCATCTTTGCGCTCCGTGTTATTTGGTCTAGCGGTGGTTTATTTCGTGCAGGGCGGGTTGGGCGTGGCCAATGTGCTACTTGGGTTGCCGCTATGGCTGGCGCTATTACATACCGCCGGCGCCATAGCGTTGACGTTAGGTCTGGTAGCTGCGTTCTGGACGTGGCGCCATTCAGCTGGATGGGAAGAAGATATAACAGCAATCAAGGGGGCAAGCCATGCCAATGCGTAATGGGGCAATGACACTGCAAACGTCGGCATTTTCGACGACGGCATGGGGATGGCGAGACTTGCTGGGGTTGTGCAAGTTTCGGGTGGTAGCGGTCATGCTGGTCTGTTCCCTGGTGGGTATGGCGCTGGCAACGCCAGGGATTCCGCCTATCAGCAATGTTGTGTTTGGTTTGATGGGTATCGGGCTTACCTCCTGCGGAGCCGCTGCCTTCAATCATATTGTCGATCGGCGTCTGGACGCCTTGATGTCACGTACCTCGCATCGACCAATAGCGAGTAAAAGGCTTCCAGTAAGCGTCGGGCTCACTTGGGCAATAACCCTATCTGGAGCGGGTGTGGGCCTTCTGGCTTGGCAGGTCAACGCCTTGACGGCGATGCTGACCTTTGCCTCCCTGATTGGCTATGCACTGATCTATACCGCTTTTCTCAAGCGTGCCACACCCCAGAATATTGTTATTGGAGGCGTTGCCGGTGCCGCACCACCATTACTTGGGTGGACGGCTATTACCGGCCAGCTTGGACCTGAACCGCTATTGCTTCTGTTGATCATTTTTGCCTGGACACCACCGCATTTCTGGGCCTTGGCGATACATAAATGCGATGACTATGCCCGAGCGGGGATTCCCATGTTGCCGGTGACTCACGGGCTGGCATTCACGCGGTTGCAGGTGTGGTTATATGGCTGGTTGACGGTAGGCGTCACCTTATTGCCCTTTGTCATCGGCATGAGCGGGGGGCTTTATCTGGCAGGTATTGCACTGTTGAATGGCCGTTTCATGTACTGGAACTGGAAGGTATGGCGAGGTGATGATCCAAAGGCGCCTTTGGCGGCTTTCTGGTTCTCGATTCGTTATTTGCTTGGGGTATTTGGTGTGTTGCTATTGGATCATTACACTGGGCTGGTTGCGTGGTAGCCAAAACTTATTGGGATTTGGTGGCTGTCTGGGTGGCGTGTACAATTGTCGTCAAGCAAATGCTGGCTTGCAATTTCACGCTGCCGCTGGAGGAAAGGTATTCCAATGAATACAACCATTACCCTGATATTACTTGGGCTGGGCTTGGTGATAGTGATCGCCTTGACCGCCTATGCATTTACCTTACGGAGGGAAGTGAAGCGCCGCGATAGGTATCGTCAGGAGGAGGATCGGCGGGCCCAGGATAATAGCCTGGAAAATCTCGATTGGGTCATCGGAGCACTGTTACAAGAACAGGTGGAAATCACTGAAGGGGCCTGGCGGTGTAAGGTGCTTTTGGAAATTATAGATCCAAGCTTGGCTGAACAGGAAAGGTTTCGTGCATTTGCGGAGATGTATAACCGAACTCAGCATCTCAAGACACATTCAGCCCGCAAACAGCTAACACCACGTGAACGTATGCAAGAAGATAAACAACGATTGGAAATCGAAAACGAAATGCGTCCAAGCGTACTGGCGGCGGCGGCGGCGGTTAAGGAATGGCGTCAGGAAGGGTCAAACGCTGCTCACTGAAAATTAACTTTAATTTATAAATAACCTGTTTATAAACTTGGTATAAATTCATGATAAGGACTATTTTAATAGTCAATTGGATTTAATTTTTTGCGATGGGTGCCAGATAGCATGTGACAGAAAACGTCGAAAGTACGAGTTGTTTTCCGATGGAAGTAACGCAATCCGCAGTTTCCCATGTAGACTGTGCCCTTGAACCACAGGTTCCGTGCAAATAGCTTTTATTTAGAAGAGCTGGGTTCTAGCATACATACTGGATGGCTGGAGTTTTCCCTGTCGGTCATGTCAGCATTAAATGAAGAAGGAGTTTTATACATGAAAAAATCAACAACTGGCTTGCTACTCGGTTCCGCTTTGGTTGTCGGTCTATCCGGCTGCGCCAATACTGGCACTCAAGCGTCTGGCCAAGGTGCTGCGGGTGCTAGCAGTGACCGTAGCTGGTACCAGCATCCCATGGTATGTGGTCTGGCGGGCAGTGTGATCGGCGGCGGTATTGGCTATGCCACCAGCAGTTCCTCAGATGAAGATACTGGTGCTGCTATCGGTGCCACTGCTGGCGCTACCATCGGCGCTATGCTGTGTGCTGACACCACGCCTGCGGCAGTTGCTCCGCAATGCCCGAGCTACGGCGAAGTACCGGCAGGTGTGGCAGTGGACGCAGAAGGCTGTCCGCTGGATTCCGACAATGACGGTGTGCCCGATTATCGTGACCAGTGTCCGGGTACTCCCGCCGGCGTTGAAGTGAACGCCCAAGGTTGCCCGCTGGATTCTGACAACGACGGTGTGGCTGATTACCGTGACCAGTGCCCGAATACCCCGGCCGGTGTGGAAGTGAACGCATTGGGTTGCCCGGAAAGCGTTGTACTGGAAAACGTGAATTTCGAGTTTGATTCCGCCCAGTTGACACTTAATGCACGTGAAGTGCTCGATGATGTCGCTGAGCGTCTGGCTAACAATCCCGGTGTACGTGTGCGTATCGAAGGTCACACTGACTCCATGGGTTCTGCCCAATACAACAAGGAACTCTCACAGCGTCGTGCCGAATCTGTCGCTAGCTATATGGCTCAGCGCGGCGTTAACGCAGATCGCATGATGGCGGTCGGTTATGGTGAAGAGCGTCCTATCGCAACCAACGAAACCGATGAAGGTCGCGCACGCAACCGTCGCGTTGAATTGGATGAGTGGAACTAAGCAAAACGCTTATTCGTATGTAGCGGCAGATTGAATGTTGCCGTTCATGCACCGCATGAAAGAGGAGGCCGAAAGGCCTCCTTTTTTGTGTCTTTCAGTTTTTCCTGTTAGGCGCATCTGTTAGGCTAGCCAGCGCTATTTAGCACTGTTTTATCCTCTTAACGACCATTGATAGCGAAATGTGATCCTTGGTATGGATCACCACTGCGCTCAAGGAATTATCGAATGCCCATCGTAACGCTGCCGGACGGTAGCCAGAAAACGTTTGATGCCCCTGTTTCCATCATGCAGCTTGCTGAGTCCATTGGCCCTGGTTTGGCCAAGGCCTGCGTGGCAGGCAAGATTGATGGCAATCTGGTAGACGCCGCTGATCTCATTGAGCGCGATGCCAGTGTGGCGATCGTGACGGCACGTGATCCAGAAGGGCTGGAAATTATTCGTCATTCCTGCGCTCACTTGATCGGCCATGCGGTCAAGCAGCTTTTCCCTGATGCCAAGATGGCTATTGGCCCGACAATCGATGACGGCTTCTATTACGATATCGATTTTGGGAGCTCGGTCACTCCGGACGATATGGAAACGATCGAAAAGCGCATGAAAGCGTTGATCGAGCGCGAATACGATGTAGTGCGTGAGTACGTTGATCGTGACAAGGCGATGTTGACTTTCTTGCATCGCGATGAGCCTTATAAACAGGAAATTGTTCGTGCTATCCCGGAAGGTGCTTCGATCCGGCTGTATCATCATGAAGAATATACCGATATGTGTCGCGGCCCCCATGTGCCCAACACCCGGCACCTGAAAGCGTTCAAGTTGACCAAGCTGGCGGGTGCCTATTGGCGTGGCGATGCTTCCAAGCCGATGCTGACCCGCCTTTATGGGACGGCCTGGAGTGATAAAAAACAGCTCAATGCCTACCTGAAGCGTCTCGAAGAAGCCGAAAAGCGTGATCACCGTAAATTGGCGCGCAAGATGGATCTATTCCATCTGCAGGAAGAAGCGCCGGGCATGGTGTTCTGGCATCCCAATGGCTGGACGATGTATCAGGCATTGGAAGATTACATGCGTCGCATCCAACGTGAACATGGCTACCAGGAAATCAGAACACCCCAAGTGGTCGATTTATCGTTGTGGAAAAAATCAGGCCATTGGGGCCACTACAGTGAGCTGATGTTCACCACGGAATCGGAAAAGCGAGAGTATGCGGTAAAGCCGATGAACTGCCCGTGTCATGTACAGGTGTTCAATCAAGGGCTAAAAAGCTACCGCGACCTACCGCTGCGTTTGGCGGAATTTGGCAGCTGTCACCGTAACGAGCCTTCAGGCTCCTTGCACGGCTTGATGCGCGTACGGGGTTTTACCCAGGATGATGCGCATATATTCTGTACGGAAGGCCAGATTCAGGCAGAGGCCGAAGCATTTATCGCCTTGACCCTTCAGGTTTATGAGGCGCTCGGGTTTGACGAAGTGGAGCTTAAGCTCTCGACTCGTCCGGAAGACTTCATGGGTGAGTCCCACCTCTGGGATCAAGCGGAAGCGGGTCTGGAAGCCGCACTTGACTCAACGGGGCTGGAATGGACACTGCAACCGGGCGAAGGGGCATTTTATGGTCCTAAAATCGAATTTTCTTTGCGCGATTGTCTCAATCGCGTGTGGCAGTGTGGTACGCTACAGCTCGATTTTAACTTGCCGGGCAGGTTGGGCGCCCAGTTTGTTGACGAAGATGGCAGCCGGAAGACGCCGGTCATGTTACACAGGGCGATTCTCGGCTCCTTCGAACGCTTTCTGGGAATACTGATTGAACATTATGCCGGTGCCATGCCATTGTGGCTTGCTCCCCAGCAGGTGGTGGTCATGACGATTACTGATGCTCAGCGGGATTATGCCCTTGCGCTAGAGAAACGTTTGCAGAAAAATGGCTTGCGAGCCAAAGCGGACTTGAGGAACGAGAAAATCGGCTTTAAAATCCGCGAGCATACGTTGCAGAAAGTTCCCTATCTCCTGGTGGTAGGAGATAAGGAAGTCGAAGCTGACTCAGTTGCCGTACGTACGCGTACAGGCGAGAATCTCGGCACCATGACGGTTGATGAATTCATCAAACGAGCGGATGCGGAGCGAGAAGCTCTAGCGATATCGACAATTGCCTAAGGAGACGGAACGATCAAGCGAAGCAGCCAGCGCGGGCGCCCTCAAGACAAGCGCCCCCCAATGAACGAGAGAATTACCGACGAAGAAGTACGCCTGATTGATAGCGACGGTGAGCAGTTGGGCGTAGTGCCCACTACCGAAGCCCTCGAGCGTGCAGAAGCTGCCGGTATGGATCTTGTGCAAATATCAAATGCCGATCCGATCGTGTGTAAGATCATGGACTACGGCAAATTCGTCTTTGAGCAGAAAAAGCAGAAAGCGGCTCAAAAGAAGAAAACAAAGCAAATCCAGGTGAAGGAAGTCAAATTCCGTCCTGGCACCGATGAAGGTGATTATCAGGTCAAGCTGAAAAACCTGACACGCTTTCTGGAAGGTGGTGACAAAGGCAAGGTCACATTGCGCTTCCGTGGGCGGGAAATGGCACACCAGGATATCGGCCGTCGGCTGATGGAACGGATAGCCAACGACCTGGAAGAGATCGGAGCGGTGGAGTCCTTTCCCAAAATGGAAGGGCGCCAGATGGTCATGATCATTGCCCCGAAGAAAAAGTGATCCAACGGCGTTTTCAACGGGCCACCGCTATTGCGGTGGTCGGCCTTGGATTTTCTAAAAAACTCGAGCGGAGTTACTCTCATGCCGAAAATCAAGAGCAATAGCGGCGCTGCAAAGCGCTTCAAGAAGACAGCTAACGGCTTCAAGCACAAGCAGTCTTTCCGTAGCCACATCCTGACCAAGAAGTCGAGCAAGCGTAAGCGTCACCTGCGCGGTACGAAGCTGATTCACGATGCCGATAAGGCGCTGATCCAGCGTATGCTGCCCAACCTCTAAGGTTACGTTGTCGTTTTCTCTGGATGCCTGAATAATCGGCATCAGCTATAAAGTCAGGAGTGTGTTATGGCCCGTGTCAAACGTGGCGTTGTCGCCCGTCGTCGTCACAAGAAGATTCTTAAGCAAGCTAAAGGCTATTATGGTGCGCGGTCACGCGTTTTCCGTGTAGCCAAGCAAGCTGTCATCAAAGCCGGTCAGTATGCCTATCGCGACCGTCGTAACCGCAAGCGTCAGTTCCGTGCGCTGTGGATTCAGCGCATCAACGCCGGTGCTCGTCAGAATGGCATGTCCTACAGCCGTTTTGTCGGTGGTCTGAAGAAAGCCGGTATCGAGATTGATCGCAAGGTACTGGCTGATCTGGCCGTTCACGAGAAGGCAGCATTTGCCGCTATCGTGGAAAAAGCCAAGGCTGCCCAGTAAAGGCATACATGCCGGGCAACTGAAGAGTTGCACAACTGTATTGCATGATATGTCAGTGGTCATTTCAGTGTGACCCATCCAGGGGAAGAGCAGCCGCTCTTCCCCTGTTTTTTTGTCACCCTATTGTTGCCTCCCCAATGTTGAACTTGGGGCCGCCTAATTCGGAGTTAATCGGATGGAACACCTTCCCACTCTGGTGTCTGAAGCTCGCCATGCCATCCAGGCAGCGGATAGTGTTGTCGCACTGGAAGAAATTCGTGTCAGCTACCTCGGCAAGAAAGGTGAAGTGACGGCCTTGCTCAAAGGCTTGGGCAAGTTGCCGCCCGAAGAGCGACCTGCTGCCGGTGAACAGATCAACCAGGCAAAGCAGGCATTGGCCCAGGAGATCGATACGCAACGCCAGCAGCTTGAAGATGTCGCCTTGCAGGCGCGCCTGTCGGCCGAACGTATCGATGTCACCTTGCCAGGGCGTGGACAGCCAAACGGCGGGTTGCATCCGGTCACGCGCACGCTTGAGCGTATCGAAGAATTGTTTACCCGGATTGGTTTCGACGTGGCGGTGGGGCCGGAAATCGAAGACGATTACCATAACTTTGAAGCGCTCAATATCCCGGCTCACCACCCGGCGCGCGGAATGGCGGATACTTTTTATTTTGACGCCACCAGGCTGTTGCGTACCCATACGTCGCCTGTTCAAGTGCGCACCATGAAGGCTGAGGAGCCGCCAATACGAATCGTCTGTCCAGGGCGCGTATACCGCAGCGACTCCGACCTGACCCACACGCCGATGTTTCATCAGGTGGAAGGGTTGTTGGTGGACGAAGACGTCAGCTTTGCCGATCTCAAAGGCACCATAGAAGATTTCCTGCATGCATTTTTCGAGCGTGATGATCTTTCCGTTCGCTTCCGGCCTTCCTATTTCCCCTTTACCGAACCCTCCGCCGAGGTGGATATCCAGTGCGTGATGTGCAGCGGTGAAGGCTGTCGTGTGTGTTCGCACAGTGGCTGGCTGGAAGTGATGGGTTGCGGCATGGTGCACCCCGAAGTGTTCCGCCACAGTGGCATCGATAGCGAACGCTTCACCGGTTTCGCCTTCGGCATGGGAGTCGAACGTCTGGCCATGTTGCGTTATGGGGTCAATGACTTACGTCTGTTCTTCGAGAACGATCTGCGCTTTCTTCGCCAGTTCGCCTGATACCGCCACCAACACAGGAATCACCATGAAATTCTCCGAAAAATGGTTGCGTGACTGGGTGTCACCGCGGCTGGATACGCAAGCCATGGCCGACCAGATCACCATGGCGGGTCTGGAAGTGGATGCTGTCGCCCCTGTAGCGGCCACATTTGCTGGCGTGGTGGTGGCTGAAGTGCTCAGCAAGACCCAGCACCCGAATGCCGACAAGCTCAACGTATGCAGCGTGGATGATGGCAGCGGCGAACCTGTCCAGGTGGTGTGCGGGGCACCCAACGTCGCAGTGGGGCAGAAAGTGCCTTTCGCGCAGGTTGGTGGGTTATTGCCGGGCGACTTCAAGATCAAGAAAGCCAAGCTGCGCGGTGAAGAGTCCTTCGGCATGATCTGCTCGGCCTCCGAGTTGGGATTGGAGGAAGAGACGTCTCCCGGCATCCTGGTGCTCCCCGATAGCGCCCCGGTGGGAGAGAGCTTTCGCGACTACATGGACCTCGATGATCACACCATTGAAGTGGATCTCACGCCGAATCGTGGCGATTGCTTGAGCATCAAGGGCATGGCACGAGAAGTGGGCGTGCTCAATCGGTTGGCCGTAACGGGGCCTGAGCTCGCACCGATCGAGGCCACTCATGATGAAACCTACGCGGTAACGCTAGAGGCGCCTGAATGCTGTCCGCGTTATATCGGCCGCTTGATTTCCGAGATCAACCCGGCTGTCGAAACGCCGCTGTGGATGGTGGAATGCCTTCGCCGGAGTGGTGTTCGCTCCATCGACCCTGTGGTCGATATCACTAACTACGTCATGCTGGAGTTAGGTCAGCCGCTGCATGCCTTTGATCGGGAAAACTTGCAGGGCGGCATTGTGGTGCGCATGGCCAAGCAAGGTGAAATGCTGACGTTGCTCGATGGTCAGCGCATCGCCTTACGACCTGAAACGCTGGTGATTGCCGATGAAAATGGCCCCTTGGCCATGGCTGGGATCATGGGGGGAGAGCATTCGGGCATCAGTGCGAAAACCCGTACCATTTTCCTGGAATCGGCATTTTTTACTCCGCTGGCGATTGCGGGGCAAGCACGCTCCTATGGCATGCATACCGATGCTTCCCATCGCTTCGAGCGGGGAGTTGACCCCGGCCTGACTGCATTGGCCGTGGAACGTGCCACCCAGCTTTTGCTCGAGATATGTGGCGGACGCCCCGGGCCCTTGGTTGAGGCGGTCAGCGAGGCTCATCTGCCTGATTCAGCGCACATTACCCTGCGAGCGCAGCGTTTGGCCCAGGCACTGGACAAGGAGCTGGCTGCGGATGAGGTAACCGATATTTTGCAGCGGCTGGGTATGCAGGTACTTGCTGATGAAAACGGCTGGCAGGTTCAGGCGCCCAGTTGGCGCTTTGATATTGCTATCGAAGAGGATTTGATCGAGGAAGTTGCTCGGATACACGGCTACAATAATTTGCCGTCACGTCGCCCCTCTGCACGCCTGGCATTGCGTTCATCCAACGAAGCGCGCCTGAGTGAGTCGCAGCTACGCCATCAGATGGTGGCAAGAGGCTATCAAGAAGCGGTGACCTATAGCTTCGTGGCCCCGGAATTGCAGACAACGATATTGCCCGATGCGGTTTCACCCAAGCTTGCGAATCCTATTTCCGCCGATCTTTCGGTAATGCGGGCGAGCCTATTCCCCGGCTTGATTCGTGCCATGGAGCATAACCTTAACCGCCAGCAAACCCGCATTCGCTTATTTGAGACTGGCTTGGTCTTCAACGGTGAATTGGATGACTTATCCCAGGTGCCCATGCTGGGGGCTCTGGCTTGCGGTCCGCGTGACGCGGAAGGGTGGACGGCTAACCGCGAGGCCGTGGATTTTTACGATCTCAAGGGTGACCTGGAAAGCGTGCTGGACCTGGGAGGAAGTGCCTCCGCCTGGCGTTTCGAGCCCGGCGACCATCCCGCCCTACACCCGGGACAGTGTGCGCGTATCCTTCATCAAGGCCAGGAAGCGGGATGGATCGGTACATTGCACCCCCGCGTTCGTGCCAAGCTCGGGTTGAAAGTGGATGCGGTACTGTTTGAAGTGCGTCTGGATGCCTTGAGTGAAGGCCGGATACCCGCTTTCGAGCCGCTTTCACGCTTCCCCGAGGTGCGTCGGGACTTGGCCTTGCTGCTCAACGAGGAGGTGCCGGTTCAGTCATTGCTCGATAGCGTGGAAAGGCATGCCGGCGATTATCTGAAAGGCAGTAAATTATTTGATGTGTACGCTGGTAAAGGTGTGCCGGAAGGCCACAAGAGTATCGCCTTGGGCTTGACCTGGCAGCATCCATCACGCACGCTGAATGATGAGGAAATCAATCAGTTGGTGGATACGATTGTGATCCAGGTGCGTGCTGAGCTGGGTGCGGAACTGCGCAGCTGAGAACTAACGCGATGAGTGGTAAAAGCGTTACGGCGACGGTACGCCCATGACATTCCTGGCGATGCGTTCGCTGCAATGAGGATAGCTATTATGAGTGCGTTGACCAAAGCGGAACTGGCGGAGCATCTGCATGCCGAGTTGGGGTTGTCCAAACGAGAAGCCAAGGCAATGGTGGAAGCCTTCTTCGAGGAAATAAGGGCATGCCTGAGAGAAAACGAGCAGGTGAAACTTTCCGGTTTCGGTAACTTCGATCTGCGGGACAAGCGCGAACGGCCGGGGCGTAACCCCAAGACCGGTGAGGAAATTCCGATTTCCGCACGCCGCGTCGTTACCTTTCGCCCAGGGCAGAAACTCAAGCAGCAGGTAGAGTCTTATCCCGTTTCATAGTGCTAACGCTAAATACGGTGCTAACGCCAAGTAAGATGTTAGCGCTAAGTGAAAAAGCCGTTCATGGGAAGGTGCTGCTTGTAAGGGCGGCACCTTCTCATATGTGGGTATAGATACGTCTCCTCGTTATATCGCGCCTCCTTCGAGCCACCAGGTAATAATGACTTTGAACACATAGCCGAGCATACCGGCGCCAAGAACGATAAACAGCATGAGGGTGCCGAAACGCCCCGCGTTGGACTGTTTGGCTAGATCCCAGATGATAAAGCACATGAATACAATCAATCCGCCGATCATCACTGGAGTGACCCAGGCTTCGAACGTCTGCTGCATGAGGACTCCTATTGCAGGTATTTCTTCACCTGTTAATATTTGACCAAAATCATCGGGTATTTGTCGACTAATAGAATCGTGCTGTGACACTTTGACAGGGGGTAAACCTATAATGCCGAAGCTGAATATCTTTGTGGGTACCATGTACGGTGGTGCATTGGATGTGGCTGAACAGGTCAGGCCGCTGTTTGAACAGGAAGGCTATGAGGTGACTATTTTTGAGCAACCCAAGCTTGAAGACCTCACGCAAAACAGTGCCGACTTGGCGCTGTTCTGTGTTTCAACTACCGGTAGTGGGGATTTTCCCGGTAATTTCGTACCTTTTGTGCGCGCTTTTCGTGAACAGAGCCCGGCCTTACCTGAATTGCGCTACGGCCTGATTGCGTTAGGTGATAGCTCTTATGGGGAAACTTTCTGTGGTGCCGGGCGAACGCTGGATGCATTATTGGAAGACCATGGCGCCACCCGGCTGGGGGAGCGATTGGAAATCGATGCGATGGAAACTTTCATGGCCGACGATGAAGCTGTGCCTTGGATCGAGCAATGGATTGAATCCCACCAGTTGAAGGCAGCCTGATATGCAGCGACCGACTCCCACCGCTGAGCGCTTGAGTGTAGCACTCGGCCTGTGTGTGGTAATGCTTGCCACCTTGCCACGTTATCTGGCCGGGGGGCATGAATCCCGCCAGACACTTATCCTGATCGCTCTTGGCGTGGTGGCGCTGGCAACGTTCATGCAGTGGCGAATCTTGCCGCAAGACGCCCGGGCTCGCCTGCCCGGCTTGCTCAAGCGATTGGTGGGCATGCTGGTGGTGGGTTCGCTGCTGATGGGCCTGTGGCACTGGCTCTTTACTGATTGGATTAGCTGGCAAGTCCTAGTATCTCACGGCGCCACCCTGGGCCTTCTGCTTCACGTACTGAGCCTGTGGTGGTCAAGTGAAACGACTGAAGCCAGTGGTTGACATCCTCCCCCACCTTCAGCGCTGACGCGCTTGCGGAAGGGGATTCCCAGGTCGTCGCCTTCCTGGTTCCTGCTTCGCTGTCCGTCGCCTCAATGCCTTGGCATTGCCGGTCTTACACAAACTCCACAGGCGTACATTTCCGAGTGCCCCTCGGTATTGCTTCAACTCTTAGCACCGGCTAACAGCGCGGTGCCGGCTTGTAGAATGTTACGGGCGGCATTCACATCGCGGTCGATGCCTTGGGTGCCGCAGCCGGGGCAGTCCCAGATGCGAACATGGAGCGACAAGGATTCGACGACAAACCCGCAGCCATGGCAGCGCTTGCTGCTGGGGTACCAACGGTCGATCTGGACGAACTGGCGCCCCGCCCATGCGGCCTTGTAGTCGAGCTGGCGCACCAGCTCCCCCCAGCCCACATCGCTGATGGCTTTCGCCAGAGACCGGTTCTTGACCATGTTCTTCACCGCGAGGCTTTCAGCACAGATCACTTGGTTCTCGTTGACGATCTGCCGGGTGAGTTTGTGTAGGTGGTCAAGCCGGGCATCGGCGATTTTTGCGTGGCGCCGAGCCACCGTATGCCGCGCCTTGGCGCGGTTGTTGGAGCCTTTTTGCTTCCGTGATAGCTGGCGCTGTGCCCGCGCCAGCTTACGTGCATGACGCGCCGTATGGCGGGGGTTGTTGACCCGTTTGCCGTCACTGGTGACAAATAGGTCTTTCAAGCCAAGATCAATCCCCACCATCTTCGGCACCACGCCGAGCGATAGGGTTTCGACCTTGCACAGGCAGCTAATGAAATAGCGACCGGCGCGGTCTTGGGACACGGTAACGGTGCTGGGGGCTGACGGAAGCACGCGGCTCCAGCGGATATTGAGGGGTTCCTTGCACTTGGCCAGCGTGACCTGGCCGTTACGATACACAAACGCCGAACTGGCAAAGGTGGCGGACTGCCGCCGCTTCTTTGATTTGAATCGCGGGTACCGAGCGCGCTTGGCAAAGAAGTGCTTGAACGCCGATTGTTGATGGCGCAGGCATTGCTGCAAGGGCACCGAACTGACCTCGGCCAGGAACGCGGTGTCAGGTTGTTTTTTCAGTTGGGTCAGGAAGGCGCTGGCGTCGTTGTAGCCGATTTTCTCTTTGCGCTCGTAAAACGCATCGGTGCGATGTCGCAGCACCGCGTTCCAGACAAACCGCACGCACCCAAACGTCCGCGCCAGCAGGATTTCCTGCTCGGGCGTGGGATAGAATCGGTACTTGTAGGCGCGTTCGGTTGGCATGGGTTACAGCGTAGCCCGTGTCTTGTAAGTTTTCAAGGGCCAGTGCCAACAAGGCACCCTGGCGGGTGCCGCGCTTGTATCCCCTCCCTTCGCGCTACGCGACTCAGGAAGAGGTATTACGCGCTTTTTGATAAGGAAGCACCTTAGAAGGGCGCGCCATGAGTCTTTGCGTGAAGTCATCGCTATTCATGGGGTGCCCCGTCAAGAAGCCCTGGATCATCTCCACCTGGTAGGTACCCAGGATATCCCATTGCTCTTGCGTCTCGACACCTTCCGCTACCAGGCATAGATCCAGCTCACGTGCCAGCCCCGATACGGCGGCTACGATGGCGCCATTACCACGTTTTTCGCCCCCTAGAGTTCGAGTGAAGCTACGATCGATCTTCAGGGTGTCGATGGGAAGCTCCTGAAGGTAGCTTAGCGACGAATAGCCGGTACCGAAATCATCAATTGCAATGCGACAACCCAGCTGGCGCAGACGCTGCAATATTTCGATACCCTGAGCCTGTTTGTTGAGCAGCGTGCTTTCGGTTAGCTCAAAGCTTATCGCGGATGGTGCAACTTTGTAATGAGACAGCTTGGCGATAACGGTGTCGATAAAACCTTCCTGCCAGAATTGACGAGCGGAGAGATTTATCGCCACAGGCACCGGCTGTATACCCTGATCTTGCCAGGTGCGTATTTGCCCCAGCACCATTTCCAGCACCCGTTCTCCCAATGGAATGATTAAGCCGGAACGCTCCGCCACAGGTATGAATTCATCGGGCGATATCAGGCCGCGCGTCGGATGATGCCAGCGCAGCAAGGCTTCCGCCGAAACCAGCGCACCAGTTTGACGGCTGACCAGGGGTTGATAGGCCATTTCCAGCCCATCACCGTGCTCGACCGTGTTGCGCAGGTCGGTTTCCATGGTGAGATGATCACGCGCCTGAACATCAATATCGCAACGATATAACCGATAGGCGTTACGGCCTTCCTGTTTCGCTCGGTACATGGCTGCATCGGCGCATTGAATCAAGGTTTCGGGTTTCTCACCGTCGTCCGGATAAAAGCTGATGCCGAGACTACAGCCGATACGAAACTCATGGCCTTCGATACAGAACGGAGCGCTGACGGTGTCGATCAGACGCTGGGCCACCAAGGTCACTTCCTCGAATTCGCTAATCCCGGGTAACAAGGCAATGAATTCATCGCCTCCCATGCGTGCCAAGGTATCGTCCTCGCGCAGTTTATCCTGCATGCGCTCAGAGACTTGCAGCAAGAGCTCATCACCGATGGCGTGGCCTAGGGTGTCGTTGACTTGCTTGAAATGATCCAGATCGACGAATACCACGGCAAGCAGATCCGAAGAGCGATGGGCATGACGAATCGCCAGCGTTATTCGGTCTTCAAACAGGCGTCGGTTGGGCAGGTGGGTCAAGGGGTCGTAGTACGCCAGGTGGCGAATCTGTTCCTCATTCTCGCGCATATGCGTGATGTCGGTGAAAAGCCCGGCATAATGTTGAGTAACGTCATTCTCGTCCTTAATGGCGGTAATGGTCAGTAGTTCGAGGTAGAGCTCACCTGACTTGCGCCGATTCCATACCTCGCCACGCCAGTAACCATGCTGTTGCAGGGCGTCCCACATCGCCTGGTAAAACGCCCCATCCTGGCGACCTGACGCAAGGACGTTGGGAGTGCGGCCAGCGACATCCTCGAGTGTATAGCCGGTCAGATGAGTAAAGGCTGGGTTAACGAATTCGATACGTGTCTGGTCATCGGTGATGATGATGCCTTCCAGTGAAGATTCGATGACGCGCTCGGCAAGCTGCAAATGCTGGCGTGACTGCGTCAGGGCGGCATCGCGTTGTTCAAGGGCGGTCCTCAGATCCTTTAGATAAAGCTGCTCGGCACCAGCGAGCATGTCCTTGAAGCCGAGAAGGCCGGCAATTTCCCCATCGTCATCCAATACCGCCAAGTGACGAATACGGTTATCAATCAAAAGATCTCGGGCGTGGATCAATGTATCACTTGCCTCGATACTCCGAAGCGGCCGGCTGGCTAGTTCAGCCAGCCGGGTATTACCGGGATGGCGGGCAATGAAACGCACCAGATCACGCTCGGTGATAATACCCAGAATACCCGTATCGCACTTCACGATAACGGCTTCGTGATGCTGTTGGCGCATATGCCGGGCGGCATCCGCGAGCAAGAGATCACCGGGCAATACCAACGGCGAGGATTGCATCGCGCTCTGAACCTCTCGTAAACGCAGATAGGGCTCGAGCCCTTGGTTCAGAGCAATGTCGGTCTGGGAGAGAATGCCCACGGCCTTGCCTTCACGGTTCATTACCAATAAATGTCGGTGTCCTTCAGCGCGTAAACGAATGGCTGCCTCACCCAGCGGTACGTTTTCCTCGATGCTGAAAACGGGCTGGCTCATGAGCTGAGAAATAGGCATTCGCATGGCGTCGACATTACTGAAATCGACATCTAAAGCATCATGTTCCGTCCATATGCCCAGCGCGCGTTCATCTTCCATAACCAGAATGGAGCTGCAATGACGCTCGGCCATGCGTTTAGCGGCTTCACAAAGTGGCGTCTCGGGAGCACAGTGTAAAATACCTGTCTGCATGACACGCGAAATGGGGAGTTTTTGGCTCATGATAGCGTTAGACAACCTGTCCCGAGGCCGGAGAAATGATGGCCGTGAATCAAACCATAAAGGCCCAGCTTAGCGTAATGTTGAGATGAGTGTTGTGACGAAAAGTTATTTCAGTAATTGGTAAGGTTAAGGTGTGTCGGTAAAAATGCATGTGGTCACCACCAAGTCTAGGGCAGGGTTGTTGGCAAATGGCTTTTATTTTGCAGTATAAAACACTGCTTAAAGTATCGATAAAAGTTTTTTAGGCTATATAAAGGCAAGCTGGATTGGTGTTATTTTTTAATATGTTGAGTGGGCAGCATTTTGTAGTGTTGGCCGTATAAGAAATTAACCAGAAGGAAGACAGTAATGTCGCGGCAAACAGTGGTGTTAGGAGCGGGCATGGTAGGCGTCAGCATTGCTTGGCACCTTGTTCAGCGGGGACATGATGTAACGCTGGTGGACCGGCTTCAACCAGGGCGGGAAACCTCCTTTGGCAATGCGGGCATTATCCAGCGAGAAGCGGTACGACCGTACCCCTTCCCGCGAGACCTGAAAACCTTGCTGAAGGTAGTCCCCAATCGTCGGGTAGATATTCGCTACCGCCCTGGTGGCATGTTTCAAGCGGCTTCTCCATTGCTACGCTATTGGCTGAATTCGGCGCCGGCTATCTACAAGAAAATCGTACCGGAATATGCCTCTCTGATTCAGCTTTCATTGCAAGAACATGCACCCATGATCGAGGCGGCTGGCGCCGAGGCCCTGGTGCGCAAGGATGGCTGGCTGGAGCTGTATCGAACCCAGAGCAAATTGAACACGCGCTTGAAGGAAGCCGAAGAGGCGCGTGAGCGTTACGGTGTTCAGTTCGAGTTGTTGGATGGCCTGGCTCTGGCAGTCAAGGAGCCCGACCTCAGTGAAGATATCATTGGTGCCATTCATTGGATTGATCCTTGGACGGTGGCGGACCCAGGCGCCCTGGTGGAAGCTTATGCCCAGGCGTTTCAGAAGGCCGGCGGCAAAGTCTTGCAGGCGGATATCCAGGACGTAGCACAGCAGGAGAATGGCTGGGTGGTCCATACCAGCGAAGGTGATCTGGAGGTCGATAACGTGGTGGTCGCTCTGGGGCCATGGGCGGGAAGTTGGCTGAAGGGGCTTGGCTATGACTTTCCTACCTTCGTCAAACGCGGTTACCACATGCATTACGGGCTTGCCCCAAAAGCGAAACTGCATCACTGGGTGATGGATGCTGAGGTCGGTTACTTGCTGGCTCCCATGCGTGCCGGTGTGCGGTTGACCACCGGGGCGGAACTTGATCGGCTTGAAGCCCCTGCCCACGAAAGCCAGCTCAAAGCGGCCGAAGCCATGGCGCGTAAGCTTTTCCCGCTGGGGGAGCGATGCGACCAAACCGCCTGGAAGGGCGCTCGTCCTTGCCTGCCGGATATGAAACCGGTGATTGGCCCGGCGCCTCGTCACAAGGGGTTATGGCTGGCGTTCGGCCATGGGCATCAGGGGTTTACCTTGGGGCCGGCAACCGGACGTCTATTGGCGGACATGATGGAAGGGGATGCGCCACCCATCGATATGGCCCCTTTCCGTGCTGATCGCTTCCGCTAATATAACAGTCATACTCAGTCTTTTAGAGGGCTTAGAGCGAAATCGCCCGGTTGCGGCCGGGTGATGTAGCGTTCCACTAAGTTGTCGAGCGGCATGGGTTTGCCGATCCAGAATCCTTGCGCTTGATCGCAGCCCATTTCTCGTAATATTTCGTATTGCTCCTGGGTTTCGACCCCTTCGGCAACCACGCGCAGGTTCATGGCGTGAGCCATCTGAATGATGCCACTCACCAACAAACGTTGGCTATCACGATGATCGATGTGCTGAATGGCACTACGGTCGATTTTCAGCGTGTCCAGGGGTAACAGACTGGCGTAAGTCAGCGATGAAATTCCCGCCCCGAAATCATCGAGTGCCACCTGAACGCCCAGGTCACGGGCCTCCTGTAACAGGCTACAGGCGATATCCAGTTCGTGAAATTCTGTGGATTCCAGTATTTCAATGGAAAGTTTGAGCGCTTGCGGTGCGTGCTGGCGAGCCGCTTGCTGCAAGGCGTTATTCAGGGAGCCGGATTCAATCTGGTCCTGGGAAGCGTTGATGTCGATCATTACGTCGAAGCCATGCTGCCACAGCAATGCCGAGGTATTGGCAGCGTTGTGCACCAGCCATTGGCCGAAGGGCAGGCTTAGGGGTGAATGACTGATGACATCGATGAAATGCATGGGGGAGAGCAAGCCTTCCTCTGGATGCTGCCAGCGTGACAGGGCTTCAAACCCAATGATGGTGTCGGTTTGCAACTCAACGATAGGCTGGTAGTACAGGCGCAGCTCGTCTTCAGCTAATGCGCGGCCAATCCGAGTCTGGGCATCCTGACCCTGGTTGTTCTCCAGGTGGCTTGCGATGTCGATGCGATTCTTGCCTTGCGATTTGGCGGTGTACATGGCCTTGTCGGCGGCGTCGATCATGCCTTCCGGGCTGATGCGCAAGTCAGTCGTGAAGGCAACGCCGATCGAGCCCGAAAGCGTGGCAGAGATCCCGGAAGACAGTTCAAGCGGCTGGGTAATATGCTTGAGGATTTTTTCAGCCACTTTAAGTGCCTTGGCTACGCTACCGATGCCTGCCAGAGCGATAACGAACTCATCGCCGCCAAAGCGCGAGACCAGATCCGTCGTGCGAATCGCCCGGCGAAGACGATGACCGATTTCGACCAGCACCTCATCGCCCACGGCGTGTCCATGGGTGTCGTTGATAGGCTTGAAGTCATCCATGTCCAGGAACAGTACCGCCATGCCGGTAGAGCTGAATTGCTGGTTACGTAATTGTTCACGCAGCAAGGTGGAAAAATGTTCGCGGTTGTATAGCCCAGTGAGGGCATCCATGGTGGCCATGCGCTCAAGGCGCGCCTGGTTGAGCCGCCGGCTGGTAATGTCACGGAACACACCAATGTAGTTGATGACCTCGCTTTGCTCATCGTGGATGGCTGAGATCGTGGTGTGCTCGATCAACTGGCTGCCATCTTTACGGGTATTCCATATATCTCCGCTCCAAAAACCATGTTTGGCCACGGCATCGAACATATCCAGGTAGAACTGCTGGTCATGCTTGCCCGAAGAAAGCAGGCTGGGTTTATGCCCGATGATTTCCTCACGGCTATAGCCGGTGAGGCGAGTAAAGGCGGGATTGGTATCAATGATGACTTTGGAGGCGTCGGTCACCATGATGCCGTCATGGGAGTTGTCGAAGACGGCCTGCGCTAGCTCCATGTGCTGATGGGCCTGCTTGTGCTGGGAAACGTCGCGTTGCGCAGCAATTATATAAGCATGACCGTCATGACCAACAAAGGGTGTCAGTGTCAATTCGTTCCAAAAGGCCGTTCCATCCTTGCGATAATTCAGCAGTGTCAAGGTGACCGCTCTACCCTCCTGAATCGCTTCGCGCATGGTGGTCGCATCAGTGGAGCAAACGTTGCTCGACTGCAGTAAACGACAGTTTTTCCCCAATACCTCTTCACGCGAATAACCGGTCAAGGCCTCGAACGCTTGATTGATAAAAACCAATGGCTGATCCGGAGCCTCAGCATCGGCGATGGCCAGTGGCAAGCGTAAAATGTCCAATAGCGCCGTTTGAGACGCAGGCAAGCTATGCAGAGCTTCCAATGGTGACCTCTACTTGGTGGCTGGAAAAGACCCCTGTGATGGCAGTCTTCATATCAGCGGCATCATGAAATAACGCGGTATCCTACCAAACTCTGGCATAGCTCACAGGGAAGAATGAGAGTTGGCTGCCTGGTTTATTCAAGGCGGAGATAATTTTCAAGGTGTGTCCCGCTCATACTTAATAAGGGATGTTTTGCTTGCTGACATGGGCTTTGCTAGGATGAAACTGTCATCCTTACAAGGAGAATGCTATGGACGTTTCAGTCAGTAATGCGGTAAGTGCTTCGATGTATATGAACCAGGCGCAAACCGCTCAACAAGTGCAAACGCATGTGTTCAAGGAAGCGCTGGACAATCAGTCACAGCAGGTATCTGCGCTTATGGAGTCTGTTTCTCCCCAGTTGGCACAAGAAGGTAGCGTGGGGACGAACGTCAATACATTTGCCTGAGAGTCGGTTAGCGATTTTTCCAGAAGCTTACCGGTACCTAGTTCTTAGCCAGCCTAGTACTCAGCCAACCCATAACGCCGGTCTTAGACCGGCGTTATGGGTTGGCTGAGTCTGGTTCAGTGTGCTGTAAGGTTTAAGGTTGCTTAACTTGCTTGGGGGGAATTTGAAGTGCTGGTTGAGAGGGGGTCGGAATGAGTTTTTGAAGGAAGTTGGGCGTAGGCCTTCTGGATATCCTTGCTGGTGAGGCAAGTGAACTTCTCGACGAAAAATACCAGCGTCGAAAGACACGAAAAACGTTCTTCGAATTGCTCATTAGCGTCTGCGAGGTGCCGATTGACATTGGCGCGATAGCCATCTTTGAGTTTGGCAATCCGTACGCGGGCATGCCGATCAGCTTCTTGTTTTTCCAATACCAGTTCCGGTTGTGTATCGAGAAATGCTTTCAAATGGTTGGCATCGTTGCGTTCTTCAGCGGTCGCCCAGAGTACCTGATCACGATCACCATACTGATAGAGAATCACTGCCAGGGGCATAAAAAAGATAGCTCCGGCAAGCATCCAGGTCAGTTGAGCGGGAGAAAGCGACAGGGTAACAGCCATCAGCAGCTGTCCTATTGATCCTAGCGCTAACACTAATGCCAACGGTCGCCAGGCTCTCTGGTTCATGACACTTTTTTCCAAGCTATAGCCCCATAAACCGAGCACCGCCAACATGCCGATACCCAGCTGAATCAGGGAGAAAAGATTGCCACCCCCCAGCAAAAGGGCCACTACTCCTATGATAATCAAAAGGCTGTAAATAGCCGCAAATAGAAGATACGCACGGTGCAGGTTCATTATTATATTTCCTTCTCTTGAGGGTTACCTGTGATCAGCGTCCTCCTAGCTTAGGCGCCAAAGGCCTTAGACTCCATATTTTCCAGCACGGATGTTCTTGCCGCCGCCATTTTTCTCGCATGGTATAAATGCCATGATTCTCTAACGTCACGAACTCATCAGAAAAGGAGACCCAAGGGTGCGATTACTGCATACCGCAGACTGGCAGATTGGACGCCAATACGGGCGCTTTGCACCGGAGGACGCTCACGCCTTGGCGGAGGCCCGGTTCAGCGCTGTCGAACGGTTGGCGCGCCTGGCCACTGAGCAAGCCGTGGCTGCGGTGCTCGTGGCCGGAGATGTATTCGATGCACAAACTGTCTCGGATCGCACGATTCGGCGTTTATTCAATGCCATGCAAGGTTTTTCGGGCCCTTGGGTAATGATTCCAGGCAACCACGATGCCGCTTTGGCGGAGAGTGTCTGGAGCCGAGCCAAGCGGCTGGGGGCGGTTCCAGCCCATGTCGAGGTACTGCTTGAACCCGGTGTCTATGCCTTTCCCCAGGCAGGTATCGCTGTATTGGCGGCGCCGCTGACCCAGCGCCAGACATCAGCGGATCTTACGGCCTGGTTCGATGACGCGGAAAGCCCCGAGGGGCTACTACGCCTTGGGCTGGCGCATGGCAGCGTACAGGGCCAGCTGGCGGATGACATCGATTCACCTAATCCCATCGCCGCCGAGCGCGCCGCACGCGCCCGGCTGCATTACCTGGCGTTAGGTGATTGGCATGGGCTTAAACAGATCGATGAACGCACCTGGTACAGCGGGACGCCCGAGCAGGAACGTTTCAAGAATAACGGTGCAGGCCAGGCCTTGATCGTAGCCTTCGAGAAATTTGATCACCCACCGCGGGTGACGGCTCATCAGGTGGGAAAGTTTCAATGGCATCACTGGCAGGAAACCATACGAGTCGACTCCGACATCGACCGCTTGATCGAGCGTCTGGAAGCATTACCCTCGCCGGCGGTACTGGCCTTGGACCTTAGGGGTGATACCGACCTCGCGGGCCATCGGCGGCTCACGCAAGCGTTGGCCGAGGCCGAGGCCCGGCATCGCAGCGTGCAGTACGATCTCTCGGCACTACGCCTGCAGCCTACCGATGCCGATATTGCAGCTCTTGATGCCGATGGCTATTTAGGGGATGTAATCGATGAGCTGCGTGCGCAACAGTCCTTGCAGGATGATGAAGCCTCCCGCGATGCTCTGGTGCTACTGGCGGGCCTGCTGCGTGAGCGTCTGCCCCAGGCTGCATCGCATGCCGAGGAATCGGAATCCGGATTGGGCATGAGCTCGTTGGCACAGGAAGATAGCGCATGAAACTCAAGCGAATACGCATCGAGCAGCTACGCCAGTTTCAGAACCCTCTGGTGGTGGATGATCTCCAACCCGGGATCAATGTCATTACCGGCCCTAACGAATCTGGTAAGAGCACCATTGCCAGCGCCATACGTGCCGCTTTCTTCGAGCGTCACCGCTCCAGCAGTGTCAGCGACCTGCAACCTTGGGGCGATTCTTCGGCTGCGCCTCAGGTGATGCTTGAGTTCGATTGGCAAGACCGGCACTGGCGGTTGGAAAAACGTTTTCTAGGGCGCAAGCGCTGTGACCTTGAGATTGCCGGCGTGCATTACAGCGGAGACGACGCTGAAGAACAGTTGGCTGAACTGCTGGGTTTTCAACATCCCGCACGGGGGGCGAGCAAGGCGGAGCATTGGGGCATACCCGGACTTCTGTGGATCGAGCAGGGCGCCGGGCATGAGCTGCGGCCAGCGGTGGAACATGCAGCTGATCATTTGCAATCGGCCTTGGGTGCCGGTCTGGGCGAGGTGACCAGCAGCGGAGGAGACGAAATTATTCAAGCGGTGGCCACACAGAAGGCCGTGTTTCTCACTGCCACCGGCAAGCCACGAGGCGAATTCGCCAAACTCCCCGGCCAGATCGCTCAGCAGCGAGAAGAGCTTGCCGGCCTGGAAGCGCGTATTGCCAGCTACCGCCAAGAGGTCGACCGACTATCCGAGCTGCGCAAGCAACACGCAATGGATGCTCGGGAAAAACCCTGGCAAATGCTACGCCAGCAACAGCAGGCCGCCGAAAAAGCCTTGGCCAACGTCGAGACCCTTCAACAGGCCCAGGCAGTGGACCGGCAGGCGTTACAAAGCTGTCAGAACACCTTGGTGCTGCTGCGTGAGCAACTCGAGGTTTTCCAGCGTCAGCAGCAGACATTGCTGCAACGCCAGAGTGCCGCCCAGCATGCCCAGGAAACTTTACAGGCGTTGCGTGAGGGTGAAACGGAGATCGATGTCAAGCATCAACTAGCGGAAAAAAACTATCGGCAGGCGCGCCTTATCGAACAGCAAGCTCGGCAGCAAGAGCAGCTAAGTCGTTTGCGCCAGGAACTGGAGCGCCTGTCTCAGGAGCGGGTTGCCCTGGATGACAGGCTCGAAAAAGCCTACCGCGTCCAGGCGGAATTGTTGGCGCAGCGCCGGGCGTTGCCACGCCAGCGAATCGATGAGCCGACCCTGGAAAAACTACGTAAGCAACACAAGCAACGTGACGATCTTGAGATTCGGCTGCAGAGCATCGCGACACGCGTGCAATACAATATATTGCCGGATCAGGCAATCGAGCTGGATGGCCAGGCATTGAGCATGCAGGGCGAGATATTACTGCTTGAGTCGGGCGAAGTGACGATCCCGGGTGTGGGGCATCTGCGTATCATTCCCGGCGGCGAAGATATCGGTGAGCTGTCACGCAGGCAAAGACAGCTGGAAGATGTACTCAAGGCCCTGTTCGAGCAACTTGAACTCACCTCCCTGGAGGAAGTCGAACGGCGTGTGGAAGCCCACCAACGCCTGGATATCGAAATTCAGGCCAACGAGCGGCTATTAAGCAGCCTGGCACCGAAAGGCATCGACTTGTTGAGCCAGGCATGTGAGACCTGCAAACAGCAATGCGAGACGCTTTCCGCGCAATGTCGCAGCCAGACGGCGCTAGCCGAGCAAGCGCCAAGCCTGGTTGATGCCGAAGCGCAACGCACAACAGCCGAACAGGCGCTCAAGCTGGCCGAAAAACGTCAGGCTGATCATCAGCTGGCATTGAACGGTGCCCGCCGGGATGCGGCCAATAGTGATGTGGAGTTGCAGCGTTTACAGGCGGAGCTCTCGGCACCGGATCGTCAGCAGCGTGAACGCGAACTCAGTCAGCAGTTAGTGGAGCAACGCGCTGAGTATGCTTCGCTCGAACAGCGCATCGCCAATCGGCAACAGCGTATCGACGCGGCGCAGCCCGCATTGCTACAGCAGGATGTGCAGCGCTTTGCGCGTAGCGCCGAACAGCTTGAAAAGGCCGCCCATGATCGTGAGCTGGCGCTGACCGAGCTGCACAGCCGCCTTGAGGCACATAGCGCCGAAGGGTTGGAAGAGCAACGTGCGGAGTGCCTGCTGCTTTGCGAGCAACTCGGACGTCGTTTCGTTGAGATGGAAAGACGCGTGGCGGCGCTTTCCTTGTTGGATACCTTGCTCAAGGAAAAACGTCACGCCTTGACTCAGCGCCTGCAGGCGCCGTTACAACGTCATCTCAATCACTATCTGGCGCTGCTGTTTCCTCAGGCCAGCCTGAGTGTCGATGAGAATTTGATTCCCACTCAGTTGACCCGTACGCAAACCTTCGGGATGGAACGCGGCACTCTGGAAACGCTCAGCTTCGGTGCGCGCGAGCAGATGGGCCTGATCAGCCGCCTGGCCTACGCAGATTTACTGCGTGAGGCCGGGCGCCCCACCCTTATCATTCTTGACGACGCCCTGGTGCACAGCGACGCTCAGCGTCTGGCGCAGATGAAACGCATCCTGTTCGATGCCGCAGAGCGCCATCAGGTGCTGCTGTTCAGCTGCCATCCGGAAGACTGGCGTGACCTGGGGGTTGCCCCGCGCGACATGCAGGCACTCAAGGCTGTCAGCGACGCCTAGCTTTGCATGGCGGCCAAATCGCGCTGACGGTACAATACGCCATTGATGATCTATTTAATTGATCAGAAAGAATTCAGTAATAATCCAAGTACCTATTGACAAGTACATGTCGAGAAAGAGGTTGAATGAATAACCCCCAGTTAGCCCGCGAGACGGCGCTTAGGCGCACTTTCGCTATCATTTCGCACCCGGATGCGGGCAAGACCACGATTACTGAAAAAATGCTGTTGTTCGGCAATGCCATCCAGCTGGCTGGTTCGGTGAAAAGCAAGCGCAACGACCGCCACGCCACTTCCGACTGGATGAAGATGGAGCAGGAGCGCGGCATCTCGGTGACCACATCGGTGATGCAGTTCCCCTACGGCGGGCGTATGGTCAACTTGCTGGATACGCCGGGACACGAAGACTTCTCGGAAGATACCTACCGCACCCTCACTGCGGTGGATTCCGCACTGATGGTGATAGACGGCGCCAAGGGTGTCGAGACACGCACCATCAAATTGATGGAAGTGTGTCGCTTGCGCACTACGCCGATCCTTACCTTCATCAACAAGATGGACCGTGAGACGCGCGACCCTATCGAAGTGATGGACGAAGTCGAAGAGGTGCTCAATATCCAGTGTGCGCCGATGACTTGGCCGATCGGTATGGGACGTGCCTTCAAAGGCGTCTATCACCTTTATAATGATGTGATTCACCTTTACACCCAAGGGCAGGGCAGTCGAATTCCCGAAGACCGGCGTATCGAAGGGCTGGATAACCCCGAGGTGGATACCGTACTCGGCGAAGACCAGGCGGAAGAGCTGCGCATGGAAGTGGAACTGGTGCGTGGCGCCGCTCATCGCTTCGATCACGATGCCTACCTGCGTGGCGAATTGAGCCCGGTCTATTTCGGTACCGCCATGGGTAACTTCGGGGTGCGTGAAATGCTCGATGGCTTTGTCGAGTATGCACCGGCACCTCAGGCCCACGAAACCGATGTGCGTGTCGTCGAACCTGATGATGAGCGCTTCACCGGGTTCGTGTTCAAGATCCAGGCCAACATGGACCCTAATCACCGCGACCGCATCGCCTTCCTGCGTGTCTGCTCGGGCAAGTACGAAAAGAACATGAAGATGCGCCATGTGCGAATCAAGAAGGACGTCAAGATCGCCGATGCTCTAACATTCATGGCCTCCGATCGTGCCCATGTGGAAGAAGCCTGGCCCGGCGACATCATCGGCCTGCACAACCACGGCACGATTCAGATCGGCGATACCTTTACCGTTGGCGAGGACATGCGCTTTACCGGTATTCCGCACTTTGCCCCCGAATTGTTCAAGCGCGTGCGGTTGAAGGATCCGCTCAAGATGAAAGCGCTGCACAAGGGCCTGCAACAGCTTTCCGAGGAAGGGGCGACGCAGGTCTTCATGCCGATAGATAACAATGACCTGATACTGGGCGCGGTAGGTACGCTGCAGTTCGATGTGGTGGCCCATCGGCTGAAGGAAGAGTACAAGGTCGATTGTCTATATGAAGGTATCAACGTCAATACCGCCCGTTGGGTGTATAGCGAGGATGCCAAGAAGCTTGAGGAATTCAAGCGCAAGGCGAGTACCAATCTGGCCATCGACGGTGGCGGCTACCTGACCTACATTGCTCCTACAAGGGTCAATCTGCAGATGACTCAGGAGCGCTGGCCGGAAATCCGCTTCCAGCCGACACGGGAGCATTAAGCCAGAGCGAGCCAGAGAAAACAGAGGAGCGCGGAAATGATCGATGCCCACTGCCACCTGGATTTTCCCGATTTCGATGGCGACCGTGAACTGATGTTCGAAAGGGCGAAAGCGGCGGGAGTGGTGCATTTCATGGTGCCGGGTACCACCAAGGCGCGCTGGGAGAAAGTGCTGGCTTTGGGCAAGCGAGACGATGTCAGTACAAGTCTCGGATTACATCCTTATTTCATCGCAGAACATCGCAGTGAGCACATCGAGGCACTGGAGCGTGCCTTGGATGAGCACCTCGATGGGCTGGCGCCTGAGGTTGTCGCGATAGGTGAGTGCGGTATCGATGCGCGCTTCAAGGAGAGCTGGGACGCGCAATGGGAGTATTTCAATGCCCAGTTACGCATCGCCAAGGATCGTGACCTGCCGATTGTGATTCACTGCGTGCATGCCAATGACCAGGTGGCAAAACGCCTGCGCGAGCTGAAACTACCCGCCGGCGGGCTGATTCACGCCTTTGCCGGTTCGCCCGAGCAGGCCGCCAAGTTTGTGGACTTGGGCTTTGTGTTGGGCTTGGGCGGCGCCACCACCTATGAACGCGCCAAACGCCTGCATCGAGCGGTGAAATCGCTTCCTGATGACGCCTATGTGCTGGAAACCGATAGCCCCGATATGCCGCTTAGCGGCTATCAAGGGGAGCGCAATGAGCCGGCACGGGTGGCCAAGGTGTGTCGGGCCGTTGCCGGGCTCAGAGGCCAGACGGTAGAGAAAGTGGCCAGTGCTGCCACGACGACCACGAAAAAACTGTTTCGCCTTCAGGGGGTTGCTGTTTGAACGCTTTTGCTTTTGCCCAGTCAGTCGGTTGTTTTGTACTCGTTCAGCCAAGAATCGTCAGCTCGAAAACATTGCGTATGCATTTCCCATCCCACTCGTAGCCCAAGTGCCGGCCCTGCCAGGTGGCGGAAAGAACCGGGGGGCGTAGCACGGCGGCACAGGTCCCGCCTGTGTCTCGCACACTTGGATAGAGAATCCCATCATGCCGGTCTTCCCATGCCTGGCGGCCGAATGCCTGTGCAGCTGACCAGTCGTCGGGAGCCAACAGCGGTTGAGCGTCTACTGGATCATGCAGGTCGAGCAAATTGCCTGACAGATTGGAAAGATAGACACGCTGCTGCAGCATCATGGGAGGCTCGCGAGATTCCCGCATGAAACGCTCGGCGTGATAACGGGTTTCCGCAATGGCCGTGGTTTCCGTCGAGGCACAGTAATAAGCCCCGAAGGTACCATCCGTGAACCGAGAGCCAGTCATGGGGAAATGACAAAATGCCGCCATCACCGGCGTCCAGCCCTGGCCGTAGCGACGGTCTTCCTCGCGTACCAGGTGGATGGCTCCAGCTTCCTCGCGCAGTCGCGCTGAGGTCTCGCCTTCCAGTTCGTTGAGCAATGCCCAGTCGTCGGGTGAGTCGTTGACCGACTCGAACAGGTCGATGGGAGGAAAGCGTGAAGGAACGATGCGGTAGCTGGGATGCCACTTGACCGCTTTCAGCGCAAAGCTCATGCATGGCCCCCACCGCGCGCTGCATCCAGGTGCTGGCGCACGATGTAAAGATCGGATACCTGGCCATTGAGCAGACGTTCGATAGGTGAGTGGTCCGCAAAGAGAGGGTTGTGGTTGGGACGCTGTAGCCAGGTATCGGCAGCTTGTTGATTGGGCAGCAAGATGTGCAGTGCTTTGTAAATACCCAGAATCAACGACACGCGTTCAAGATGATTGACATCGAGCCGTGCGCTTTGAGGGTCGTTTTTCCAACGGCGGTAAGTGGAGTCAGGGACACCTAGCAGAATGGCTGCCTCATGCTCCTTGAGACCCCAAGCCTTGGAAATGCCGGGGTAGGTGCGCATGGCAGCCGCCGCCATGCCCTTGCGTTTACCTGTGCTCATTTGTTGTAGAGACATAACCGAACCCTCCTCATCCATGAGGAAAGAGTAGTTCAAATGAGCGACTATGTAAAAGTTACATTCATTTGGTGGTTTTAAAAGTGCTTGTCAAAAGTACTCATCAGGGTAAAGAGTACCTATTAGTGAGCCACCAGCGTTTCCGGGTCGAGGCGTTCGACTGGGTAGGGCAAGGCAAGCAAGCTAACTGGATAGCCTTCAATATTCAGAGAAAGCTCTTCTTCTATCGCATTGGTGGCCAGTACGGCCAGTAACTCGATATTACCTTGAACATCCGCTGCAGTGACCACAACCTGGCCCCGTGATTTACCTGTTTCATCGTATACAGGCGTACCCGGCTCGATAGAGGTGTTCGTGGTTACTTTGGCACGGGCCAAGCGTTTTTTGACCTGACCACGAAAGTGCGCTCGAGCGACTACTTCCTGGCCCATGTAACAGCCTTTCTTGAAACTGATGCCCCCCAGAGCTTCCCAATTGAGCATTTGTGGCAGGAACTGATCCTGCTGTGCCGAGGTGACCCAGGCAATGCCGGCCTGGATGTCCAGTAGTTTCCAAGGACTTTCTTCCTGGGAAATACTCGCTTGGGGGATGGCGGCCAACGCCGCGATACCTGCTTGAGGGATACAGGCCAGCCAGCGCGGTTGGAGACCAGGGTAGCGCAGCATTTGAGCATCCTGTGAAGCGGACTGCGCCTGATGCCAGGAAATGTCAGGTAGCGACACCTCGAGTGCTTGAGCCATTTGATGTCCGGCATCTTCACCGATCACGCCGATAAGAGAAATTTCTTGTGCAATGCGTAACTCCACTTTGTAGAAAGCGGCGAATTTCTTTAAATGGGCGAGTAAAGAATCCAGCAAATCACGCGAAAGCATCAGGCGATAATGATCTTCTGCCACTTTCCATAGCTGCGCATTTGCCAGTACCCGGCCCTTGGCGGTGCAAAAGCAGGTCAGGGGAGCGAAGTTACCGTTGGCATGAGCCACTTGGGCGCTTGTCTGCCCTTGGAGCAGCGTTGCGGCGCCCTTTCCTTTGAGCTCCAGAATGCCCAGATGGGAAAGGGAGACAAAGACAGGCGGTGCGAGGGGATCAGACATGTACAAAAACTCCGAGTGATCATTGGCCATTCACCAGCACCTGAAAGGCAATCAAAAGGCGGCGGAATAGGCTGTTATCTTTCAAATGAGGGCGTGAGCGGCTAATTGCAAGGCATTGGACCCGTGCTAAACTCGGCGGTGCTTTTACCAGTCTTGCACAGGAGGCGTGATGACGCATTACTCGTTGAGTTTCCGTGGCGTAGAAACAACCGAGCAGGTCAACCGCATTACCACGGTATTGATGATGCTCGATGGGGTGGAGAGCGTCGAAGTGGGCCGTCATGGTGCTGACGTCGAGGGGCGTGTGAAACCTCAGGTGCTTATCGAAGCGGTCAAATCCCTAAAACTAGCAATAGAGGTAAGCTAATGCGCATGCCGATTGAAATCATCAGCGAACGTAATCATGTTTTTCGCCAACGTGTGGAACTTGAGGGCCTGGAAGACCTCTATGCGGATGTGCCCCGAGCGTTCGGAGGTGAGGGAAGTGCGCCTGACCCGCATGATTACTTCGATATCGCCCTGGGGGCTTGTAAGGCAATCACCGTGCAGATGTACGCCAAGCGTAAGAAGTGGCCGCTTGAAAGTATCAGCGTCAAGGTCAAGCGTGATGACAGTCAGGAAGCCAAGGGGCTTTATAAGTTGGACGTGGAGCTTTTTTTCCATGGCATTGAAGACCCGGATCAGCGCGCCAGACTGGAAGACATCAGTCACCGCTGCCCCATTCAACGCTTGATGACCCAAGCGACCGTGGAAATAACCACCCGCACTGCCTAGAAATTTATACCGTTATTTTAATGCTGAATACACTTCATAAAGGAGTCGAAATGAGCAAAGAGTTTCGTCTGCAATCGAAATTCCAGCCTGCGGGTGATCAGCCCAATGCTATCAGCAGCCTGGTCAAGGGGTTGGAGGCGGGGCTTGCCCACCAGACATTGCTGGGGGTAACCGGCTCGGGCAAAACCTTTACCATGGCCAATGTCGTTGAACGCCTGCAGCGTCCGACCATTGTCATGGCGCCTAACAAGACCCTCGCCGCTCAACTATACGGTGAATTCAAGTCGTTTTTCCCGGATAACGCCGTAGAGTATTTCGTCTCTTATTACGACTACTACCAGCCTGAAGCCTATGTGCCTTCCTCGGATACTTTTATCGAGAAGGACGCTTCGATAAACGATCACATCGAGCAGATGCGCCTTTCCGCCACCAAGGCACTGCTGGAGCGGCGAGATGCATTGATCGTGGTATCGGTCTCGGCGATCTACGGTCTGGGGGATCCCGATCAATACCTGAAGATGCGCTTGCACTTCAGCCGGGGTGAATTGATTGACCAGCGTGCCTTCCTGCGCCGCTTGGCGGAATTGCAGTACACCCGCAATGACATGGATTTTCGCCGAGGCACCTACCGGGTGCGTGGCGATGTGATCGATATCTTCCCCGCCGATGCCGAGGAAGAAGCCGTGCGGGTAGAGCTTTTCGATAATGAAATTGACTCGATCCGGCTATTCGACCCCTTGACCGGCGAAGTGCGGGGCCATGTGCCACGCATGACCGTCTACCCGAAATCTCACTATGTTACCCCGCGCGAAACCATTCTTGGGGCGATCGAATCGATCAAGGTCGAGTTGGTTGAACGACTCGACTGGCTGCGCAACCATGACCGTCTGGTGGAAGCCCAGCGGCTTGAGCAGCGTACTCTGTACGACATCGAGATGATGCTGGAGTTGGGCTATTGCAACGGCATTGAAAACTACTCGCGCTATCTTTCCGGGCGCCCGCCGGGCGATCCGCCCCCTACCTTTTTCGACTATCTGCCGGATGATGCGCTGCTGTTCATCGATGAATCGCATGTCAGCGTCCCCCAGGTAGGCGGGATGTATAAAGGCGATCGTTCGCGCAAGGAAACCCTGGTCGAGTATGGCTTTCGCTTACCTTCGGCGCTGGATAACCGCCCGATGAAGTTTGAGGAATGGGAGTCGATCTGTCCTCAGGCGATATTTGTCTCGGCGACGCCGGGAAAATATGAAGCGGAACACACAGGCCAGGTGGTTGAGCAGGTAGTGCGGCCCACCGGTTTGCTCGACCCGGAAATAGAAGTACGCCCGGCCAGTACCCAAGTGGATGACCTCTTGTCCCAGATAGGGCTGCGCACGGCGGTAGGCGAGCGCGTGCTGGTGACCACCCTGACCAAGCGTATGTCAGAAGACTTGACCGAATACCTGGACGAACACGGTATACGAGTACGCTACCTGCATTCGGATATCGATACCGTGGAGCGGGTCGAAATCATTCGAGACTTGCGCCTGGGCAAGTTCGATGTGCTGGTAGGCATCAACTTGTTGCGGGAAGGCTTGGATATCCCTGAAGTTTCACTGGTGGCGATTCTGGATGCCGACAAAGAAGGGTTCTTGCGCTCGGAACGCTCATTGATCCAGACCATCGGCCGGGCAGCGCGGAATTCCCAAGGAAAAGCAATTCTATACGGTGACCGGATCACCGACTCAATGCGCCGAGCGATGGACGAAACCGAGCGTCGGCGGGCCAAACAGATCGAACACAATCTGGAGCATGGCATTACACCCACCACGGTGACGCGTTCGGTGGCCGATATCCTGGAAGCGGCGCAAACGCCGGGCAAGAAGGGGAGCCGGCGTAAAGGTGAGCGCAAAGTGGCGGAAAAAGCAGGGGAGTACGATATTGCATCGATGCATGCGCCTGAGCTAAAAACTGCGATCAACAAACTCGAAGATGAGATGTTCGAAGCGGCGCATAACCTGGAGTTCGAGGAAGCGGCACGTTTGCGTGACCAGCTGCATCAACTCAAGGAGCGCCAGCTAGCATTGGGTTGATGGTCGACAAAAAGAGAAGCCTTTCCGATCCGAATTTTTATACCGTTATATTTAATAATGAATTCGACTAAAGGCAATTTCCCTGAACCTAGGCAAGGCTGCCGTCCAACCAGGCGATACGTTATACTCATCACCACGATTATAATGCTTGTGCTGGCTAATATTGGAGCACAGGACGATAACCCGGGAGCTTCTTGTTCATGACCGTGATCCATCAGGACGACTTGATTCAAAGTGTCGCCGACGCCTTGCAGTATATTTCCTATTACCATCCCAAAGACTTCATTGATGCCATGGCGGCTGCCTATGAGCGAGAAGAAAACCCGGCGGCAAAAGATGCCATCGCACAGATCCTGATCAACTCGCGGATGTGCGCGATGGGGCACCGGCCAATTTGCCAGGATACCGGCATCGTCACCGTCTTCGTGCATGTGGGTATGAATGTGCGTTGGGAAACGGAAATGAGCCTGGACGACATGATCAACGAGGGCGTGCGCCGCGCCTACCAGTTGCCGGATAACGTCCTGCGTGCCTCCGTTCTCGCAGACCCGGACGGCAAGCGCGAGAATACCAAGGACAATACGCCGGCCATCATTCATCACAAGATTGTACCGGGCGATACCGTCGAGGTTCATGTGGCGGCCAAGGGCGGTGGCAGTGAAGCCAAGTCCAAGTTCGCGATGCTCAATCCTTCAGATAGCGTGGTTGATTGGGTCATGGAACAGTTGCCCAAGATGGGCGCCGGCTGGTGTCCGCCGGGCATGCTGGGTATCGGCATTGGCGGCACTGCAGAAAAAGCCATGCAGATCGCCAAGGAAGCGCTACTCGACCCGATCGACATTCAGGACCTTCAAGCGCGTGGGCCGAGTAATCGTGCCGAAGAGTTACGTCTTGAACTGTTCGACAAGGTCAACAAGAGCGGTATTGGCGCCCAAGGCCTGGGTGGTTTGACCACAGTGCTGGATATCAAGGTCAGGGATTACCCGACCCATGCGGCCAACAAGCCGGTGGCTATCATTCCCAATTGCGCGGCTACTCGACACGCTCATTTCACTCTGGATGGTTCCGGTGCCGCTTCATTGCCGGTGCCTAAACTGGAAGACTGGCCGGAAATTACCCGAGAAGCAGGGGAGAACGTCAAACGTGTCAATCTGGACACCGTGACACCGGAAGAGGTAAAGACCTGGCAGCCCGGCGATACCCTGCTGCTCAACGGTAAGCTGCTCACCGGGCGCGATGCGGCGCACAAGCGCATGGTCGACATGATTGCCAAGGGCGAACCCTTGCCGGTCGACATGAAAGGACGTTTCATCTATTACGTGGGACCGGTGGATCCCGTAAGGGATGAAGTGGTCGGTCCCGCAGGCCCCACCACGGCAACTCGCATGGACAAGTTTACCCGTACCATGCTGGAAGAAACCGGTTTGCTGGGTATGGTCGGCAAGGCAGAGCGCGGCCAGACGGCGATTGATGCCATTCGCGACAATGAAGCTGTCTATCTGATGGCGGTGGGCGGCTCCGCGTACCTGGTCGCCCAAGCGATCAAGAAATCTCGAGTGGTCGGGTTTGAAGACTTGGGCATGGAAGCGATTTATGAGTTCGAGGTCGAAGACATGCCGGTGACCGTGGCGGTAGATAGCCAGGGTACCTCCGTGCACCAGACCGGTCCGGCCAAATGGAAGGAAATCATTGCCCAGTCCGCCTGAGGCAATGAGCTTCGTTGTCGACTCTTATTGCTAATCCGCACGAATGACAAAGGCCCCGCTCTTGGCGGGGCCTTTGTGTAACTAAAGCTGATATAATCGGGTCTCGATTATTCGAGGCAAGACGCCTTATATTTGCACGTTTATGTGGAGTTGCCATGACATCCTGGTTATTGGGGATGGGCATCATGCTGGTCTACCTTTTAGGCATTTTTTCTGCCTTGCTGGCCTTGATGTCGAGTCGTACGTCACAAGGCGCTATTGCCTGGATTATTTCCTTGCTGACCATTCCTTACGTGGCAGTACCGGCATACTGGTTTTTCGGGCGGCCGCGTTTTTATGGCTATGTATCGGCACGCGGTGAGCGGGATACTATCCTGCGCCGTGTCCTGGCGCGCTATCGCAAACATTCTACTCCTTACCTGGGGTCTACACATGGCCCTGCCATAAACGTCGTTGAGCAATTGGCCATGATGCCGCTGACATGCGGCAACCGGGCGGAGTTGTTAATTGATGGAGAGGCCACCTTCGCCAGCCTGTTCAGTGGTATCGATAATGCTCAGGATTATGTCCTGTTGCAGTTTTTTATCGTGCGTGACGACGCCCTGGGGCTCAAACTCAAGCACTATTTACAGAAGGCTGCCGAGCGTGGCGTGAGAGTTTATTTTCTCTACGACGAGGTGGGTAGTCATAAACTCAACGAAAGATATCTACGTGACCTGTCAGCCGCCGGAGTGGAAGTCAGTTCTTTCCGGTCATCGCGGGGCTTCAAACACCGTTTTCAGCTGAACTTTCGCAATCACCGCAAGATTGCCGTCATGGATGGCCGGCAAGGCTGGCTGGGAGGTTTCAATGTGGGTGTCGAATACCTGGGACAACACCGCCGTCATGGTGCCTGGCGAGACACTCACCTTAAGCTGGAGGGGCCCAGCGTGCTTGGTTTGCAGGAAGCCTTCTGGGAGGATTGGCATTGGGCAAGAGGGGAGGTCATCAGCCTGGCTTGGCAGCCTAAATCGATCTGTGCAGAGAATCAGGACGTGGTGATCGTTCCCTCAGGACCGGCGGACCCGCAGGAAACTGCAAGCCTGCTGGTACAGCATGCTATTCATAGCGCTCGAACTCGGTTCTGGGTGACAAGCCCCTATTTCGTTCCTGACCAAGGCGTTCAAGATGCGTTACGCCTTGCCGCCATGCGAGGTGTCGATGTTCGTGTGATGATGCCGGAGCGTCCGGATCACTTGTTGATCTTCCTTTCAGCCTTCGCCTTTCTTCCGGATATGATACGTGCAGGCGTAAAAATATACCGTTATCTACCTGGTTTTATGCATCAAAAGGTCATGCTTGTCGATAATGAAATTGCCACAATAGGTACTATCAATCTGGATAATCGATCATTCAGACTTAATTTTGAAATTACCGCTTTTATACCTGATTCAAATTTTGCAGCTGAAGTACATTCAATGCTGGAAGAAGATTTTGCTCAATGTCGTCAAGTAAAGATCGAAGAAATGAATGCAAGACCCTTGTGGAAACGCTTGATTTCACGCGCTGCCTATTTATTGGCACCAATTCTATAAACATATTTTTTCCAGCCGTTATTGAACAAAATCCTGCCGCATTCTGCGATTCGATTCATTCAAAGAATCGACAGTTAAGGCAGGGCAAGGTGTCAGCCTTGCTTGTTCTTATCACTGGTTGGATATATAGTTTTCTTATGCCGATCATCCGTTCCGACTCCCTGGCGCTACACGTCACCAGTGCCGACCAACAGACCGCTCTGGCGGATACGCTGGCGCTGTATCGGCGATTGGTGCGCGATCTCATGACCGTGGCGTATACGCACTGGCCGCAGGTCGGCGTCTGTGAAGGGAACGCGGTGGTCGAGGTAATAGAACGGCTGATACATCCCACCCAA
>NZ_QPIJ01000025.1:0-730 GCF_003336665.1 Vreelandella rituensis | reverse complement strand
GAAGGGAACGCGGTGGTCGAGGTAATAGAACGGCTGATACATCCCACCCAAAAACGGCCACAGGTACGCTACACGTACTTTGCTGAACGCTACTACAAATTTCCATCGTACCTTCGCCGCGTGGCTATCATGGATGCGGTCGGTCAAGTCCGCTCCTTCGTGACACGGTTTGAGGCGTGGCGCAGCGGTGATCGTAAACACCTGCACGCCAAACCACCGCGCCTGACATCCAGCACCAAGACCTTTCCGAGCCTTTACGGGAGCCAGTGCGCCAAGATCAATGCCGATGCCAGCCATGCCTTTATCAAGGTGCGACAGCACAATGATTGGGTCTGGATGGGATTTCGGCTCAAGGGAACATGCCGGTTCCGGGGGAAAGGCAAGGCCAAATCCCCGCTACTGACCACTAACGGTCGACAATGGCTGCTCTCGTTGCCCGAACAGTTCGATCCACCCAAGCCCGCCAAAGGCGCCCCTGACCGGGTGCTCGCGGTGGATGTTGGCATTAACACGGCGGCGACCTGGGCGGTCGTCGATGCTCAAGGCACTGTCCACGCACGGGGGTTTCTCTCGCGCACGGATAAAGACCGGGAGTATCGACTGATGAACCGCATCCGCCGTCAGGCACGGAAGCAAACCCGGCACGGAAGCCGGTTGCCACCGGGCTTCTGCCGCCGCGATCACCAACGGCTGACCAGCCTGGCGGATAACCAGGCCCATCAGATCAGTC
>NZ_QPIJ01000024.1 GCF_003336665.1 Vreelandella rituensis | reverse complement strand
GCGATAAACGTGCCGCGATGATTCGTGGCAAGGCGCGTAAGACCGGCAAGCTGTCAAAAGGCTTTGGCCGAACGTGGTACCGCAAAGTGCAGCGCATTAACGAGAACATGGCGCAACAGACATCACGCCAACTGGTCGATTTTGCCTTGGCCGAAGGTGCTGACATGATCGTGCTGGAAGACCTGAAGGGCTGGCGTCCCAAGGCGGGCAAAAAACGCTCTAGCTTACGCCAGCGTTTTCACCAATGGCTGCATCGGCGGCTCGCCACGCTGATCGAGCACAAGATGAAAGAAGCTGGCGGGAAGGTGGTTTATGTCTATGCGCGAGGCACGTCATCCTGGGCGTTTGATGGCTCTGGCCGCGTGAAGCGGCACAAGACGCAATACGAACTGGCCACCTTCCAGAGCGGGAAGCAGTACAACGCCGATCTTAGCGCCAGCTACAACATTGGTGCCCGTTACTGGGCATGGAAACGCAAACTGACCCGCCGAAAGGACGGGCAGGCGTCAGGCGGCAAACGTTCCCCTGGCTCACCGAGGATGCCGGTCACGCTCTCCACGTTGTGGCGGAGCGATGAAGCCCCGAATCAATGCGCAGCATGATTCGCGGGAGCATTCACTCACTCACAGCCGACCGAGGAGCTTTCATGACCAGCCTATCCCAGCAAAAATGTGAAGCATGCAGTGCCGAGGCCACTCCCTTGACCCGTGAACAAAGCGAGACACTACTGAAGGAGGTTCCCGAGTGGCGGATTGTCGAGCACGGTGGCATCATGAAGCTTATGCGAAGCTTTACGTTTCGTGATTTTGCCGAGGCCCTGGCATTCACCCAAGGCGTCGGCGACATTGCCGAGCAGGCCGGCCACCATCCGGAAATCACCACCGAGTGGGGCAAAACAACCGTGACATGGTGGTCACATGCCATCAACGGCCTGCATCGCAATGACTTCATTCTTGCCGCCAGAACCGACGAGGTAGCCAACTAAATGTTCGAGCAAATTGAGCGAGTCCCGGGAGATGCAATCCTCGGGCTGATCGAAGCCTTCAAGAAAGATACCAACCCGCAGAAAGTGGATCTTGGCGTTGGCGTTTACCGCGATTCGCAAGGTAACACGCCGATCATGCGTGCCGTCAAAGAAGCGGAAGCTCGCCTGCTCAAGAATGAAACCACCAAGACCTACATCGGCTCCCATGGGGCACCCGCCTATGGCAATGTGGTGCTACCGATGGTGCTCGGTGAGAACTCACCGGTACTCGAAGCCGGCCGTGCGAGCGCCACCCAGTCTCCGGGCGGCACAGGTGCCCTGCGTCTAGCGGCTGATTTCATCGCCTCGCAGCTTCCCGGCAAGGACATCTGGGTGAGTGACCCGACCTGGCCGAACCACTTGGGCATCTTCCCCGCCGCAGGTATCAAGCTGCACAAGTACCCTTACGTGGACGCGAACAATCGCCTGGATTTCGACGGCATGTTGTCGGCGCTCAAGCAGATTCCTGAAGGCGATGTGGTGCTGCTGCACGCTTGTTGCCACAACCCCACAGGGTTCGATCTTTCCCAAGATCAATGGAAGCAAGTGCTGGAAGTGGTGCGTGAGCGCAATCTTTTGCCATTGGTGGATTTCGCCTACCAGGGCTTTGGTGAAGGCCTGGATGAAGACGCCTATGGCGTTCGTCTGCTGGCTGAATCACTGGATGAAATGATCATCACCAGTTCCTGCTCCAAGAACTTCGGCATCTATTGCGAACGTACCGGTTGCTTGATCATGGTGGCCAAAGACAACGAGCAGATGGAAAACGTGCGCTCCCAGATTGCCATCGTGGCGCGGGAGAACTATTCCAACCCGCCGGCACATGGCGGCTCCATCGTCAGTGAAATTCTGACTTCCGACGATCTGATTCCCGTCTGGCGCGACGAGCTCACTGAAATGCGCGACCGTATCAATACCCTGCGGCGCGATTTCGTTGAAGCGCTGAAGCCCTACGGCCTGGATCAGAAGTACGCCTGTGTTGCCGAACAACGCGGCATGTTCTCCTATACCGGTCTCACCCCGGAGCAGGTCGACCGGTTGCGTGACGAATTCGGTATCTACATGGTGCGCTCCGGTCGCGCCAATGTGGCGGGTTTCTCGCACGAAAATCTGCCCTACCTGGCCAAGGCCATTGCGGCTGTTAACGACTAACTAGCTACCAAGCAGCACCATAGTAAAAACGCCCAGGTCTCCCTGGGCGTTTTTGTATCTTTAATCAATTCCAAGCTGTATACAATTTTGCACTTACCGACAGAGCCTAGGGGCGCCCATGTGGCTTCCAATACAATGCAACGTACAACGCAATCCTTGACCGATCAGTCAGCTCCTCGGTAAGCTCAGCATGCATTGTATACAACAACTATAATCAAGAGGTCTATTATGGCGGCTGTCAGCACCCACTACCCTTGGTATAAAAAAGAAGACACCGACGCGTTCTTCGCCCTGTTCCAAAATAACATTGCCAACTTTGTCATTATCGCCATCACCATGCTCGGAATGGGGTTTCCCTCCTCCATTGTCTATGGCCAAGTGCTGCCGGGCGCTGCGGTAGCGGTGATGGTAGGCAACTTCTATTACGCTTGGAGCGCAGCAAGACTGGCACGAAAAGAGAATCGTGCTGATGTAACCGCGCTTTCTTACGGCATCTCAACGCCTGTGATGTTCGTATTTTTATTTGGCGTATTGCTACCCGCTAAACAGCTCACCGGCGATGCGGAAATGGCCTGGAAGGTGGCCGTTGCCGCCTGCTTTATCAGTGGTGCCATTGAAGCCGCGGTTAGCGTAATTGGTCGCTGGGTGCAGCACCATCTGCCCCGCGCCGCCATGCTCGGCGCGGTTGCAGGCGTGGCGCTCACTTTCATTGCCGGTGAAATGCTGTTTAAAACACTGGAAATGCCGGTTATCGGCCTGCTGGTGTTAGCGATCATTATCGTCGGCTTGTTAGCAAGAGTCAGCATGCCGTTTAGACTTCCAACGTCGTTGTTCGCCATTATCTTGGGTACTGCGATGGCCTATTTGATCGGTGACGCCGGTACCGAGCGTTTCAGCGATGCGTTTACGCACCTAGGCTTTTATCCGCTGCTCCCTAATCTAGCCTGGTTTGAAGGGCTGGGGTTACTGCTGACCAGCATGCTCGCGGTGCTTACCGTGGTACTGCCAATTACTCTTTATAACGCCATTGAGACGATGAACAACGTAGAGGCAATGGAAGCTGCGGGCGATAAGTATGATGTGCGCGAATGCCAGGCAGTAGATGGCGCGGGCACGATGATTGGGGCCCTGTTTGGTGGCGTCTTTCCTACCACGGTCTATATCGCTACCGTGGGTGCCAAGTGGATGGGAGCTGGCCGAGGCTACAGCCTTCTTAATGGCGCCGTGTATGCGCTAGCCACTATGTTTGGTTTAATTGCTGCCCTGGCCGCGATTATCCCCGTGTCAGTGGTCGCACCGATTTTAGTCTTTGTCGGCATATCGATGATTGCGACAGCGTTTCAAGCCAACGAAACGCGCTATTACCCTGCCGTGGCGCTGGCCATGCTGCCCTACTTCGCTAACTACGTGATGGTACGCTTCAGTCGCGGGGCAGGTGAAGTGGTCGGCGATATCTCCAGCGCCATTGTGGTGATGGGCCAAGGGGCCTTGTTTATGGCGATCCTGCTTGGCGCCATGACAGTATCAGTAATAGATCACCAGTTCCGACGCGCGGCCGCCTTCGCTTCCATTGCCGCTGGTTTTTCGTTTGTGGGACTAATGCACGCTCCAGAGCTCTCCTTCAATGCCGCCCCTGAGTTCGTCATGGGCTACTTAGGTATGGCGCTGCTCTTTATGTATTTCTTCTTTCAGGAGGCTGCGCGCCAGCGTTAATTCACGAATCCCGCCTGTCGATGCGGGCGGGATAAAATACGCCTCATCACTTGCCATGCCAGGAAGCCAGCTAGCAGGTTACCCACAGCTGCACCGGCAACCAGCCCCCACCAACCGAAGAACTGCGAGCCCAGCCATAAACAGGGTAAATAGCAAATGAACAACCGGGCGCTAGAGAGCAGCATCGCTCGCAATGGCCAACCCAATGCATTGCCCGCCGAGACCACCAGCATGCACACTCCCAGGGCGGCATAGCTGGGGAGTAAAAAACGTATCAGCAAGGTGAGTTCGGATTGAACGTCGGGATTGCCCGACAGCGTCAAGGCCACCCAGGGCGCCAGCACCGCCATTAACGTGCCCAACGCTAACTGCCACACCACCGCCACCTTGAGTGCCAGATGCAGCAGCCGTTGTATCTGCGTCCAGTCGCCCGCCCCGTAACAACGCCCCAACCAGGGGGGAAGCGACATGGTCATGGCCAGAATCACCATCAGCGAGAGCGTTTCCAGGCGACTGGCAAGCCCCCAGGCCGCCACATAGGTCTCACCCAGTCCCGCCACCACGTAAATTGCCAGCATGGCGGCCAACGGCGGCATCAGTTGACTGACCATGGCCGGCCCTGCAATTCCGGCAAAAGGGCCCGCCGAGCGCAGAAATTCAGGCCACAGCTGATGGCTCGTGAGCCAGTCGGTTCTGTTGAGCTTCAGGCCGACTATCAGCAAGCCGCTACTGAAGGCAATCACCGTTGCCCAAGCCGCGCCAGGAAGCCCCATGCCTTGCCAGTCGCCCACCCCGAAAATCAACAGCGGATCCATGACAAGGTTGATGACACTGCTCAACACCATCATCTTGCCCGGCAAGCGGGTATCGCCATGGGCACGAAACAGGCTATAGCCAAAATACAACAGCGCTCCCAGCCAAGCCGCCAGCAGCTGGGGTGCCCAGTAATCGCCAATCAAGCCAAGCGTTGCGGCATCCGCCCCCAACAGCTTGAACAGAGGCACATGAAAGGCCCAAAGCAGCACCCCCAGCAACGCGATGGTGACGCCGCCGATCATCATCACCAAACTGCTCAGGCGGCGTGCCCGGGCATCCTCCCCGGCGCCTAGCGCACGGGAAATCAAGGCGGCAATGGCAATGCCCAACCCTACTTGTATACCGATGATCAGAAACGAAAGCGGAAAGGTGAATGATAGCGCCGCCAGCGGTGCGGTACCCAAGCGTGCGATAAAGGCACTGTCCACCAATTGAAAGCCCAGCAGGGCCAGCACGCCGATGGCCATGGGCCACGTCTGCCGCCAAAGGGTAAGCGTCAACGAAGACGCTGATGTTGCTTGATGCTTTACATCTGCCACGGCCACTCCCTTCTCAATCCATAAAACGCCACCACCCCCGGATTTCCTCCGGGGGTGGTGGCGTTAGTGTCGCTCTTTTCGGTTACTGGCGAACACCTTCAAACGTAACGTACAACTCCAACTCATGCATCATTTCCGGGAAGTCACTCATGTCGATATCGAAATCACTCAATGTCAGCATGGTGCTGCCTTCAAAGCCGGCACGATAGTTGCCCCAAGGGTCATCCCCTTCACCCATCAAGGTAACATCCATTTCGATCTGCTGAGTCTGACCGTGCAACGTAAGGTCACCGGTTACCACCCCTTCATTGTCACCCGTCGACTCAAAGCCGGTGGAAACAAAGCTGGCTGTGGGATATTCATCGGCATCGAGAAAGTCATCGCTCAAGAAGTGACGGTCACGTTCGGCATGATTGGTGTCGAGGCTGTTGACTTGAACTTCCATTTCCACGGACGATGCTTCCAGATTGTCCGCGTCATAGTGAAACTGACCGCTGAACTCTTCAAAGTCACCAAGAATGTATGAAAACCCCAGGTGACTGATCTTGAACTGGATAAAGGCGTGCTGGCCTTCGATATCCACGGCATAGTCGGCGGCTTGGGCCTGGCTCAATGGAACCAGCGCAGCGGCGGTCAACGCCGTGGCAATCGCAGTTTTCTTCAACATGGTCACTCTCCTTTACAGTTTACTTGAATACACGCCGACTCCTGAGCCGACGCTAAACCTTGTCTTATATTGAGCTTGAGACTGGGTTCGATACCGAGCTTGATACTGGCGGGTGCAACGCTATCTGGTTCGCCTTGGGTCAAGCATTCGCAACAAGGTATCGTGACGATCGATCCAATGATGCTTGAGTGCCGCGGCAGTATGTCCCAGTACCATCAACATCAACAACAAGGCGCTGTACCAATGAATGGTTCCCGCCAGGCTTTCCTGATTCGGTAGATCGTAAACCAGTGCCGGCACTTCGAACCAACCAAATACGTTGATGCCACGGCCTTTAGCGGTGGAAATCATGTAGCCACTGATCATCACCACCAGCATGAGTACGTATAAAGCGACATGACCAAAATGGGCCGCGAGCCTTTCCATACGGGGGCCATGAGTCAGCGGAACGGGTTGCCAGAATCGCCAGATCAATCGTGCCAGGGTGGTGAACAATACCAGCATTCCGACGGATCGGTGCCACCAAGGCCCCAGGTTGTACCAGCCGTGAAAATAATCCAGACCCGTCATCCACCAGCCAAGAATGAAAAGTCCGATGATGGCAACCGCACTCAGCCAGTGCAAGGCAATGCTGACGATACCCCAGCCATTATGTGTATTGCGCCACATCGATGTTTTCCCTCCAGCATTGGCTTAGAAAGCAGCATACTCGGGTAACGCTAGGAAAACCGCTGAATAAACCTGAATAGACCATTCGTAAAAACCATCGATCCCCGGCGTTACGGCGAAAAAAAGCGCCGGTGGAAAATTCCCGACCGGCGCTAGGCATATGCGCATCCGCGTTACTTGGAACGTTCGGTGCGGTAACGTTTAGTCAGAGAGCAGGCTGTCCAACCCAAGCGCCAAGTCTCGCTTGATATCGGTGAGGCTTTCCAGACCTACCGCTACCCGCACCAGCCCTTCAGCGATACCGGCGGCTTCCTTCTGCGCTTCCGATAAACGGCCATGGGTAGTGGTTCCCGGATGGGTGATGGTGGTTTTCACATCGCCGAGATTACCGGTAATCGAGAGCATACGCGTGGCATCGATTACCTGCCAGGCACCTTCGCGGCCATTGATCACCTCGAAACCCAGCACTGCACCAAAGCCCTTTTGCTGACGCTTGGCTTGTTCGTGCTGAGGATGATCCGGCAAGCCGCTGTAATACACTTTGTTTACCGCCGGATGTGCTTGCAACCACTGAGCCAGCGCCAAGGCATTCTCGCAGTGCGCCCGCATACGCAGCGACAAAGTTTCCAATCCCTTGGTGAATATCCAGGCATTGAAAGGACTCATGCAGGGGCCGCAGGTACGCACCACGCCGAACACTTCTTCCAGCAGGGCATGACTGCCTACCACAGCGCCACCCACGGCACGTCCTTGGCCATCGAGGTACTTGGTGGCCGAATGAATCACCAGGTCGGCACCCAAGGCAAGCGGCTGCTGAAGCGCCGGCGTCAAGAAGCAGTTATCGACCGCCAACAACACTTCATGCTGGTGGGCGAGCTCCGCCAGAGCGGCTATATCCACCACTTCCGACAAGGGATTGGAGGGTGTTTCAACAAACAACAGGCGGGTTTGCGGCGTGATAGCCGCTTCCCAGGCGTCGAGATTGGAAAGCTCAACGTAACGTGTCGTGATACCCAGCTTGCCCAAATATTTATCGAACAAGCTCACGGTGGAGCCAAACAGCGAGCGCGAAGCCACGATTTCATCGCCGCTGGAAAGCAGTGCCAAGGCCGTCGCCAGAATCGCCGACATACCCGAACTCGTCGCCACGCAACGTTCGCCGCCTTCCAGTGCCGCCAGCCGCTTTTCGAAAGTGCTCACCGTGGGGTTGGTGAAGCGGGAATAGACGTTCCCCGGCTCTTCCCCGCTGAACTTGCGCGCAGCTTCCGCTGCGCTGCCATAGACAAAGCTCGAGGTGGGAAAAATCGGCTCGGAATGCTCCTGCTCGAAGGTGCGCTCGTGACCGGCACGGATCGCCAGGGTGTCCAGCGACCATCCCTGCGGATTGCTTTCGTCTCGCATGACCTGCCCTTTAGTCGATGTCATCGTCATCTTGATTGTGCATATCCACCAATGCATGGTCCCCGGCACTGTTCTGGCGGGAAGCATCATTACGGCTTTCTTCAAGATCGGCGAGATAGGCATCATCGATATCGCCGGTCACGTAATCACCATCGAATACGGAACAGTCAAATTCATCGAGTGCCGGGTTGACGTCACGACAGGCGGTTTTCAGGTCTTCCAGGTTCTGATAGAAGATCCTGTCGGCGCCGATCAACTCACCCACTTCCGTCTCGGTACGCCCATGCGCTATCAGCTCACTGGCCGCCGGCATATCGATACCGTACACATTGGGGTAACGCACCGGCGGTGCTGCAGAAGCAAAATACACGTTGCGCGCGCCTGCTTCGCGGGCCATCTGGATGATCTGCTTGCAAGTGGTGCCACGCACGATGGAATCATCCACCAACAGCACGTTCTTGTCCTTGAATTCGATGGCGATGGCGTTGAGTTTCTGACGCACCGATTTCTTGCGCTGGGTCTGGCCGGGCATGATGAAGGTACGGCCGATATAACGATTCTTCATGAACCCTTCGCGGTACGTCACTCCAAGGTGCTGGGCCATTTCCAGCGCCGAGGTGCGCGACGTATCCGGAATCGGAATCACCACATCGATATCATGGTCCGGCCATTCGTGCATGATCCGATCGCCGAGCTTGCGCCCCATTTCCATACGCGTGCCGTAAACGTAGGCACCATCGAGTATCGAGTCCGGGCGAGCCAGATAGACATGCTCGAAAATGCAGGAAGTAAGTCTTGGGCGGTCGGCACATACCTGAGTATGTATCTTACCTTGCATATCGACGAAAATCGCTTCACCCGGTGACAGGTCACGCACCAGCTCGAAGCCGCCCACATCCAGCGCCACCGACTCCGAAGCGATCATGACTTCCTGGCCGTCGCCCTGATCACGAGTCCCGAATACCACCGGACGAATGCCATGGGGGTCGCGAAACGCCACCATGCCGAAGCCGTTGATGATCGCCACGGCGACATAGCCCCCCTTGCAGCGACGGTGTACGCGACGCACGGCATCAAAGATGTCTTCGGATTCCAGATGCAGCCCCTGCTTGCCCAGTTCATGAGCGAACACATTGAGCAGCACTTCGGAGTCGGAACTGGTATTGATGTGGCGCAGATCGGTCGAAAACAATTCCTGCTTGAGTTGCTCGGAATTGGTCAGGTTACCGTTATGAGCCAAGGCGATCCCATAAGGCGAATTGACATAAAACGGCTGGGACTCGGCTTCACTGGAAGAGCCCGCCGTCGGATAGCGCACGTGCCCGATGCCAAGCTTGCCTTGCAGGCGCGCCATGTGCCTGGTGTGAAAGACATCACGCACCAAGCCGTTGCTCTTGCGCAACAGAAAGCGGCCTTCATGCCAGGTCATCATGCCGGCTGCATCCTGGCCGCGATGCTGAAGCACCGTCAGGGCATCGTAAATTCCCTGATTCACTGCTTGCTTGGCCAGAAGGCCCACAATACCGCACATTCCAGTTACCTCGCTTGAGACATCGACTCGCGGTGACGAGTCTGAAAATTCATGGGGATGAGGTTTAGTGGCTCAACCCCGGCACATGGCGATTCAGTTGTGGAAGTGAAATATCCCTTAACGACGCTGGCGTTTCGGGAAGATCACGCTCCCAGTTATCCAGCTGGCTGACCGCCCAATCACGCAATTGCTCGAACGTGGGGCGTAGCGAGGCATCCTGCCAGGCATCAAGACTTGATAAAGGGGTCAAGGTGATAAGAACGGTGGCGATCACCAGTATGGCTGCACCCCGGGCAGCGCCGAAGACGGTGCCCGCCATGCGATTGAAAAACCCCATGCCAGCCCATTCGACTGCCGCGTGCAGTACACGGATACCAATGCCGCATAACAGGAGTACCGCAAAAATCACCAGAATGAAGGCCAGCACCAGCCTGGCGTCGTGGCTGTCGATCAGACCACTGAGCATCTCGGCGACGGGTTCGGCCAGCATTCTGGCGACCAGCAATGCCACCACCCAAGCGGCCAGGCCGAGTGCCTCACGCACGAGACCTCGGGTGAAACCCGCCAGCATGGAAAGCACCAGCACCGCCAGAAATACGGCGTCGATCCAGGTCAATGCCATGGTTACTCTTTCACCCTGACCAGCAATCCTTGAAGGTTGGCGCGTTGCTTCACTGCCAGCATCGCTTGCTCGCCTTCTTCAGCCGTATCGAATGGGCCGACAAAAACCGTGGTCAGGTTGCCCTCGCGCTGGCGCTGGTAAACCATCAGGCCCTGGCTCTCTAGCTGCTCGGTCAAGCGTTCCACATTATCGGGATTACCGAAGCTGCCGACCTGTACTGCCCAATCTCCCTGAGAGGAAGCCGATGGCACTGCATTAGCATCATTTGCCCCGCTCGTTTCGTTTGCCGCCACCAGCTCGGCAATCGGATCGCGTGGCTGTGTTGGCTCGGGTTGCGCTGTCTCGGGCGCTGTCGATTCCGGCTCGCGGGGGCTTACTTCGATGGGATCAATCTCGACGGGCTGCTCGATTGCCGGGACATCCTGCTCCTGGGTAGAAAGCTGCTCGACTGAAGCGGGTATTTCCGGGCGCGGTACATCGCGACGCTCCACGTCGATGGGCTGTTCGATGGTCAGGTTGGGGCGTGGGCGCTCTTCACGTGGCGCGGGGTCGCTCATCAACCAAGGCACGATGATCGCGGCCAATGCCAAGAGAATAACGATACCACTTACGCGTTCAGTCATGCCGTATTTCATTTCCTTCTCCAACAGGCAAGGTCACTGCCTGCGGTAGCGCCATGCCCAATAATTCGGCGACAGTGACAAATGATCCTGTGGCCAATACGCGATCCGATTCGTTCAGTTGCGTACCTAGCCAGTGGGCGCCCTGTGCAGGCGTCGAAGCTATATGACTCACGGCAAGGCCGCGATGTTCCAGGCGTTGCGCCAGGTCAGTCGCCGAACGACCTCGCTCGCCTTCAAGGTCGACACAAACCCAGTGCGTGACGACGGCTGCCAGGGCGTCAATAACACCCTCGGCATCCTTGTCCTCGAGCATGCCGAGCAGGGCCCAGGTGCGTCCCGTGCACAGCTTCTGCTCCAATTGGCCAGCCACATAGGCTGCTGCATGGGGGTTATGCCCCACATCCAGGCACCATTGCCCCACCCACTGCATACGACCCGGCACCCTTACATCGGCGAGAGCTTCCCGACAACGCGCTTCTGAAAGCGACACCCCGCTCAGGGTCAGCGCCTGCAAAGCCGTTGCCGCATTATCCAACGGTAAGCCGGGGTCAGGTAACGCCTTGAGTGTAATAGCCTGGCCACTTTGATCCATGCCTTGCCATGCCCAACCCGCGGCATGTGGATGGCGACTGAACGATTCGCCCAAGGCATAGACCGGGGCGCCCAGCTGTTCGGCGGTTTGCCTGACGCTTACCGGCAAGCTTGTGCTTCCCAGCACCGCCGGACGGGCCGGGCGAAAAATACCGGCTTTCTCTCGCCCAATCTGTTCGATGTCGGTTCCCAGAAAACCCGCATGATCCTGCGCAATGGTGGTGACCACAGCCACATCCGCATCAAGGATATTGACTGCGTCCAAGCGGCCGCCCAGGCCCACTTCCAGCACCACAAGATCCAACGCTGACTGCCCCAGGCACCAGAGGGCACACAGCGTGCCTGCTTCAAAGTAAGTCAAACTGATGGCGGGGTCTTGCAGGCGTGCATGCTCCACCTGCTCAAACCCTTTGATCAGGTAGTCATCGGTGACGTTAATGCCGTCAAGACAAATCCGCTCGTTATAGTGCAGCAAATGGGGTGACGTATAGGTGCCCACGGAAAGTCCATGCGCACGTGCCAAGCGATCCACCATGGCCAGGGTCGAACCCTTGCCGTTGGTACCTGCGATGGTAATAACGGAAGCAGCCAATGGCTGCTTCCTGAGTCCCATTCGATCAGCCACGGCGGCTACCCGCTCAAGCCCCATGTCGATACCCACAGGGTGTAAGGTTTCCAGATAACGCAGCCAGCCATTGAGCGTATCAGGCATTGCGTGAACGATCTTCATCCACAGCGGACGAGGGCTCGTGCCGAGTCTCATCGCTATCCTGGGTGGCGGAAGTGGCTGCTGCATCCTGCTCCGCGGCATCAGCGACAGGGGGTTCATCCAGCAATGGTTCGGCATTCCCGCTTATAACGGCTTCCTCGACAGGCTCCCCGGTGACAATAGCCGGTTGGTGAGTCAGCTTGCGCAGAATGGCGCCGATGCGTGCGCGCATCTCGTGGCGATGCATGATCATGTCCACGGTGCCGTGCTCGAGCAAAAACTCACTGCGCTGAAAGCCTTCAGGCAAGGTTTCCCTGACCGTCTGTTCGATGACTCTCGGACCGGCGAAGCCGATCAAGGCATTGGGTTCGGCAATATTCAAATCGCCCAACATCGCAAGGGAGGCGGAGACGCCGCCGAATACCGGATCGGTCAATACCGATATATACGGGACTCCGGCTTGTTTGAGCGCTTCCAGCGCCGCCGAGGTCTTGGCCATTTGCATCAGGGAAAACAAGGCTTCCTGCATGCGTGCCCCACCGGAGGCGGCAAAGCACACTAGCGGAATACCTTCTTCACGCGCCAATGTAGCGGCACGGATGAATTTTTCACCTACCACCGATCCCATGGAGCCACCCATGAAGGTAAATTCGAAGGCCACCGCCACCACGGGCAGGCCATCCAATTGCCCTTTCATGGTCACCAGCGCATCTTTCTCGCCGGTATCCTTCTGGGCCGCTGCCAGACGATCCTTGTATTTCTTGGTATCACGAAACTTGAGACGATCGATCGGCTCAATATCAGCGGCGATTTCCTTGCGCCCGTCTTTATCCAGAAACCAGTCCAGACGCTTACGTGCGGTCAAACGCAAGTGGTGCTCACATTTGGGGCAGACGCTGTGATGCTTCTCAAGCTCGGGAAGATAAAGTACCGCTTCACATTTAGGGCACTTACGCCACAGACCGTCCGGCACGCTGGCGCGGCGGTCTTTGCGCTGGATACGCCCCATGGAGGGCACGATCTTGTCCAACCAGCTCATATCAGAAAGGTTTCCGTTATGCAGTCAACGCCTGGCGATGCCAGGCTCGGTAAGTGTCATGAAATTACACAAAAAGTAAATTCAGTTGCGGTTCAATGCATCCATCGCGTGTCGCATCTCACCCAGGACGGCTTTCAGCAGACCGGGGATGATTTCCGGCGTGTCGGCGTTTTCGGCTATTTGATTGACCAAGGCGCTACCCACGATAACGCCATCCGCCACCTTGGCCACTTCAGCGGCCGTGGCACCATCACGAATACCGAAACCCACACATAGCGGCAAGTCAGTCATTTCACGCAAGGGTGCCAGATGACTGGCAACATCATCGGCATTCAATGAGGCCGAACCGGTCACGCCTTTCAGCGACACATAGTAAAGATAGCCTTCCCCGTGAGCGCATATTGTAGCGGCACGCTCATTGGAAGTGGTAGGGGCAACCAGAAAGATTGATGCCAATCCGCGCGCCTTGAGAATGGGGCCAAATTCATCTGCCTCTTCCGGGGGCATATCCACGGTCAGAACGCCATCGATCCCGGCATTCGCCGCCTGGTCGGCAAACGCCTGGTAGCCCAGTCGCTCCACAGGATTAAGGTAGCCCATCAACACCACCGGTGTGGTGGTATCGCTTTGCCTGAACTCCTCAACCATGGTGAACAAATGGCTGAGACGCGTGCCATGCTTGAGGGCGCGCTCACAGGCTTTCTGAATCACCGGACCATCGGCCATCGGGTCAGAGAACGGCACCCCTAGCTCAATGATATCGGCACCCGCCTCGACCAGCGCATGCATGAAGCCCACGGTATGCTCGGGGGCCGGGTCGCCGGCGGTAATAAAGGGGATCAGAGCCTTGCGGCCCTGATGCTTGAGGTCGGTAAAACGTTGATTGATACGGTTCATCTTGAGCCCTTAAAATTCGACGCCGTCAAGCTTGGCCACTGTCATGATGTCCTTGTCGCCACGCCCGGAGAGGTTGACGACGATATGCTGATCGGGACGCATCGTAGGTGCCAACACCTTGGCATAGGCAAGCGCATGGGCTGACTCAAGGGCCGGCATGATGCCTTCCATATGCGTCAGTTCACGAAAGGCTTCAAGCACTTCGCGGTCGTTGGCCGTGACGTACTTGACCCGCCCCACGTCCTTCCACAGCGCATGCTCGGGGCCTACGCCGGGGTAATCCAGGCCCGCGGAGATCGAATGCGTGTCAGAGACCTGACCGGCTTCATCGGACATCAAGTAAGTACGGTTGCCGTGCAATACGCCGCGTGGCGCGTTAGAGGAAAGCGGAGCCGCATGACGCCCGGTTTCCACCCCATCGCCACCAGCCTCGACACCGTACATCGCCACGTCGTCATCTTCCACGAAGGGATAGAACAGCCCCAGCGCATTGGAGCCGCCTCCCACGCACGCAATCAGCGCATCGGGCAGACGACCGATTTGCTCCAGTGATTGGCGCCGGGCTTCCCGGCCGACCACGGCGTTGAAATCGCGCACCAGCATCGGATAAGGATGCGGCCCGGCTACGGTGCCGATGATATAGAAGGTGTCGTCGACGTTGGTGACCCAGTCACGCAGTGCCTCGTTCATGGCATCTTTCAGCGTGCGGGTGCCGGATTCCACCGGAATGACCTTGGCACCCAGAAGATGCATGCGGTAGACGTTGAGCTTCTGACGTTCCACATCCGCGGCGCCCATGTAGACCTCGCACTCAAGCCCCAGGCGGGCGGCGACCGTGGCGGTGGCCACCCCGTGCTGACCGGCGCCGGTCTCGGCGATCACCCGCGGCTTGCCACTCTTCTTAGCCAGCAATGCTTGGCCAATGGTGTTGTTCACCTTATGAGCACCGGTGTGATTGAGGTCTTCCCGCTTAAGCCAAATTTGTGCACCACCCAACTCCCTGGACCATCGCTCGGCATGATAAAGCGGCGAGGGACGGCCGACATAATAGGCCATGTCATAGTCAAACTCGGCCTGGAAGGCGGGATCATCGCGAAGATCCAGATAGATCTTCTCCAGCTCATCCAAGGCAAAGCTCAGGGTTTCCGAAACAAAACGGCCGCCGTAGGGACCAAAATGGCCACGGGCGTCCGGCATTCGGGTCAGGTCGCTGAACTTGGTCACGGTTAGTACCTCACAGGATCGCCAGAACAGGCAAAAATTAAATGAATACAACGATATAAAAACGCCGCGACATGCTTCACATCATTCAAGCAATGTCTCGCATGCCACCTACTTAAGGGCAACGGATCAACGATTGTCGGCCTGCGCTACTTGGCGGACAAAGGCCGCCATTTTTTCGCCATCCTTGTGGCCGGGGGAAGACTCCACGCCGCCGGAGACATCAACCGCAAAAGGCGCCACGCTGGCCACAGCCTGAGCGACATTAACCGCCGTCAACCCCCCGGCGAGGATAACAGGTTTCGCCAGGCTTGCGGGGATTCTCGACCAATCGAAGGTCTCACCCGTTCCTCCCGGCACACCGGGACGATACGCATCCAGCAGCAAGGCGCCGGCGTTACGATAACGTGCGGCGGCAGCCTGCAAATCAAGGCCGTCACGCATGCGCAACGCCTTGTACCAGGGTTTTCCAAAGGCATCGCAGGCCTCCGGAGTTTCGTCACCGTGAAACTGCAGGCAATCCAGGTGAGCCAGGCAAGACTCGATAAAGTCCGGAGACTGATCGACAAACAACCCGACCCGAGTCACGAAGGAAGGTACTCGCGCGGACAGGACAGCCAGTTGCTCAACAGACACAGCGCGCGAGCTGTGCGGCCACAGGACGAAACCGATAGCGTCCACCCCCAGCGCCACGGCCTTGTCGACATCCTCCGGCCGGCCCAGACCGCACATCTTGATCCGGGTTCTAGCCCATATCTTTTCGGGTTGGCTCATACTGCCCTCCTTCAAGCGTTTTGCCCCGCTCAACCGTTGATCTTTCGCGGCGAGACGTCACCAGGGGACAATCCGGCAGGCCACGCTCACCCGTCCGCTCGCCCAGAAACGCCAGCAAATTAGGCCCCAATAATTCCTTGGGCAAGTCGAAACGCTCGTCGTAGAGTGAATCGACGAAGTGCAGCCCGCAGCCGGGTGCCGTCACGTCCGCCTGCCGACGGTCCTTCAAGGCCAGCAGTCGAGCAAGGTAGTCGGTGCCCTGCTCTTCGCGCCCTACCGTCACCAAGGCGCCGACGATATTACGAATCATGTGATGCAAGAAGGCGTTACCTTGCACATCCACCACCACCAACGGGCCATGGCGTTTGACATCGATGAAATGCAGGTGCCGCCAAGGCGTGCGCGATTGGCAGCCCGCCGCACGAAAGCTTGTGAAATCATGCTCACCCACCAACACCTGGGCGGCGATATGCATGGCCTCGGCATTCAAGTGGTCACGACACCAGGTGACGTTGGCTCGCTCGAGCACCGGCCGGCTCATCTGGTTGAGCAGGATGTAGCGGTAGCGTCGCCCCAGGGCATCGAAGCGCGAGTGGAAGGTATCCGGCACCGCCTTGACCCAACGCACCGCGATGTCCCGCGGCAGCTTGGAATTGACGCCGAAGACCCAGGCTTTTTCCGAACGCGCCGTCGGAGGGTCGAAGTGCATCACCTGACGCGTGGCGTGCACGCCGGTGTCCGTTCGCCCGCTGGCCTTCACGCGCACCGGGGCATTGGCGATATGCGTCAAGGCCTTTTCCAGAGAGGCCTGAACCGAGGCGGCATGGGTCAACCGCTGAAAGCCGCAATAGGCACTGCCGTCATATTCCACCCCCATGGCTAGACGCCCTGGAAGCGGTTGATGTTCATCGAGATGGTATATCTGGTTCATTGCTTGGCATCGGGTCTGTAGGCAGGCGGCGCATCACGGGAGTGGCGCGAAGAATCGGCTTTGGGTTTATCGGCCGGCTGGCCATTATCCAGATCACGCGCGTCGAATGCCACCTCTTCAATTTCCCAATCGACCTCCGGCTGACCACCGAAACCCTTTGTGTCATAGGCGTAAGACTGCCCCTGCGTTTTTTCTGGCGGCCGGGCGTTCAGGGCAGGAGCCTCGGGCGAACGAGACTCCGACGTGAAGTCGATCGTCGGCTGCATGGGGGTTTCTTCCCGCACCGTCTCCTCGCTGCTTAGCACGGGCGGCTCATAATCGACCATGCGCGCGCGGTCCTGATTGACCGGCGCTGGCGCCTCAGGCGTTTCCGATCCCACAGATGGCTCTGTTACCGACCGCTCATCAAGAGGCTCCGAAGGCTTTTCAGCCGTCGACACTGGAGACATTTGGTCCATCGACATTTCGTGTAACAGCGCTTTCATGGGTGCCGCCTTTGGCTGAGACAGCGGATCAGCCTCCATGGCGAAGGTATCGACGTTTTGCAGCGTGTATCGGCGGCGACGGTTCTGTTCCGCCAAGCCGGCCGCTTGGGTTCTGTCCAGCGGTGTCTCGCTATCGTCCCATTGCAAAGGAGTTTCGGTGAGAGGCTCGGGCTCGACAGCAGCTTCGCCGTGTGCGGAAGGCGCCGTCTCGTCTCGATCATCAAATGCTGCGTAGTCGTCCGCAACACTCATACCCGGCGCTTCGTCATGCAACAACGCCTCGGTTTGTGATGCAGGGACTATTGTGGAAGGCGTCGCTTGCGCCTCGTTCCGGGCGTGTATCGATGAGGTCGCACTTCTTGCCGAACTGGAAACCCCGGAACCCGACACCTGGGGCTCGCTTCTTGACGCATCAGGCCCGGCGACCACTGGTTCTTCCCAGGTATCGCGACGGCGGCGCAGCACCGCCAATAGCGCCAGCAGGAGCGCAATGGCGATTGCGGCTACCCACCACTGATAGCGCTGCAAGAGCGCTGCTCCCGCCTGCCACCAAGGGTCATCCTGAGTGGCCTGGGCGACTTTCGGGGGAGCCGTGGCCAAGGCGTCCAATTCCTCGCGCAGCGTGAAAAGTAGCCCATGCAGCTGATCGACTTCCTCATGCAGCGACTCACGTTCCGTAAGCAAGCTTTGAATGGTTGCCTGGCTTTCCTCCCAGCGTTGTTCAAGATCAGCCAGACGCGCCCGCTCTTCTGCAAGCGCCTCCCTGCTCGGCGCTTCAGGCACCTGCTCTGATTGGACTACCCCTGCCAGCGCCATTGAAGCGGCAATCGCCGTCTCACTCAGCTGTATTGGCTCGGATGTCTGCACGGCAGGTAGCGGCACCGCCTCGGGAGTACCGCCGTCCCGACGAGTCCAGGCCTGGTTCATCGCCTGAATGGTCCCGGCCGCCGACTCGGGAGAGCGGGCCGTTACCCGGCTTGGCTGCGGCACCTCCAAGGTAAGCCCTTCGCGCATTTCATGGATATTGCCGGAGGGGAACACCTCGGGGTTGGCTTCGAGCAAGGCAATCATCATCTGCTGAACGCTGGCCTCAGCCGGGCGCAGGCGCTCCGCCACGCTCCATAATGTATCGCCCCGGCTGATATAGGCACTGCCCGCCGCTTGGCGACCAGGCGCCCGGCTAGCCGATGAGGAAGGCTGGGCAACCGACGCAGTGGTGGAGCGCGATGCCGAAGCACTGGGTGATATCGAAGCGCTTGGCGATACCGAGGCATCAGGGGATGCTTGAGGCGAGCCTTCTTCCAAGGAAGGCATGGATGCATAGTCCGGCGGGTCAAGCAGCAAGGTGACTTCGCGCATCTGTCGTCCCTGGGGAGAATCCAGATACAGCAAGAGGTCCAGCCAAGGATCGTTCACGGGGCGCTGTGTGGAAAGCTGCACCTGCCACTCGCCCTGTTCGCGGCTGATATTCGCCCGAACGCTGGCCGCCAGCGGCGTACGCGACAAGCCGATTGCCTCGAAATCCCGCTTATCGGCTATCTGCACGCGTAATTGCTCGACGTCAAAACCACTGGTATCAATCAGCGGAATCGACGCCTTCAATGGCGTATTGAGTGGGGATTGCACTGTGGCCTGCCCCAGACCCAGCCCCATGACCAACGGGCTGGTGGACAGCAGTACCAACAGCATGGCGAACGTAAACGTATGTCTCATGAACATCCCTTGGAGTAACAATTCAACGTCTGTCTCTGCAAAACAGCTGCCTTTCGTAAACAATCGACTTGAAAGAATCTTGAAGATTTTGAATTAGTTTTATCATACTCGGGGACTGAAACGCATAAAAAAACGGAGAACCTTGTCAGCTCTCCGTTTTGACTGGTCGACGCTAGCTCATGCTTATTTGCTAAAAAATCAGCCGATTACTGCTCGCGCAGGATTTTCAGCATCCGCTTGAGCGGCTCCGCAGCACCCCACAAAAGCTGGTCGCCGGCGGTAAAGGCAGAAAGGTATTCTCCCCCCATGGCCAACTTGCGCAGACGCCCTACCGGTACATCCAGGGTGCCGGTAACGGCTGACGGCGTCAGACCCTTGATGGTGGCATCCTTGTCGTTGGCAATGACCTTGACCCACTCATTGTGGCTGGCGATACGATCTTCGATCTCATCCAGCGGCACGTCCTGCCTGAGCTTGATGGTAAAGGCCTGGCTGTGCGAGCGCATGGCGCCGACACGCACGCAGAGACCGTCGATAGGCACCGGGTTGTCGCGCAGGCCGAGGATCTTGTTGCTTTCGACACCGGCTTTCCACTCTTCACGGCTCTGGCCGTTTTCGAGCTTGGTGTCGATCCAGGGCAACAGGCTACCCGCCAGCGGCGCGGCGAAGTTATCGGTGGGAAACTCACTGCTACGCATGGCTGCCGTCACCTTGCGATCGATATCCAAGATGGCGCTGGACGGATCGGCAAGTTCATTGCCGACGCTGTCACGCAGTGCGCCCATCTGGTTGAGCAGTTCACGCATGTGCTTGGCGCCGGAACCGGAGGCCGCCTGATAGGTCATCGAGGTCATCCACTCGATCATATCGGCCTCGAACAGCCCGCCCAGGCCCATCAGCATCAGGCTGACGGTGCAGTTGCCGCCCACGAACGTCTTGGCGCCCTTGGCCAGCTGATCGTCGATCACCTTGCGATTGACCGGGTCGAGCACGATGGTGGCTTCATCCTCCATGCGCAGCGTACTCGCGGCATCGATCCAATAGCCCTGCCAGCCGCTCTTGCGCAGTTTAGCGTAGACCTCACCGGTGTAATCACCCCCTTGGCAGGTAATGATCACATCCAGCGCCTTGAGCTCATCAATGGCAAAGGCATCCTTCAGCGCAGGTACGTCGACGCCGACATCAGGCCCCGGCTGCCCCACTTGGGAGGTGGTGAAGAACACCGGCTCGATGCCATTGAAGTCACCATCTTCCTGCATGCGTTGCATCAGTACCGAACCCACCATGCCACGCCATCCGACGAAACCGACTTTCAACATGTGAAGCCCTCCAGCAAAGAATGAAAGCTGCATTATACACACCCCAGGGCGATCTCGCAGAAGGCCCCGTGGCGTGCATTCGTCGCTACCCTGTTGTTACTGGGTCACTAAAAGCGCAATCAGCCTCGAGCGAAAGCCGCCAATACCGCATCGCCCATGGCGTCGGTGGAAACCGTCCGCATGCCTTCAGAGGCAATATCCGCGGTACGCAGACCACCATCCAGCACCTGACCCACGGCTGCCTCGATACGCTCGGCCAATGCCGGCTCACTGAGCGAATAACGCAGCATCATGGCCACCGACAGCATCATCGCCAAGGGGTTGGCCACGTTCTTCCCGGCGATATCCGGGGCGCTGCCGTGGCAGGGTTCGTACATGCCCTGACCGCTTTCATTGAGCGATGCCGAAGGCAGCATGCCGATGGAACCGGTCAGCATGGCGGCGGCATCCGAGAGAATGTCGCCGAACATGTTGCCGGTGACGATCACATCGAATTGCTTGGGCGCGCGCACCAGCTGCATCGCGGCGTTATCCACGTACATGTGCGAAAGCTCGACATCCGGATATTCCGAAGCCAAGCGGTTCATGACTTCACGCCACAGAATGGTGACTTCCAGAACGTTGGCCTTGTCCACCGAGCATAGCTTTTTGCCGCGTTTACGCGCCATCTTGAAGGCGACGCGCCCGATACGCTCGATTTCGGATTCGGAATACACGTAGGTATTGAAGCCTACGCGCTCACCGTCGCGCATTTCGATGCCGCGCGGCTGACCGAAATAGATACCCCCGGTGAGCTCGCGCACGATCATGATATCCAGGCCGGAGACGATCTCGGGCTTGAGCGAGGATGCCTCGGCCAGCTGCGGATACAGAATCGCCGGGCGCAGATTACCGAACAGACCCAAGTGCTTGCGCAGCCCCAGCAAGCCTTTTTCCGGGCGTTTGGAAAGATCTTCCAACGTATCCCACTTGGGGCCGCCCACGGCGCCCAGCAGAATCGCATCGGCGTCCTTGGCTTTCTGCAAGGTTTCCGGAGGCAAGGGGTCCAGATGGGCGTCATAGGCCGCGCCCCCCACCAGCGCCTCTTCCACGGCGATATCCAAGCCGGCTTCCTGGCAAGCCGCCAGCAGGCGCGATGCCTGAAGACTGATTTCCGGACCGATACCATCACCCGGCAAAAGCAAAATCTTGCGTATCATCCTGGTTCCTTAAATTAAATTCCTTGAAAACTCTTAATAGAATTCAGCGATTCAGGCATCAGCCAACCTTCATGGTTTCGCGGAACAGCCAGGGCCGTTGGACGCGGTGGCGAGCTTCAAACGTACGAATGGCGCCTTCGTCCTTCAAGGTAAGGCCGATGTCGTCGAGCCCTTCCAGCAGGCAGTGCTTGCGGAAGGCATCCACGTCAAATTCGAGCACTTCACCGGAGGGCGTGATCAGACGCTGGTTTTCCAGGTCAATATCCAGGCGATAGCCTTCGTTAGGCTCGACTTCCTGGAATAGCCGATCGATCTCTTCTTCGGCCAAGGTCACCAGTAAGATGCCGTTCTTGAACGCATTATTGTAGAAGATATCGGCGAAACTCGGCGCAATCACCACCTTGAAGCCGAAATCCTCCAGCGCCCAGGGAGCATGTTCACGCGAACTGCCACAACCGAAATTGCGCCGCGCAAGCAAGACACTGGCGCCCTGGTAGCGGGGTTGATTGAGCACGAAATCCGGATTCAAGGGGCGGCCGGCGATATCCTGGCCGGGATAGCCTTCATCCAGATAACGCAGGTCATCGAACAGATTGACCCCGAACCCGGTGCGCTTGATAGATTTTAAAAACTGCTTGGGAATGATCAGGTCGGTGTCGACATTGGCTCGATCGAGCGGCGCCACCAAGCCTTCTAAGCGTTCGAATTTTTGCATGGTTCAGGCCTCCTTGACGAGAGTGGGGTCATTGGCGGCGCTATCGAGCCCACGCACATCCACGAAATGTCCGGCGATAGCGGCGGCGGCGGCCATGGCCGGGCTGACCAGATGCGTGCGCCCGCCGTAGCCTTGGCGACTTTCGAAATTACGGTTGGACGTGGAAGCACAGTGCTCACCGGCGCCCAGCTTGTCGGCGTTCATCGCAAGGCACATGGAACAGCCCGGCTCGCGCCATTCAAAGCCCGCTTCGATGAATATCTTGTCGAGCCCTTCCGCTTCCGCCTGACGCTTGACCAGACCCGACCCCGGCACCACCATCGCCAACATGATCGAATCGGCAACCTTCTTGCCACGTGCCACCTTGGCCGCTTCACGCAGGTCTTCGATCCGCGAGTTGGTACAGGAGCCGATGAATACCTTGTCCAGCTTGATATCGGTGATCTTCTGATTGGCCGAAAGCCCCATGTATTCCAGCGCTCGTGCATGGCTGCGCTGCACGGTTTCATCGGAAGCCGCAGCGGGGTCGGGCACCTGACCGGAGATACCCGTGACCATTTCCGGGCTGGTTCCCCAGCTCACTTGAGGCTCGATGTCCTCGGCCTTCAAGGTAACCACCTTGTCGAAGGCTGCGTCGTCATCGGATACCAGATGGCGCCAATCGACGACCGCCGCCGTCCACTGCTCGCCCCTGGGTGAATAAGGGCGCTCCGCCAGGTAATCGATGGTGGTGTCGTCGACGGCGATCAGGCCCACCCGGGCACCCGCTTCGATGGCCATGTTGCACACGGTCATGCGGCCTTCCATGGAAAGCGAGGCAATGGCGTCACCGGCGAATTCAATTGCATAACCGGTGCCGCCCGCGGTACCGATCTTGCCGATAATGGCCAAGACGACGTCCTTGGCGGTAACGCCGGTGCCCAGCTCACCCTCGACACGCACCTGCATGTTCTTCATTTTCTGCGCCAGCAGGCACTGGGTCGCCAGCACATGCTCGACTTCCGAGGTGCCGATACCGTGCGCCAGAGCACCGAAGGCCCCATGAGTCGCGGTATGCGAATCGCCGCATACCACTGTCATGCCGGGCAGCGTGGCACCCTGCTCCGGGCCTACCACGTGCACGATGCCTTGGCGTGGGTCGTTGATCTTGAATTCTTCAATACCGAAGCTCAGGCAGTTTTCATCCAGCGTCTGCACCTGGATCAAGGACGTCGCGTCCTTGATCCCGGCGTTGCCTTCGGCGCGCTCCTTTATGGTGGTCGGCACGTTGTGGTCCGGCGTCGCCAGGTTGGCATCTAGGCGCCACGGCTTGCGCCCAGCCAAGCGCAGGCCCTCGAACGCCTGGGGAGACGTCACTTCATGCAACAAATGGCGGTCGATGTAGATCAGCGCGGTGCCGTCATCACGCTGCTTGACCAAATGCTGCGACCAGAGTTTGTCGTAAAGGGTTTGACCTGACATGTGCTCTCCCGGGCGGTGCCCTGCTAGTGTGTCTTGCCAGCGTCTTCGCGCCGGTGATGCCTGAGTGTTACGCGAGCTGCACATAAATGCAATTCATGTTATTCATGCTTTAGATTCCAAACTGGAATACCAAATGGATACCCAAAGCCTGCAAGCCTTTCTGGCCGTGGCCGATACGCAAAGCTTCTCGCGCGCCGCTGAACAATTGCACCTTACCCAGCCGGCGGTGAGCAAACGCATCGCCACCCTGGAATCTCAGTTGAGCACGCGCCTATTCGACCGCATCGGGCGGCGTATCGCGCTTACCGAGGCAGGCAGCGTGCTGCTTCCCCAGGCGCGGCACATTCTGTTCACGGTGGAAGATAGCCGCCGGGCACTCGCCAACCTATCAGGCCATGTGGGCGGCCGCTTGACCCTGGCCACCAGCCACCACATCGGCCTGCACCGGCTCCCCCCGCTATTAAAGCAATACACTCAGCGTCACCCGGAAGTGGAGCTGGACCTGCACTTTATCGATTCCGAACATGCCTACCAGGGCGTATTGGACGGTACCCTGGAAATGGCCGTGGTAACCCTTGCGCCCCACCCTTTTGAGCAACTTCACGTGGTCGAGTTATGGCGCGATAGATTGTGCTTTGTATGCGCCGCCGACCATCCCCTGGCAAGCCAAAGGCGTCTTTCGCTGGAAGCGCTGTGCCAATATAACTGCGTGCTGCCGGGAGCCAAGACGTTCACCCGTTCGCTGATCGAGCAACGTTTCGCCGAAGCAGGCCTGCAACTGCCGGTGAGTATATCGACCAATTATCTGGAAACGCTGAAGATGATGTGCAGCGTAGGGCTGGGCTGGAGCCTGCTGCCGGAAAAGATGATCGACAGCGAGCTTATCGAGCTTGGGGTAGACACCGCCCCGATCCACCGCCCGCTGGGCTATCTGGTGCATACCAACCGGACCCTTTCGAATGCGGCAAGACGCATGATCGAGGAGCTGGAAAGCGCCTAACTCCGCTTGACGCCCCGTTCCGCTTGACCCACGCTCAGAACACGCCGACTTGCTGCCCCGCGCTTTCGGCGAAGCACTCTCGAAGCAACACGCTCGAAGAAACACTCAGGAAATAGAGAAAAGTTCACGGACCATGAGTAAAAAGGGAACCCCATCGCCATTCAAATGGGCATCGATACTGTTCGTTTTATTGATACCCGAGGCCGCCAGCGCGCTGTCGCTGGAGGAAGCACTGGCTATCTCCCGGGAGCAGGCAACCACCCTGCAGTCACTCGCGGCTGAAACCCAGCGCGCAGAAGCCACTCATCAGCAGACAGCTCAAGCCTACCTCCCCACCATTAGCGCAGATGCTACCTGGCTGAGAGCGGATTCCTCATTTATTACCGGCGTGCCGGTTCCCACCCTGGGCATACCTCTCACCACCCAGCGCAGGGATTTCGGCCCGGTCGAGGGCACCCTGACGGGCATTCAGGTGACACAACCGCTGTTCAATGCCGATGCCATTCAGACCCGACAAAGCGCAGCTTTAAATGTGGATGCTCGCCGCTATGCGGAGCAATGGGGACAACAGGCCATCCGCCTGGAAGTATCGCGCCTGTATTTCAATTTCATCCGCCAGCAGCAGCGCGAGGAAACCGCACAAATGTCGCTGCTTGCGGCTCAGGCATCCGCCAGGCTGGCCCAGGCAAGCTATCGAGAAGGCATGGCATCGCGCCTGGATACCGAACAGGCAGACGCTGAGCTGGCCGCAGCCCAAGCCCGGGTGGCACAAGCGATAGCCGAAAAGCGCCAAGCAAAGCTTATGCTGAAACGCCTGCTGGGCATCGCACCCCAGCAAGAGGTGGCGCTATCAAGCGCCTTGCCGGAACCTGCGCCTCCCGTCGGGATCGACGCTACTCAGTCGCGAAAGGACCTGCAAGCCAGAAAATTAGCCGCCACGGCTGCCAGCGCCGCAGTAAAAGCCTCAAGGGCCGAATGGCTGCCTAACGTGAACCTGCTGGCCCGGCAACAATGGCTTGACGGCGATGAGCCACTCAATACCAGCGGGGATGGATGGCTGGTCGCGGTCAACCTCCAGTGGACCCTTTTTGATGGTCTTGGCCGTGAAGGTAGAATCGCCGAGTCACAGGCTAAAGAACGCAGTGCACGGGTGGAACTCGATGAAACCCGGCGGCGTATCCAGCAAGAGCAAGCCATCGCCATGAGCCAGTGGGAAGCTGGCTGGGCTGGCTGGCATGCGGCCCAAAAAGCCCAGGAGGCGGCACAAAGAGCCAACCAGCTGGCGTTGCGGCGCTATGAAGAAGGCCTTGGTTCGATGACCGACCTTCTGGCCACCCAGGCCCGGCTCGACCGCGAGCGCCTCGCCCTGATCAATACCCGCTATCAAGCCGTTCTTGCCGGTATGAACTACTATCTTCAGCATGGTTACGACCCACTTCTGGCGCTGAAGGACCCGCTCCGATGAAGGATCTGTTTCGCCTTCTGTTGTCGCTGGCTGCCATTTTCATACTGACTGGTTTTATGCTGACGGGGTGTTCCGACGAAGCCCCTGAACCCACCGAGGAAGCAGCCGCAACACCTACCGTCAACGTCGGGGAAGCAATCGAGTGGCGCTACCCCTCGACCCGCCAACTTCCCGGTGTGGTGAGTCCCGGAAAAAGAGCAGTGCTGAGCACTCGAGTGTCGGGCACCTTGACCTCGGTTCCCGCATCGCCCGGCGACCGGGTGGAAACAGGCGACCTATTGGCCACGGTGGATGCAAGAGAGGTGGAAGCAGCCATTTCCGCTGCTCAGGAAAAGGTCGCGGCGGCACAGGCCGCGCTTCAGCAGGCAAGGCTGGAAAGCCAACGGCTGCAAAGGCTTTATGCAGAAGACTTGATTGCCCGAGTGCGCACCGAACAGGCTGATGTCAGAGTGAGTGAACTGGAGGCTCAGTTGCAAGCAGCCCAGTCAGAACTCAAGGCGCAACAGGCAAACCGCAGCTACACCCGCCTGACCGCCCCGTTCGCAGGCCAGGTCACTGAAACCCTGCTGGATGCCGGAAGCTTTGTCGGCCCCGGCCAGCCACTGGTGGTGCTCGAAGAACGTGGTCGATTACAAATCGATGTTCCGGTTTCCAGTGAGCTGGCAGAGCTGCTGGCTCCCGGCCAGCAACTTTCGGTGCTTTCCGGCTCTGACGAGACGATGACCGAAGCACGGCTGGTCAGCGTGATACCCGCGCTGAACGATCAAGGCACCGGCCAGCGCCTGAGGCTTTCAGTTGACGACCCACCAGAGGGCCTGAGACCCGGCCAGGTGGTCAGTGTGATAGTGCCGACCCAGCGCTCCGGGCGACAAGACTCGGGCGATGCCTGGGTGGGGTTGCCTCAGGCGGCGCTGATCCGGCGGGGCCAGCTCACGGGGGTATTGGTGGTGGATGACTCGAATCAACAGCCGGCGCTGAATCTGCGCTGGATAAAGACAACAGCGCCGCCTGCAGACGCGGAGAATCTGATACCCGTCACTCAGGGCCTGGCAGTAGGTGAGCTTGTGGTACTGAACCCTTCCCCAGCGCTTCAGGACGGCCAGCAGGTCAGCATCCAGAGGACCGATCAAAGCCTCGGGGAGGAATGACTTGCGCCTGGGTCTTGCCGGACATATCGCCAACCGCTTACTGGATTCGCCGCTGGTGCCGCTGTTCGTCGTGGCCTGTTTCCTACTGGGCGGCTATGCGCTTCTGGTTACCCCGCGAGAAGATCGCCCCGACATTGATGTACCCACAGCCGTGGTATTGCTTCCCTGGCCAGGCGCAGGGATCGAGCGTGTCGACGACCAGTTGGCACGCCGAACGGCAGGCTGGGTACGTGAGATCGCGTCGGTCGAAGAGGTGCGCAGCAGTAGCTCCAACCATGCAGCGCTGCTCTCGGTTGAGTTCGTCGCAGGCACACCCAAGGCGTCTGCTTTCTCCGAGCTGAATGAGATTTTCCAGGCCCGCGCCAGCCAGCTACCCGAAACCGCCGAACCTCCCAGCATCCAGGTCTTCGGCGAGAGTCGTCTGGTGGTGTTTCTGGCCACCCTCAGCAGCAAAACCCTGAGCCTTGCCGGGCTGGAAGACATTGCTACCGAACTTGCAGCGAATATCCAGACAATTCCCGGCGTGCGGGGTGTCGAGCACTTTGGCGGTGACCCCACTGCCATCGAGGTGCTGCCCAAGCCGACGGCGCTTGCCGCCCGGAATATTTCCCTGAACCGGCTTGCCGAAGCGATTGCCGGGGCGAACCAGCAACTTCCCGCAGGCCGGCTCGAAAGCGCCCCGGTCACCGACCTTGAGGTCGGCATGACGATCACCAGCCCCGAGCAACTTGGCCGACTGCCGGTAGGCGAGGATGGCGGGGGGCCGGTATATCTGGAGGAAGTGGCTGACATCAAAATTGGCCGTGTAGAGCAATATCAAGGTGTCCTGCACTGGCAAAGGGACCAATCGGTTCCCTTCCCTGCCGTTACGCTGGCGGTGACGACCCTTGAAGGCATGAACGTCAGCGATGTCACCCGACAGGTACAGGCAAGGCTGACCGAATTCGCCAGCCACTCTCTGCCTGCGGAGGCGCAGCTGACTGTCAGCCACGATGCAGGCATCGATGCCACCGAGCGGGTCTACAATGTGCTGGTGCAGCTATTGACCGGCACCTTGGTGGTGGTCGGCATTATCTGGCTGGGGCTCGGTTGGCGTGCGGCACTCATTATCGCCATCATGATGCCCGCGTCTCTCTCGATCGTGCCTTATCTTTACAACCGCTTCGATTTTACCCTCAACCCGGTGTCGATCGCGGCCATGATCCTGGCTATCGGTATTCTCTCGGACGATGCCGTGGTCATGCTTGAAAATGTGGCTCGCCACTTTCGAAGCGCCAGAGAAAAAAGCCGGGAACTGACGGTAAAGGCCGTCAACGAGGTGGGAAATCCGACTATCCTTGCTGACTTGCTGGTGGTGGCCACCCTGCTGCCGACCGCCTACATCACCGGCGAGATGGGCCAGTATGTGCGCGCCCTTCCAATTGGCGCCTCGGCGGCCGTGCTGTTTTCGCTGCTGGTCGCGCTCACCATAACCCCCTACTTCGGCTTTCGTTTGCTCAAAGTCGAGGGCAATAAAAGCGGAAAAGACCGCAAACCCGATGATAGAGACAAAAATCGAGACGAAGACCGGGACAAAAAAGAACAAGAGGAACAAAACGAAGCCCCCCTGGTAAGGCATTATCGCCGCCTGCTCTCGCCATTCTTTGCTCATGCCTCTCTGCGCTGGTTGTTTTACCTGGTGCTGGTCGTGCTTCTTCTGGCGAGCTTTTCACTCGTCGGCCTGCGTATCGTCCAGATAGGACTGACCCCTCTGCTCGACCGCAACGTCTTTGCTGTGGATATCGAGCTGCCACCCGCCTCGACGCTGACCGAATCCTTGTCTGCAGCCTCGGCGCTCAACAGACAGCTGCGCGAGATCCCGGAAGTTGAGGCCGTGACCATTTATTCGGGCCTCTCCACCCCGCTGATTTATCCCCCTGAAGCACTTTATTCGCCTGAGGCAAAAGCGCCTCGGGATCTCACGCTACACATCGAGCTCGTCCAGGAAGATCAGCGAGACCGCCAGAGCTACCAAATCAGCCGAGAGATTGCTCGTAACCTCAGCATTTGGCTGGCGCCTTATGGAGGGAAAGGCCACATAGTGCGCATTCCTTCCGGACCCAGCAGCGACCGTGCGATCACCGCTGAAATTTACGGGCCGGACCCCGCGATACGTCAGGCAACGGCAGACCGCATTGAGCAATGGCTTAGTGAACAAGAAGGCGTGATTTCCACGCAGCAGCAGCCTTCTCTCGCGCTTCCCTCACTCAACCTGGAGGTTGACCCGGAGCGGGCTGCGACCTTCGGGGTCATTCCCGCCGCAGTGACCCGCACCCTGTACCTGGCGATTCAGGGAGAAACACTGGCGAACTGGTCGGGAATGCCCCATTCCAGAGATCCGGTCCCAGTGATACTGCGCCTCGCAAGAGCCGACCGGGAAAGCGAGCAGGCACTGCGAAGCCTGTATGTGATCAGCGAGAATGACCGAGCCGTGCCTCTGGAATCGATTGTCGATTTCAACCATAGCGAAGGCGACCAGGCACGCTTTCGCCGAGGGCTCATGCCGGTCACTACCGTATTTGCCGATCTGGATCGCTCAGTGGCCCAGCCGCTCACCGTTCAGCTGGAATCCTTGCGCGGTTTGGGAGAGCCGGATATCGACATCCGCTGGCTTGCTCCGCCCGACCAAGCCACGGAGCCGGTACTCTACTGGTCGGGGGAATGGGAGATGACGCGGGATGTCTACCGGGACCTGGGCGTAGCCGGACTGGTGGTGATGATTTTGATCTACGTCTTGCTGGCTGGCTGGTTCCGTTCCTATCGGCTGCCCGTATTGATCATGCTGCCGATCCCGCTGGTTTTTATCGGCGTTATCCCGGCGCACTGGGCCTGGGGAATCAATATTGCCGGTACCGGCATTCTCGGGGTGATCGCCTTGGGCGGTATCGTGACGCGCAATGCCATCCTGCTGGTGGATTTCATCGAAAAGCGCCTGGATGAAGGCATGGCGTTAAAGGAAGCGGTTATTCAGGCAGGTGCTCAACGTACCCGCCCTATCATCTTGACCGCCGCCACCGTCATGTTCGGCAGCGGCGTTCTCATATTCGAACCGTCGCTCGAACCCCTTGGCCTCACCCTGGCCAGCGGGGTGCTCATCTCCACCGTGCTGACCCTGGTACTCATCCCCCTGCTTTACTTCCATGCCTTCAGCAATGAATCAGAGAAGACAACTCAGGCGTAGACCAGTCGCGACCCAAGGCAGGCGTCATTCAGTGCATATGGCGTGTAAAGCCTTGTGATCGGGCACTTCAGTCTTGCAAAAAGAAGTGCTTAGGCGCTGGTCTTCGTGGGTCAATCCCTTTAGCCTGCTAATTCACTGTTAGGATACCGGCATGCAAGAGACGACCCCGAGGCAACGCTTGGCAGGCGTGCTGATCCTGCTTGGGCTTATCGCGCAAATTATCGGCTTTACCGGCCTGGTGGCTACCGCACATGCGGTGAGCTATTTGCTGTGGGCATCGGTTGCGTTGCTGTGGCGCGACATTCCTAAGCGTTCGCGGATTCAGGCGGGAGCGTTGATGGCCATTGGCACCCTGATGCTGCTGGTGGCGCGCTTTGTGTATGGCGCAAAGGTGGATTGGCCCGCCATGTTGCAGGGCAATACCTTTGTGGTGGCAATGCTGGTGGGCGTGAGTTTCATCGGCTTGATCGGCTCGCGGCGCGGCCATGAACCGGCCCCCGGGCGAAAGTTAACTGGAGCCGGCGGCATTCTGCGTACCTGGCTGGGAGTGCATTTTCTAGGCATTATTCTGAATCTTTCCACGGTCTTCATGGTGGGCGATCGTTTGGCACGCCGTGAGCCATTGAAAATGCCGCAATTACTGGCCTTGAATCGCGGTCTTTCCAGCGCTGCCCTATGGTCGCCGTTCTTTGCCTCGATGGGGGTGGTGATCACCTTGGCGCCGGAAATGCAGTATCCGCATATTCTGAGTATCGGCCTGCCCTTGGCACTACTTTCCGGGTTGATTACCACTTTCGAGATGAAGCAACGCTTTGAACTGAACGATGTTGAGGGGTTTTCCTTGGCGCCCACCAGCCTGCTGATGCCCGCCGGCATGGCCGCGCTGGTGATGGTGTTTCATTTCTGGATAACGCCGTCACTTACCATCGTCAGTATCATCACTTTCCTGCTGCCCAGCGTCGCGGTGCTGGTCAATCTGCGTGATGGGCCGCTCTGGACCCTGCGGCGCATTCGCCGGCACACCACCACACGGCTACCGGCCATGCGCGGGGAAATTTCGCTGTTTCTGGCGGCGGGGTTATTGACGCTGGGACTTTCGACGTTCGTCCGGGCTGTCGCCGGCAGCGAATGGACGTTGTTTGCGGTTTTCGGCACGCCACAGGCAATTTTCAGCTTTGCCGCCATCGTCGCAAGCGCACTGATCGGCTTGCACCCTATCATCGGCGTGTCTGTGCTGGCGTCCGTCTTGACGCTCGAGGCAGGCAGCCAAACGCTGTTCGCCTTCGTGGCGCTGGCGTCCTGGGCGGTCGGCACCAGCGTCGGGCCGCTTTCGGGGATCAACCTATCGCTACAGGGTAGATACGGGGTGAGTGGATATCGGATGATGACAAACAATGCCTACTACGCCCTGATCATGAGCGGACTTTCGATTGTCGCCATCATCCTGATGGGCTGGTGGCAGGGGTGACTCAGCTTGCTGCGGCATCCGGCAAGCGATAGAAATAGCGGTGGCCGCACTGGTGGCAGGGTTCAAGACGCCCGACTTCCTCGAGCGTTACCTGGGCATCGCAATGCACGCAGGCCATGCGCCCCGGCGCGACCACCTCCCCTTCGCAGTAATCGGCGCGTGCCGCTTCCAGGTCGTCCTTCAGTTGCTCATTTTCGACGATGCTGCGGTCGGCGATGGACAGCAGTGATTCGGCGACGCTGCGGGAAATCTTGTTGAGGTCAATCCCCAGCCAGCTGGCGACATGCTTGCCCGAGTCTTTCAGGTAGATACGCATGTCTTTCAGGTCACGCTCGACCCACGCACGCAACAGGGCCAATTCGTCCTTGGTGAATTCCTCGAGTTCACCTTCGAATTCGACCGCCTCGTCCAGCTCGTGTTGAAGGTTTTCCCAGGTCAGCTCGTCAGCGCCACCCTGAAGCCGCTCCAGCATCCGTTCGTAACCTTCCCGTAGACGGTTATCGTTCTTTTTTTCACTCATGATGGCACTCCTTATCCTCGGGCTATTTCTACGACTACTATTGTGTCTTACCGCTAGCCGTTCAAGGTTTTACCTGCATAGGATACAATCCACGAAACAAATTCGACACTTGTCATCCACCATTCACCTTGCGCCCACTTTACGGGCCATACGCCAAGGCATTTAAAAAAACCGATGGACGCACATTACAGCCCCCGTGATATCGAACGCGACGCCCAACAGTACTGGGACAAGAACCAGTGTTTCAAGGCAGTGGAAGACGCCAACCGCGAGAAATTCTATTGCCTGTCGATGTTCCCTTACCCCAGCGGCAAGCTGCACATGGGGCACGTGCGCAACTATACCATCGGCGATGTGGTATCGCGTTTTCAACGCATGCAAGGCAAGAACGTCATGCAGCCGATGGGCTGGGATGCATTCGGCATGCCGGCGGAAAACGCCGCCATTCAGAACCAGGTACCGCCGGCCGAATGGACCTACCAGAACATCGATTACATGCGTAATCAGCTCAAGGCGCTGGGCTTTGCCTACGACTGGAGCCGTGAATTCGCCACCTGCGATACTAGCTACTACCGCTGGGAGCAGTGGTTTTTCACGCGGCTAGTTGAAAAGGGGTTGGTCTACAAGAAGATGTCCACGGTCAACTGGGACCCGGTGGACCAGACCGTACTCGCCAATGAGCAGGTCATCGAAGGGCGCGGCTGGCGTAGCGGCGCCCTGGTCGAGCGCAAGGAAATCCCCCTGTGGTTCCTGAAGATCACCGACTACGCCGAGGAATTGCTGGCGGACCTGGATAAGGTCGAATGGCCCGAACAGGTCAAGACCATGCAGCGCAACTGGATCGGCAAGTCGCGCGGGGTGGAGCTGAGCTTCGATATCAAGGCCGCCGACAGCACGCCCTCCTCCGCGATCAGCGTTTACACCACCCGCCCGGACACCCTGATGGGCGTGACCTATGTGGCGGTGGCCGCCGGGCACCCCTTGGCCAAGCAAGCGGCACAAGCCGATGCCGAGCTTGCCGCCTTCTGCGATGAATGCGCGCGTGGCGGCACTTCCGAAGCCGCCATGGCCACCATGGAAAAGAAAGGCATGCCTACCGGGCATAAGGCCGTGCATCCGCTCAGCGGCGAGGAAGTGCCGGTTTTCGTGGCCAACTTCGTGCTGATGGAATACGGCACCGGGGCGGTCATGGCGGTACCCGGTCACGACCAGCGCGACTGGGAATTCGCCACCAAATACGGCCTTTCGATCAAGGCGGTGATTGCCGATGAAAAGGGCAACGAGCCGGATATCTCCCAGGGCGCCTACGCCGAATACGGCCCCTTGATTCACTCCGGTGAATTCGACGGCCTGAACTTCGAGCAGGCGTTCGAGGCGATTGCCGGGGCGCTCAAGGCGCTGGGCAAGGGCGAGGTCAAGACCAATTTCCGTTTGCGTGACTGGGGGGTTGCCCGCCAGCGCTACTGGGGAGCGCCGATTCCGGTCAAGTACGGCCCCGAAGGCCAGACCGTTCCGCTCACCGATGCAGAACTGCCGGTCGAGCTGCCCATGGAAGTTACCGTGGATGCTTCAGGTTCGCCGCTCAAGAAGATGCCGGAATTTTCCGAGCTCGGCGACGGCTGGATACGCGAAACCGACACCTTCGATACCTTCATGGAATCCTCCTGGTACTACGCGCGGTTTTGCTGTGCCGACAACCACGATGCCATGCTAGACGAGCGCGCCAACTACTGGTTGCCGGTGGATCTTTACATCGGTGGTATCGAACACGCCATCCTGCACCTGCTTTATGCGCGCTTCTTCCACAAGTTGATGCGTGACTTCGGCCTGGTCGATTCCGACGAGCCGTTCCAGCAGTTGCTGACTCAGGGCATGGTGATCGCCGAGACCTACTATCGCTCGACCGCCAACGGCGGCAAGCAATGGTTCAACCCCGCGGATGTCGAGGTCAAGCGCGACGAGAAAGGCCGCCCGGTAAGCGCAATATTGATCGGTGACGGCCAGCCGGTGGAAATGGGCGGCATCGAAAAGATGTCCAAGTCCAAGAACAACGGGGTCGACCCGCAATCGATGATCGACAAGTTCGGCGCCGATACCGTGCGTCTGTTCATGATGTTCGCTGCTCCTCCGGAACAGTCGCTGGAATGGTCGGATTCCGGTGTGGAAGGCGCTCACCGCTTCCTCAAGCGGCTATGGCGCCAGGTTTCCGAGCATCTGGAGGCCCGCGAACCCGTGGCACTGGATATCGCGGCCCTGGACGACGACCAGAAAGCCCTGCGCCGCAAGACCCATGAAACCTTGAAAAAAGCCGGTGACGACATTGGTCGCCGTACTACATTTAATACTGCCATCGCTGCCGTCATGGAGCTTTCCAATGCTTTGGGGCGTTTCCAGAACGAAGGTGATGCGGCGAATCCGCAGAGCCTGGCCATTAGCCGCGAGGCGCTTGAAGCCTGCGTCTTGCTGTTAGCGCCCATTACGCCGCATACGTGCCACGCTCTATGGCAAGCACTGGGCCACAGCGAGCCGGCGATAGACGCTGCCTGGCCAGCCGTGGATGAAGCCGCACTAACCCGCGACACCCTTGAATTGGTGGTGCAGGTCAACGGCAAGTTACGCGCCCGCATCGAAGTGCCGGCGGATGCGGATAAAGCGACAGTGGAAGACATGGCGATGAGCCAAGAGAACGTGCAACGACACCTTGAAGGCAAGACCGTGCGCAAGGTAATCGTGGTTCCCGGCAAACTGGTCAATATCGTGGTGAGTGGATGAAACGTCGCGACGTCCTTTACGCCCTCGCAGCGGGGGCACTCGCCCCCTTGTTGCTAAGTGGCTGCGGGTTTCAGCTGAGAGGCAGTGATATGCCAACCACGCTACCCGAGCTGAGTCTTGCAGGCGATACCGAAAGCGGCCTGGCACGCGAGTTCATCTCGCGCTTGCAGCGGGCGGGCTCCGGCGTCAGCGACCAAGCGCCTTGGGTGGTCACCCTGGGCACACCTCGCCTGGAGGAACGGACCTTGGGCGGCGAAGGCCGGGCCAGCCGCGACCATGAGCTCACCTTGCGCGCAAGCGTGGCACTTCAAGAACGCAGCGACGATACCTATCATCTACATACCGAGACGCTCAGCACATCCACGCGCATTCGAGTCAATGACGATGATTTACTTAATCGTGAAGCGCTGTTTTCCGAGGCTCGTGGTCAACTTGAAAAACAGCTTGCCCAGAAAATCCTTGCACGCCTGGTCAACGTGGCATCCTGGCAATGAAAGTATTTTCTGACCAGCTACCCGCGGCTTTGGAAAAAAAGCTTCCCAAGGTGGTGATAGTCGCTGGAGAGGAGCCGCTTCAACACCGTGATGCCTGCGATGCCGTTCGAGCGGCGGCACGCAAGGCAGGCGTGGAAGAGCGCGAGGTGCTTGACGTCGAGGCTAATTTTGCCTGGGGGCGGCTAGACGAAGCGTCCAACAACCTTTCGTTGTTTGCCAGTTGCAAGCTGCTGGAAGTTCGCCTGGGCAAGCATAGCCTGGGCCAGGAAGGCGCCAAGGCTTTGAGCCGCTATGCGGAACGGCTCGCCACATGTGACGATATTCTGCTGATCAGCATGGGCAAACTCGATGCCAAGCAACAGAAAAGCGCCTGGTTCAAAGCCTTGGACAAACATGCCTTGTTCGTTCCTGTATGGCCGGTGGACGCCTCCCGCCTCGGGTTCTGGTTGCGCGATCGCGCCTCGCGCCATGGGCTGACCCTTGAGCTGGACGCTGCCCGGCTGCTCGGTGAGCGTACCGAAGGCAATCTTCTGGCGGCCGACCAGGAATTACAGAAACTTGCCTTGCTGAGTTCGCCCGGTGCCCGAATTACCCCCGAGAGCATCATGCAGGGCGTGGAAGATAATACCCGCTTCGATGTTTTCACCTTGGCGGATGCCTGCTTAAAAGGCGAACCCGCCAGAACCTCCCGTGTTCTTCATGGCTTGCGCAGTGAAGGGGTCGAAGCACCCATCGTTCTCTGGGCACTCAGTCGCGAGTTGCGTACCTTACTCTCGATTCAACAGCATCTGGAACAAGGCCAGAGCTTCGAGCACGCATGCAAGGCGCAAAAACCCATGATCTTCGATAAACGTCGCCCCGCCTACCAGAAGGCGATTGCGCGGTTACCCATGAAACGCTTGCACAAGTTGCTGCTCATGGCTCAGCGGCTGGATCTTTCAATCAAGGGTGCCGTGGCGATACCTACCTGGGAGGGCCTGCATGACTTGGCGCTGACCCTGGCGGGAGGCCGCGGATTATTGGCGGATACCGCCTGGACGTACCAAGTGCGTTAACTAGATAACGCCATTCTTCTGCTATCATCTTCTAGACTGACGACCTTACCCGTCATCGATCCTGCTATCATCGACACCCAGCAGGGTTTACCGCCTCGGGTATCGTTGATTTACTTTCACTTAAATAATCACCTTCACTAAAAAGGGACTTCCCATGATGAAAAAACTGCGCCTCTACCTGACACCTCTTCTGATCACTGCCTTTCTCATTGGCAGCATGCCGGTGGCGGCGACTCCTCACGGTCAAGCGGAAACCGGCCTGGTTTCCACCCAGGCTGCCTTGAGCGCTGACAGCAGCAGTGCCGAACGCGAGCGTATCAGTGAGGTGCTTGCCCGAGCTGATGTGCAGGAGCAGCTGCTCGCCCAAGGTGTCAGCCTTGACGAAGTGGAGAAGCGCGTTGCCGCCCTGAGCGATGCCGAGGTCCACCAGATGGCTGAGCAGCTTGAACAACTACCTGCCGGTGCCGGCGGCGGTGTGATCGGTGCCTTGTTTGCCGTCTTCATCATCTTGTTGGTCACCGATATTCTCGGCTTGACCGATGTCTATCCCTTCACACGCTGATCGATAATGCCATTTTGTCTATTTTACGCCCGCTCCGCGGGCGTTTTGCTGCTGATGAGTCTTCTACTAGGCTGCGCCGCCTCGCCTCGCCTGAATGATTCCACCTTGAATAACCTGCCGCCTGGTGATCTTCTAAAGGAAGTACCCTTTTACGCACAGCGTGATTATCAATGCGGTCCGGCTTCGCTTGCGATGGTACTCAATGCCGCCGGCGTCAATGTGGAAATGGAGAACTTGATCCCCCAGGTCTTCATTCCTGGGCGTAAAGGTAGCGTTCAATCCGAAATGCTGGCGACGGTACGCCGCCATGGCATGATTCCCTTTCCTATTGAAGGCTCCTTGGACGCCCTTCTGACCCAGCTGGCAAGTGGGCAGCCCGTGGTGGTACTTCAGAACCTGGCATTGCCTGTCTGGCCGATGTGGCACTATGCCGTAGCCATAGGCTATGACCTGCCGACACGCACCTTGACATTGCATAGCGGTGAAATTTCAAATCATGAAATGTCCCTGAGTCGTTTTGATGCCACCTGGGCACGCAGTGAACGCTGGGGTTTTACAATAATGTCTCCCGGCTCTGTGCCCGAAGCAATACGCCCTTTTCGTGCTATTGAAGCGATTAGCACCTTTGAATCCGTCCAAGGGGTGCAAGCGGCCCTGCCCAGCTGGAAGGCACTGGTAAACACTCACCCTGACAGCGCCATGGGGCATTTCGCCTTGGGCAATGCGCATTATGCCGTGGGTGAAATAAAAAAATCCCGGCAGGCGCTTGAACAGGCGGTACTTCTGGATGAATCATTAGGTGTGGCCTGGCTCAATTTGGGCTTGATCGAACGACAACTGAATAATGACGTGGAGGCAAGGCGCGCACTGAGCCGTGCAGCCGCATTGACTGGCCCTTGGCAGACAAAAGCCCAGGAAACACTTAATACTCTTTAGCGTGTTAACTAGGGCATTTTACGCATTGAACTTCTTTGAAATACTCGTTACTTATTGGCAATAATTTAAAAAATTAATGGATACGAGGGATGGCAGCATTCATTATAGTTTGCTGTAGTTAGGTTAAAGCATTCAATTTTTTTTGAGTTCTCTTTCCCCTTCAAAGGAACTGATAATGTCCATTGCCCGATTGTTTTTCCACTTTTACCGCTGTGGTATTGGCGGCCTATTGATAATTGCTTTCGGTGCAATGGCAACCTTGTTGGTTTCCGCCCACGCTGCCGAGGTGACCCCCAGCCCTCTGTCTCCCTCCACCGACCACAGCCTGACGCTTAAAATGGTGATCGGCCACGATAATCACTGGCTATCGTTGGCAGACATTGAATCTACTCCGCTATACGATGTGGAAATGCAGCATCCGGAAGGACTGGAAGGTCGTTTTACAGGGGTTTGGCTCGATACCTTTCTCGAACATCAGGGAATCCAGCCGGAAGACCGAGTGCGACTGATTGCCCGGGATGATTACAGCGTGTTCCTCAGCGCGGACGAACGTCAAAAAACGCGCTACCTTCTAGTGACCCGGTTAAATGGCATGCCCCTTGACCGCGAGCAACTGGGGCCGTTGTTGCTGGTAGCTCCGAAGGATGCTGAAGCGGTGCTCGCCGGAACACTGCCGCAGGCACGCTGGATCTGGGCCATTCAGGAGGTACGGCATCAATGAATATGACCCTTGAAGATAACGATCATAGCGACCGCTTCTTTTCACGCTGGCGCTTGGTGACAGGCTTTGCCGTCATGGCAGGAATTGCCGCTATCGTCATTGGGGTTTATGTCAATCATGCCCGCCAACAGGTGGGTGCCGACTATACCGCGATGGTCGGAGACGTAGTACGCGCTCAACAGCAGAATAACCAACTCAACCAAGTAATTAACGTATTCATGGCAAACCCGGCATCTGTTCACTTACCCGAGATCAATCATTTTCTGTGGTTGGCACAACGCCATCTTGAAGGGATTCAGAACAGCATCGGGCGTTATCCCTTACTCGAACCGCATGTCAGTTATCTCAGCGACGACTTCAAGTTACTGGAAAGTCAGCTAACCGAACTCGAACGCCTCGCTCTGCAAACCATCCATGACAACTCCTTTCTGGAACCCCTTCAGCAACTGGGGATGGAAATGGAGGTCAACATGGCGTGGATATACAGCGAACTCAATAATGCCGTCCATGCAGCCGCCGGAGAGCAGTATCGGGTCACTCAACAAATGTCCCGTGCGGTAATTCCTTTGGTGCTTTTTGTATTGATCATGACGGCTAGCTTGTTTGCCGCGGTGATAAACCTGCAGCAACAGCGCAACAAGATGCACAAGTTGATGCTAACCGATGAGTTGACCGGACTGAAAAACCGCCGTTATCTCGTTTCCATCGCCACCACCCAGTTAGCTAACGCCCAACGCCAGCAGCATCCGCTTAGCTTGATGATACTGGACCTGGATTATTTCAAGCATGTCAACGACACCTACGGCCACCCGGCCGGGGACGAAGTCCTGCGTCTAGTTACCGGCTGTATTGCGTCACTGTGCCGACAGTCGGATACATTAGCACGAATCGGGGGAGAGGAGTTTTGCCTGTTGATGCCGAATACTTCAATGGAAGAAGCAAAATGTGTAGCGATGCGTATCCGGCAGAAAGTGGCAAGCCTTGAGCTGGACTGCGTTAAAGATGGGTTGCGCATAACCGTAAGCATCGGCTTGACCACCACGATAACGGGTGAGCAAACATTCGAGCAGCTGTATTCCCTGGCGGACCAGGCGCTCTATCAGGCCAAGGAAACCGGTCGCAACCGAGTCGATATAGTCCTTCCCCCCGTCCATATGGGAGGAAGTGACAGTTCCTACACGAATAATGCTGAGAAACCAAAATCTTACTTTTCTTCGCCTTCCTTGAACAATGTAAAGGAGTCCTAGAAAACTCGATTCAAACCATTTTGGGCGGCAACGCGATATGCTTCCGCCATGGTGGGATAGTTGAAGGTAGTGTTGACAAAGTAGTTGAGCGAATTCGCTGCCCCCTTCTGCTGCATGATTGCCTGACCGATATGCACAATTTCCGACGCCTGGTCGCCAAAGCAATGAATCCCCAGAATCTCCAGTGTATCCTGATGGAACAATATCTTGAGCATGCCGATGGTATCCCCGGTAATCTGCGCCCTGGCGGTATCCTTGAAGAACGCCTGAGCGACCTCGTAGGGTACCTTAGCCTCGGTAAGTTCACGCTCATTGGGGCCGAAGGAGCTGATTTCAGGGATGGTATAAATCCCGGTCGGCACTTCGGTTACATAGCGATAGTCTTTTTCCAGCAACTCGTTGGACGAATTCAGCCCTTGATCATAAGCGGCACTGGCAAGACTCGGCCAACCGATAACGTCACCGGCGGCATAAATATGCGGGATGGTCGTACGATAATGATCGTCCACCTGCAATTGACCACGTCCGTTGGCTTCCAGGCCGACGTTTTCAAGCCCCAGGCTATCGGTATTGCCCGTGCGGCCATTGGCCCATAGAAACGCATCCGCACGCAACTTCTTGCCGGACTTCAAATAGACGATAACCCCGGATTCATCCCCTTCAACTCGCTCGTATTCTTCGTTGTGACGGATCAGGACACCGTGCTTGCGCAAATGATAGGACAAGGCATCGCTGATCTCATCGTCCAGGAAGGACAACAGGCTGTCACGATTGTTGATCAAGTCGACCTTGACCCCGAGTCCCGAAAAAATCGAGGCATATTCACAGCCAATCACACCAGCACCAAAAATGATCAAGGTGCGTGGTGTGTGAGATAGGCTGAGAATGGTATCCGAGCAGTACACACGCGGATGACGAAAGTTGATATCGGCGGGACGGTAAGGGCGGGAACCGGTGGCAATCACGATTTTCTTGGCCACCAGCTCTTCCGTCCCTTCCTGGCGGTCACGTACCAGTACCGTATGTTCGTCCTTGAAACGCGCCACACCGTTGAATAAATCGATACGATTACGGGCATAGAAACGGCTACGCATTTCGACTTGCTTGTCGATAGTGACGCGCGAATGTTCCATTACCTTGGGGAAGGAAAACCAACGCGGCTCACCAATATCACGAAACATGGGGTTGGTATTGAACGCCATGATCTGCTTGACTTGGTGACGTAAGGCCTTTGAAGGAATTGTTCCCCAATGCGTGCAGTTACCACCCACTTGCGCTTGTTTTTCGACAATCGCAACCCGCATGCCATGTTTGGCAGCATTGATAGCAGCACTTTCACCGGCAGGGCCGGTGCCGATTACCACGACGTCATAATTATGTACTGCCATAGTCTAGGCGTCTCCTTGTTCCCTGACACATGCGAAGCGAATGTTCAGCGTAGAGCACTGAACATTACCCGCTTTTTTTGCTTATCAAGCTGAATCCCACAGACTACTTTTCAGTAACGAGGCTGCCATTTAGGCGTATCAACGGCGTGTTGCATCATAGCCTAAATCCGCGCCCCGGCTCTCATCGCTACTCCGACGGGCACTGCTACCGCGCTTGCGGTTTTCTTCTTCACAGACCTCGTCCTTACCGCCGCAAATATCGCAGCCATCCTTCAAACCCAGCTGGTTCAAACCACCACATGAACCAGCAATAGGCTTACGGCCCATGATTACGCCGATTGCCATGGCAGCTACCATCAGCAACATGAAACCTAACGCCAGTAACCAGATAGTCATTTGTTCACTCCTTCATCGCTTCATTATCTGACTTGCTATCTCCCTCTGTTTATCCATGTCCTGGAAAGGAGACAACACCATGACAATGAAAGTGCCGGAATCCAGGGTAGATATAATACGATAATGCATCTCGCCCGGAGACATCGGAATCAAGCAAAAGGGGCCGGCCTAATGGCCAGCCCCTCAATGTGCCTTAAAAGGCAGGAAGTTTATCCACCGAAATCATCCAGCAGGATGTTTTCCGGTTCGACCCCGAGATCAAGCAACAGCTTGATCACCGAGGCATTCATCATGGGTGGCCCACACATGTAGTATTCGCAATCTTCAGGCGCGGGATGATCCTTGAGGTAATTCTCATACAGTACGTTATGAATAAAACCTGTCGGACCTTCCCAGTTATCTTCCGGCTGAGGATCGGAAAGCGCCAGATGCCACTCAAAGTTCGGAAACTCTTCCGCCAACTGATCGTATTCTTCGTTGTAGAAGGTTTCACGCCAGGACCGAGCACCGTACCAGAACGTGATCTTGCGATCTGACTTGAGTCGCTTGAGCTGATCGAAGATGTGGCTGCGCATGGGTGCCATGCCTGCACCGCCACCGATGAACACCATCTCGGCATCGGTATCTCTGGCGAAAAACTCACCAAACGGCCCCATGACGGTGATCTTGTCACCCGGCTTGAGGTTGAAGACATAAGTCGACATCAACCCTGGCGGATGGTTAGTACCCGGAGGCGGAGTCGCGATGCGGATATTGAACTTGAGGATGCCACGCTCTTCCGGATAGTTCGCCATGGAGTAGGCACGGATGACTTCCTCCTGGTTCTTGTGGGAAGTCTTGAAAAGACCGAACTTCTCCCAATCACCCCGGTATTCCTCATCAATATCAAAATCAGAGAATTTGATATCGTAAGGCGGCGCGACCAGCTGCACATACCCACCTGCCCGGAAGTCGACATTCTCGCCCTCAGGCAGCTTGAGGTTAAGTTCCTTGATGAAGGTAGCGACGTTGGGGTTGGCGATGACTTCGCATTCCCACTTCTTCACGCCGAAAACTTCTTCGGGAACTTCCACCTTCATGTCCTGCTTCACCGGAACCTGGCAGGAAAGACGCCAGCCTTCCTTTTTTTCACGCATGGTGAAGTGGGATTCTTCGGTAGGTAGAATCGAGCCGCCGCCCTCTTCCACGCGACACTTGCACTGGGCACAAGACCCACCACCGCCACAGGCGGAAGAGAGAAAAATGCCATTGGCGGCCAGGGTGTTCAAAAGCTTACCACCGGCTTGCGTACTCAGGGTGTGCTCGGGATCACCGTTGACCTCGATGGTCACATCCCCGGTGCTGACGAGCTTGCTACGAGCGGCCAGTATCACCAGGACCAGTCCAATGACGATCACAGTGAACATGACAACACCGAGCAAGATGACACTTGTATCAACCATGTCGGTTTCCTATTGCTAGAGGTTTTCTTGACCCGGCGACCAGCGGCCGCCGGAGAATCAAGCCCCGTTTAGAGCTGGATGCCGGAGAAGGACATGAAGCCCAAAGACATCAGCCCCACGGTGATGAAGGTAATGCCCAGGCCCTGCAAGCCGGCCGGCACATCGCTGTACTTCAATTTTTCGCGAATGCCGGCAAGCGCAGTAATAGCGAGTGCCCAGCCCACACCTGCGCCCAAGCCATACACCACTGACTCGCCGAAGTTGTAGTTACGCTCAACCATGAACAGTACGCCACCCAGGATGGCGCAGTTGACGGTAATCAGCGGCAGGAACACGCCCAGGGCGTTGTAGAGTGCAGGCACGTATTTGTCGAGGAACATTTCCATGATCTGCACCAGGGCAGCGATGACCCCGATATAGCTCAACAGCCCCAAAAAGGAAAGGTCGATATTCTCGGCACCCGCAATACCGGTCCAGGTCAGGGCACCTTCCTGTAGCAGGAAGGTGAACACCAGATTATTGACCGGTACGGTAACGGTGAGTACCACGATGACCGCAATACCCAAGCCGAAAGCCGATGACACCTTCTTGGAGACCGCCAGGAATGTACACATGCCCAGGAAGAAAGCCAGGGCCATGTTTTCGACAAAAACCGAAGCTACGAACAGGCTCAGATAATGTTCCATTTTACACGGCCTCCTTCGGCTTGGTGTTTTCCTTCATCTCGAATTCGCTATTTTCTACCTGCTCCGGATTGAAGGAACGCAGTACCCAGATAGCCAGCCCGATAATGAAGAAAGCGGACGGTGGTAGAAGCATCAAACCATTGGGCACATACCAGCCGCCATCCTGAATTGGTGCCAGGATGGTAAAGCCGAAGACGCTACCCGAGCCAAGCAGCTCACGGAAGAAGCCGACGATCATCAATATCAGGCCGTAACCCAGACCATTGCCGATCCCGTCCAGAAAAGACATACCCGGCGTATTGCTCATGGCGAAGCCTTCGGCACGGCCCATGACGATACAGTTGGTAATGATCAAGCCGACGAAGACCGACAGTTGCTTGGACATTTCGTAGGCATAAGCCTTGAGTATCTGATCAACCACGATGACCAGAGAGGCGATAATGGTCATCTGGACAATAATCCGGATCGAAGACGGAATATGACTCCGGATCAACGAAACGAACAGATTGGCGAAGGCCGTGACGAAGATAACCGCCAACGCCATTACCAGCGATACGCTCATGCTGGTGGTAACGGCCAACGCCGAACAGATACCCAGTATCTGCAAAGCAATCGGATTGTTCTGGAAGATTGGGGAAGTAAGAACACCTTTCGGAGTTAAATCTGCCATGATTAAGCTCCTTCCGTTTCGGGTTCAAGTTCTGGTTCGAGATCGGTTTCGGCACCCTGAACATCTTCCGGGCTGATATCGGCACGGAATCTGGCCAGATATTCACCGAACCCTTCCGGGCTCAACCAGAATTGCACCATGTTAGTCACCCCTTTACTGGTCAGGGTAGCACCGGAAAGGCCATCGACTTCATGCTCGCCTGTTCCGGCACCCCGAGCCACTCGAATGGCCGGCATCACGCTGTCTTCGTCCGAGAAGATTTCTTTACCTTCCCACTGAGCCTGCCAGCGCGGATTGTTGACTTCAGCGCCGAGCCCGGGCGTTTCGCTATGTTCATAGTAGGTGATACCGATAATGGTATTGCCATCGCCTTCCACGGACATATAGCCCCGCATCAGACCCCACAGGCCCTGACCACGTACTGGCAGAATGATCTGCTGCGGATCACTCGGGTCGCCCACCAGGTAAATCGTCGCGAAGTTTTCCACGCGAGACAGACCCGCGATGTCACGCTCACCGGACAAGGTGCGCCCGGTTGCCGGGTCACGTGCCGCTTGGAAGTGATCGAAAGTGGCTGGATCAAACCGATCAGTGTATTCGCCGGTGCGCATATCAACCACACGTGCGGTAACTTCACTGCTGAAGGCGGCTTCCACATCCGTGCCTGGCTCATAGAGATTCGCCACGCTAAGGATATTGGTCTTGCGATCCAGTTCCTGATTAAGTTGCTGCAGAGGGCGCAATGCCACCGCAGCCGTCGAGACAATGACCGAACACACGATACACAGTGCGAACGCCACTATCAGGATCTTCTTGATGGAGTTATTGCTCTGTGCCATCAGGCAGTCTCCTCGGCCGGAACGCCGGTACGTTGAACGCGACGTTTGATGTTGGCCTGAACAAAGAAGTAGTCGATCAGCGGTGCAAACAGGTTAGCAAACAAGATCGCCAACATGATGCCTTCTGGGAAAGCCGGGTTGACCACACGAATCAACACGGTCATGACCCCGATCAGTATGCCGAAGATCAAACGTCCCTGGTTGGTCATCGATGCGGACACCGGATCCGTTGCCATGAACACCAGAGCGAAGATGAAGCCACCGGTCACCAAATGCCAATACCACGGCATGGAAAACATCGGGTTGGTGTCAGAGCCGATCAGGTTGAACAGCGCGCTGGTCGCGACCATACCGAGAAATACCCCCAGCATGATTCGCCAGGAGGCGATTCGCGTCCACAGAAGCACCACTGCACCAATCAGGATAGCCAAGGTCGAGACTTCACCCACGGAACCCGGAATGAAGCCCAGGAAGGCATCCCACCAGGAGAATTGCGAGGTCATGGTCGCCATGCCTTCCTGGAAGGCCATCGACAGTGCCGTTGCTCCAGTATAGCCATCCGCGGCTACCCACACTGCATCACCAGAAATTTGCGCCGGATAAGCAAAGTACAGGAAAGCACGACCGGTCAATGCCGGGTTGAGGAAGTTCTTGCCGGTACCGCCGAAGATTTCCTTGCCGATCACCACACCGAAAGTGATGCCCAGCGCCACTTGCCACAAAGGGATGGTGGCCGGCAGAATCAAGGCGAACAAGACGGAAGTAACGAAGAAACCTTCATTGACTTCATGCCCACGCTTGATGGCGAACAATACTTCCCAGAAACCACCCACGACGAACGTCACCAGGTAGATCGGCAGGAAGTAAGTAGCCCCCAGAACGAAGTTGGCCCACCAGTTACTCGGATCATGGCCGCCCGCCAGGGTCATCATGATCGCTTCACGCCAGCCTCCCAAAGAGGCATAACCCGCGTCGATCGCCATGTTGGATTGCCAGCCGGCATTCCACATACCGAAGAACATCGCCGGGAACGTACATAACCAGACGGTGATCATGATCCGCTTGAGATCAATCCCGTCACGCACATGAGCGGTCGTCTTGGTAACGTTCGGCGGTGAATAGAAGATCGTGTCCACGGCTTCATAAAGCGGATAGTACTTTTCGTACTTACCCCCTTGATGAAAGTGCGGCTCGATGTTGTCGAGTTTTTGTCGAATACTCATCATCAGGCCTCTTTCTCGATCATGGTGAGATTGTCACGCAGGATGGGGCCGTACTCGTATTTACCGGGGCAAACATAAGTACAGAGCGCGAGGTCTTCCTCATCCAACTCCAGACATCCGAGTTGCATGCCAACCTCGATATCGCCCACGATCAGTGTACGCAGTAGTTGTGTCGCCAGAATGTCCAGCGGCATGACCACCTCGTACGCGCCGATCGGCACCATGGCACGTTCGGAACCGTTGGTGGAGGTGTTCGGTGCGTAATCCTTCAACCCCTTGAACGCCGAGACATAGATGCCCATGACTGAGTGGCGCTTGACACCGAGCGACAACCAACCCAGAAAAGCTCGCTTGTTGCCCTCCTCGATCAAGCTGATCTGGTTATGGAAACGGCCCAAGTAAGTCAATTTACCTTCTGCAGCAGCCCCCGAGAATACCGAACCGGAAATAATACGGGTGTCTTCAGGATGGATGACTTCGCCCGAAAGAAGTTCTTCGGTACTCGCCCCGACACGAGTGCGCAGCAGCCGAGGATTTTCGGCACGTGGGCCACCTACCGCCACAACGCGGCTCGTGTCCAGCCTGCCGTCTATGAACAGCTTGCCAAAAGCAATCACGTCCTGATAACCGACATGCCACACTTTCCGGTGCAGAGCGACCGGCGACAAGTAGTGAATATGGGTACCTACCAGACCTGCTGGATGCGGCCCTGAGAAAGTTTCCGTTTGCACACCTTTCACCTCGGTGCCGGGAATCCGGGCCTCGGGAGACGTACACAGAAAAACTTTTCCTTCGGTGAGCCGGCTGAGTACTTTAAGACCATCTTCAAACGCCTCGGCGTTTTCGTTGATGATCAAGGCCGGATCAGGACACAGCGGGTTCGTGTCCATAGCGGTGACGAAGATATCCGCCGGGGCGCTATCAATGGCCGGCGTTCGGGAAAAAGGACGCGTGCGTAGTGCCGTCCACAACCCTGATTCCACCAGTTGATCCACGACTGTCTGTCGCTCAAGACTCTCTAATGCGTTGCGTCCGTGAGTAGTGAAAGTGACGGCCTCTTCACTTTCATCCACCTTGATGACCACGGATAACAATTTACGTTTTTCGCCACGGTTGATAGCAACGACTTCACCACCGGCCGGTGCGGTAAAGCGCACACCTTCGATTTTCTTGTCGGTGAAGAGTAACTGCCCCAGTTTGACCTTTTCCCCTTCCTGTACTTCCATGGTCGGCCTCATGCCAACATAGTCAGTACCCAGGATTGCCACGTGGCGCACAGGGCGCGCATCTTCGATACGCTGCTCGGGCGCTCCCGTGATGGGGAGATCCAGGCCTTTTTTGACTTCGATCATAGTCTCGCCCAGTTGATGGATCGGATATACGAAGGTGAGAAATTCGAATCAATTCGAATTCTTGGTTTATTTCTAAAGATTGTTACAAGTTCAGCCCGAGCCCCGCTCGAACCACCCCGAAAAATCCATCGTATTATAAAGATAAGCGCGTCCAATGACCACATCCCAAGGGGTCGCCAAAAGTGCTATATCGCAGCGTTCAGCTTAAAAAAAAGCACGCCACCCTTGGGTGGCGTGCATTTATCTACTGCTACATACCCTTGAAATGAGGGCACAAACCTACTCAGACCGCGGCTCGTGGCAATTTCAGGAAACTTACATTGGACATCTGCTGAAGGATACGGACCACTTGGCAGCTATAACCAAATTCGTTGTCGTACCACACATAAACGACGGCATGATTACCATTGGTAATGGTGGCCTTGGCATCGACGATACCCGCATGACGGTTCCCCACGAAATCCGAGGAGACGACTTCTGTGGAATCCACGAAATCAATCTGCTTCTGATAGGCCGAATCAATCGACATACGGCGCAGATAGTCGTTGAGCCCTTCGACATCGGTGCCTTTTTCCAGGGTCAGATTGAGTATCGCCATCGACACGTTGGGGATCGGCACCCGGATGGCATTACCCGTCAGCTTGCCGGCAAGCTCCGGCAAAGCCTTGGCCGCCGCACTGGCCGCACCGGTTTCGGTCAACACCATATTCAGCGCCGCACTACGGCCACGACGGTCACCCTTATGATAGTTATCTATCAGGTTCTGATCGTTGGTATAGGCGTGAACGGTTTCCACGTGCCCCGTGACCACGCCATACTCATCGTTCAATACCTTGAGTACCGGGACGATAGCATTGGTCGTACAAGAGGCCGCTGACAGGATACGATCGTCTTCACTGATGTCGCCGTGATTGATACCAAAAACGATATTCTTGATATCGCCCTTGCCTGGCGCCGTCAGCAATGCCTTGGAAACACCTTTACATTCGAGGTGCTGTCCCAGGCCGGCTTCATCACGCCACATGCCGGTGTTATCCACCACCACGGCATTGTCGATACCGTAATCGGTATAATCGATCTCGCTGGGAGAATTGGCGTAAATCACTTGGACAACATTACCGTTGACCGTGAGCGTGCGCGCCTCCGCATCCATGCTGATGGTGCCGTTAAAGGCTCCATGCACGGAATCACGGCGCAACAGGCTGGCCCGTTTTTCCAGATCCTTTGCCACATCGCCTCGGCCACGCACCACGATGGCACGCAAACGCAGTAGGTTACCGCCTCCGGCCTTATCCACCATGATCCGCGCCAGCAAGCGGCCGATACGCCCAAAGCCGTAAAGCACTACATCTTTCGGCTCGCCGGTGCTGGCACCCGGGCGGTAGCCATCGATGATCTCGTGAAGCTCCTTGCGCAAGAAAGCTTCTACATCGCCGCCGCCCTGGTTCTTGAAGGCGACCCCGAGCTTGCCGACATCGACGTGCGCCGGACCGAGGTTAAGCTCGCTCATTGCCTTGATGATCGGGTAGGTATCCTGAACGGAAAGATCGGTACCTTCCACCTTGCGCACAAAGCGATGATTCTTGAGGATACGAATGACCGACCTATTGATCAGCGAACGCCCAAATATGGTGGCGACGATATTATTCTGGCGATATAGTCGACCCAACAGGGGAACCATCTGCTCAGCCAGTGCTTCGTTGCTTTGCCATTCCTGAAAAACGTTGTCGAGAGTTTGCTGACTCACTTGCGGCCTCTTTGTTCAAATGAAGAGTAAGTAACGTAGTTAGTATCCATTATCCCGGCCAGATGCCCAAGCCGCAATCGCTGGATAGTCGCAGCCCATGTAGGGGGATTACACAAACGTCCTTTGGGCAAGCGAATTCCCTACGATTCACGCCCGCCCTGCCGTAAAAGCCTCCATCGTGTATCATCACCTCTCCGTTTCAGCGCAAGCCGATACTGCCATCATGACGACATTCTCTTTGCTCCAACCGCCTGAACCCCAAGGCAGCCGTGACACCTTGTATTGGCACGCCCCTCCGGGCAGTGCCACCGCCTTGGGCCTGGCCCGTGCGGCACAGTCAGGGCCGTTACTGGTGATCACGCCGGACACCGCCAGCACTCAGCGGCTTGAGCAGGACCTGGCATTTTACAGCCAGGTTCCGGTGTTGCCTTTTCCTGATTGGGAAATCCTGCCCTACGACAGCTTTTCGCCCCATCAGGACATCGTTTCGGCACGTCTGAGAACCCTGCGCCAGCTCCAGGATGGCGTGCGCGGCATTGTACTGGTCCCCATCAATACCCTGATGCAACGCCTGCCGCCGGTCGACTATATCGCCGGGCGCGTCCTGCAGCTCGAGGTAGGCACCGAGCTCAACCGCGAGCACTTTCGCGAATCCCTTTCCCGCGCCGGTTATCGTGCAGTGGAAACCGTCTATGAGCCCGGCGAATATGCCCTGCGCGGCGCCTTGATAGACCTCTACCCCATGGGCAGCGAACAGCCGATCCGTATCGATCTGTTCGACGATGAAATCGACACCCTGCGTTATTTCGATCCCGGCACACAACGCTCCACCGACAAGATCGAGCGTCTCGAGTTGTTGCCTGCTCAGGAATACTCACTTTCCCGCAGCGCCATCGCTTGCTTTCGGGAAAACTTTGAAACGCTATTCGATGTCGACCCTCGGCAATGCCCATTGTATAACGACGCCCGCAAAGGCATTCCCTCTCCCGGTCTTGAACATTATTTACCACTGTTTTTCGAGCAGACAGCCTCGTTGTTCGAACATCTCACCACCGGCACTCGCGTCGCGTTACTCCCCGGCGTGTTCGAGGCCGCCGAGCACCACTGGCTATCGATCGAAAACCGCTATGCCAACCTGGGCGTCGATCCCACTCGCCCCTTATTGCCACCACATCGTGCATTTTTGCCGGTCAGTGAGGTTTTTGCCGAAATCAAGCTGCGCCCTCGTATCGAGCTGACCCAGGATACCCAAAACCGCCATGCCCGGTCCCCTGCGGCAAAAATGCCCCCGCAAGTCGCTATCAACGCTCGCGCCAAGGCGCCCCTTGCTGCATTACACGCTTTTCTAGAAGAACACCCCAAGACACGCGCCCTGTTCGTTGCAGAATCGCGAGGACGTCGTGAAGCACTGGAAGAAACCTTGGCGCCTTTGCATTTAAGGCTACCTCACGTCGACTCGTTCGCTCAGTTTCTGGAAAGCGAAAGCCCGCTCGCGATTACCGAAGGTCAGATCGATAGCGGGTTATGGCTTGAATCGCCCGATATCGCCGTTATCAGCGAAACCGAACTGTTCGGTGACGTGGTACGCCAGAGCCGTCGGCGAGAGAAAACCACCGATGACAATGCCTTCGCCGTGCGCCATCTTTCAGAGCTTCGCCCTGGCGCACCGGTGGTCCATCAAGCTCACGGCGTGGGGCGTTATCTAGGCTTGGAAACGCTGGAAACCGGCGGCCAGGCCGCCGAGTTTCTTGCCCTGGCGTATGCCGACGAAGCCAAACTTTATGTACCGGTCGACAGCCTTCACCTGATTTCGCGCTACGCGGGCGCCGACGATGAGTTGGCGCCACTCCACAGGCTCGGCTCGGAACAATGGGAAAAGGCGCGCAAGAAAGCCGCTGAAAAAATTCGTGATACTGCTGCCGAACTGCTGGACGTTTACGCCCGCCGCGAAGCACAGCAAGGGGTCGTTTACGAAGCTCCTGGAGAAGAGTACGTCCGCTTTGCCACCAGTTTTCCTTTCGAGGAAACGCCCGACCAACACGCCGCTATCGAAGCGGTCATCCAGGACATGACCTCACCGCAACCCATGGATCGCGTGGTGTGCGGTGATGTCGGCTTCGGCAAGACCGAAGTCGCCATGCGTGCCGCCTTTCTCGCGGTACAGTCGGGTCGTCAAGTGGTGGTACTGGTGCCCACCACGCTGCTGGCGCGCCAGCATTTCGAGAATTTCCGTGATCGCTTTGCCGATACCGCCGTCAATCTTGAACTGATCTCCCGCTTCACCGGCGGCAAGGACATGAACAAGGCCCTTGAGCGGATCAAGAATGGGCAAACCGATATCGTGATCGGTACCCATAAGCTGCTCTCCAAGAGTGTCGAGCTGCCCAAGATGGGGCTATTGATCATCGATGAAGAACACCGTTTCGGAGTGACGCAGAAGGAAAAGCTGAAAACCCTACGTGCCGAAGTGGATATTCTCACCCTGACGGCCACGCCGATTCCGCGCACCCTGAACATGGCCATGAGCGGCATTCGCGATCTTTCCATCATTGCGACCCCCCCCGCCCGACGCCTTTCCGTCAAGACGTTCGTCCAGCAACGTGACGACGCCGTGATCAAGGAAGCACTGTTACGTGAGTTGTTGCGCGGCGGTCAGGTCTACTTTCTGCATAATGAAGTCAAGACGATTGAAAACGCCGCCGAGAAAATTCGTGATCTGGTGCCGGACGCGCGCGTTGCGGTGGCTCACGGCCAGCTGCCCGAGCGCAGCCTGGAACGCGTCATGTCGGATTTTTATCATCGCCGTTTTAACGTCCTGGTGTGTTCGACCATTATCGAAACCGGTATCGATGTACCTACTGCCAATACCATCCTGATCGAACGAGCGGATAAATTCGGCCTAGCCCAGCTTCATCAGCTACGTGGCCGGGTCGGGCGCAGCCACCATCAAGCCTACGCCTATTTACTGACTCCGCCCCCCAAAGCCATGACGCGTGACGCCATCAAGCGGCTGGAAGCCATCAGTGCCTCAGATGACCTCGGCGCCGGCTTCACGCTTGCCAGCCACGACATGGAAATTCGGGGTGCCGGGGAACTGTTGGGCGATGAGCAAAGCGGCCAGATGGAAACCATCGGCTACACGCTTTACATGGAAATGCTGGATCGAGCGGTGAAAGCTATCCGGGCCGGCAAGACACCCAACATCGATGCGCCCTTCAGCGCCGGGGTGGAAATCAGCCTCAACTTACCCGCCCTGATTCCCGACGACTATATTCATGACGTTCAGCAACGGCTGGTGATGTACAAGCGTATCGCCAGTAGTGATAACGATGCCCAACTTAGGGAACTTCAGGTCGAGCTGATCGACCGTTTCGGCCTGCTGCCTACACCTGTCAAAACCCTGATGCGCCAAACTCGGCTGCGCCACAAGGCCGAACAATTGGGGGTTTCTCGTCTCGAAGCTGGGGAAACGCGAGGACGGGTTATTTTTGAGCCTCATACCCAGGTGGACCCTTTGACCCTGGTCAATCTGATCCAGAAAGCGCCTCAGCATTACCGGCTGGACGGTGCCGATACGTTACGTTTTGAAATTCCCATGGAAACCACCGAGGCACGCTTTACCGCTGTGGAACAATTACTCGATCGGCTGAATCAAAAAGTAGCGGTGGCCTGACCCCTCGGGCAAACTTGTCCCATATAGCGGTGGCCAGAACGCTGCAGACTCTGGACCGTCTCATAAGGCCCGCAAGGGCATTCATTCATACACGCAAGGAGGAGCGGGAAGCATGGCCAGGGTGTGCTGACGCATGCCCCGCCATCTCTTTCCCGGCAAGAAAAGCCGGTGGATCTCGCGCAAACCAATGAAGACACCTTATATCCTCACTCACTGGGGCTATACCAGCCTTGCCGTAATGCTTGTCGCCAGCCTGGCCCAACCGGTTGGCGCACAAACGCCCAGTGAAAGCAGCGAAGATGCTGATACACCCACCATCACCCAAGATGCCCAGAAAAGCGCTATGGAAGCTGTCTCACCCGATGAGCTGCCGCGTGGTCACTTCAAGTTACCGGAAAACGGCGCGGTCATTGGTGAACGCTACGCTATCACCGTGAAAGACCCGGAAGAGACATTGATTGATATCGCCAGACGCCACAACATCGGTTATGAAGAGATACGCATGGCCAATCCGGATGTGAGTCTCTGGGTCCCAGGGCTCGGCACCGAGGTGGTCATTCCTGCGCAATACATCCTGCCCCCCGCACCGCGTGAAGGGGTCGTGATCAATTTGTCGGAGTTGCGCCTTTATTACTATCCGGCCGATAACCCCGACATCGTGGAAAGCTATCCAGTCAGCGTCGGCCGTGATGAATTCGCCACCCCCGTAGGTCTGACCAAGACCACCATCAAGGTCAAGGACCCCGCCTGGGCGCCTCCCTCTTCCATGCGCCGTGAAGCCGCTGAACGAGGCGAACCTGCCCCGTCTATTGTCCCTGCCGGCCCAGACAACCCGCTGGGACGTCATGCGATACTGCTGGATATGCCCAGCTACCTGATTCATGGCACCAACCGACCCGATGGAGTAGGCATGCGTGTCAGCCGTGGCTGTATTCGCATGTACCCGGAAGACATCGAGTCACTTTATGAGCGCCTGCCCAGCGGCACGAAAGTCAATCTGATCGACGCCCCTTTCAAGGCGGGCTGGTCGGCGGATGGTAATCTTTATGGCCAATCCTTCCCTCAGCTGGAAGAGAACGTGGGCAACTTCGAACCTTTGATCGAAGCACTGGATATGATCGCTCAGCTCACCGAAGAAGCTCAGGTCAGCGTGGATTACGCCAAGGTGCGCAAGGCCATCGAAAATCCTGGCGGTGATCTTGTGTCTTTACTCGTAGTCCAGGAACCTGCCAAGCCCGCCGCGCCTACTTTCGATGAGGACAGCCTGTTTTCCCAACTGGAACTCAGCGCCCTGCAACAAACCACCAGCGAAGCTGAAACAGAAACAGAAACGGAGTGAAAGCCCAAAAGTCAACTACCTAGCCCTGAAGGGACGAGGCTTGTGACAACAAGCCCGGTTGACCAGGGAAAGCGGTAGCCAACCCGCTACGTTTGCAATAGGTCGTCAAGACCCACCGCCGAATGCTTCGCTCAGTTCGGCGCTCTGGAAGGTCAGGATCACGCTGGTGAAAGGTAAAGCGCCGAAGGTTCTGATCGCTACCGCAAGGTAGGAGCCGGTTGCAGACATTCCCGAGGGGAGACAGGCTGGAAGACCTGCGTCACCAGGCCCGTAAGGGTTCTATTGATGCCGTGTAGCGAAAAACGCGCACGGCTGTTGCTGGAGCGTGGTCGGGCGGTGGTGGTGAACCTGACCCCTTTTGTGATCCGCCTGCGTGATCGGTGCCTGAGTGACTGCACCTTGCAGCCAACCCTGCTGGCTGCCGATCCGGGCAGCAAGGAAACCGGGCTGGCGCTGATGCGGCTGGAAAACAACGCAACGGAAGAAAAGGCACCGGCAACCCGCCATGTGCTTTGCCTGTTTCAGTTGGTGCATCGGGGCTTCCAGATTCGCCAAGCCTTGGAGCAACGTGCCGGTTTTCGGCGTCGGCGTCGCAGCAAGAACCTGCGTTATCGTCAGCCGCGTTTTGATAACCGCACGCGCAAGAAGGGCTGGCTACCACCCAGCCTGCAACACCGAGTCGATACGACCATGGCCTGGGTGGACAAGCTGTGCCGCTGGGCGCCGGTGACTCACCTGAGCATGGAGCTGGTGCGTTTCGATCTGCAGAAGATGGAAAACCCCGAGATTTCCGGCGTCGAGTACCAGCAAGGCACGCTCCTGGGCTATGAGGTGCGCGAATACCTCCTGGAAAAATGGGGCCGGGAATGCACCTACTGCGGCACCGGTGATACACCGCTGGAAATCGAGCATGTGGTAGCGAAATCTCGGGACGGCTCTAGCCGGGTGGCCAACCTGACCATCGCCTGTCACGACTGCAACCAGGCCAAGGACAGCCAGTGGCTTGCTGATTTCTTTGCCACCAACAAGGGACTCAAGAAACGCCTCAAAGTTAATGGCTTGTCGGCGGAAGTCCGCCTTGAGCGCGTCCAGCGCCAGCTCAAATTACCGCTGCGGGATGCCACCGCTGTCAATGCCACCCGCTGGGCACTGTTCGGTGCAATGAAGTCCACTG
>NZ_QPIJ01000023.1 GCF_003336665.1 Vreelandella rituensis | reverse complement strand
GTAAGACCGGCAATGCCAAGGCATTGAGGCGACGGACAGCGAAGCAGGAACCTGGGAGGTAACGACCAGGGAATCCCCTTCCACAAGCGCGCTAGCGCTGAAGGTGGGGGAGGATGTCAAAACGTTAATTTATTTTCCTGTTTCAGGAGGCTCGGATGCTTTTTGCTCCACGTTTTGCTCCGCTGGTTTTTGCCGTACTGATGTCGTTTTATATGGTATCGCTGATGACGTGTCTGATCACTTGGATCAACACCGGCCTTGGTGATGGCTTTATCGGGCGCTGGTGGCATGCGTTCTACATTGCCTGGCCAGTGGCTTTTTCTCTTATATGGGTAGGCGCACCCCGGTTTCAGAGATTGACGGCCAAGCTGATTCGCAAGCCTTAAGGCTAAACAGGCGTTGATCATGAAAGCGTCGTGAAGTAATGGCGAGAAGATAGCGTGATGCAAGGTAAAAATTAACGTTCTCTAAACGTTGCTTATGTCTAGACTTCCATGTGAGCTAAAAGATCCAGCCGAAAGAAAAGGCTACACCAAGGAGCATTTCTTCATTGAATTGGAATCTTGCTGTGGTAGATTGCTAAAGTAGAAAATTACGTTAAATAACCGGCATATACCGGGTCGGTACTGTAAAACGCAAAATATTTTGCTGACAATATCAAGAGGTGTGTTCATGAAACGCCATGTCTTCTCCACCGCCGCTTTTTCCGGCGCTTTGATTGCTGCTGCATCCTTCGCCTCCCCGGCAATGGCACAGGATGACGAGCAGTTCATCACCATCGGCACCGGCGGCCAAACCGGTGTGTATTATGTGGTCGGCCAGTCGATCTGCCGCCTGGTGAATCGTCTGGAAGACGCCAACATCAAGTGTAATGCACCTTCTACCGGTGGTTCTGTCGCCAATATCAATGGCATCAAGTCCGGCGAACTGGACATGGGCGTCGCCCAGTCCGATGTCCAGTATCAAGCCTACAATGGTACCGGTAACTTTGAAGGTGAACCCTACGAGGAGCTGCGGGCCGTGTTCCGTGTCCACGGTGAACCATTGACCCTGTTGGCGCGTGCCGACTCGGGGATCGAGTCACTCGACGATCTTGAAGGCAAGCGTGTCAACATCGGTAACCCGGGCTCCGGTCAGCGCAACACCATGGAAGTGGTGATGGACGCCAAGGGCTGGACCAAGGACACCTTCTCCCTGGCGTCACAGCTCGATGCCGCCGAGCAGGCTGCGGCGCTCGCCGATAATAACGTCGATGCCATGGTCTACGTGGTGGGCCACCCCAATGGCTCCATCCAGGAAGCCACCACCACCGTCGATGCTCGCCTGATCTCGCTGAACGATGAGGATATTCAGGACATCGTCGAGGAGTATCCCTACTACTCCAAGTCGGTGATTCCGGGTGGTCTGTATCGCGGCAATGACGAAGATGTCGAGACCTTCGGGGTGGCGGCGACCTTCGTGACGACCGCAGAGGCCGATGATGAAGTCATTTACCAGACCGTCAAGGCGGTATTCGACAACTTCGATCGTTTCAAGCGCCTGCATCCGGCCTTCGAGAATCTCGAGCCGGAAGAGATGGTAAACCAGGGGCTTTCCGCACCGCTGCATGATGGGGCAGCGCGTTACTATCGTGAACAGGGCTGGATCGAGTAATCCTGTAGCCCGAGGTGTTGCTACCTTGGTGAGGAATGCGCGGTTACCCCAGGGTGCCGCGCATTCTGGTTTAGGATGTGGATAGGCATTTCGATATGGCAATCAGGCGTCAATCGACTCGGAGCGGGGCAGGCATATGACTGACGATAACAACAGGCCTTCGGGAGCTGGAGTAGACCTGGAGGACATGGTCGCCTCCAGCGACACGGGGGCCCGCAAGCCAGCTGGCATGCCGGGGAAGCTCTTGGTGAGCATTGCGGCAGCGTGGTCCCTTTTCCAGCTGTGGATCGCTTCCCCGGTACCCTTTATTCTGGGGTTTGGGGTGTTCAGTGCCACTGAATCCCGCTCTATTCACCTGGCCTTTGCGCTTTTTCTGGCCTACATGGCCTATCCGGCACTCAAGCGCTCGCCCCGCGACCGTATTCCTATCCAGGATTGGGTCCTGGCCACGGCGGCAGCCTTCTGCGGCGCCTACATGTTCATGTTCTACGAACAGCTATCCCAGCGCCCCGGGGCACCGATACTGCAGGATGTGATCATCGGGGTGGCGGGGATTCTGCTGCTGCTCGAGGCGACACGTCGAGCGCTTGGCCCACCGCTGATGATCGTGGCGTCGGTCTTTCTTCTCTATAGCCTGGCCGGCCCCTGGATGCCGGGTATTCTCTCGCATGGCGGGGTCAGTCTCTTCGGGTTGATCAATCACCAGTGGTTGACGACCCAGGGGGTCTTCGGCATCGCGCTGGGGGTCTCGACCAGCTTCGTGTTCCTGTTCGTGTTGTTCGGTGCCCTGCTCGACAAGGCCGGGGCCGGCAACTATTTCATCAAGGTGGCGTTCTCGTTGCTCGGTCACTATCGCGGTGGGCCGGCCAAGGCCGCCGTGGTGGCGTCGGCGATGACCGGGTTGATTTCCGGTTCATCTATCGCCAACGTCGTGACCACCGGTACCTTCACCGTGCCGATGATGAAGCGTGTCGGGTTTTCCGCCGAGAAGGCCGGGGCTGTCGAGGTGGCGTCCTCGGTCAACGGCCAGATCATGCCGCCGGTCATGGGCGCTGCGGCCTTCCTGATGGTCGAGTATGTGGGTATCTCCTATGTCGAGGTGATCAAGCATGCTTTCCTGCCCGCGTTGATCTCCTATATCGCATTGGTCTATATCGTTCATCTGGAGGCCATGAAGGCCAACATGCAGGGGCTTCAGAGCAGCAACCCACCCAAGCCGCTGGTGAACAAGGTGATCGGCTTTCTGGGTGGTCTGTTGCTGATGATGATCACTGCCCTGGCAGTCTATTACGGTCTTGGCTGGCTCAAGCCGGTGCTGGGGGATGCCACTCCCTGGGTGGTCGCGGTTGGGCTGACAGTGGTCTATGTCGCGTTGCTCAAGCTGGCCGCCGGTTACCCTGAACTCGAGCTCGATGATCCCAATCAACCGATCTATTCGCTGCCGCAGACCAAGCCCACGGTACTGGTCGGCCTGCAGTACATTCTACCGGTCATCGTGCTGGTCTGGTGTCTGATGGTGGAGCGCTTGTCGCCGGGATTGTCAGCCTTCTGGGCCACCATGTTCATGATCTTCATCATGGTGACTCAGCGCCCCATTACCTCGATCTTCCGGGGTCGCAGCGATATGAGCGCGGATCTGCGTGAAGGCGCCATGGATCTGTGGAACGGCCTGGTCACCGGTGCCCGCAACATGATCGGCATCGGCATTGCCACAGCCACCGCCGGCATCATCGTGGGGGCTGTATCGCAGACCGGTGTGGGCCTGGTACTGGCCGAGGTGGTGGAAATCCTCGCCATGGGCAACCTGATGCTGATCCTGCTGCTTACGGCGGTGCTTAGCCTGATTCTCGGCATGGGGCTGCCCACGACGGCCAACTACATCGTGGTATCGGCGCTGCTGGCGCCGGTCGTCGTGCAGCTGGGGGCGGAGAACGGCCTGTTGGTGCCGTTGATTGCGGTGCATCTGTTCGTGTTCTACTTCGGCATCATGGCGGATGTCACGCCGCCGGTGGGGCTGGCGTCCTTCGCGGCGGCGGCGGTGTCGGGTGGCGACCCTATTCGGACCGGCTTCCAGGCCTTTTACTACAGCCTGCGCACTGCGGCACTTCCGTTCCTGTTCATCTTCAATACCGACCTGCTGCTGATCGATGTGACCTTCCTGCAGGGCATTCTGATCTTCGTGGTGTCGACCATCGCCATGCTGATCTTCGCTGCGGCGACCCAAGGCTTCATGATCACCCGTAACCGCTGGTATGAATCCATCGTGTTGCTGCTGATTGCATTCACGCTGTTCCGCCCCGGCTTCTGGATGGACATGATCCATGATCCCTACGAATCCGTGCCACCTGCGCAATTCGTGGAGGCCTTGGGCGATGTCGATGAAGATTCTACCCTGCGCTTGCAGATTGCGGGTCTCGATGACTATGGCGATCCCATGACCACCTACATGACCCTGCCGGTACCTGAGGGCGAGACCGGGCAGGAGCGGCTTGATAACCTTGGGATGGAGCTTTTGGTCGAGGACGACAGGGTGACCGTCGATATGGTCGCCTACGGCAGCCAGGCATCGGATCTTGGTTTCGACTTCGACCAGGAAATCATCGAGGTGCTGGCACCCGTCGACCGCTGGACCAAGGAGCTGATGTGGATTCCTGCCTTCCTGGTCTTCGGGCTGATTGTACTGATGCAGCGCCGGCGTCGTGACAACACGGCGACTACCGCCACTGCCTGAAGGAGGGAGATAGCATGTACAAGAAGATCCTATTGCCGGTGGATATCAACGAAGAAAGCTCGTGGGAGAAGGCATTACCCACGGCACTGACGTTGTGCAAGACCTTTGGGGCCTCGTTGCATATCGTCACGGCATTACCGGACTACCGGATGCCCATGGTGGGCTCCTATTTTCCTGAAGGTTTTTCCGAGAAGGCTCATGAAGCCATCTCGCAAGCGCAGCATGAATTCATCCAGCAACATGTGCCGGAGGATATCAAGGTACAGAGCGTGATCGTCGATGGTTCGCCTTGGGAGGCGATAATCAAGGCTGGGAAGAAGCTGGACGCGGATTTGATCGTTATGGCCTCGCACAATAAGCGCAAGTTTATCGATTATGTGTTGGGACCCAATGCCGAACATGTGGTGCATCACTCCAAAGTTTCAGTGATGATCGTGCGTTGAGCGATTTTAATCGATCCTAACAGCCACTCTGGTGGAATTTTTGTACCGTTTAATTGGGTTTGCGGACAGAGTGTGGGGAACTCGGCTACATTAAACTGGCATTACGACATTATGTCGGGATTAGCGGTTTAAGGGTGAACCACAGGAGCCATGCCATGAGTGAGGCCACGACAAAAAAACAAGCCTACCCGGACTCCTCCAGGGTGCAAATTTCAATCAACAAGATAGGAATGGAAAGACCGAGAGTTTGGTTGGCCGCCGGTTTCGAAGATTTCCGGCGAGCCATGGCAGTCAGTCTGTCATATGGGATGTTTTGGGTGGGGTGGAGTATCGCGATCACCGTCGGTACCTTCACCTTGGGTTATTGGCACTGGCTGTTGCCGCTGATTGCGGGCTTCATGTTTCTTGGGCCGCTGGTTGCGGTAGGTTCTTATGGGATCAGCCGTGCCCTTGAGCAAGGCCGGCCGGCTCACTTGGGCGATGCCTTCGGTAGCTGGAGACCCCATGCCGGGCAGTTGGCAATGATGGGCGTGATGATGATGATCTTCTTCATGGCTTGGATTCGCTTGGCGACATTGTTGTTTGCCTTGTTTTTCGGCTTTGAAGTGCCTAGCCCCGAGACGCTGTATACTTCCCTTTTGACCACGTCCGAGGGATTAAGCATGCTGGCCGTGGGAACGGCAGCAGGAGGCGTGCTGGCATTTGGGGCTTTTACCATCAGCGTGGTGGCGATTCCCACCCTCATGGATCAGGACCTGACCTTCATGGAAGGCATCGAAGCCAGTGTACGGGCTGTGTCGAAGAATTTCCGTCCCATGCTCTTGTGGGCAGCGATATTGACCGGCTGTGTGCTGATCGGAGTGCTGACGTTCTATATCGGCCTGGCGTTGGTGCTTCCGGTACTGGGACATGCCAGCTGGCATGCTTATAAGGACCTCGTCAATATCGATTATGTGGAAACAAGCTAACTGGAAAGAAAAAAGAAAGCAGTCATCGAAGAAAAGCTGAAGCCAGATAGAGGAACCTGGAATTTGTTGGATGACCTGACCTTCACCATGAGATGGCGTATTCTTGCGTCATCTTTTTTTATGCCGAACAGCGTGTCAGGTCGTTAGACTATAGGAACAGCTACGTGAAAAATATAGTGTTGGCATGGGTGATGTTGATGGGATGCGTGATTCCCTGGGCACCGCTTCACGCCGAAAACAAGCTTGGTTTGCCATTGCCCATCGGCCCGGTCATCTTGATGGTGAGTGGCGATATTTCAGTAACCAACGTGGGCGATGAAGCTCAGTTTGATCTTGCCATGTTGGGAGCAATGCCCTTTCATGGTTTTGAAACGGGAACTCCCTGGACGGAAACGTCCGGTTATTACAGCGGCCCGTTGCTGCGTAATTTACTTGAAATGCTCGACGCTAAAGGAGAGCAGGTCTACGTAAAGGCGCTTAACGATTACGAAGCTACTCTCCCGATTGCCGATCTGTATAACTACGATGTCCTGTTAGCCATACGTCGTGGAGGTGAGCTCATGCCAATTCGCGAATTCGGGCCGCTCTGGGTGCTGTATCCATTTGATGACCATGCAGAACTGCTCGGCGAAACATTCCGTTTTCGCTCGGTCTGGCAAGTAATGCATATTCATGTCCATTAAGCGTTCTCCTATGAGCGCTCCTCAGGTGTTGCGTTATCCTCGTCGTTTGAAAGGTGTGGCGATCATTGCCGTCATGTTATTTGCAGCTGCCTTGGTGGTGGCGTCTTTAGTCGCCTGGCGTCAGGACGGGCTGACGCGAAGCTTGAGAGAAGACACCGCCTGGGTAGCGTACAAGCTGGACCGAGATACGGTGCAGCTACTTAATCATCTCTTGGGCACTTTGCCGGCCCCCATCGAAGAGTCGCAAAGGCAAGAGCTTAGCTTACGCTTCGAACTGCTCTATAGCCGCATTAACCTACTGACTGGTGGGGAAATCAGCGAATTGCTGCAAAGCATTCCCGCCGGCCAGCAACTGATTCCCCAGATCCAGCAGGCACTGGATGCGCTGGACCCGCTGATTGTCCCAGCCGCTTCGTTTGAGACACCGCACCTGCGTGAGCTGGAAGCGCGGATTAAAGCATTGGCGCAACTGACCGAACGTTTTGTGATTGCGATCAACGGTCATTTAGCGAAAGCTGCCACTCAAGCGCGTAACCAACTGAACGTCTTATACAGCCTCTTGCTTAGCTTGATCATGGCAATGAGCTTGGCAGCGCTGTTAGTGGTGATCTTTCTGGTGCGAGAAATGCGCGAAAGTACAGCCGCCCGGCGCGAACAGGAGCTTTTGAGCCATCAATTGAAAGTAACGGCTCATCAAGCTCAAGCCGCCAGTCGTGCCAAATCCGACTTTCTGGCCATCGTCAGTCATGAGGTGCGTACGCCGCTCAATGGCGTGATCGGCATGAGTGAATTACTCCTGGCGCCGGTTAAGTCCGAAAATGTCCGTGACTACGCCTATACCATCCATGAGAGTGCCAACCAGCTGCTGGAGTTGATCAATGAAATTCTCGATTTTTCCAAGATTGAAGCCGGCCATCTGACTCTTGAAGCCGTTCCTACCCAAATTAAGCCGTTGGTAGAGAGCGTGGCCGCATTGTTCAAGCCCAAGGCGCAGGCCAAGGGAGTTGCCTTGAAGGTAACGTTTGATACCGAGCTTCCCGAATGGATACTGATGGATGCCGGACGGTTGCGCCAGATCCTGCTTAATTTGATCGCCAATGCCATCAAATTCACTAAGCACGGAAGCATTCAGGTAAGTGTCTTTGCCCGCGCTGGCGACTTGTATCTAAGCGTCAGCGATACCGGATGTGGTTTGACCTCATTACAACAGGCGCGCTTGTTTGAACCCTTCCAGCAGGCAGATAACAGCGTGACTCGCCGCTATGGCGGTACCGGCTTGGGCTTGGCGATATGCAAACGTCTGGTGGTTGCCATGCAGGGTCAAATAGACGTGGAAAGTACTCCCGGCCAAGGCAGTGAGTTCTGGTTGAAACTGCCGCTAGTGAAAGCTGAACCGCAACGCTTGCCTGATGCCCTTATTCCTGCCCAGCAGCATTTCAACGGCGTAACCCTGTTGTTGGTGGAGGATAATCCGGTCAATCAAAAGGTAGCGGTCGGCATGCTGGAGCATTTGGGCTGCAAGGTGATATGCGCGGGCACGGGCGGTGAAGCCTTGAGCTGTGTGAAAAATCAGCAGGTAGCGCTAATTTTCATGGATATTCAATTGCCGGACATGGATGGGCTGGAGATAACCCGCCAGTTGCGTGAGCAAACCGGCTGGTTGAAGGAGGTACCCATCGTCGCCATGACGGCTGGTGGTTATGACGACGATCGTGCCCGCTGCCTTGCTGCGGGCATGAGCGGATATATCACCAAACCATTATCGTTGACGGTCCTTGACGAACTGCTTTCCCGGCAACTGGAACCCCCGCTTTCGCCAACGCAACGGTTATGCTGGCATGACCCGGCGAATCTGGCGCCGTTACTGGATACCGCGATCCTGGAAAACCTGAGCGCCATGCTGGGTGTCGGGGGAGTGGTTCAATTGGTCGAGCTGCATCATCAGCATATCAATTATTACCTGGCCGATTTGATGGCTCTGTCAGAAACTGAGATAACAGCCGGCAATCACGCCGCAGAAGCACCGTCGAACCGAGTATCGCCACTTCGAGAAATTGGCCGCCTGGCCCATCAGTTACGCGGTGAATCGGCAAGTCTGGGGGGCGCACGTCTGGCCCGGCAAGCCAAAGACGTGGAGCTTTTAGCTCAGGAAGAGAATCAATTCCAAATAGACGCTGCCTTGCAACAATTATTTGAAACCGCGGAGCGTACCTTGGCGGCTATGGAGGCTTGGAGAAACGTTCAGGTCTCTGGTTAGCAACGTTTATAGCTCTTGCTAAAAGTAGAGGTAGGAGTAAAGGTAAAAGTAGCCGTTCAAGGCTTTTGCGCTTGAGCGGTTGTCTTCCAAGGGGGGTGCATATTGGAAATCTCCGCTGATACTTCTGCGACTACTATGCCGGTTCGTACGGCGGCCAGTCGTAGCCAAGACCCTGAATGCGCTGCCGAAAAGCTGGCCAGGGCTCTCAAGCATGCAGAGCTAGGTTTCGTGCTGTTTTTCTGTAGTGCCGAATATCCGCTTGAAGCCTTGGGGCGCGCGCTGGAAACGGCATTTTGCGGAATAAAGGTCAGCGGCTGCACCACGGCAGGGGAAATTACACCGCAAGGTTACGATCGAGGATGCGTGGTCGCCATCGGTTTTGATCGACGCTATTTTGCGGTGGATTGCGCCCTGGTCGAGGACTTGGAACGTTTCGATCTTTTGCGTGCCCAACGCCTGGTGGATCAGTTGTTGGAGAATTGCCGCGCCCGGGCATTAGCATCGATCAATGAGCATAGTTTTGCCCTGACCTTGCTCGACGGCCTTTCCAGCAGCGAAGAGCAGGTTCTGGCCACCCTGGATGCCGCCTTGGGGCGTATCCCCAGTTTCGGTGGCTCGGCAGGAGACGATAACCGCCTGGCTCACACCCATGTGTATGCTCAGGGACGTTTTTACGCCCGCGCCGCCGTGGTGATCATGATCAACACGCCCTTACCGTTCGAGGTTTTTTCCACCCATCATTTGCTGCCGCTTGAGCATAAGCTGGTAGTGACACAAGCGGATAGTGAAAGCCGGCGCGTGCTGGAGCTCAATGCCATGCCCGCCGCCGATGCCTACGCGGAAATGGTGGGCGTGGCGAAAGCTGCGCTAGGGCCAAAGGTGTTTGCTCGCCACCCCATGGCGGTACGGCTGGGCGACCAGCACTATATTCGCTCCATACAACGGGTCAACGAGGATGCCAGCCTGAGTTTTTACTGTGCGGTGGAAAATGGCATCGTACTCACCGCCATGCGACCCGCCCCCTTGTTGCATGACTTGCATCAAATGCTCGATTCTCTGCATCAGCGGCTAGGCACGCCCAGCCTGGTGATCGGCTGTGACTGCTTTTTGAGACGGCTGGAACTGGAAGCGCTGGGAGAGCTGGGCCAGGCGTCGCAATTGTTGAAGCGTTCCCGCGTGGTGGGGTTCAATACCTATGGCGAACAGCATCACGGCATGCACGTCAACCAAACCTTTACCGGGGTGGCTTTTGGATCTCTTGCGCGATACCCCTGATATTATTCCCGAGACACCTTCCGAGCGAGCACTGGCGGAGGAAAACCGGCGGCTACGGCGAATCTGCCATGCATTGATGGAGCGGGTAGAATCTGGAGGCGCCGCTAACGGCGCGCCTTATGCCGCCTTCGAACATGCTGTCTTGCTGGCAGAACAAGTGCGCGAGCGTACTGAAGCCTTGCATCGTACCCTGGATGAATTGGGCCAGGCCAATTCGCAGCTGCACGAGGCCAAGGCGGATGCCGAGGCCGCCAACCTTTCCAAGACCAAGTTTCTTGCCGCTGTGACGCATGACCTTTTGCAACCGTTGAATGCGGCAAGGTTATTTGCCAGTGCCCTGGAAGAACACAGCCTGCCCCGGGATTCGATGCTACTCGTGGGACATATCGGCCGTTCGCTCAAGGATGTCGAAGCGTTGCTGGGTACCTTGGTGGATATGTCACGCCTGGATGCGGGGATTCTCAAGGCGGACATTGCGCCTTTTCGAGTCAATTGTTTATTAGATGCCTTGGCCGAGGAATACCGTCAGGTGGCGGCGGTTCGCGGCTTGACGTTGAACTACGTTCCTTCGAGCGTGGTCGTGGCTTCCGACCTTGCCTTGCTGGCTCGGGTGATTCGCAACTTCCTCAGTAATGCCGTGCGTTATACCGAGCAGGGCCACCTGCTGCTAGGGTGTCGGAGACGTCCCGATGGGCTTGAAATCATGGTGGGAGATACCGGCCCCGGTATCCCTGAACTTCAGCAAGAAGCGATTTTTCTGGAGTTTCGCCGCGCTCAACCGAGCCATGAATCGCATAGCCGTGGGCTAGGCTTGGGATTAGCGATCGTGGATCGCATCAGCACGATTCTCAAGCATCCGATCTTGCTGAAATCACTCTCGGGGCGAGGGGCGATTTTCTCGATTAGGGTGCCCTACGGCCAGCTTGCGCAACGCTCGCAGCGCGCAGTGGAGGCCACTAAGGTCGGGCAGGGGGCGTTGCAGGGTGCGGTGGTCTGGGTGATCGACGACGATCCGGCGATTCTCGAAGGGATGCAGGCGCTGCTGAGAGGCTGGGGGTGTCGTGTGCGAACCGCTGCTTCGCTAAGCGCATTGGAGGCGGCGAGTGATGGTGAAGAACCTGCCGTGCTATTGGTGGACTATCATCTGGGTGACGCAGGCGAGGATGGATTGACGCTTGCCTTGCGCCTGAGGCGATGTTATCCCGCCTTGCCGGTGGTGGTGATCACGGCGAATCATGTTGCCGAGCTCAAGCGCCATGCGCGGGAGCTGGACATAAGCTGTTTGCTCAAGCCATTGAAACCCTTGCGGCTGCGTATGTTGCTGACCAGCCTGCTGGAAGAGCGCTCCGCCTAGCTCGGATTTATTGCTTCTCGGGGTTTTGACGGCTGTCTTCATCTTGGTGACGCTGCCTGAGGTAGCCGCTGAGATCCGCCTCGGCCACCATGACGATCGCTTGAACCCGGCTTGTAGCGTCAAGCTTACGCAAGATAGCGGATACATGCGTCTTGACGGTGGTTTCGGCAATGTTCAATTCACGCGCAATCAGCTTATTGGAGGCTCCGGTCGTCATGCAACTGAGTACATCCAGCTGCTTGGCGGTAAGGCAGGTCAAGCGTTGGCGTAACAGGGAGTCGGGTGACGGTACGGCCGGCTCGGGTGGCTGGCGCATGATATCAGGTGGCAAATAGACCTGGCCTTCGAGTATTTGACCGATTGCCGCGAGCAATGCCTTACGTGGCGTTGATTTCGGAATATATCCCACGGCTCCCATGGTGATGGCTTCCAGTACCAGTCGGCGCTCCTGCTGGGCGGAAACGATCGCCACCGCCAAGCTGGGAAACCGCTGGCGAAGGGCCTGTAAGCCGCTCAGGTCTTCGGCATCGGGAAGGCTGAGATCCAGTAGCAGCAAATCCAGCTCCTGATTTTCCTCGGCCAGCGCCAATGCCTGGGCAAGACTCGCGGCTTCCAGCAGGCGACTATTGGGTAACCCAGTGGTTATCACCGCGCTTATCGCATCACGAAACAGCGGATGGTCATCAGCCACCATCAGGGTATACATGCTTATCTCCTACCAAGGAACGAGGGCGTCTCCTGCCGTTGGGGTATGTCACCGCCATCTTATCTAGCCAACACTGGTGCGGTAGCTAACCCAATAATGATAATACTCAGGAGCGTTACCATGATCTATGCAAATCCCGGACAATCAGGTTCAGTCGTCTCGTTTGAAAAGCGCTATGGTAATTTTATCGGCGGTGAATTCGTCGCGCCGGTAAAAGGGCAGTACTTCGACAACATCAGCCCCGTCAACGGCGAGGTATTCTGCGAGATCCCCCGTTCCAGCGGCGAAGATATCGACAAAGCCCTGGACGCCGCCCATCAAGCGGCACCTGCCTGGGGCAAGACTTCCGCAGGGGAGCGCAGCAATCTTCTGCTCAAGATTGCCGATCGCATGGAGCAGAACCTGGAAATGCTCGCCGTGGCGGAAACCTGGGACAATGGCAAGGCCGTGCGTGAAACACTCAACGCCGACATTCCATTGGCGATCGACCATTTCCGCTACTTTGCCGGCTGCATCCGCGCTCAGGAAGGTACCGCGGCGGATATCGATGCCAATACCGTGGCCTACCATTTTCATGAGCCATTGGGTGTTGTGGGGCAGATCATTCCCTGGAACTTCCCGATACTGATGGCGGTATGGAAACTCGCGCCAGCGCTTGCCGCAGGTAACTGCGTGGTACTCAAGCCCGCCGAGCAGACCCCGGCGTCGATCCTCAAGCTGGCCGAGCTGGTCGGTGATCTCTTGCCTCCCGGCGTGCTCAATATCGTCAACGGCTATGGCGCCGAAGCAGGCCAGGCACTGGCCACCAGCAAGCGTATCGCCAAGATTGCCTTCACCGGCTCCACCCCGGTGGGCTCGCACATTCTCAAGTGCGCCGCCGAGAACATCATACCCTCTACCGTGGAGCTGGGAGGGAAATCACCCAACATTTACTTTGCCGACATCATGAATGCCGAGCCTCAATTCATCGACAAGGCCGTGGAAGGACTGGTGCTGGCGTTTTTCAACCAGGGCGAAGTCTGCACCTGCCCCTCGCGGGCGCTGATTCAGGAGTCGATGTATGACGACTTCATGGCCAAGGTGATCGAGCGTACCCAGAGCATCAAACGCGGCAATCCCCTGGATACCGATGTCCAGGTGGGCGCCCAGGCCTCCCAGGAACAGTTCGACAAGATCATGTCCTACATGGATATCGCCCGTGAAGAGGGCGCCGAGTTCTTGAGCGGTGGGGATAAGGAGTCACTGGATGCTCCGCTAAGCAATGGCTATTACATTCAGCCGACCTTGCTCAAGGGCAATAACAAGATGCGCGTCTTCCAGGAAGAAATCTTCGGTCCGGTAGTGGCGGTCACCACTTTCAAGGACGAAGAGGAAGCCTTAGCGATCGCCAACGACACCGAGTTCGGTCTGGGCGCCGGGGTATGGAGCCGCGACATGAATGTCGCTTTCCGCATGGGACGTGGCATTCAGGCCGGGCGCGTCTGGACCAACTGCTATCACCAGTACCCGGCACATGCGGCATTCGGTGGCTACAAGAAGTCCGGGGTGGGTCGCGAAACCCACAAGGTGGCGCTTGAACACTACCAGCAAACCAAAAACTTGCTGGTGAGCTACGACATCAATCCGCTGGGCTTTTTCTAAGCCTTATTTTCCCGCTCAGGTACTGGGCCTGAGCGGTTTTTTTGGTTCTCCCACGTACGGTTCTTCGTGCCTTATTCCTTCATTTGCATTTTCTTGCTACAAGGTAGCGAAACTTTGCTGCATCATGGCGGCTTTGCCCAACACAAGGCGGATCATGAGCGATATCGAAGCGCCGGATTTACACCAACAGCGGCTTCTTCACGTGGTGGAGCGGCTGCGTGCCAGCGGTGCTCGCAAAGTACTGGATTTGGGCTGCGGTTCGGGTGGGCTCTTGCAATATCTACTCCATCAGCCTCAGTTCGAGAAATTGGTAGGCTTGGAGTTGAGCGGGGAATTGCTGGCTCAAGCCAAGTTTCGTCTGGGTAGGCTGCCGCAGGCACGCCAGGGGCGTCTGGAGCTGGTATGCGGTTCTTATACCGAACATCACCCCGCGCTCACCGGGTTCGCGGGCGCGGCCATGGTGGAAACCATCGAGCACATACCCCCCGAGCGTTTATCCGCTGTGGAGCAGGTGGTTTTCGGTGGGTTACGCCCCGGCTATCTGGTCATGACCACCCCCAACAGCGAATACAACCCGCTGTTCGACCTGGAAGACGGCGAGTTTCGTGACCCCGACCACAAGTTTGAATGGCCACGCGACCGCTTTCGCGATTGGGCTCAGGGCGTGGCGCGGCGTAACGGTTATCGCGTGCGTTTCGGTGGGGTCGGGGAATGGCATTCGCATCTTGGCCAGCCGACCCAGCTGGCGGCTTTCTCGTTGCAGGATGTCGCGATGCGGCCCTGATGGCGGCCTCTCTTCTTTGCTCGTTATTCAACACAAAGCTCGTTATTTAACACAAAAGTGATTTTTTCGATCTGTTTGCCTTTTGCACGGCAGCTGTAGTCAGTATCGCTATACTCAATGGGTGGCAATCATCAATGCCAATTGAAGGTCATATCAACACTGAAGAGGAATGTAGCCACACAGGAAAACCATAGAGGAGCAACGGCCATGAACGTTAAGACAACCCTACTGAGCAGCGGGATTGTGGCCTTGGTCATGAGCGGTGCATCGGGCGGCTTGTAGGCGGATACTTACCAAGGTGAAGGACATCTGCTGGGTACGCCGGAAGACCTGGAATGGGGGCCGGTGGCCTCGATGGGTGAAGGTGCGCAAATGGCTAACATTGAGGGAACGTTGAGTGAGGGAGCCCCCTTCACCTTCCGCCTCAAGCTTGAAGATGGCTACGAGATCAAGCCGCATACCCACCCGGCCTATGAAAGGGTCACGGTACTTGAAGGGACACTGCATTTTGCCCAAGGTGAGGAGTTTAACCGCGACGAGACCCAGAAATTGCCGGTAGGAGGATACGCCATCATGTCGCCGGGCGATGCCATGTATGGCTATGCCGAGGGAGAAACCATGATCCAGCTGCATGGTGAAGGACCCTGGGGAATCGAATACATCAACGAGGAAGATGATCCTCGCAACTGAATGCCGGTGATTTTATTCACGCCGAGTGCTGCACGTTGCTCTGACGTGCAGCACCTTTTATCACCCGGTGACCTTATCAGCCGATGAATAGCTTTCAGGTTTGTTGTCTTTCCAGCCAACGGTTTGCCAGGCGCCGAGCCTGCTCAATGTTGGAAACCACCGCCAGTTTTCCGGCTTCACGCTTGATTCCCGCACGCTTCAACTTGACCACCATACGTGCGGGCAGACCGATGAAAATCACTCCTATCTGCTGGTCGTGTAACTCCTGGCGTAATCCATCCAGCGCCACAATGGCGGTGGCATCAAGGCTGGGTACGTCCTGCATGTCGAGCATGACCACATTCACCCCATGATCGACGATACGCAGCGATGCCATGGCTTTTTCCGCGGCACCGAAGAATAGAGGCCCCGATATCTTGTAAAGCGTCACCTTGGCGGGCAGGTGATAGGTGGCCTGATCTTCTGGACTATTCAGGCGCCGGGCATGAGTGAGTTGCGCCATGCGCCGAATGAACAGGGCGGCGGCCAGGCCCATGCCCACTGCGACGGCCAGCACCATGTCGAAAATGACCGTCAGGCCGAAGCAGATCACCAATACCAGGACGTCAGTGAGCGGAGCAGTTTTCAAGGTGTGGACGAAATGGCGCGCTTCGCTCATGTTCCAGGCAATGATGAACAGAAGTGCCGCCAGCGCTGCCATGGGAACCAACCCCAGGATGCCTGCCAGCGCCACCACCGCCAGCAATACCACAAGAGAATGCACCAGCGCCGCTACCGGCGAAAAAGCCCCGCTCTTGATGTTGGTGGCGGTGCGTGCAAGCGCCGCCGTGGCCGTGATGCCGCCGAAGAACGGTACGATGATATTGCCGATACCTTGCCCCAGTAACTCGGCATTGGGGTCGTGTCGCGTACGGGTCAGGCCGTCCGCCACCACGGCGCAAAGCAATGATTCAATGGCGGCCAATAAGGCAATCGCCAGGGCTGGGCCGAGCAGTTCACGAATCAACTCGAAATTCACGCTGAGAGGCGTGCCATCGGCTCCCGGCAAGTGCCAGGGAGCCACCAGACTCGGCGCAAAAGGCGGAATGCCGCTACCGCTTTGGCCTTCGAGTTCCCAGCTAAAGCGCGAGGCGATGGTATCCACGTCGCCGCCGAACGCCATGAGCAAGGCCGCTGCCAGGGTTCCCACGGCCAAGCCGACCAACGGCGCGGGCACGGCGGTATTCAGGCGGGGCCATAGCAGCAAGGTCGCCAGAGTGATCAGCCCGATGCCCAGTTCCGCCGGAGCGATACTCGGCAAGGCGTGAACAATGGCGATGGCGTTGTGTGGCGTGCTGTCGCCAAGCGCCACCCCAGTCAGACCCAGAAAGTCAGGCACCTGCAACAGGGCGATCACCACCCCGATCCCGGCGGTAAAACCTAATACCACCGGGTAGGGGACGAACTGGATCAGGCTGCCCAATCGCGCCAGACCCAGAGCGACGAGGATCAGCCCCGCCATTAGCGTGGCGATCAGCAGCCCCCCGATGCCGTGATTGGCCACGATCGGAAACAGTATCACCACGAAGGCGGCGGTGGGGCCGGAAATATTGAAGCGTGAGCCACCGGTCAAGGCGATAACCGCACCGGCCACGATAGCGGTGTAGAGGCCGTGCTGGGGCGGGACCCCGGTGGCAATTGCCAGCGCCATGGACAGCGGCACGGCGACAATGCCGATGGTCAACCCGGCCATGAGATCACGCTTGAAGGCGGCCAGACTGTAGCCTTCGCGCCAGGCATTGAACAATGCCCGGCCGGGGAGAGGAAAGATGTAACTGGGGGTCTTGGTTCTGCGCGACATTGCCACCGTGCCTTAGTGAAAGGAGCCGATACGCTACGCCCACCCCAAGTGGCTCGCAAGGCGGCCAAGGTATGACAGAGCTTCCAGCCCTTTAATGGATCAGGTATTGGAAGCCGAACATCAGCACAAAGGCCAGCGTCACCATGGTGGCCACGGCTGTGCTGGACGCGTCCTGCATGGCATCCGGTACCAATTCGGCAAACACCATCCAGATCATCGCCCCGGCGGCCAGCCCCAGCCCGAACGGCAGGAACGGCGCAAACAGGGTGACGAATAGAAACGCCGGTACCGCCATCAACGGCTGCGGCAAACTGGTGAAAATGCTCCAGCCCCCGGCCTTCCATGCCGACATACCGCGCGGTATCAGCACTAGGCTGATCGCTAACCCCTCGGGAATGTTGTGTACTGCAATGGCGGTAGTAATGAACATCCCCAACGCCTCACCGCCGCCGTATGACACCCCGACTCCCACTCCTTCGGCAAAGGAGTGAATAGTCATGATCCCCAAAATCAACAAGGCCTTGCGGGCGTTGGCCCCGTGCAGGTCACTGATATCCGGCGCACCGCGCCGAGAAATCCATAGATCGGATACATTGATCAATGCCAGTCCCACGACCATGCCCAGCATGGTTAGCCAAGGGTCATTATTGGCCCCTTCCACCAGCAAACTATGGCTGGCGGCCAGCATCAGACCGGCAGCGGTCGCATTGAACAGGCTGAGCCAATATCTGCTGAACTGCTTGACGAACAAGAAGGGCACTGCACCGAGGCCGGTGGCCAGGGCAGTAATCATGGCGGCGACGAATACCGTCCATAAAGTGACATCGAACGACATGAGCGGCTCCTGAGCTTTTAGCCGTTAGGCGAGGTCCGGGGCGCGGGCGATGAAACAACTCAACAAGGAATAAATTAATAAGGCTAAAGCTTAAACGGCGCGCTTATTTAATACAAAATCCTGGGGCCTGAAGCCCAGTGCATAGCGCATAAAAAAACCCAGCCTGAAGGGCTGGGAAGAGGAACCGCTCAAAAAAGTAGCGATGGGTAAAACGTAAGTACAGGCGTTCAGCCCTGGGTGGCATCCTCCGGCGGTTCGCCGATGGTGCCGGGCATGGCCTGGATGTTGCCCTGCTGACCGGCCAGGGCCAAAAAGTGCAGGTGACGCTCGTATTCGGCCACCAGATCGCCAATCACCTGACCACGTGTGTAGCCGTTCAGGTCTTTATCCTGGCCGCCTTCGGCAAGATAGACATCGAGGCGCACATAGTAGTCGTCATCCGCTGGGATGAAACTCGGGGTGCGCATGCGATGCGGGCAAACCTGATACACAAAGCTGGTGGCATCGCCAAAATCGACCTGTAGCGTCAGGTTGGGAAGTGATTCTCCCTCCGCATGTTCTTCGGTGACGTTGGCCGTCTGGCCACGGCTTTCAAGCTCCTGGGCGAACTGCGTCATGGCCGGGCGAATCGAATGCTCGAGTGTCGCGGCGGCACCGGCGCGGGTGGAGGTATCCAGGGCACGGTCCAGGCGTTCACGCCAATCGCCTCCCGGGGCGCTGCCGGCAATCTGGCGCCGAGCATCGGCTTTGCTGCCCTCCAGTTTCAACGCCTTGACCATGCCCACCATGATCGCAAAAATCACCAGCGAGAAGGGTAGCGCCGTGATCACCACCGCACTTTGTAGCGCAGCCAGACCACCCGCCATCAACAGCGCAATGGTGATGAGCCCGATGATGACCGACCAGAAAATACGCAGCCTCACCGGGGCGTCATGGTTGACGTCACTCAGAATGGAGGTGAAATTGGCCAATACTAGGGCGCCGGAATCCGCCGAGGTAATGAAAAAGACAATCCCCAGCACGGTTACCACGGCAGCGGTAATGGACACAAACGGATAATATTCCAGCAGGGTATACATCGTGGTTTGCGGCGTGTTCAGCGCCTGGACGCCCAGTTCAGTGACACCCTGGTTGGCGACAAGGTCTATCCCGCTATTGCCGAATATCGACATCCACACCATCATGAACGCCAGAGGAATGAACAGGGCGCCGGCGACGAATTCACGAATGGTACGTCCGCGCGAAATACGCGCCAGGAACAGGCCGACGAATGGCGTCCAGGCAATCCACCAGCCCCAGAAGAAGATCGTCCACCACATCTTCCATTCTTGGGCTTCTTCACCGGCAAAGGCGTAGGTGTCGAAGCTCTTGCCCACGAAACCGGACAAGTAATCCCCGGCATTGATCACCAGTTTATCCAGCAGTACCAAGGTGTTGCCTTGAAACAGTACGAACAGCATCAGCGCCAGGGCGAGCAGCATGTTGAACTCGGACAGACGTCGAATGCCTTTTTCAACCCCGCTTACCACCGAGATGGTGGCCAGAATCACCACCAGGGCAATCAGGATGATCTGCACGCTCAAGCTTTCCGGTACATCGAACATGTACGCCAGGCCGTAATTAAGCTGCATCACGCCGATACCCAGGCTGGTGGCGATACCGAAAACGGTGGAAATCACCGCCGTGATATCCACGGCATTACCGATCGGGCCGTGAATGCGCTTGCCCAGCAACGGATAGAGCGCGCTGCGAATCGCCAGGGGCAGACGATGGCGGTAGCTGAAATAGGCCAGGGCCATCCCCATCAACACATACAGGCCCCAACCGGAAACCCCCCAGTGCAGGTAGGTCTGGACGACGGCGTTACGCATTGCCGCCTGGCTTTCCGGGGTAAGGTCCGGCGGCGCCAGATAGTGGGCCACAGGCTCGGCGACACTGAAGAACAGCAGGTCGATACCGATACCGGCGGCAAACAGCATCGCCGACCAGGAAAGCAGCGAGAATTCGGGGCGCGAATGATCCGGCCCGAGGCGAATGCTGCCATAGCGCGAAACGCCGATCAGTATCACAAACACCAGATAGGCCACGATGGCCAGCATGTAGTACCAGCCGAAGGTCTTGCTGACCCAGGCCAGACCGGCATCAAAGAATGCCCCCGCCTGTTCGGTGAACAACATGGTGAGTGCCAGAAACACCACAATACCGGCGACACTGCCGTGGAATACCACGGGGTTCAGCCGGTCACGAGGGGCTTGGACGGGGTTGTCATGCGCCATGCAGGGCTAACTCCTGTCGATAAGGGAAAGGTCTTGGAGGATTTATTTTAAATGAACGTTCAAATAAAATACCCGCTTTCCCTTGGCGCTTCAAGTCGTGTCTTGCGCAAGCCGAACGCAGAAACGCCCGGCTGGGCCGGGCGTTTCAAGCTAACTATGGGCTATCCTTGGATTTATCGCTAAGCGTCAGTCACTGTTGCGCTCACCACGATTGCCGTGGTTATCGCGGGCCTTTTCGCGCATTTCCGTGCGCATTTCCTGCATGGCATCGTGCAAGGCCTGTTGTTCGTCTTCGTCGAGAATTTCATCCATGCGTTCGCGGTGTTGGTCACGTAATTCACGTCTAGCGGCGAGATATTCTTCATGGGCGCTGGCGAGTTCCGCGCGGGTCTCTTCATCGAACCCGGCGCGCTCATGTAGCGCTTGGCGGTGTTCCTCATGGAGCTGCATGCGTCCATGGCCGCGCTCTGCCTTGTCATCGTCCTGGCCGGCCTGTGCGGTCAAGGTGAAAGGGGCGATGGCCAGTGCGAAAAGGGCGGGTGCCAAAAACTTGCTGATACGTTGAGCGGTCATGTGAGTTCTCCTTGTGAGTGGACAACTGCAGTATCATCGGGCGCTGTGCAAGGTCATTGCAGGTATTGTGCAACAATCATGACGTCTATCTCTCAAGCCATCTCCCAAACTATTTCTTAAACCATGGCTTAAATTATCTCTTAGACTATTTCTCAAACCATCACTCAGGGGAGCGCTCAGGTGAAAAAGTGGCTATATCTAGTGCTGACGGGAGGCGTTGCCTTGATGGCCGCCGGGTGCGGGGGAACACATCTGGCCAGCCAAGGCGAGCCGGCGGCGAATACTGCGGACGTAGGAAGAGATACGTTGGATTTCAAACGCATTGAAGGACAAACCTATACCCCCAGCGACTGGCCGGAAGCCCTTGAAGCGAATGTCTATCTGCCCGAAACACCGGGGGGGGGCTTAAGGCCCGCCGCTCTGGTGGTTCACGGTGGTGGCTGGCAGAACCGTGGCCCCGAAGACATGCAGAGCATCTCGCGCAAGCTAGCCGAACAAGGCTACGTGGTGATCAATATCGAACACCGCAAGGCACCCGAGTATAAATTCCCAGAGCCGGTCTACGACCTTCAGCAAGCCATGGCGTGGCTGCATGCGCAGGCTGATGGGTGGCGGGTGGATACGCAGCGTATCGTCGGGGTGGGGTTTTCGTCCGGGGCGCATCTGGTAAGCCTGCTGGCACTTTCCGGTGCCGAAGGCCCCCTGGCCGAGCCTTATGGTGGCGAGCATACGCGTCTGGCGGCCGTGGTTGCCGGCGGCTTGCCCAGTGACCTGTTCAAGTTCGCCGACGGGCGTCTGGTGGTGGAGTTCATTGGCGGTACCCGTGCCGAGGAACCCGAAGGGTATTACCTGGCATCCCCCGCTCGGCATATTACCCCGCAAGCGCCGCCGTTCTTTCTCTTTCATGGCACCTGGGATCGGTTGGTGCCGCTGGATCATGCCACGGATTTCTATGACGAACTGAAAGCCAACGGCGTGGAAAGCGAACTTTATCTACAGCATTTTCGCGGCCACATCACCAGCTTCCTGACCCGGGGCAATGCCGTGGATGCGGGCATCGCCTTTTTGAATCAGCAGGTGTTCTAGCGTTCGGCCTAGCCTTCGGGTTGATACTTGTAACCGACGCTATAGACCGAACGAATGATGTCATGTTCGGGCAAGGCTTCGTTGATCTTCTTGCGCAGCTTCTTGATGTGGCTGTCGACGGTACGCTCGGACACGATACGGTGGTCACGGTACATGTGATCCATCAGCTGTTCGCGACTGAAGATGCGCCCGGGCGCCTGCATCAATACTTTCAATAACTGAAACTCCACGGCGGTCAGGGCGATGTCCTGGCCGCTGGCGAGTGCTCGCCAACCGTCTTCGTCGAGTGTCAAAAGTGCCTGCGAGGCCAGGTCGGTGGGAGCATCCTGAGTCGCCTGGCTACGCCGCAGCACGGCCTTGACGCGGGCCACGACTTCTCGCGGACTGAACGGCTTGCAGATGTAGTCGTCGGCGCCGAGTTCCAGGCCCAGCAGCCGGTCGACTTCTTCCACCCGGGCGGTCAGCATGATGATAGCGATGCCAGGCCAGCGCTGGCGAATTTCCCGGCACAGCGTCAGGCCATCGGTGCCCGGCAGCATCAGGTCCAATAACACCAGGGAAGGAGACGTCGTGGCGTCTTCCAGCCAGGGCAGCACCAGGTCGCCGTGGTTCAGATGATGAGTGGTGAAGCCACTGCTTTCCAGGTAGTCCGCCACCAGTCGAGCAATCTTGGGTTCGTCTTCGACGATCAGCAGTTGATCGGTTGCACTTGAGGTCATTGGGTTTTATCCGTCAGAAGAGGAAACGTCAGCGTCCAGCACAGGCCGCCAAGGGCGGAGGTCGAGGCGACCATGGTGCCGCCATGGGCCTTTACCAAGGCGCTGGCAATCGAAAGCCCCAGACCGCTGCCGCCACTGGCGCGGCTACGCGAACCTTCCACCCGGTAAAGACGCTCGGTCAGGCGGTCGAGATCCCGTTCGGGTACGCCGGGCGCGCTGTCTTGCCAGGTCATCACCGCTTTGTCCGCCTTGCGGTACAGGCTCACCGCCAGGGTGCCGGGCGGTGTGGTATAGGCGCAACTATTGTCCAGCAGGTTGTTCCATAACTGGCGCAGGCGTTGGCTGTCACCCCGAATCATTACCCCGGGAGCGATTTCGGTATTGAGTGTCAGACCGCTGTCGGAAAGCCAGCCATGGGCGTCGAGCAGGCGGGTCTTGAGGCTATGGCTGAGATCCAGTGGCGCGAGTTGCGTTTCCAGGGCCCCGGCGTCGCTTTGCGAAAGCAGGCGCAGGTCGGTTACCAGGCGTTCGAGTTGGCTGACTTCCTGGGCCAGCGACCCGAGATTTTCCTGGTCGAGGGGGCGAATCCCGTCCTGCATGGCTTCGATTTCACCGCGCAAGACGGCAAGGGGGGTACGCAATTCATGGGCGGTGTCCGATACCCAGCGAGCACGGGCTTCGCGGTTGGCTTCCAGGGTTGCCGCCAGGACGTTGAAATCCCGTGCCAGGCGCGCCAGCTCATCGCGGCCTTTGCCTTTCAGGCGAGTGGCGTAATCGCCTTCCGTCAGCCGGCGAGTCGCCAGGGCCAGCGCCCGGGTGCGCCGCCCCAGCCACCAGGAAAGCCCCCCAGCGAGCAGCAGCGAAGCGACGCCCAGTGAAGCGAGAATGATCATCAGGTTACGCTGTTGGCGTGCGAGAAAGCCGCGCTCCATGCGTTCCATCATCTGTTGCGGCGGCCGATAGCCCAATTCTCCGATGACCGTATCGCGGTCGCTCAACGGCAACCAGCGCCAGTCAGCGGAATCGTCGGGGTCCTCCTCTTGGGGCGGAATCACGAAAGCGCCGCTGGGGGCGCGTAGCACGAAGTCATGGGCTTCTCCCAAGGGAGACGGTTGGCGGCGGCGCTCCTCGGTCAGCGCCTGACGTACCAGTTGCGGCCAGCGCTCAGGGGAGCGGGCCAGCCACTCCCAGTCGCCGTGTCGACGCCACTGATTAACCAGCCCTTCGGCCAGGGTTTCCGCACGGCGTTGCTGGGCCTGGTTCAGATAATCCAGAAAGCCGCGGTCAATGCTGTGAGAAACCGCAAGAAACACCGCGGCGGAAATCGCCACGTTGACGCTCAGAATGATCACGAACAGCTTGAGTCCGAGGGGCGAGATAGCCCATCGAAAAGAAGGCCTTGCCATCAGGACACGGCTCCTTTGCCTGAAGAGAACGCCCCCAGGCGCTCCCGTAGATTTTCCAGCCCCAGGTACAGACAGGGCACCAGTACCAGCAGGATCACGGTAGCGAACAACATACCGAAGCCCAGCGAAATCGCCATGGGAATCATGAAACGCGCCTGGCGCGAGGTTTCCAGAATCATCGGTGCCAACCCCAGGAAAGTGGTCAGCGTGGTCATCATGATCGGCCTCAGGCGCCGCGTGGCGGCCGCCATGATGGCTTCGCGCGGCGCCATGCCTTCGCGTCGCTTGCGGTTGGCGTAGTCGATCAGCACCAGTGCATCGTTGATCACCACCCCGGAGAGCGCCAGCATTCCCAGCAGGCTGATGATCGAAAGACCGAACCCCATGATCATGTGCCCGGCCACCGCGCCCACCACCCCGAAGGGAATCGCTGCCATGACCAGCAGTGGCTGAAGGTAGCTGCGAAACGGAATCGCCAGGAGGGCGTAAAGAGCCGCGAGCATCAGCCACATCGCGGTCCTCAGCGTGGCCAGGTTATCGGCGGTATCCTGCTGGCGCCCGCCGAGGCCGATTTCCAGCCCCGGCCAGGCAGCTTCCATGCCGGGAAACACCTCTTGCTGCAAGGTCGCCAGCACCTGGTTGATGGGCAGGTCGCCGTCAGTATCGGCGCTGACATCGATGATGCGTCGGCCGTCAATCCGCTGCAGGCTGCTGGAGGCCTGGGTCAGCATGATATCCGCCACCCGGGAAAGCGGCACGCTCAGTCCGTCCGGCGTGCGTATCGGCATCCGATACAGCTCGTTCAAGCTGTCCCGGTCGGGTTGCGGCAAGCGCACCTCGATACTGATCTCGCTGCGCCCCGAATGTTGCTCCACCGCCGTGGCCCCCTGGAGCGAGCCACGCAGCGCCTGGGCCAGGTCGGTGCCGGAAAGCCCCAGAGCGCGCCCTTCGGGAGAAAGACGAAGGTCCAGCTGCGGTTTGCCGTCCCCCAGGCCGCTGTCGATATCGGTGAGGCCGTATTCGCTTAGCTCGAGCGCCAGTCGCTCGGCGGCGGCTTCGAGTACCAGGGTGTCGGGGTGCGAGAGGCGCAGGGACAGGGCGGCGCCGCTTCCGGGGCCGCCAACATCGGATTCAAAGCGTACCGATTGCGCCCCGACCAGATCGCCGCTGAGTTCGCGCCAGGCTCGGGCCACCCGCGAGGGCGGCCAGTCATCGAGGCTTTGCGGGGCGATATCCAGGCGCACGCTCAAGGCTTCGCCGTCCAGTCGGCTTTGTGTGCCGCTGAACGCCAGGTCGTCTTCCCGGGCGCTGAGCCTCTCGGCGGCATCAAGCAACTGCCCGCTCAAGTCACGGCTCAGGTTGATGGGGCTGCCGATAGGCAGGCTGATACTGGCCTGGACCTGGTCGGATTCCACCCTTGGCATCAATGAAAAGCCCAAACGACCGCTCATTGCCCAGGCCAGGGCCACAATCAGGATCATCACTGCCAGCGCCACACTGAGCAGGCGCTGGTTCAGGGCACGTTCCAGAAAGGGGGCGAAATGCTGATGGGTGAAGCGCTCCAGCCCGCCTTGCATGGTACGGCGCACCGCTTCCAGGGGGCGTTGCCAGGCAGGCGTGACCCTGGGCTTGCGGCTATGCGCCAGATGGGCGGGTAGGATGAACAGCGCTTCCAGCCAGGAAATCAGAAACACCGTGACCACCACGACCGGCACGGTGGCGAAGATCAAGCCGAGAAAGCCGGGCAGGAACAACAGCGGCAAGAAGGCAACGATGTTGGACAGAATGGCGAAGGTGATGGGGGTGGCGATTTCCCGGGCCCCGCGCACCGCCGCATCGCGCAACGAATAGCCCTGTTCGCGGTAGCTGTAGATGTTCTCGCCGACCATGATGGCATCGTCGACCACGATCCCCAGGGCGATGATGAAGGCGAACATCGACATCAAGTTGAGCGACACCCCGAACCAGGGCAGAAACAGCATGGCGCCCAGGAAAGCGGTAGGGATGCCCAGGGTGACCCAGAATGCCAGCCGGGCTTCGAGAAACAGCGCCATCAGCACCAATACCAGGGCAAGACCCATCCAGGCATTCTTGAGCAACAGGCCAAGGCGATCCGAGTAAAGCTCGGAGCTGTCCCGCGAGACACTCAATGAAACGCCTTCGGGCAGCCCGGCGTGCAAGCGTTCAAGCTCGCCGCTCACGGCCTCGGAAATGCCGGTGGGGGTCTGATCGCCGATCTGGTAAACCTCCACGGTCAAGCCCGGTTCGCCGTTATAGAACACTTCCTGATCGGTTTCGGCAAAGCCATCGATTACCTCGGCGATGGTGCCGAGCCGCACAGGGGTGCCGCTGTCGCTGGTAAAAATCGGCAGGTCGGCAAATTCCTGGGCAGTGTTGCGCCGCCCCTGATAACGCACCAGCCATTCGCCTTCCAGGGTCGCCAGTTGGCCCCCGGCGAGATCCAGGGCTTCCTCGCTGATACGCGCAGCCAGTTGGCGGTGGTCCAGCCCGAAGCGAGCGATGGCTTCTTCATCCAGCCGCACCTGAATTTCCCGGGCACGGTTGCCGGAAAGCTCGGCCCGGGAAATACCGGAAAGCGCCTGGAGCTCGGCGCGTAGATCCTCGGCGGCGTTGTGCAAAATGGCCAGGTCCACCTGGCCGTGCACCTGCAGGCTGACCACGCTGCGCGAGCGCCCGGCCAAAGTGAAGCGTGGCGGGTCGGCGGCGCCGGGCAGGGTGGTGATGGCATTCACCGCCTGCTGAATATCCTGATAGACCCGCATGACTTCCACCCCATCGATCAGGGTGGCATTGAGGCGCGCACTGCCTTCATTGGCATAGGCGGTCAACTCATCGATGCCTTCGACATCGGCCAGGGCGGCTTCCACCGGCAAGAGCAGGCTTTGTTCCACGTCTTCCGGGGTGGCGCCGGGGTAGCTGATGCTGACCTGAACGATCTCGGTCTCGAAGTCGGGAAAGATCTCTTTCTTGATGGTGAGCGAAGCAAAGAACCCCCCGGCGATCAGCAGAATCATCAAGAGGTTGGGCGCGACGCCATGGTCAACCATCCAGGCCAGCGGGCCGCGGCGCATCATGAGCCGGGCTCCTGGGGCTCAGCGTCACGCTGACGCGGTCGCACTTCCTGGCCTTCACGCGGTTGAGCCAGGCCCGCCACCACCACGCGGCTGCCGGGTTCGATACCCGCACGAATCAAGAGTCTGTCTTCGCCCCGGTAGGCAAGCTCGACCCGGGATTGACGCAAACGGTCATCTTCATCCAGCCACCATACCCGCTCGCCGGGGCGAACGGCCGCCGCCGGCAGGGCGATCAAGGCTTCCTGGGCGGTGGGCGAGAAATTGGCACGAAGAATATCGCCCAGACGCAGGGCCGGGCCGTCACTTTCCAAGGCCAGGGGGTCGTCCACCGCTACCAGCAACTGGGCCTGAAGGCCGTTTTCTTCCAGGCTGGGCAAGATCGAAATCACTTCCCCCTGGCGGATAGCGCCACTGGGCCAGCCCCGGCTTTCCAGGGTGACCTCGCTTTCGGTGTCGAGCCAGGGCAGCCATTCGCCGGGCAGAGAAGCACGCACCCAGAAGCGTTCCACCCCCACCAGATGCATCACTTCAGTGCCTTGGCTAAGCAAGCTTCCGGCGCCAATCAGGCGTTCCTGCACCACGGCGCGCCAGGGGGCGCTGAGGGTGGCGCGCTTCAGATTAAGCCGGGCCTGGTCGAGGATCACCTGGGCCTGCGCCAATTGGGCCTGAGCCTGGCGTAATTGGGGTTCGCGCAGTACCAGGGCGCGGCGCTCTGCGGAAAGCGTGCGCCCGAAGGCCTGGTAGTCGCTCTGGGCGCGCTGCTGTTCGCCACGTTCAAGGGCGAGAGCAGCCTGGGCCTGGCTTAGCTGGGCCTCGGCATCCTGTAGCGCAAGCGCCAGGTCAGCCTGGTCGATATACGCCAGCGCCTGGCCGGATTCCACCACCTGGCCAGGGAATACCCCTTCGGCAAAGCGTTCCAGCTGGCCGCCGACACGGCTGGCCAGACGGACTTCCTGTTCCGCGATGACGCGGCCGAAGCCGTAAAACTCGGGTGCTTCAGCACGCCGTTCGGCGATCACGATATCCACCAACGGCGGCATGGGCTCGGGAGGTGGGCGACGTTCGATGCGTGGCGGCTGGTTGAGTAGCCACCAGGCGCCAGCCAGTCCCGCCGCCAACACCAGCAGGGCAGCCAGCGCACCCAAGCGGAATCGCCCTTGCTGATGATGGCGGTAAGACGGATGAGAAGGGGGCATTCCGGGAGTGTCTCCGTGAGTAACGACAACTTAATCTAGCATCGCCGATCGGCGCGCAGCGATTAGGCAATAAGGGTGTAAACAATGTGCAAATGGGTGGACGCTTCAGGCCGTGGTGCATGGCAAGTGCCTGATTAAGCTATTCAGAGCCTGTTTATCCATATCTGGATAACTTGAGCGCAACGCTTCCCCGAGACGCAGTGGGTTAAAAACTGGATAATGGCCGCCAATCAGCCTATGGCCTAGACCCATTCCTCTATCCGGACGCCCCGCTCATGGAAATCAAAGTCAATTATCTCGACAACCTCCGGCTGGAAGCAAAGTTCGACGATTTCAGCGTTATCTCAGACCAACCGATCCGCTACAAGGGCGATGGCTCGGCACCGGGTCCGTTCGATTATTTTCTGGCTTCTTCGGCCATGTGCGCCGCTTACTTCGTGAAGGTGTACTGCAACGCACGGGATATTCCCACCGAGAATATCCGCCTTTCCCAGAACAACATCGTCGACCCGGAAAACCGCTACAAACAGATTTTCAAGATTCAGGTCGAGCTGCCGGAGGATATCTCCGCCAAGGACCGCGAAGGCATTCTACGCTCCATCGACCGCTGCACGGTCAAGAAAGTGGTGCAAACCAATCCCGAGTTCCAGATCGAGACGGTCGAGAACATCGATGAAGACGCCCAGGCGCTGCTGATGGGCGCGCCGGAAGGTAGCACTACCTATATTGAAGGCAAGGACCTGCCGTTGGAGCAGACCATCGCCAACATGAGCGGGATTCTGGCGGATCTGGGCATGAAGATCGAGATCGCCTCCTGGCGCAATATCGTGCCCCATGTATGGTCGCTGCATATCCGCGATGCGGCCTCTCCGATGTGTTTCACCAACGGCAAGGGTGCCACCAAGGAGAGCGCGCTGTGCTCGGCGCTGGGCGAGTTTATCGAGCGGCTGAGCTGCAACTTCTTCTATAACGATCAGTTTTTCGGTGAAGAAATTGCGGGTAGCGCCTTTGTTCACTACCCCGATGAAAAGTGGTTCCAGCCAGGACCTGCTGATTCGCTGCCCGAAGAGATTCTCGATGAGCACTGTCTGGAGATCTACAACCCCGACGGTGAGTTGTGCGGCTCGCACTTGATCGACACCAACTCCGGGCGTACCGATCGCGGCATCGTCTCGCTGCCGTTTGTGCGCCAGTCGGATGGGGAAACGATCTACTTCCCGTCCAACCTGATCGAAAACCTGTTCCTGAGTAACGGCATGAGCGCCGGCAATACGCTGGTGGAAGCGCAGGTACAGTGCCTCTCGGAAATTTTCGAACGGGCGGTGAAGCGCGAGATTCTCGAACAGGAACTGACGCTACCGGACGTGCCGCAAGAGGTGCTGGCGAAGTACCCCAGCATTGTCGAAGGCATTAACGCCCTGGAAGCCCAGGGCTTCCCGGTACTGGTCAAGGATGCCTCCATGGGCGGGCAATTCCCGGTGATGTGCGTCACGCTGATGAACCCGCGCACCGGTGGCGTGTTTGCCTCATTTGGCGCGCACCCCAGCTTCGAAGTAGCGTTGGAGCGCAGCCTGACCGAGCTGCTCCAGGGTCGCAGCTTCGAGGGCCTGAACGACCTGCCGTTACCCACCTTCAACTCCCAGACGGTCGCCGAACCGAACAACTTCGTCGAGCACTTTATCGACTCGGTGGGTGTGGTTTCCTGGCGTTTCTTCAGTGCCAAGCCGGACTTCGAGTTCTGCGAATGGGATTTTTCGGGCACCAACGAGCAAGAAGCCGCGACACTGCTGGGCATCTTCGAGGAGCTGGGCGCCGAAGTCTATATGGCGGTGCATGAGGACCTTGGCGCGCCGGTGTGCCGTATTCTGGTGCCGGGCTACTCGGAAGTGTATCCCGTGGAGGAACTAATCTGGGACAACACCAACAAGTCGCTGGAGTATCGCGAGGACATTCTCAACCTGCATGGCCTGGATGACGATCAGCTGGCCGACCTGGTCGCGCGCCTGGAAGACAGCCAGATGGACGACCATGCCGATATCATCACCTTGCTCGGTATCGAGTTCGATGAAAACACCGTCTGGGGGCAGCTCACCATTCTGGAACTCAAGCTGCTTATTTACCTGGCACTCCAGCGCCATGAAGAAGCGTTGGACTGCGTGCAGATGTTCCTGCAGTACAACGACAACACCATCGAGCGCGGTCTGTTCTATCAGGCGGTCAACGCGGTGCTGGAAATCGCTCTGGATGCCGATCTGGTGCTTGAAGATTACCTGCACAGCTTCCAGCGCATGTTTGGCCAAGACGCCATGGCCGCCGTGGTGGGCTCGGTAAGCGGTGAGGTGCGTTTCCATGGCCTGACCCCGACCAATATGCAGCTGGAAGGCCTCGACAGGCACCAACGCCTGGTCGAAAGCTACAAGAAACTCCACGCGGCCCGCGCGGCTAAAGCGGGGGTGTAAGCTACTGCCGCGTGTTGCTGTTCTTGACGGGTCGCGTTTCTTGACAGAACTAGACTGACTGGTCTACTTTAAGGCTATGGAAAAGATAGCCACAAAACAGACAGGCATGAAACCAGCTGGCATGAAGCAGACCGCCACTCGTGACAGGTTGATTGAGGCAGGTGCTGAGTTGATTGCTCAGCACGGCTACAACGCCACCGGCATCAATGCGGTGCTCAAGGCGAGCGGTGTGCCCAAGGGGTCGTTCTACCATTATTTTTCCAGCAAGGAAGATTTCGGTCTGGCGGTGATCGTAAGCTTTTCCGCGGCATACGATGACACCTTGGCGCAGCTGTTGGAGGATGCCTCGGTAACGCCGTTGGAACGACTGCGGCGTTACTTCGCTGCCGGGCGCGCTGACATGCTCACTTGTGACCATGTGCGTGGGTGTCTGATCGGCAACCTAGGCCAGGAACTGGCCGGACAAAGCGATGTGTTTCGTGACACCCTCGATAAAGTCTTTCAGCGTTGGGAACATCGCCTGGTGACTTGCTTGAACGATGCCCAGGCCGTCGGTGAGATCGCCACTGATATCGATACCCACGACCTGGCAAGTTTCATTTTAGCCGGCTGGGAAGGCGCCATCCTGCGTGCCAAGACACTCAAGTCGGTGACGCCCATGCAGCGTTTTGAAGATATTCTGTTCAGCCAGCTGTTAAAACCCTGACATTATTCCTTCGTTGAAGGCACACAGCTTCGTTAAATACCATTCCTGGTGCCTGAAGGATTTGGGTAGGCACCGTTTATCGTCTACTCTCTAGTAGACCGGTCTAACATAAATGATTCATGAACCACCTCAAGGAGGCTTTCATGGCAACACCAGACGTATTGTTTCAGCCGCTCAAACTAGGCGATCTAGAACTGCCCAACCGGGTATTGATGTCGCCCTTGACGCGTTCGCGTGCCGCCCAGCCCGGCGATGTGCCCACTGCCATGAATGCTGAATACTATCGCCAGCGAGCAAGCGCCGGCTTGATCATCGCCGAGGCAACCCAGGTCTCACCCCAGGGCAAAGGCTACGCCTTCACGCCAGGCATTCATTCACAAGCTCAGATTGAAGGCTGGCGCCAGGTAACCTCGGCCGTTCACGCGGCAGGCGGGCGCATCTACCTGCAGCTGTGGCACGTGGGGCGTATTTCCCACCCTGAGCTTCAGCCCGACAATGCCCTGCCGGTCGCCCCTTCGGCAATCAAGCCGGAAGGCGCCAAGACCTTTATCAGCGCTGATTCGGGCATGGTGGATATCCCCACCCCTCGCGCACTGACAACTGAGGAAATGCCCGACGTCGTCGCCCAGTACCGTAAAGGCGCGGAAAATGCCAAGCAGGCCGGTTTCGATGGGGTGGAGGTGCATTGCGCCAACGGCTATCTGCTTGATCAGTTCCTGCGCAGCGGCAGCAACCAGCGCGATGACGACTACGGCGGTTCACTCGAAAATCGCCTGCGCCTGCCGCTGGAAGTCGTGCAGGCAGTGGTCGATGTGTGGGGCGCCGAGCGCGTCGGTGTGAGGGTATCGCCCACCGGAAGCTTCAACGCCATGCAGGACGATAATCCCGAGGAAACATTTGCCGCCTTCGCCAAGAAGCTGGATGCGCTAGGCATCGCTTTCATCGAAGTGGTGGAAGACTCCTTCCAGGGCAACCACGCAAACGGCCGTCCCGAAAGCGTCATCGAAGCCATTCAGGCGGTCTTTTCGCGTACCTACATTGCCAATGGCAACTACACTGCCGACGAAGCCCGGGAACGTATCACCGCCGGCAAGACCGACCTGGTGACCTTCGGGCGGCCTTTCATTGCCAACCCCGACCTGCCCGAACGTTTCCGGCGCAATGCCCCGCTCAATGAGTGGGACGACAGCACCTTCTACGGAGGCGATGAGCACGGTTATACCGACTATCCCTTCTTGAACGAGACCTGCCCTTCATGAAGGAGGCCAGAGCGGGTCAACGTCTTTTATCATTCATGCACTACATTTCATTTCTGTAAGGAGATTTCATGTCCGAGATCAACGCAAAAGTCGTCATTATCACCGGTGCCAGCAGCGGCCTGGGCGAAGCTGCCGCACACCGTTTGGCCAAGGGGGGTGCCAAGCTGGTACTCGCCGCACGCCGTGAAGATCGTTTGAAAGCCCTGGCTGATCAGATCAATGAGCAGGGCGGTGATGCAATCTACCGGGTGACAGACGTCACCAAGCGCGAGCAGGTCGAAGCCTTGGCTCAGGCGGCAAAAGATACCTACGGGCGCATCGATGTGCTGATCAACAATGCCGGCGTGATGCCGCTGTCACCGCTCAACCGGCTCAAGGTCGACGAGTGGGAGCAGATGGTCGATGTCAACATCAAGGGCGTGATGTACGGCATTGCTGCTGTGCTGCCGACCATGCGCGAACAGCATTCCGGCCATGTGATCAACCTGTCTTCCGTGGCGGGGCATGTGGTGTTTCCCGCCGCGGCGATTTACTGCGCGACGAAGTTTGCGGTCAAGGCGCTTTCCGAAGGGCTGCGCCAGGAATCCAACGGCGAGATTCGCTCGACCAATATCTCCCCCGGGGCGATAGCCACCGAACTGACCACCACCATCAGTGATGACAAGACGGCGCAGGGTGTCAACGAACTCTACGAGATGGCGATCGACGCCGATGCGATTGCACGCGCCATCGCCTTTGCCATCGAGCAACCCGCCGATGTCGATGTCAACGAACTGATCATCCGCCCGACGCAGCAACAGCTGTAACGCAGCATGTGAATTAGTTTTAATTAATTTACTTTTGAACCTAATGTCTTGAGGCATTAGGTTTTTTTGTGCAAGCAAACTCCTCACGTGCTGAAAATAATTACAAGCGGGGCCGGCCTGGTGAGGCCAAGCTTGTAAAATTACCAGTGCCCATAGAGTTTGACGTTCTCATGAGGATAGTCGATATGCTCAAACTCCAGGCTGGAGTGCTCAATACCGAAATGTTCTTTTAGGCGCGTTTTGATATCCGCCTTGATCGCTTCAAGATGCTGCCAGCCAGCCTCTGTGATCACCACGTGACAGTCAAGGGCGGCGGTGTTCTCCTGCATTTGCCATAGGTGAACGTGATGAACGTCCTTTACATCATCGACATCGCGCATCAGGTCAATGACCGCCTGCCCGTCGATATCGGGCGGCGAGCCCAGCATCAATGTACGAATAGGGCCACTAATCTCGGTAAAGGCGAGATAGAGAATGTATAGCGCAATGCCGATCGTAATCGCTGGATCGACCCAGCGTACATCGTATAACAGGATCAGTGTTCCCCCCACGATCACGGCGATCGACGCAAACGCATCGGACAGGTTGTGCAGAAAAAGGGCTCGGATATTAACGCTATGTTTCTGCATCGACCAAGTGAGAAATGCGGTGAGCGTATCGACGGCCAGTGCCACGCCGCCGATGATAACGATCACCCAGCCTTGAATCTCCGGCGGGTCGATCATGCGCATGGCGCCTTCGTAAATCAGGTAGAGGCCAACGAGAATCAGCGTGGTGTAATTGATCAGCGCCGCAACAATCTCGATGCGGCCATAGCCGAATGTCATCTTCGCGTCTGCCGGCCGCCTGGCTATCTTGCGGGCGGCAAACGCAATGATAAGCGCCGCCATGTCAGAGAAGTTATGCAGCGCATCCGCGATCAAGGCGAGACTGCCCGACAGAATGCCGCCGATAATCTGAGCAATTGTCAAAAGTCCGTTGGCCCAGATGGATATGGTCACACGCCGGTCGCCAGAGGCGGGATCAATGAGATGGTGATCGTGATGATGTCCCATGCGTTTTCCTCGCTTAGTTTTTCATAAGCTGCTCGCTCTGCCCCGATTCAGATTCTGCTTTGGCCCCAGGGGGAGAATGGCAGTGGTTAGGTAGTTCGCATCACCCAAGAGAAGCGTCGAGAAATAGCATGATGACCAAACCGATGGAAAGACCGAGCGTCGCCTTGTTCTGGTGGCCGTTGCGGTGGGTTTCGGGAATGATTTCGTGGCTGATAACGTAGAGCATGGCCCCGGCGGCGAAAGCCAGGCCCCAAGGTAGAAACGGTTGGGATATGCTCACGATGCTCGCTCCGAGCAAACCACCGATTGGCTCGACCAGGCCTGTCAATGAGGCGATTGTCCACGCTTTCCATTTGGAGTACCCCTCGCCCAGCAGAGAAATTGCCACCGCCAGACCTTCCGGCATGTTCTGAAGACCTATCCCTATCGCCAATGGCAATCCTTTTTCGAACCCGCCAGCACCGAAGCTGACGCCTACCGCAAGCCCTTCCGGAAAATTGTGAATAGTAATGGCGATGATGAATAGCCACACTCGGCGAAGTGAAGCGGCCTCGGGTCCTTCTCGGCCCTGCTGGAAGTGTTCATGGGGAAGCCGCTCATTCAATAGGGCAATCGCTCCAATACCCGTCAGAATCGAAAGGCAAGCAATGACGGCTGGCAAGGCACTACCACCGTAGAGTAGCTCTGATGCTTCCAGGGAAGGGATGATCAGGGAGAAAAAGGACGCGGATAGCATTACCCCGGCCGCGAAGCCCAGCGCCAGATCGCGGAAAGCGCGGCCAGGCACCTTGCCAAACAAGGCTGGCAGTGCCCCAACCGCAGTGAGCAACCCGGCTGCCAGGCTGCCAAGAAACGCCAGAACAATCGGTGAGGCAGTTTCCATGTAGTCATCCTTGAAATAGGCCAATATTCAACGAAGACGCGTAATGCCTGTAGTTGTTGATATTTTTACACGCGGGCGGCAGACCTCGTCCAACAAGTACCCCCCATCAACCCGAAAGCGATAGAAAAAACAGGATCAACGGCGGGGAGAGCAGCGAGAGTATGAAACCGCTGACCACGGCTACCGGCACGCAGGCCACGCCGCCGTGCTGTTGAATCACCGGCAGGGTGAAATCCATCGAGGTGGCGCCGCCGTAACCGATGGCCAGTGCCGCGTAGCGGCGAATGACCAGAGGAATCAGGATAAAGGCGAATAGTTCACGGGTCAGGTCGTTGAAAAATGCCACCCCGCCCAAGAGCGGCCCCAGGTGTTCACCGATCAGGATAGCGGAGAGCGAATACCAGCCGAACCCGGCGGCCATGGCCAGACCTTCATTCCAGGAAAGCGACAGCAGCGGCGCTGCCACCAGCCCTGCCAGCAGCGAACTTGCCGCCAACGTAAGGGCAATCACCAGCCCCAACCGGTTAAGCAGTATCTGCCTGAGCGGCATGCCGGAGTTGCGTAACTGGCAGCCAATCAAGACCAGTAGCAGGTAAAGCGTCCACTCAGCCAGGGTTTCCGCGCCATGAAAAAGGCCCGGGCCTACACATGGGCCGAGCATCAACCCTGCGCCTACCCCCCCGGCGACCACCCCGACCAGCATGAGTGAACCCGCCATGGCGGCCAGCTTGCTGGTCGGGGCGTTTTTCACCACAGGCGAGGTGCCCCCACGCAGCGCGACTCGATGCGAAAGCCACCACAGGGCCGCCAGGTTGAAAAGCGTGGTCACGCTGAACAGAATCAGCGTCTGCCCGCCCAGCCGCGATAGCTGGCTGGCCAGGTTTTCCAACCCCGCCAGACTGATGCCCATGAACAGCAGGATGGCATAGACACACAGATTGACTGCCTGATTGACGATGTTGAGTACGGCGGTGGAACGCAGCGCTACCAGATAACCCAACACTAGAGGTAAAAGAACGATGACAAGACCGGAGAGCATTTAGGGCGTAGCGCCCCCCTGGGGTTGGAAGTGGGTCAAGGATAGCGTGGTTTCTCGGCGGCCTTCGCGCCGATAGTCGGCGGACAGCACCAAACCGGGAAAATCGGGATGGAAGCTGAGCTGCAGCTTACGATCGGGCTTTTCCGCGTCGACCAGCGCCACGGTGACCGCATCATACTCACCGGCGGGCAAACTGATCGGGCCGCGCTGGACGAGATAATACACGAACTGTTCCTCGCGGCCACGGTGGTCGAGGTAGTTGATTTCACAAGGTGAGGTTATCACGCAGCCCTGGTTGCCCGCCTGGCGGGAAAGCTCGAACAGGGCGGCCTGGCGGTCCGGCAGGAGCATCTCGGCTTCTTCAAGCTGGTAGGTTTCGCCAATGCCGAACAAGGCGTAGCTGCTGCTGTAAATCAGTGAATGCACGCTGTCTTCATTGACGACGAAACGGCTGCGTTCAGCTCCTTTGGCAACTGTCACCGAGAAGCTCATGTCACTGAGCCAATGGTTACCTTCCTGGGTGAATTGGTGAGTGATGGTGGCGCTTGGCCAGCCGCGCATTTCAAAGCGATACTGCGCTTCGAACGGCTTTGGCTCGGCCAAGGGCGTTTGCTGGGTGTGGGTGGCGGCCTGGGCCACGCTAGCCCCCACACCACTCAAGAGCGTAAAAAATGCAACCGCGACCCAGGCGCGCGCCGATACTCGAAACAAGCGAGTCGATAGCCGGGATGCTGACACAGCAAAATTAGCCAATGGCACTTGCTCCAAAACGGTTCACGCAGGTTCAGACATGACGATCTTCAAAGGCAACGATCGAGGCAGCAACAGAAGCCTATTGATAGGTTCTATTGATAGACTTTATTGATAAGCATAGGAACCTGTGGCGCTTGCTTGGTTCCGAGCCCGCCGGTACTGGTTAGCGATAACGGCCAAGCGTTGCCGAACCATCGAGTATACCGCCATTGGCAAGGGAATCAGTAACCGGCGTCGCGATTGACCGTCTCCAGGGATTCCCCGGCTTCAAAGCGACGAATCATCTCGGCGACCTGTTCCACGGCTTCCTTGAGCGGTGTCGGGGCGGCCATGTGCGGCGTGATGATGACATTGGGGTGTCGCCACAGCTCGCTGTCTTGCGGCAAAGGCTCCTCCTGGAAGACATCCAGCAATGCGCCGCGCAAATGGCCGGAGGAAGAGGGGGTGCCCAGGGCATCGAGTAATGCCTGCTCATCGACGAGGCTGCCACGCCCCGGGTTGATAAGGCTGGCGCCCTCGGGCAACTGTGCGAGGCGCTGGGCATCGAGCAGCCCACGGGTCTCGGCGGTATCCGGTAGCAGCGTGACTAACGTCTTGACGTTTTCCAGAAGGTGGTTCAAGCCGTCATCACCGTGAACGGCATCGACATCGTCGAGCTGCTTGGGCGAACGACTCCAGCCGATCACCGGGAACCCTTCCTCTGCCAGACGCGTGGCGACCTTGCGCCCGATAGCGCCTAACCCCAACACGCCCACCGGCCAGTCGGCCTTGTCGGGAACCGTGATTTCGTGCCATTGCGCCTGCTGTTGCTGGGCGCGATACAGGTCGAAATTGCGCTGGAAATGCAGCACCCCGTAGAGCACGTAGTCCACCATCAGATCGCCCATGCCGGCATCGCGCAGCTTGACGATGGGTACATCGCTGGGGCGGCCCGGGTTGCGCAGCAGGGCATCCACGCCCGCGCCCAGGTTGATGATTCCCTTGAGCTGCGTCTGTTCGCGCAGCAGCTGTTCAGAGGGCTTCCATACCGCCAGGTAGTCCATGTCTCGACGTTGCTCGGCAGGGGCGTCGCTGGTAATCACCTGCGCATCGGGCAGACGCTCGGCCAATGCATCGCGCCAAGCTTCGGCTTCGTCGATGTGTACAAGGATCTTCATGGCGAAGGCTCTCCTTCAAGAGGTAATGAACGTAAGGGTTTATGGCCCATGATGGGTGAGCCCCATTGTCGAGTGCAACCACTCGAAGCGCTTTTTGGCGGGGTAACTCGGCTTTATTCATCTTTTGATACAAAGGCTTTGACCACTGGCCAAGGGTGGGTGCTAGTATCGGCCAATACGACATTGGCGGGGCTGCCGGGCGTGCTACGGCAGGCTGCTCGGGGCTACCAGTCGATTCTCCGGCCCGGCGGCAATTGGTGTTCCCCGGTTCTTGAATGATTTTTTAATGGCGAGTCGCCCATGATTCAGGTTTCCCTGCCTTTCACTCGAGAGGAGTACGCCACCCGCCTATGGAAGGTGCGAGCTGAGATGGCCGGCCGAGGCATTGATGTGTTGATTGTCAGTGACCCCTCGAATATGGCCTGGCTGACCGGTTACGACGGCTGGTCATTTTATGTACACCAGTGTGTACTGGTAGGACTGGAAGGTGAGCCCGTGTGGTACGGCCGCCGGATGGATGCCAACGGCGCGCTGCGTACCTGCTGGATGGATCCCGAAAATATTACCTACTATCCGGATTACTATGTGCAGAATCCGCACATGCATCCCATGGATTACCTGGCGCAGACCATCCTGCCCGACCGGCGTTGGCACACCGGGGTGGTCGGCATGGAAATGGACAATTATTACTTTTCCGCCAAGGCTTACCAGAGTCTGTTGCGCGAGCTTCCTCATGCACGCTTTCTGGATGCCAATGCCTTGGTCAACTGGTGTCGGGCAATCAAGTCGTCCCAGGAAGTGGAGTACATGCGCGTGGCGGCGAAGATTGTCGAAGGCATGCACTCGCGCATTCTGGAAGTGATCGAGCCCGGTTTGCCCAAGAGCAAGCTGGTCTCGGAAATCTATCGTGTCGGCATCGAAGGCTGGACCGATGAAGACGGCAAGGTGTTCGGTGGCGACTACCCGGCCATCGTGCCGTTATTGCCTACCGGCGCGGATGCTTCCGCCCCCCATCTGACCTGGGATGACACTCCCTTTCGCGAAGGCGAAGGCACCTTCTTCGAGATTGCCGGTTGCTATAAGCGTTATCACGCCCCGATGTCGCGTACCGTCTTTCTGGGAAGGCCGCCGCGAGACTTCATCCGGGCCGAGTCCGCTCTGCTGGAAGGTATCGAGAACGGCCTGGCGGTGGCCAAGCCGGGCAACCGCACCGCGGATATCGCCATGGCGCTGGGCGCGGCGATGGATAAATACGGCTTCGACCGTGGCGGAGCGCGCTGCGGTTATCCCATCGGCATTTCCTATCCCCCGGACTGGGGGGAGCGCACCATGAGCTTGCGCCCCTCGGATGAAACCGTGTTAAAGCCCGGCATGACCTTTCACTTCATGCCGGGGCTCTGGGTCGAAGACTGGGGGCTGGAAATTACCGAAAGCATTCTTATCACCGAAACCGGCGTCGAAACGCTGGCCAATTTTCCGCGCCAGCTGTTTGTGAAGTGAAGATGAGTAAAGTGAAATAAGTACTGCCTGCCAACAAGGATCTTATTATGAGCAAGCGACCCAGCCCGATTTCCGCCACGGTTGATTTTGATGCCGACGGTGTGCAGCACGGCTTTCTCAAGCTACCGATTTCCACCGATGAGTCCGCCTGGGGCGCGGTGATGATTCCCGTCACCGTGGTCAAGAACGGCGACGGCCCGACGGCGCTTCTGACCGGGGGCAATCACGGCGACGAGTACGAAGGCATTACTGCCCTGATGAAGCTTTCCACGACCCTCAAGGCGGAAGACGTCAGCGGTCGGGTGATTATCGTACCGATGATGAACACGCCCGCCGCCATGGCCGGCAAACGCACCTCACCGATGGATGGTGGCAACCTCAATCGCAGCTTCCCCGGCGACCCCAATGGCGGTCCCACCGCCCAGATCGCCGATTATTTCAACCGGGTAATGATTCCGCTGGCCGATGTGGTGCTCGACCTGCACTCCGGCGGGCGGACGCTGGATATCCTGCCGTTCGCCGCTTCGCATGTGCTGGATGACAAGCACCAGCAGCAGCAAGCTCTGGAAGGCGCCAAGGCCTTCGGCGCTCCCTATGCCATGGTGATGTTCGAACTGGATGCCGAAAGGCTGTTCGATACCGCCTGCGAGCGCCAGGGCAAGATTTTCGTTGCCACCGAACTGGGCGGCGTGGGTACCTCGACACCGCAAAGCATCGCCATTACCCAGCGCGGCATCGATAACTTTCTGGTGTATTTCGGGCTCACTCAAGGCGAGGTGGTCATGCCCGACGCGCCGCAGGTGTACCTGGATATGCCCGATGCCAGCTGCTACGTACAAAGTGAACACAGCGGGCTGCTGGAACTGACCGTGGCCTTGGGCGACAGGATCGAGAAAGGGCAGGTGATCGCCTATGTTTACGACATGACCCGCAGTGGTACCGCGCCGGTGGCCTATTACGCCGAGCGTGACGGCATGCTGATGGCCCGGCGCGGCCCGGCGTTGATCAATATGGGCGATACGCTGGCGGTGATTGCCGCCATTGTCGAGTCTCTGGACGCCTGAACCAATGAAACTTGATCGTTATGACGTAAAGATTCTGGAAATTCTGTCGCGGGACGGGCGAATTACCAAATCCAAGCTGGCCGAGGCGATCAATCTCTCGGTCAGCCCCTGTTGGGAGCGCGTCCGCCGCCTGGAAAAGGCCGGTATCATTCAAGGCTATAGTGCCCGTATCGACAGCCAGGCGCTGGTGCCGCGCAATACGGTATGGGTACAAATCGAGCTCAAGGCGCATAATAGCGAAAGCTTCTCGCGTTTCGAGGCAATGGTGCAGGAAACCCCGGAAGTCACCGAATGCGTGGCAGTGGGCGGCGGGGTGGATTACCTGGTCAAGTTCGAGGCGCGCTCCATCGATAGCTATCAACGTCTGATCGATAGCTGGTTGGTTTCGGAAGTGGGAATCGAGCGCTATTGCACTTACATCGTTACTAAAGCAGTCAAACAGTCCGAGCCGGGTGTTCTCCCGGAGGATTTCATGTGATTTTACCCGGGTAAATCGTAGCGACTGATTTAGCTAGACGCATGGTCAACGCCAATTCAGCGTTCCGTTGGCTTAGGATGAAAGTGAGTCCCCACCCACTGACTAACCCAGCAGAACACAATTTTCCAGACCAGCAAGCTAAGTTAAAACAGCCGGATCGCCTGACGCAGAGAGAAATCAATGTCTTATTTCACCATTGCCGGTGTTCAAATGCATGCCCTGCACCATGGCGACAATACCGAGGCCATGCGCCACCGTATCGACGTGCTGATGAACCGTTTTCCTCAGGTTCAGATGGTGCTGTTCAGCGAATTGATGCCCATGGGCGCTTCGCCGCATCATGCTCAACCGCTACCCAGCGATGCCGAAGCGATGTTCTGTCAGCTGGCCGCGCAATACCGTATCTGGCTGATTCCCGGTTCGATGTTCGAGCAGGTTGGTGAACATATCTATAACACACTGGTGGTGATCAATCCCCTGGGGCAGATCGTGACGCGTTACCGCAAGATGTTTCCCTTCCGCCCTTATGAAGCCGGGGTGGAAAGCGGCAGGGAGTTCGTGGTCTTCGATGTACCCACGGTAGGCCGCTTCGGGGTGTCCATCTGCTACGACATGTGGTTTCCCGAAACCACCCGGACCCTGGCCGCCATGGGCGCTGAAGTGATTCTTCATCCCACCATGACCGATACCATCGACCGGGACATTGAGCTCTCGATCGCACGTACCAATGCCGCGGTCAACCAGTGCTATTTCTTCGATATCAATGGTGCGGGCGCCTTGGGTAACGGCCGTTCCATCGTGGTCGGGCCGTCGGGTGACGTAATCCATCAGGCAGGCATCGGTGAAGAGATCATGCCGATTGAGATCGACCTTACCCGAGTGCGCCGCGAACGCGAAACCGGCCTGCGCGGTCTGGGCCAGCCGCTCAAGAGTTTCCGCGATCGGGAAGTGGATTTCTCGCTGTATCGTAGCGAAAACGGCTCCTCACCTTTTCTCGATACATTGGGCCCGCTTGCCAAGCCGGTACGGTCCGACCCCGACACATTCTAGCCAATACCTGCCACACGGCCTCTTAGTACCCGCCACCGAAGGAGCGAGAATAATGACTAAAATCACTTCCATTGCGGATGTTCGTAGGCATTTTCGCAACAACAAGGAGCCGGTCTATTTTATTTCCGCGACCAACTTCAATCTCCTGGGCATCGGTGATTGGGTGGGAGGCTTTCGCCACATCAACTATATCGACTGCTTCGAAGGCAAGCAGCGTAACGTCTTCGTGCCCAAGGAGAAGTTTCCCCGCGATTTCGAGAGCATCGAAGACATCAACAACTATTTGCTTGAACACAAGGAAGTGATCGACTTCATTCAATCACGCGCCGCCGGCGACAATGCCGGGGTGGCCGCCTTCCTGATGTTCGACGAGCACACTGAAAGAGTCTGCGAGCAATTGGGACTGCGGATTGCCTTTCCGCCGGCGGAACTGCGCCAGCGGATGGACAACAAGATCGAGACGGTACGCATCGGCAATAAAGCCGGCGTGCCCAGCGTGCCCAATGTGCTGGCGAAGGTGGGCAGTTATCAGGAACTCAGTGAAGTGAGTCAGGAACTGGGCAGCGACCTGGTGGTGCAGACCGCTTTCGGCGATTCCGGGCATACCACCTTCTTCATTGCCAATGAAGAGGACTACTACAAGCACGCCGAAGAGATCGAAGCCGAGCCCGAGGTCAAGATCATGAAGCGCATCAACTGTCGCGGCTCGGCGATAGAAGCCTGCGCCACGCGCTGCGGCACGGTGGTCGGCCCCTTGATGACCGAGCTTGTAGGGTTCAAGACGCTGACGCCCTACAAGGGCGGTTGGTGCGGCAACGAGATGTTTGCCGGGGCTTTCAGTCAGGAAGTACGCGACCTGGCGCGTGAGTACACCTTCAAATTCGGTGAAGCCCTGCGCGAAGAAGGGTATCGCGGTTACTTCGAGCTCGACTTTCTGATTGATATGGACACCAATGATGTGTACCTAGGCGAGCTCAATCCCCGCGTTACCGGTGCGAGTTCCCTGACCAACGTGGCCGCCTTCGCTCACTCGGATATCCCGCTGTTCCTGTTCCACTTGCTGGAATTCTCGGATGTCGACTTTGACCTGGATATCGACGACATCAACGAGCGCTGGTCGCATCCCGAAAGTGTCGACAGCTGGAGCCAGCTGGTCATCAAGCATACCGATGAAAGCGTCGACCTGCTGACCCAGGCGCCGAGCACCGGGTTATGGCGCATGAATGACAATGGCGAGCTCGCCTATGATCATTACAGCTATCATCCTCATGCGGCGGAAAACGAGCATGAAGCCTTCTTTCTGCGCATCAGCGGCCCCGGCGACTTCCGCTATGAAGGGGCCGATCTGGGCATCCTGATCACCCGGGGGCGGTTGATGGATGATGACTTCCAGCTGACCGAAAGGGCCAAGGCATGGATAGACGGCATCCGTAAGCAATACACCGGACAGGCATTGCAGGATCCTGTGGTGGAGGAAGTTGCCGTCAGCCATGCCATCGGCGGTGGCAACTTCAAGATACTGTGAGCATGGACGGCAACTTTGCCACAGGCAGGGCGCCACGTGTCGAACTGGACAAGACACTGACATTTCGCACCGTGCATGAAGAGGTGGCGGGTCCCAAGTGGCAGTCGCTGTTTCATTACCATTGGCCGGCCTACGAACCTTGGTACCTGGCCGAAGGCGAACGCGAGCGCCCTTCCTACTTGGAGTGTTATAACGCCCTGCGCCACCACATGCCGGAGTTGCTGGATACCTACCGCACTTTGTGCGAACTGGCCGGTGGGGGCGATCTTTCGTCACGGCTATTGAGCCTGTACCGCCCGCCGCCGTACATCACCGGTTGCTCCCAGGCGGTGCTGGCAAGCGCGACGGCCACGGTGCTGGCGCGCAACTACGATTACCCGCCGGAGCTGTGTGAGGGCACCATTCTCTACACACGCTGGAATCAGCGCCGGGTGATCGCCATGTCGGATTGTCTGTGGGGCGTGCTGGATGGCATGAACGACTCGGGGCTTGCCGTTTCTCTGGCATTCGGCGGGCGCAAGGTGGTGGGGGATGGCTTTGGCGCGCCGATCATCCTGCGCTACATCCTCGAGTTCTGCGATACGGTGCCTGAAGCCGCGGAGGTGCTGGCGCGAGTGCCCACTCACATGGCCTACAACATCACCGTGGCGGATGCCTGCGGGCGCTACGTCACGGCCATGATCGCACCGGATCGCCGTGCGAGCATCCGGCGGGTAGCGGTGGCCACCAATCATCAAAAGAAAATCGAATGGTATGCACATGCACTGGCCTCGGAAACCTTGATTCGCGAGCGTCAACTTTCGATTCTGGTGGATGACGACGCCACCACCGATGTGCGACTGATCTCGGCCTTTTCTGCACCACCTCTGTTTCGTCATGATTACCGGCACGGCCTGGGCACGGTGTATACCGCGGTGTATCGCCCCAACGAGGGGTGTACTCAGTTTCGCTGGCCCGGCATGGTGCTGGATTTGAGCTTCGAGGCATTTCCCGAAGAACAGATCACCGTGCGCTACGGTTCACGCGGCCTGCATGGCTGATCAGCACTGCTGCCGAAATCAGTGCCTTTTCCAGATTAATACCGATAAAAGGATGGGTGTCGTCATGCAAGAGAGCAGTCCTACCGAAACGTCCTATACCGCCCTGGGTTTTTATCACAAGATTTCCCAGCTTCGCGCCGACACCTGGAATGCGCTCAAGCGTGATCTGGGTATCTTGGTACGCCTTGAAGAGGAAAGCCGCGCCAAGAACCTGATCAAGGCCATCGACGTCAAATTGACCCGCTTGGAGATCATCGAGGATTATCACGCCTTTCCGTCCAAGGAGGATTTTCGGCATCTCTGGACGCTGTTCAATCGCGGTGAATATGCGCTGTTGGATAAAGTGGTCAAGCGTCTGGTCAGGGCGTTGATCAGTGAGTCCTATCGGCGCCGTCAAGTCGATCTTTCCGAGACCGATGCCGGGGCCGAAGACCTGGAAACCCTCGATGCCCTCAATCAGCTACGCCGTGGGCACCCGGCTTCCAACAGCTCGGCACAGCCTTATTTCGAGCTTTTGATCGTGGACAATCTTTCCAGCCAGGAAGAGGAGGTGGTGCGCGAGGCCTTTCATAACATGCGCCGCCCAGAAGACCGCTTTGTCTATGACGTGGTGACGGTAAAAAGTTTCGAGGATGCGTTGATTGCCATACTGGTCAATCCCAATATCCAGGCATGCCTGATCCGCTATGAATTTCCCTACAAGTCGAAGTACAACCTCAGTGCCCTGCGTAACTATCTGGAAGGCCTTTCGGAAAAGGAGCTGGAACACCAGACCGAAGCCGAGCGCAGCATCCTGCTCAGCTCGATGATTCACGAGCTGCGCCCGGAGATCGATCAGTTTCTGGTCACCAGCGGCGATGTCGAGGCCACGGCGAGCCGCGACATTCAATACTTCAACCGCATCTTCTACCGTGAAACGGATTACATCGAGCAGCATCATACGATCCTGCGCGCCATCGATGACCGCTATCGCACACCGTTCTTCGACGCCTTGCGTGAATACAGCAAAAAGCCCACCGGGGTGTTTCACGCCATGCCCATCTCCCGTGGCAAGTCGGTCACCCGCTCCCACTGGGCGGGGCACATGATCGACTTCTACGGCATCAATATCTTTCTGGCCGAAACCTCGGCGACATCCGGGGGGCTCGATTCGCTGCTGCAGCCTTACGGACCGATCAAGAAGGCGCAAGAGTATGCCGCCCGGGCGTTTGGTGCGCGCCGCAGTTTCTTCGTCACCAACGGCACCTCCACCGCCAACAAGATCGTGGTGCAGGCGTTGGTCAAGCCGCGGGACATCGTGCTGATCGACCGCGACTGCCACAAGTCGCATCACTATGGCATGGTCCTGGCCGGCGCTCATGTCAGTTATTTGGATTCCTACCCACTCGACGATTACTCCATGTACGGCGCGGTGCCGCTGCGCGACATCAAGAAGACCCTGCTTGACTACAAGCGCGCCGGGCAGTTGCACAAGGTGAAGATGCTGCTGCTGACCAACTGTACCTTCGATGGCATCGTGTATAACGTGCGCCGGGTGATGGAAGAGTGCCTGGCGATCAAGCCGGACCTGGTGTTTCTGTGGGACGAAGCCTGGTTCGCCTTCGCCGGCTTCAACCCCACGTATCGGCCGCGCACCGCCATGAATTCGGCACGTACCTTGCGCTATCGTTATCGCAGCGAGAGTTATCGCGAGGAATACGCCGCCTGGAAAGCCGAGTTCGACCAGCTCGACCCGGATGACGACGCCACCTGGCTCGACCAGCGGCTGATGCCCGATCCGGACCTGGTGCGCATTCGTACCTACGCCACCCACTCGACCCACAAGACGCTGACATCCTTGCGTCAGGGCTCGATGATTCACGTCTGGGACCAGGATTTCCGCCAGAAGGTCGAGTCTTCCTTCCACGAAGCCTATATGACCCACACCTCGACTTCGCCCAATTATCAGATTTTGGCATCGCTGGATGTGGGGCGTATGCAGGCGGAAATGGAAGGCTTCGAACTGGTGCACGCTCAGGTTGAGACGGCGCTTTCGCTACGCGAACAGCTCTACAGCCACCCCTTGCTGCAGAAGTATTTCCGCGTACTGAAGAACAGCGACATGGTGCCCGAGGCCTACCGCGAGTCGGGCGTCGAGTCCTACTACGACCCGGTGACCGGTTGGAACAAGATGGAAGAGGCCTGGGCGCGCGACGAATTCGTGGTCGACCCCACCCGCGTGACCATCGCCATCGGTAATACTGGTGTCGACGGCGATACCTTCAAGAACGAATACCTGATGAACAAGTACGGTATCCAGATCAACAAGACCTCACGCAACACCGTACTGTTCATGACCAATATCGGCACCACCCGTGGCTCGATCGCCTACCTGCTGGATGTGTTGATCAAGCTGGCCAAGGAATTCGAGTACCGCTGGGAGGACAGCAGCCGCCCCGAACGCAAGATCATCGAGCATCAGGTGCATTCCCTGAATCATGAATTGCCGCCGCTACCGGACTTCAGCCGCTTTCACGATGCTTTCCGCCCCAGTGCCGATACCCCCCAGGGCGATATCCGCTGCGCCTACTTTCTTAGCTACGACGAAGAGAACACCGAATACCTGCGCTTTGATAATGGCAAGCTACAGGCGCAGATGCGGGAAGGGCGCGATGTGGTATCGGCAAGCTTCGTGATTCCCTACCCACCGGGCTTTCCGGTGCTGGTGCCGGGGCAGGTGATCAGCGAGGAAATTCTGTATTTCCTTCAGGCGCTGGATGTGACCGAGATCCACGGCTATCGGCCGGAACTGGGACTGGTGGTGTTTACCGAGGAAGCCCTGATCGACCCGGCTGCAGGCTGATGAAACCGGCTCCACCAAAAAAAACCACACTCCAGAGGGGATAGACAAAAAAAGTGCCGCCCAACGGGCGGCCTTTCAAAAACTCTCTTGCCACGAACTGCCTTACCCTGAACACATGCAACGGCCTGCGGGCCGTTCACTTTTTTTCCCGCTGCGCACCGATGTCTATCTCGCAGCGAGACCCAGGGGAGGTGCCCATGACACTGTCGACTCGACTCAGCGACCCACGCCTATTTCGCCAGTATGCCTATATCAATGGCAAATGGACGCACGGTTCAGGTGGACGCGAAGAGGCTGTGTATGATCCGGCCACCGGCGAAGCGCTGGGGCATATTCCACTGCTTGAAGCAGAACAGATCACCGCCGCGGTAGACGCCGCTGAAGTGGCCTTCGTGCAGTGGCGGGCGCTACGCGCCGATGAGCGTTGCGAGCGTTTGCTGGCCTGGCACGACCTGCTGCAGGAACATCGCGAAGACCTTGCCATCATCATGACCCTGGAGCAGGGCAAGCCACTGCCCGATGCACGTGGTGAAGTGGAATACGGGGCCAGCTTCATTCGCTGGTTCGCCGAGGAGGGCAAGCGTACCTACGGCGAGACGATTCCCAGCCACATTCCCAATGCGGCCTTGGGTACTCTCAAGGAGCCGGTAGGTATCGCCGCCTTGATCACCCCCTGGAACTTCCCGCTGGCGATGATCACCCGCAAGGCCGCTGCGGCACTGGCGGCAGGCTGCCCGGTGATTGTGAAGCCTGCCAATGAAACGCCGTTCTCCGCCCTGGCCTTGGCGGAACTGGCTGAGCGTGCCGGTATTCCCGATGGCATCTTCAACGTGGTGCTGGGTGATGCGCCGGAAGTTTCCAAGGTGCTGTGTGACGAACCGCGCATCAAGGCGCTGTCATTCACCGGCTCCACTCGGGTGGGGCGGATTCTGATGGAGCAGAGCGCGCATACCATCAAGCGGCTGGCGCTGGAGCTGGGCGGCAATGCGCCCTTTATCGTGGGGCCGGATGTCGACCCCAAGGAGGCGGCGTTTGCGGCGGTGTCGGCCAAGTTCCAGACCGCCGGGCAGGACTGCCTGGCAGCCAACCGTATCCTGGTGCATGAGTCGATTCACGATGAGTTCGTCGAGCACTTCGCTCAGCGGATGTCGGCGCTCACCGTGGGCAACGGCCTGGACAGCGAAGTTGACCTCGGCCCCTTGATCCATGCCCAGGCGGTAGAGAAAGCTTCCGCCATTGTCGACGATGCCGTTTCGCGCGGCGCCAAGCTGGTGATGGGTGATCAATCGCAAGCGCCCGGTCCCAACTTCTTCATGCCGGTGTTGCTGACCAACGTCACCCCGCAGATGAAAGTATGGAAGGAAGAGAACTTCGCTCCGGTGGCGGGCATCACTGCTTACGCCAACGATGATGAAGTGATCGAACTGGCCAACGATACCGAATACGGCCTGGCGGCTTATGTGTATACCCACGATATACGGCGCATCTGGCGGCTGTTGCGGGCACTCGAATATGGCATGGTCAGTGTCAACTCGGTGAAGATGACCGGCCCGCCGGTGCCCTTCGGCGGCGTCAAACAGTCGGGTCTGGGCCGCGAAGGCGGCGCCACGGGAATCGATGAGTATCTCGAAACCAAGTATTACTGCCTTGGGGCACTAGGTTCAGTATCGGGAAGTTGATCATCGCGCGGCTTACACGTCCTCCCACCATCCTTGCCTAGTAAAAGAGAGTAGGTACCGTGGGAGGCCGGCTCTGCCGGGCGAAGGCACCGCTAGGTGCCCAAAAATTTAGCTAGCCATCAATGATAAAATACCCTCCCCAAATAGTGGGGAGGTTCACCGTACAGAGAGAACGCCATGAGCCAGCATCAGGATTTGATCGACCGAGACCGCAAGGTGACCTTCCACGCTTCCACTCATCTGCGTGATTTTGCCCATGGCGACGCGCCGGGTCGTGTGATCAGCGGGGGCCAGGGCATCAATATCGTGGATAAGGACGGACGCGAGTTTATCGACGGTTTTGCCGGTTTGTACTGCGTGAATATCGGCTATGGCCGCAAGGAAATCGCCGAAGCCATCTACAATCAGGCCATGGAAATATCCTATTACCACACCTATGTAGGTCATTCCAACGAGCCGCAGATTGCGCTTTCCGAACGCATCCTGAAAATCGCCGGCATGGGGATGTCCAAGGTCTATTACGGCATGTCCGGCTCGGATGCCAATGAAACCCAGCTCAAGATCGTGCGTTACTACAATAACGTCCTGGGTCGCCCGCAGAAGAAGAAGGTCATTTCGCGGATGCGCGGCTATCACGGTTCGGGCATCGCTTCGGGTTCCTTGACCGGCCTCAAGGCATTCCACGATCACTTCGACCTGCCTATCGAAACCATTCGCCATACCGAAGCACCGCATTACTACTTGCGCGCTGCCGAGCAGCACGACATGACCGAGCGTGAATTCTCCGCCTTTTGTGCCCAGAAGCTCGAAGCCATGATCCTGGAGGAAGGCCCGGACACCGTCGCCGCCTTCATTGGCGAGCCGGTGCTGGGCACCGGGGGTATCGTGCCGCCGCCGGAAGGCTACTGGGAGCAGATTCAGGCGGTGCTCAATAAGTACGATGTGCTGTTGATCGCCGATGAAGTGGTCTGTGGTTTCGGGCGTACCGGCGCTGATTTCGGCAGCCATTTCTACGGGATCAAGCCGGACCTGATCACCATTGCCAAGGGGCTTACCAGCGCCTACCAACCGCTTTCCGGCGTGATCGTGGGCGACAAGGTATGGAGCGTGCTGGAGCAGGGCACTGGCGAATACGGCCCGATCGGCCACGGTTGGACTTATTCTGGCCATGCGCTGGGCTGTGCGGCGGCAATCGCCAACCTGGATATCATCGAGCGCGAAGGCCTGGTGGCCAACGCCGCTGAAACCGGCGCCTACTTCCAGCAACAGCTCAAGGCCACCTTCGGCGACCACCCGCTGCTGGGTGACGTGCGCGGTGTCGGCTTGATGGCGGCGCTCGAGTTTTCTCCGGATGCCGTCGGTCGCGCGCATTTCGACCCGGCATTGAAAGTCGGCCCGCGTGTGGCCGCCGCCGCCCTGGAAGAAAATTTGATTGCACGTGCCATGCCGCAAGGCGATATTCTCGGTTTTGCCCCGCCGCTCACCATCAATCGTAGCGAAGTCGACGAGATGCTCGGACGTGCCAAGCGCGCCGTCGATAAAGTGACCGATGAGCTGGTGCGCGCCGGTGATCTTAAAACCGGTGAAAAAGAAGCTGCCTTTACGGTTTAATAGCGGGCTAACTCTACCCCTGTGCCGCTGTGTCACTACACAGCGGCGTTTTTGTTTTCGAAGTGGCCAGCTATGCTAGATGCATTAAGATCCCTAGTCGCCAATCTCTATCCACCAAGGCAGGAGTTATCATGCAACCAGTTATCGCGTTGGATGTATACGGTACCTTGATTGATACCCAGGGCGTCACCGTGGAACTCGAGCGGCGCTTGAAACAGCCTGAAAAAGCGCTGGAATTTGCTCGTCGCTGGCGCGACAAGCAACTTGAATACAGTTTTCGACGCGGGCTGATGGGCGCTTACGTGCCGTTTTCCGAATGTACCCGCGATGCCCTATTGTTCACCGACCGCTCCATGCAGGCGGGGCTTGGCGAAAACGACCATGACCACCTGATGGCAAGCTACGCCGAACTACCCGCGTTCGCCGATGTAGCGCCCGCGTTGGACAAGTTTCATCAGGCGGGGATACGCTGCGTGGCATTTTCCAACGGCACCCGGGAGGCGGTGGAAAAGTTGCTGGATCGCGCCGGGGTGAAAGCGCACATGGATGACATCATCAGTGTCGATGAGATCAAGCGATTCAAGCCCGACCCGGTGGTGTATGCCCATCTGCGCAACCGCCTGGAAACCCGCCCGGAACATACCTGGCTGGTGTCGAGCAACGCCTTTGACGTGATAGGTGCCACCCATGCCGGCTTGCGTAGCGCCTGGGTGCGGCGTAGCCCGGAGGCGCCTTTCGACCCTTGGGCCATCGAGCCGAGCATGACCGTTGCTGACCTGGAAGAGCTGGCGGATCGTGTGATTTGTTGAAGGTTCGCTTCGTTCCTCGCTATCATGCCGAGCCCCTCCGATGAGTTTTACTCGAAAAATACAAGGAATCAGCATGAGCTTTTATGTCTACCTTTCCGGCGAGATTCATACCGATTGGCGTGAGCAGATTGCCCAAGGCGCCGAGGCTGCCGGTCTGGATGTGGTTTTCACGTCGCCGGTGACCGACCACGAAGCCAGTGACGCCGCCGGCGATCATCTGGGCACGGAAGGCAATCAATTCTGGCGTGACCATAAATCATCCAAGGTCAACGCCATCCGCACGCGCACCCTGATCGAGCAAAGCGATTTGGTGGTGGTGCGCTTCGGCGACAAGTACAAGCAGTGGAATGCCGCCTTTGATGCGGGGTATTGCGCGGCACTCGACAAGCCTTACATCACCTTGCATGGTGAGGAGATCATTCACCCACTCAAGGAAGTCGATGCCGCTGCCATGGCGTGGGCCACGACCCCCGAGCAGGTGGTGGAGATATTGCGCTACGTCACCCGCGCCTGATCAAGCGTTTTCGTTTTCTCCCTGTTGCTCACGGCTGTAGCGTCGCTTGAGCAACAGGGAGTTGCCGATTACCGAAAGCGAACTGGCGGTCATGGCGATTACCCCGATCATGGGATGTAAAAGGCCGGTAGCGGCGATAGGGATGGCTGCCAGGTTATAGCCGCTGGCCCAGATCAGGTTCTGCACGATCTTGCTGAAAGTCGCCTTGGAGAGATGCATGGCATCCACCACCGCGGTCAACTCCCCGCGCACCAGCGTGACATCCGCTGCTTCGATGGCAACGTCGGCACCCGCACCGATGGCGATACCTACGTTGGCCTGAGTCAGCGCCGGGGCATCGTTGATGCCGTCGCCGACCATGGCCACATGGTTGCCGTATTTTTCCTGGAGTTGCTTGATCGCATCGACCTTGCCTTCCGGCAATACACCGGCCTGAACTTCGTCGATACCCACTTCATCGGCGACCGCGCGGGCAGCGCGTTCGTTGTCACCGGTGATCATCACCACATGCAGGCCGAGGTCGTGCATGCCACGAATGGCCTCCACCGATTTTTCCTTGAGGGTATCGGCTACCGCGACCAGACCCAGCGCTTTTCCATCCGCGGCGACGATGACCACGGTACGACCCTGGTCTTCGAGATCCTTCATTGCCTCGTCCAGCGCATCCAGGCCGCTGACGCCTTCCTCTTCCAGCAACCGGCGGTTGCCGATCAACACCTTTTCCTCGCTGCCTTGCTCGCCACTCACGATGCCGGACACGCCGCGTGCGCCGGTGGACTGGAATTCGCTGACGTTTTCAGGGGTTACGTTGCGCTCCTTGGCGCCCTCGACGATTGCACGGGCGATGGGGTGTTCAGAGGCATTCTCGACACTTGCCGCCAGCTTGAGCAAGTGGGATTCCTCAATACCTTCGGCCGCTACCACATCGGTCAGTTTCGGTTCGCCCCGGGTAATGGTGCCGGTCTTGTCGAGCACCATGACGCTGATGTCCTTGAAGGTCTGGATGGCTTCACCGGAGCGGATCAGGATGCCGCGTTCGGCGCCGATGCCCGAGCCCACCATCAAGGCCGTAGGCGTGGCCAGGCCCAGCGCACAGGGGCAGGCGATGACTAGCACGGCGATGGCGGCAAGAATCGCAAGAATCGGTGTCGCGGCTGTGGGGTCGACCCAAGGCAGAAAGCTGGCCCCCCATTCAAGAAATGGGCGCAGGGAGTCGGCGGCCACCAACCACACCACAAAACTGGTCAGGGCGATGATCAGCACCGCGGGCACGAAGCGACCGGTCATGCGGTCGGCAAATTCCTGAATGGGCACCCTTGAGCCCTGGGCTTCATCGATCAGTTTCACTACTTGGGAAAGAAACGTATCGCCGCCTACGCGGGTGGCCTCGACTCTCAGGCGGCCTTCCTTGTTGATGGTGGCCCCGATCACGCTGTCGCCTTTGCCCTTGTAGACCGGCACGGATTCGCCGGTGGCAATGGATTCATCGAGATGGCTTTCGCCATCCACGATTTCACCATCGGTGGGTATCTTGTCGCCGGGGCGCACGATCATGATATCGCCGGGAGACAGCTCCTTGACCGGCACTTCCACTTCCTCACCGTCACGCTCGACGCGTGCCGTCTTGGCACTCATGCTCATCATGCGACGAATGGCTTGTGAGGCGCGCCCCTTGGCCATGGCTTCCAGGTAGCGGCCTACCAGGTGAAAGGTCATGATGGTGGCGGCCATTTCGATGAACGAGGTCATGGGATAGAAAAAACCGATCAATCCCAGCACATAGGGCGGCAGGCTGCCCATGGAAATCAGTACGTCCATGTTGAAGGTGCCGTTTTTCAGTGAGCGCCAGGAGGCCTTGTGAGTAGAGGCACCGCCATAAAGGAACACCACCGGAAAGGCCAGAATGGCGATGATCGCCAGGTAACCGGGAATCGCCACCCAGAACATGTGCACCATCATCAGAATCATGATGAGCGTGGTGGGGATGGCGGCAATAATCAGGCGTTTACGCGCCTCCCGGAGATAGTCCTGCTCGATCTGGGCGTCGGCGTCGCTATCATTTGCTTCGTCGCTTTCCTCGTGAACCGCCTTGACGTCATACCCCGCGCCTTCGACGGCTTCCTTGAGTGTCTCGCCATCAGGGCCTTGGGTTGTCACATTGACAGTTACGCGATGGCTGGCAATATTGGTCTGGATCTCTTCCACGCCATCCAGGCGTTCGAGCGTCTTGCGCACGATACCGGCACAGTGATCCGAGCCCATGCCCGGAACCGACAGCCGGAACCTTGTCGAGTTATCTGTCATCCTTTGCCTCCTGTAAGGGAGGAATGGGTGACCCATGGAACGGTCACCCATCCTGTTCTTTTTTTCCACCTACTTATTGTTTCTACTTACTGTTGAGTATCCTGTCGTCCTTCGGAACCGTTGGAACCGGTAGATGGAGAGGCGTTATTCTGCATCGAAGAACTGCTGTTCCGCTGCTGGCGCTGCTCATCGCTCAGCAATTCCTCCATGTCATTGCGATGACGGATATGCTCGACAAGCATTTCGCCCCGCAACTCGGCCATGCGGCTATGGATTTCCTTTACCTCTTCGGGGTCAGGACGGGATTGGTGCATCGCCGCCATCATCTCGTCGCGTAGGTTCATCAATCGGCCCATGCGTTCGAATTGGGTGGGACGATATTCCTCCATCAGCGCTCGCAACTGTTCACGTTGTTCAGGGTCGGCCTGCAGCATCATGCCCATTCCTGCGCTGTCCATTCCGTCCATTCCGCCCATCATGGGGCAAGGCATATCCATCATGCCGCCCTGCATCATGCCAGGACCCATGCCTTTGCCACCGCCCATCATGCCTTGTTGCATGCCTTGGCCGCCGCCTTGACCGCCACCCATCATGCCTTGGTGCATTCCTTGGCCGCCTTGACCGCCACCCATCATGCCTTGCGCAAGAACGACGCTTGAACCGGCACTAAACGAAACGGCCAAACCGAGGGCAAGGGCCTGTTTTGAAAAGCCCTTGAGAGAGTCCTTAAGAAGGATGTTTGGCAAACTATTGAATAGTTTCATTATTTATCTCCTTGCGGGCGCATCAGCCCATCGTGTCAGTGTCGTTGAACACCTTGTGGCGAGATGCCACGAGATAAGTATGGCTGCCTCAGCCGGTTACGCGATGTTGTGGCCGAGCCGAGGCGAAAAATAGCCGAGAATTTGTTGCTGATGCCTAAAGCGTCATGAAGGGTTGCGATTTTTGATCAGTGAACTGGTAGACATCCCAAGGTGCCTGTTGAGGGCCGGGCATACCCGGGGTACCGATAGGCATGCCCGCCAAACCGATGCCGTCGATGTCGGGTTGTTGCTCGAACAGTGCCTCGACGGCAACCAGAGGCACATGGCCTTCAATGGCATAATCACCCATCAGCGTGGTGTGACAGGCACCAAGGCCGTAGGGCAAGCCGGCTTTCATCTTGATGCTGCCTACCTCGACGTCATCGACGATGGTAACGCTGACACCCAAGGTTTTCAGGTGTCGGGCATAGGCATCGCAGCAGCCACATTGCGGATTCTTGTAGAGGGTCGCTTCGCTCGGCAGGGCGGCTTGCGCTGTACCGGCCGTCATCAAAGCGGTGGATAGCACAAGGGCGATAATAGGACGGTTCATTCGCTAGCTCCCTTGGAAGAGGAATCTACGGAAGAGGAGGAATCTGCGGAGGAAGAAGAAAAAAGATATTTAGCCAGTGCGGCGATACCTAAGCCTAATAGGCTGAGCATGACGATAGGCATCAGCCAGCCTAACCAGCCCATGCTACCCATGGCGTTGAAGCATGCAGTCATCATGATGTAACTCCTGACAAGCGTGGAATATGCGAAATATTCTTTAAGGAAGCGAATGCTTCCGTTACTGACGGAGGTGTCAGTCGCTCGTTCAGGCTTTGGGAGGTCGACGCGGGGGAAGAGGCGTGTGAACGTCAACAGCCATCAAGGGAGCGATGGCCAGGGAATCGGGGGCGTTTATGGTAAAAATACCCGTTGAAGTGAGGGCGGCACAGGCGGCGCAGCCTTCATGGGTATCCAGCATCTCTACTTGGGCAGGGGTACAATCGATGAGGCAGGCGTCCATGCTCGCATGCGCTGGTAAGCTGCTCAATGACAGCACCAGCACCAGAAATAACGCCAGCAGGCGGCTATTTCGTAGGCGAAGCAGTGGTATCCCAAACCCTTTCATCGAGAATTCCTCATAGGATGTCCTGTCAGTAAACCCGTTTCTCGTATCGACTTCAATGCGCCAGCGCAAGAAATGCAGCGATATCCGCCGGAAACTTTCGGTTAAGTACTCAATGCACAATAGCTAAAAACAAGAGTATAGCAGTCAACTACCTCGCCTAAAGGACGAGGCTTGTGACAGCAAGCCCGGTTGACCAGGGAAAGCGGTAGCCAACCCGCTACGTTTGCAATAGGTCGTCAAGACCCACCGCCGAATGCTTCGCTCAGTTCGGCGCTCTGGAAGATCAGGATCATGCTGGCGAAAGGTAAAGCGCCGAAGGTTCTGGTCGCTACCGCAAGGTAGGAGCCGGTTACAGACATTCCCGAGGGGAGACAGGTTGGAAGACTTGCGTCACCAGGCCCGTAAGGGTTCTATTTAAGAAGGAGATCGCATGGCGGTGTTCGTATTGGGAAAGAACAAACAGCCGTTGATGCCGTGTAGTGAAAAGCGCGCCCGACTGCTGCTGGAACGTGATCGGGCGGTGGTGGTACACCTGACCCCGCTTTATTCATCACGCCCGCGGTAGCGTCATTATTTAGCGCTTTACGACTACGTAATCCGAGCTTTGTGGCTATCTGACGTCTTCTTGACGGGGTAACGATGCAATATTGTTTTTTAG
>NZ_QPIJ01000022.1 GCF_003336665.1 Vreelandella rituensis | reverse complement strand
TCATCATCAGATATACGCTATAGAGCTGTAATGGATAATAATTCTACAGCGTACCAAGCTAACAGTAAAGGCCTCTTTGTATACTTTGTGGATTGAAAATATTGTGTAGTAGATAACGGTCGTGGTGCGTATGGCAGGCGGGGCAACCCCATGACCGGACATCAAGCGTCATCTTTTCCATCTTGTGCTGGCAGGCATGGCATATCTTGGAACTGGCAAACCATGTATCGATCTTGACCAGGTGCTTGCCTTGTTCCTTGGCCTTGTAGTCCAGCTTGGTGATCAAGGCGTGCCAGGAGGCGTCACCGATATGCCTGGCGAGCTTGGCATTCTTCATCATGTTGTTGATTTTCAGTGTCTCGACTACCACCGCTTGGTTATCGTCAACGATCTGTCGGGACAGTTTGTGCTGGAAGTCATTGCGCGCATTGGTGACGCGTTCATGCGCCTTGGCAACGAGCATGCGGGCCTTGGTTCGCTTGCCGCTGCCTTTCTTCTTGCGCGACAGCGCTTGCTGTTTGCGCTTGAGGTTCTTCTGCGCCTGCTTGAGAAAGCGCGGGTTGGCGACTTTACGCCCGCTGGAGTCAATGGCCAGGTGTGTCAGCCCCATATCGAGGCCGATAACGTTCGTCGCGTCGATGTCCTTTAGAGGCTCGGGCACCGCCTGTTCTGTTTCATACAGCAGGGAGGCGTAGTGCTTGCCAGTGACGGTGCGAGACAAGGTGATGCTCTTGAGCTTGCCGTCAACCGGACGGTGAATCTTTGCCTTGATCGGCCCGAGCTTGGACACCTTGACCCAATTCTCCCCGGATTTAATCCCAACGCAGTGATAGCTCGCTGTTTTCCACGCTTGCTCTTGAAGCGGGGATAGCCGGTCTTCTGCTGGGGATCAAAGAAGCGCTGAAACGCCTTGTCGAGGTTAATGCACACCTGTTGGAGGGCGATGGAGTCCGCCTCTTTCATCCATCCATACTTGCGGGACTTCTTGGCGACGGGCAGCAACCGCTTGATGTCGTGCCTGGCACTCAGCGACTGGCCATGGCGCTTGTAGCGGCAAGACATGATGCGAAGGCCGGTGTTGTAGCAGAAACGCACCATGCCGAACTGACGGTTAAGAAACACCGCCTGTTCGGACGTGGGGTAAAGGCGTACTTTGGTGGCTTTCAGCATGGGCATGGCGGCTTTTAAACTGTACGTTTATATAATAGTGGGTTCTTGATCAACATCAACCCCGAGCAGCGCTACCGCGCCCGAGTGGGCGGGGGTTTACGCGGATTTTTGCTAACCATGAGCACCTATAAGCGACTCAGGAGAGTTTGTCAGTAGTGCTCGCCTTCTTCTTCGTCGTCGGCCAGGTCGCGACCGAAGGCACGCCACTGAGCCAGCGTCATCACTTCCGTCATTTCCAGCTCCAGATCGTGGGCAATAATCAGCTCGCTGCGCTCCAGCTGACGCTTGAGTTCCACCACCCAGCCGGCCATGCCTTCGCCGGTATCAGTGGTGTCGTAGCCTTGTCGGGTGACGAAGGTTTCAAGCAGGGCATTCAATGTCTCCGGCGGCAACATGCGCGCCGGGACTTCGATAAAGCGACTCATGATTCCTCTCCTTGCGTCACGCTGTTTTCCCACTTTTCCAGACGCACAAGAAAGGTGGGTTCGTCGATCACTTCAACCCCCATCTGCTCCGCCTTGCTCAATTTACTGCCGGCAGCTTCGCCCGCCACCAGGCAGGCGGTCTTTTTCGAGACACTGCCGGACACCTTGGCGCCCAAGGCTTGCAGACGGGCCTTGCCTTCGTCGCGTGTCATACTTTCCAGGGTGCCGGTCAACACCCAGGTCTGGCCTTCCAGGGGCCGGGGGCCATGGGTCACTTCGGCTTCTTCCCAAGTGACGCCTGCCTGCAACAAAGCGTCAATGGTTTCGCGATTATACGGCTGACGAAAAAAAGTATACGCATGCGCGGCGACTACCGGGCCGACATCGTTCACCGCTTCCAAGGCGGATTGTTCGGCTTGCATCACCCCTTCAAGCGTGCCGAAATGGCGAGCCAGGTTAGCTGCAGTCGCCTCGCCTACTTCCCGAATACCCAGGGCATAGATAAAACGCGAAAGCGTGGTTCGGCGCGCATCGCCCAACGCCCTTATCAATTTACTGGAAGATTTTTCACCCATCCGTGGCAGCGTTGCCAGCTGTTCTGCCGTCAGATGAAATAGATCTGCCGGCGTCTTCACCCAATCGCGCTCGACCAGCTGCTCGATTAGCTTCTCTCCTAAGCCATCGATATCCAGTGCACGGCGGCTGGCGAAATGCTTGAGTGCCTCCTTGCGTTGGGCCGGACAATAAAGCCCTCCGGAGCAGCGCGCCACGGCTTCACCTTCCAGACGCTCGACTTGGGCTTCGCATACCGGGCAATGGGTGGGGAATTCAATCGGGCGCGCATCCTCAGGACGCTTATCCTTGTCCACTCGAATCACTTGGGGAATCACGTCTCCCGCCCGTCGAATGGCCACCGTATCGCCGATCATCACGCCCAGCCGCTCAATTTCATCGGCATTGTGCAAAGTGGCATTGGATACCGTCACACCGGCGACAGATACCGGTTCCAAGCGCGCCACCGGGGTAATGGCCCCGGTACGCCCCACCTGGAATTCGACATCGTTGACCACCGTGGTTTCTTCCTGGGCTGGAAACTTGTACGCCACCGCCCAGCGTGGCGCGCGAGCGACAAACCCTAACTCACGCTGCAACCGCAAGTCATCGACCTTGATCACCACCCCATCGATATCATAGCCAAGGCGGTCACGCTTGGCCTCCAGCCGGTGGCAGTAATCAATCACCGCTTCAGCGCCGTTCAGCACTTCAAGCTCGACACTCGAGCGAAATCCCAGCTTTCCCAGACGTTGCATCAATTCGCTATGGCGCTCATCGCCCATGTCCGGCTCAAGCCTCGCCAGTTGATAAGGATGAAACTCCAACGGGCGAGTGGCGGTCACCTCGGGGTCGAGCTGGCGCAGGCTACCGGCGGCGGCATTGCGTGGGTTGGCGAATATCTTGCTGTCTCGCTCACGAGCGCGTTCGTTCAATGCCTCGAAACCTGAGTGACGCATGATGACTTCCCCGCGCACTTCGAGAAGCTCAGGGGTGCTCCGATTTCTTAACTTGAGTGGAACAGTCTGCAAGGTGCGCAAGTTGGAAGTAATCCCTTCACCGGTACGGCCATCGCCACGGGTAGCCCCACTGATAAGCACGCCCTGCTCATACACCAGCGATACCGCCACTCCATCGAGTTTGGGTTCACAACTGAAGCTGAGTGACTCGGCGTGTATTTCCAAACGCTCGGCGACGCGCTGGGCAAAGGCCTGAATATCCTTTTCACTGAAGACGTTATCCAACGAAAGCATGGGGATGGCGTGTTCGACTTGCGGAAAACCTGCGGCGGGAGCGGCGCCAACACGCTGCGTGGGAGAATCGGGGGTGATCAGTTCAGGGTATGCCGCTTCCAAGGTTTTCAGGCGCTGCAGCATACGATCAAAATCGGCATCGCTGAGCTTGGGATCATCCAGTACGTAGTAACGATAGTTGGCTTCATCGAGTTCGGCACGCAGCTGCGCCACTTCATCAAGTGTCTTGGAGTCAGGCTGGCTCATCGGGCAATCCAAATCTGGCGGTTATAACGGCAACGCCAACAGCCGCCATCTATTCAAGATGACGGCTGTTGGCGAAGTGAAGATCAATGAGCCTGGAGTTGGCGATTCAGGCGATGGCGGCGTTCGAATTCATGGACCCGCTGACGGGCAAATTCAATGGTTTGCGCGGTCATGACGCTGTGATTTTCATCTTTCAGCTCACCGCCCATATGTCGCACCACGACCATCGCGGTTTCCACCATGGCTTCGAAGGCAGCGGAACTATTATCGGCACCCGGCAAAGGCATCAACAGCGTGATACCCGGCGTGGTGAAATCGCTCATGGCTTCAATCGGGAAGGTACCCGGCTTGACCATGTTCACCATGGAGAATTGCAGCTCGCTGTCGGGGCTTTCGGTTTCGAAACGATGGAAGATACCCATTTCACTGCTGTAGCGCAGGCCGCAGGCCAGCATGAGGTCGAGCAACCTTCCGCCGGAGAAACCTTCTTCGTCTCGCGAAATGATGCTTATCACCACCACTTCCTCGGCATTGGTCAAGGTTTCCTTGGCGAGGGCACCACCGACGTCGTTGCGCAGGGCCTTTTCCATAGCGGGATGAACGTATTCAAGGTCATCGGCAGGATAGTCGTCCGCGTATCCAGCCTGCTTCTGCTCTTCTTGCAGAGCGGCGGCCATGTCACGCTGAAAGGCTTGTTCTTGAGCTTGCTCCTGGGCTTGCTGAGCCTTTTCCTGCTCCATACGCAGCCGTTGGGCTTGGGCCGCGGCATCGGCTTCACGCTGTTGTTCGGCCTCAAGCGCCTTGCGTTCGGCTTTTTGCTCAGCCAATACAGCCGCGCGACGGGCCTTTTCCGCCTTGCGCTCTTGCTTGGCTTCGCGCCGTTGGGCCAAGCGCTCCTTGAACGAGCGACCCAGGCCTTCGAAATCGACCAGACGGTAACGATCTTCTTCTTCGTACTCCTGATCTTCTTCCGGCTGTACATGCATCGCGGAAGCTTCTCTGTCATTACCGGCAGTATCACCACGTAGCTGGCGACGACTGGATGAGGGCGATGACGCTAGCGGTTCGCTTTGCCGCCCGGCTGATTCATTTTTTTGCATATCGGCCTGGTCGAATTCAGGCTCGGCTTTCCATATATCCTGTGCCGCCTGGTTATCAGGGTGCGCGGGCTGCGCGGGCTGCTCGTCCTGCCCTAATGCTGAAATATGCGACGCTGAAATATGCGGTTCGCGACGTGGTTCGGTGGAGGGCACATCAGAGGGGCCATTTTCTCTATGTACTTTATGACCTCTCTCTGCGTGACCTCTCGCTGCCTTGTTAGCACTTACCTTGTCAGTACTCTCCGCCTTCTTCTCACTCTCCGTCTTTTTCGCGCTACTGAAGGAGCGGCGGAATTCCGAAAGCACCTTGGAGGGCCCGGGGTGATCCTGACGTTTGAGCTTGGGCTTTTCTTCCCCGGCGCTGTAATCCGCCGAGCGAATCACCCTTGCGCCGCCATTAGGCAGCTCCCAATTAATTTCCGCCTCGCGCGCCGCCTCTTCCGGATCGGTAGCTGATGCTGCCGAACTCGTGGGGTTGTCTTCCGCCTGGTCCAGGCGAGGGACACGACGCTGTCGTTGTAAACGCCGTACACCGTCTATGACGATTAGCGTTACTAACGCCAGCCCCAGAATGATAAGCCACTCTCTTAATTCCATGTTGAAAATTCCATGGGTCGTCTTGCCTGTTGCTAAGTCACCGTGCCTGAATAAATACTGCCCGCAAGCATAGCGCGATTGCTACAAAAAGAGCCAATTTTTGCCAACATTCTTATTTTATCGCTACTTGTTTGTTACTTTAGACTGACAAGCAGCACTTTAAAGTTTAGCTAAAAATGGCGCGACGTCATGCAAAAAGTGGAACTTATTTCTATCAACATGCCATTGGCTACTTACTAGATGCTAGCGTCAGCCAAGGCAGCCGCTTCTTCCACCCCAACAGAGACAAGTCTAGACACGCCAGGTTCCTGCATCGTCACACCCATTAAACGTTCGGCGGCTTCCATGGCAATCTTGTTGTGAGTGATATAGATGAACTGGACGCTTTCTGACATCTCCTTGACGAGTTTGGCATAACGGCCGACGTTTGCATCATCGAGAGGCGCATCCACTTCATCAAGCATGCAGAACGGCGCGGGATTCAATTGAAAGATAGCAAATACCAATGAAAGCGCCGTCAACGCTTTTTCTCCCCCCGAAAGCAGATGAATAGTGCTGTTTTTCTTGCCCGGAGGTCGTGCCATGATCGCCACCCCGGTTTCCAGGAGGTCATCGCCGGTCAAGGTCAGCCAGGCCGCGCCACCCCCGAAAACACGCGGAAACAGAACTTGCAGCCCTTCATTGACTTGATCGAAGGTGGCCCGGAAGCGTAGCCGTGTTTCCTGGTCGATGCGCCGAATGGCCCGTTCCAGCGTCTCCAGCGCTTCACTAAGCTCCTGATGCTGGGCCTCCAGGTAATCGCGCCGCTCGGCTTGTTGTTCGTACTCCTCGATCGCCGCCAGGTTGATCGCTCCCAATCGACGAATTTTCTCGGCGGTGCTTTCGAGCTGCTGTTGCCAGGCCGTTTCAGTGGCATCAACCGCCAGGCTCTCGCCCAGCACCTGGGCATCGTGGCCCAGCTCGGCCAGTTGTTCTTCTTGAGCGGCGGCCTTGAGCGAAAGTGCCTGAACATCCATGCGTCGCTGCTGAAGGTATTCGCGACTTTGCTCCAGGCTTCGCTCATGTTGTTGGCGAGCCTGCTCATCCGCACGCAACTGTTCGGCCAACGCCTGGGACTGCTGGCGGACTTGATTGAGGCCCTGCTCTTCCCGGGCGCGGCGCTCCAAAAGCTCATCGAGTTCTTCACGCCCCAGTTCATCCGGCTCGATCAAGGCTTCGCGCATTTCTTCAAGCTCGGCTATGCGTAACGCCAGACGCTCCTGAGTGTCGTCGTTGCGGGATTGCTGAGCCAGCAGGCCGTCACGCTCGGTCATCAAACGCTGGGTTTCCAGTGCAAAGGCTTGCTGCTGGTCTTTCAGAGGGGCATGACGCTCGCGCAAAAGGCCGAGTTGCTCTCGTGCCACCTGCCTGGCCTGCTCGCATTGTTCGCGCCTCAGAGCAGCCTCTTCCAGACGGGTCATGGCCTGGTCCCATTGCTCGCGCTGTTCGTCCAGGGTCAGTTCGAGTTCGGCGGCATCCGCTTGCAACTGGGCAAGCTCCTCGTCCAGCTCCATGCCACGACTTTTCAGATGCATCAGCCGGTTGGAAAGTTCGCGTTCCTTGAGCGCCAGGCGCTGATGGTCGGTGGCATGGTCGCGCTCTTCCTGAGCCAGGGTATCGAGGGATTTCTCCACCTCATGCAAGCGTTCACTTTCTTCCAGTCGCTTGCTTTCACAGGCTTCCAGTTGCGTCAGGCTATGCTCTAGCTGCTGTTGCGTGTCCGCGTAGCGACGACGGGTGACCAGCAGGGCATCCACCCCCTCGCCTTCACCCTGGCGGCATAGCCAGCCGTTGCCACACCACACGCCATCCCGGCTAAGCACGCTATGCCATTCAGATGAGTGGTCGGGCAATCGAGCGGCTATCGCCAATGCCTCTGCGCCGCTGTCGACACAGTAAATCCGGCTCAGCCAGTCGCTCAGGGCCCCCGTTCCTGAAACGAGCGCAGCCAAGGACGCCGCAGAAGCCTCACCGCTTTGTGCAGCATCGACCAACTGCCAGTCCGCCGCTACCTGGCTATCCAATAAACTCAGTTGTTGCGTACCGACCAACCGGGCATTCAGCCAAGGCGCCAGCACCCAGGAGACGACCCGTTCCCAGCCGTCTGCCACTTCCAGGGTTTCGCCCAGGCGAGGCGTATTTTCCAGCCCCCGCTGCTTGAGTGCCTCGCTCAGTTGAGGGTCGTGATCGGCCAGGGCGACATCAAGCAATGCCTGAAGCGATGCCAGCTCTCCCTGGCATTGACTGACCTTGTCGCGACAGAGGTCACGCTCTTGCTCAAGGCGCTGCTGGGCATCGCGACGTTCGGTACGCGCCTGCTGCAAGGCGTCACGACGCACGGCAAACGCCTGGGTCTGGTCTTCGACGATCGTCAGGCGTTCCAGCGCTTGCTGGTGAGCTATCTCAAGCGCCTCGAAGCTTTCCAGTTCACTGCGCTGTTGATGGCGGCGCTGAATATCCGCTTGATGGCGCGTGATGCGACTTTCCAGATCACGCAGCTGGTCCTGGCGCCGTTCGGCATCACGGCTAGCCTGTTGCCAGCCGGCATTGGCTTCCTCCCACGCCTGCTCAGCGGCCCTGGCCTCGGGCTCACATTGTTGCTGGGTTTCCTCTATATCGTCGAGCTGCTCTTCCAGCGCCGCCTGTTCCGGCGCAAGTTCAGCCAGGCGCTGGGTAATCGTCTCCAGGCGCTCGGCATCGCCGGCATGAATCTGGCGTTGCTCCGCCTGTTCCTTGACCGCAGCGGCTATATCACTGGCCAACTGGGCATCCCGGCTGCGTCGGTGGGCACTATCCTGTTCCAGGCGGGCAATGGCGGTGGTGGTTTCGAAAAAGCGCTGTTGATGACGCTCCAGGTCTTCGGCCAGACGGTCATGCGCCAGACGGGCTTGCTCAAGGCGACTTTCACACTGCCGGACCCCCAGCACATCACGCTCGACGGCGGTTTCGAGCTCGTTGACGCGATTTTCCTGGGCGGTTTGCTCGGCACGCAACGTACGTCCACGCAAAAGCGCCAGCTCTCCCTTGAGCCGGTATTCCTGCTGTTTCAGGTCTCGATAACGTTGAGCGGCCTCCGCCTGACGCTTCAAGCGATCGAGCTGCTTGTCGAGCTCTTCGCGAATGTCATCCAGGCGCTCCAGGTTTTCCTGGGTGCGGCGCATGCGGTTTTCGGTTTCTCGCCGACGCTCCTTGTACTTGGATATTCCCGCGGCCTCTTCGAGCGTGGCCCGCAAGTCATCCGGGCGAGCCTCGATCAGGCGTGAAATCATGCCCTGACCGATAATCGCGTAGGAACGCGGGCCAAGACCGGTGCCCATGAATAGATCGGCGATATCGCGCCGTCGACATTTCTGACCGTTGAAGAAATAGCTCGACTGGCCGTCTCGGGTTACCAGTCGCTTGACCGCAATTTCGGCATATTGGGCGTAGAGTCCGCCCATGCTTCCGTCGCGGTTGTCGAAACGCAGCTCGATGGTGGCCTGGCCCACCGGCTTGCGCCCGGTGGCGCCATTGAAAATGACATCGGCCATGGATTCGCCACGCAAGGTCTTGGCGGAGGACTCGCCCATGACCCAACGCACCGCATCGATGATGTTGGACTTGCCGCAGCCATTGGGTCCGACGATGGCGGTCATATTGCCATCGAAGGGTACTGTCACCGGATCAACGAACGACTTGAAGCCAGCCAGCCGAATCGAGATCAAACGCATCGAATGGGCTCGGCCGGTACAACGTTCAATGTTTTATTCAAAGACACGGTCGATAACGACCTCTACCGGTTCAGCGTCGCTCTCACCCACGCGGACGTTATCCAATTGGCCGAACAGGTCTCCCGGTTGTGGCGTGGCCTGGCCTGAAGGCGACACGCGCACCATCAGGCGTGCCTGATCGACCATGGAAAGCGTTGCCTGCGGCGCCATCGCGACATTGTCATCAAGCACCACGGTCATGGGAAGCTCACCCACCACAGCGCGTACCACGGCCAGTGGCGGGAGTTCCCCTTCCAGGTCACGCGCGGTCACGAACACGGTGGCATCGTCTTCAACCTGACCGACCAGAGACGCATCCAGACTTACACGCACCTGAATTCCCGGACCTTCGGCAGCAGATAGCTCTGCCGCTTCCGGTTCGACACCCATACGTTGCTGAGCCACCCGAATTCCCTCGCGCAGCGACTCAGCCGTTGCAGTGTCCTGGACATTGGCCACTGCACGGCGCCAGTGACCAATGGCCTTTTCATAAGCACCACGCTCAAAAGCTTCGATACCCAACATGCCCAGCACGGTGGGCTGACGCGGGTCCTGCTCTAGCGTTTCATCGACCAATGCCTGCACCTCGGCGGTCAATTCACGTCCAGCCATGAAAAAACGTATTTGCGCCAACTGCGCCAGCAAAGGAGGAATACGCCCTTCGAGTTCGATCAAGCGCTCCAGCGCATCCACTGCCTCGGACACCTTGCCGGAATCGCGGTATAGCGGAAACAGGGCAGACCAGACATTAGGGTTGTCGGGTTGCCTCTCTGCCTGTTCTTCCAGACGCTCGATATACATGCTCAGCGACCCCTCGGGATGGCTCTGCACTTCCTGCTGCACTGCATAGAGGGCCAGATCACCTTCTGCGCCTTCCTGCTGGTAGCCGATCACCGCAGCACTCACCACGACCAGCATGGCAATAGGCACCATCAAGCGCCCGGAGGAAGGCGACTTGAGTGGGCGGCGTTGGTCGTTGGCGGTATCTTCGAGCAGGCTACGCTCAAGTTCCAGGCGGTCTTCATCGAAACGTGCCTGGTCGATATCACCCCGCGCCAGCGCCGCCTCGAGAGATTCGACTCGACGCCTGAAAATCGCCACATTCTGTTCCGCGGAAGTGTCATTGGCTTCAAAATATTGCTGGGCGTCGTGCCACTCGCGGGCTTGGCGCAACGGCGAGATCAACAACCACAAGGCCGGCAACAGCAATATAGCGAAAGCGATCCAGAGCAGCGTCATTTAGGCCTCTTACGGTTGATCAGGTCATTTAAGCGGGCGCGCTCTTCCGGACTCAGCGCTCGGGCCGCGGCATTGCGTCGGCTACGCACCATTAACACCACCAGCAGCAAGCCGGCCAGCGTCAGCGCAATAGGGGTGCCCCAGAGGAGATAGGTACGATTTTCCAGACGCGGATTATAAAGGATGTATTCGCCGAAACGTTGCACCATATGATCGACGATCTCGATATCCGCACGCCCGTCTTGCAGCAATACATACACTCGCTGACGCATGTCGGCGGAAATCGGCGCATCCGAGTCATCAATCGCCTGATTTTCGCATAACGGGCAACGCATGGAGCCGGTCAAGTCACGGTAACGCTGCTCCATCACCGGGTCATCGAACTCACGAATTTCGATGCCGGCCGCCATCGCAACGCTACTATTTCCCAGTAGCATCAGCGCCATTGCCAATGCGGTTGCTAACCCCAGGAACGGGCGGATCATTGCCATTTTTCCACCTCCGGTAAAATCGTGTCGCGCACATCCGCCGGAGAGATATAGCCGGTATGGTGGTAGCGAATCACGCCATCACGATCGACCAGAAAGGTTTCCGGCGCCCCATAGACTCCCAGTTCGAACCCCAGGTCTCCCTCGGGATCGAAGATATTGACTTCAAAAGGGTTGCCGAATTCATCCAGGAACTGCAGCCCCTTTTCACGGGTATCTCGGTAATTGATCCCCACCATGCGAATGCCTTGTTCGGCAAGGCTCAGAAGTTGCGGCATTTCCTGCTTACAGGCGGGACACCACTCGCCCCATACATTGACCAACGTCACCTCACCTTCGAGCAGCGAGGTATCCACCCGCCTTTCCGGCTCTTCCAGAGTGGCCAGATCGAAGGCGGGAAAATCACGTGCCATCAACGCTGAATCGCGATGCGAAGGGTCCAGTGCCAAGCCCCGATAGAAGAAAAGCGCCAGCAACAGGAAACCCACCAGCGGTAGCAGCAACAACAAACGGCGCTTCATGCGGTGGCCTCCCGAGAGGGGGTTTGGGTCTGTCCGGGCTGCGTCTCACGCCGGCCCGCCAAGCGCCGATAACGTTTGTCGGCAATCGCCATGATGCCCCCTGCAGCCATCAACAGAGCCCCTAGCCATAACCAGCGCACGAAGGGTTTGTACTGCACACGCATGGCCCAGCTACCATCACCCAGGTCTTCGCCCATGGCGACATAAAGGTCACGGAACAAGCCAGGGCGCAGCGCGACCTGGGTCATCGGCATGCCGGTGGCGATATACAGGCGCTTTTCCGGGCGCATGGTAAAGCTGCGTCCATCCTCGCCACGCTGCACCTGCAGTGTTGAGGTATCGGCCAGGAAGTTGGGGCCGCGACGGCTGCCCAGCTCGGTCATGGTGAACTGATAACCCGCCACTTCGACCGTCTCCCCGGGGGTCATGCGCACATTGCGTTCGATATTGTAGTTGGAAACCACCGTGACCCCGATGATGGTAACCGCGACACCCAAATGTCCTAGCACCATACCCCAGTAGGCCAGCGACAACTTGCGCAGTCCACTGAGAAACGAGCTGGCGTTACGTGTCTTGTCGAACATGTCACGCAGCATGGGCAGCACGATCCAAAGCGCCGAGACGATGCCCAGCGACACCCAAAGATTCCAGCTGCCGCCATATACCAATGGCGCCAATATCCCGATGGCCAGTGCGGCCACCCCAGACATCCATAGCTTGCGAGCCAATGCCGAGACCGACATGCGCTTCCAGCGTGAAGACGGCCCAAGCCCCATGAAGACACACAGGAGCACGGTCAAAGGGACGAACAAGGAGTTGAAGTAAGGCGGACCCACGCTGATCTTGCCCAGCCCCAAGGAATCCAGAATCAAGGGATAAATGGTTCCCAACAACACCGTCACCGTCATGATCACCAACAGGATATTGTTGATCAGCAACAAGGCATCCCGCGACAACCAGCTGAAGCCCACGTTCTGGCTCACCCGTGGCGCGCGCAGAGCGAATAACAGTAGGGATAGCGCCACCGTGATGGCCAACAGAACGAGAATGAAGAAGCCGCGGGCTGGATCGTTGGCGAAGGCATGCACCGAGGTGAGAACCCCCGAGCGCACCAGGAAAGTGCCCATCAACGACAGCGAAAAGGTGGTAATCGCCAGGAGTACGGTCCAACTCTTGAACGAGCCGCGTTTTTCAGTCACCGCAAGCGAGTGAATCAGGGCGGTACCTGACAGCCAGGGCAACAGAGAGGCGTTTTCCACCGGATCCCAGAACCACCAGCCACCCCAGCCAAGCTCGTAGTAAGCCCACCAACTGCCCAGCGCGATGCCTACCGTGAGAAAGGCCCAGGCCAGATTGGTCCAGGGACGTGCCCAGCGTGTCCAGGCAGCATCCAGCCGCCCTCCCAGCAATGCCGCAATGGCAAAGGCGAACACCACCGAAAAGCCCACATAACCCATATAGAGCATGGGCGGATGCACCACCAGGCCAAAATCCTGCAGCAGGGGGTTAAGATCGGCGCCGTCCTGGGGCATGTTGGGCAACAGGCGTTCAAATGGGTTTGAGGTCACCAGAATGAACAGCAAGAACCCCATGCAGACCATGCCCAGGATACCAAGCACCCGGGCCACCATATCCCGGGGCAAGTCTCGCGAGAACACCGCGACCGCACAGGCCCAGCCTGCAAGCATCAAGCTCCACAGCAGGACAGACCCTTCATGGTTTCCCCATACCGCGCTGAACTTGTAATACCAGGGCAACAAGGAATTGGAGTTATTGGCCACGTTGGCCACGCTGAAATCATCCAGCATGTAACTGGCGGTCAAACAGGCGTATGCAATCGACACGAACAGAAATTGGCCCATCGCCATGGGGCGGCCGTAGGCCATCCACAACGGACGCCGTGTAGCGGCACCGGCCAGCGGGACAATCGCTTGCACTACGGCCAGCAGCAACGCGATGATCAGCGCAAAATGGCCGACTTCAGGAATCATCTTGATCAACATGAGGGCTCCGGATCAATACTGGCTGGGTTCGGCATTACCTTGGGCTTCCAGGCGTTTGCCCACTTCAGCCGCCTTGGCCTGATAGTCGGCGGGAGAATAGCCGGCCTCTTCCAAGGCTTGAGCCACTTCCGGGGGCATATAGTTCTCATCATGGCGCGCCAGTACCTGATCGGCACGAAAACGCCCGTCGCTCTGCAGCTCACCCACGACCACCACGCCCTGACCCTCACGGAACAGGTCCGGCAGAATGCCGCTGTAATAGACCTCCAGGTCATCGACGTAGTCGGTCACCTTGAATTCCACTTCCAGGCTTTCTTTGTTACGCGACACGGACCCTTCCTTGACCATGCCGCCGGCACGAATCTGTCGTTCCATGGGAGCGCTACCCGCCGCAATCTGCACCGGGCTGAAGAACAGATTGATATTGGCCCGCAGGGCATACAAGGTCAGCCCGATGGCAATTGCCGCCAATGACACCAGGCCGAGTACGATAAAGAGTTTCTGTTTACGCTTGGGGGTCATGATTGCCTCCACCTTGAGCTGTGTTCAACGGGGCCTGAGATGCCACCGGCTGATGGCGTGCCTGTTCGCGGCGAACACGCCGCCGGAGTGTCGTGAGCAGTTGGCGCCGCTCGAAGCGCGCATGCAATACGGCGACGATCAGCAACAAGAAGGTGATTCCCCAGGAGGACCACACATAAGGCGCATGGCCGCCCATGGCGAGGAAATCTGCAAACGAATCGAATGCCATCATTGTCCTTCCTCTACCAACTCACGCACCCAGCGTTTATTCGATTCACGCCGCAATATTTCACTGCGGGTGCGCATCAACGTCAGTGCAATGAAAAAACTGTAAAAACCCAACACCATCAGCAGCAACGGCAGCCACATTTCAGTGGGCATCGCCGGACGCGAGGTAATGGTAAAGGTGGCCGGTTGGTGCAAGGTGTACCACCAGTCTACCGAATACTTGATGATCGGAATATTAATCACCCCCACCATGGCCAGCACGGAGGCGGCACGTGAGGCACTGTCGCGGCTGGTAAAGGCACCACGCAAGGCAATCACACCCAAATACAGAAACAGCAGTATCAGCATCGAGGTCAGACGCGCATCCCACATCCACCAGGTTCCCCAGGTGGGCACGCCCCAGACCGCGCCGGAAAATAGCGAGATGAAGGTCATCGCCGCTCCCAGCGGCGCCATGACCGCCGCCGCCATGTCCGCCACCTTGATCTTCCACACCATGTACACCAGCCCGGCTATCGCCATCGACACGAAGATCGATTGCGCCAGAAATGCTGCGGGGACGTGCACATAGAGGATACGAAAGCTGTTGCCCTGCTGGTAGTCCGCCGGAGCGAAAGCCAGCCCCCAGAGCGAGCCGGTCACGATCAGACCGGCTGCCGCCACCCAGAACCAAGGTTGCAGCTTGGCGCTGATGCGGTAAAACCACTTGGGCGAACCCAGTTTATGAATGAAAGCCCACATTCTGTATTCGTCCTCAACCGTTGATACTGATTCGCAGCGAGGCTGCAATTGCCCAAGGGGCGAAGATCAGCGCACCTGCCAGTAGCGCGCCTAGAATAGCCAGGTGCGCGGTGACGCCATCACCGAAAACGGCCGCCTGGACGGCACCGGTACCGAAAATCAATACCGGAATGTAGAGTGGCAACACCAGCAGCGAAAGCAGGACACCGCCTTTCGCCAGCCCCACGGTAAGCGCTGCACCAATCGCCCCGATAAGACTCAAGCTGGCGGTACCCAACGCCAGCGAAAGGGCCAGGATCAAATAACTGCCCGCCGGCAGCGCCAACATGATGCCCAGCACCGGCGCCATCAGGGCGAGGGGCAAGCCGGTCAACAACCAATGTACCGCTACTTTGGCCAGGCTCAATGCCGCCAACGGCTGGGGAGCCAGCATCAGTTGCTCCAAGCTGCCATCGTCATAATCACTGCGAAACAGACTGTCCAGGGAAAGCAGGGCCGCCAGTAGCGCCGCCACCCATAAAAGCCCTGGTGCGATCAACGCGAGCAGTTCGGGGTCGGGAGAAATGCCGATCGGAAACAAGGTGATCACCAGCGCGAAGAACACCAGTGGATTGAGCATTTCGCCTCGCCGTCGCAACATCAACGTCAGGTCACGCTTTAGGGTCGCCGTAATAGCGACCATGAGATTACCGCCGGGTTCCCCAAGCGCCACGCCAGCAGAGGCCACGGGAGCTGTATCAGATACCTGCAAGGTTATCTCCTTGACCCAGCTGAATGCGCCTTAATGCTGTTGATGCCGCCAACTCATGATGGGTGGTGACCACAACACTGCCCCCGGCCCGCGCATGAGCCACAAGCCGCGCTTCGAGTGCTGCGACACCCTCTCGATCAATGGCGGTAAACGGCTCATCCAGCACCCAAAGGGCACGCGGGGTCAGTTCCAGCCGTGCCAAGGCGACGCGACGTTGCTGGCCGGCGGAAAGCTGGCCGGCCGGCAAGTCTTCGAACCCGGCGAGCCCAACGCTTTCCAGTGCAGCGAAGCGAGCCGTTTCATTGCCGGTCTCACCACTCAACGCCTGATACCACTTCAGGTTTTCCAAGGGTGTCAGCCCCGCCTTGACCCCGGGGGCATGCCCCAGATACAGCAGGTTGGCCAGAAAATGCTCGCGCGCCTGACGCATGGGCGTGTCGTTCCAGAAGAGCTCACCCTCATATTCCGTCAGCTGGCCGGAAAGGATCTTCAACAGCGTGGTTTTACCACTCCCGTTAGGCCCCTCGATTCGCACGATTTCACCGCCGCGCACCTCCAGGTCGAGACCTTGAAAAAGCCAGCGATCATCGCGCTCACAGGCTAGGTTTCGGGCGTGTAGCCGCAGGCTCAAAGGGGACTCTCCCGGCATATTGAATTCGAGCCAGACTTTACACGGAAAGGTAGTTTGTCGCTAGTCGAGTCCTGCGGCGCCAGGTCGCATGGAATGCCAAACGTTGAGAGTCGAAGCTGGCACTGTAATTAAAGACAGGTCTATACTGGCAGTCACTGTATAAAAAGACATGCTCAAGAAACGCTACGTATGGAAACTCTCACCATTGATGACAGCCCATCGCTTTACGCTACCGCCAGGAGCTCCCTGATGCTGCCTTCTTCCGCCGTACCCTCTCCTCGCACGACTTCTCCTTCTCAGGATAGAGTCATGCGCCGCAATACCTATGCCGTGAAAATTCGCGGTAATGCCCTGCATGATTGCAACCTTTTCGATGGCGATGTCATCATTATCCGGCGCTTCCAGAACGACGCCGATGAAGAAACGCTTACCGCAGAGATCAATCAACAGGAAATCACCTTGAAAAAGCTCTCGATCAGCCGGCTCGGGGTTCATTTGCTCCCCGCCGACACCCTGCAGCCCGCCATGTTCCTGCATAATCGTGACATTCAGGTGCTGGGCCTGGTCATGGGCATCAATCGCCATGTCACGGCGCACTGATGCGCTACCTCGTTCCACAACTTCCTCCTGAGACATGGCACAGTGCCGATACCGAGGTGGAAAAAAGCCGCTTCATTACCTGGGTCAGCCATGCGCCGTCTCCCGCCGAGTTCCAGGCTCTACTCGGTGCAGCCCGCCTTGCTCACCCCAATGCCAGCCATCATTGCAGCGCCTTCATCGCCGGCCCCCCCGGCGAGCAGAACCACATCGGCTTTTCCGATGACGGTGAACCGGGCGGCACCGCCGGACGCCCCATGTTTCAGGTGCTGGAAGGCAGCGGGCTGGGGCAGATCGGCTGCGTGGTGACTCGCTACTTCGGCGGCACCAAGCTGGGAACCGGCGGGCTGGCGCGGGCCTACGCTCAGGCAGTCAGCGCCGCACTTGTCGACTTACCCACCCGGGAGCTGGTGGAGCGCCGCCGTTACGGCTTGCAACTGCCGTTTGCGGGCGAAGCCGAAGCGCGAGCCTGGCTAGCCGAACAGGCCATTCCTATCACCGACGTGACCTATGATGCCCAGGGTGCCCATCTGACCATCGGTTGGCCCAGCGACCAGCCTGTGGATCTTTCACCACTGGAAAACCGTTTGAAAACGTCACTCGGCTACCAGGATCTCGACGCCAAAAAATAACGCGACATGCCAGGGCATGCCGCGTTATTTATATTCTTGCCAGCGATACGTTCAAGCCAGGTGGCTTTCTCAAGTACTTAACCTAGGTACTTGATCATCACCCCGGCGGCCACCGCCGAACCGATGACCCCGGCCACGTTGGGCCCCATCGCATGCATCAGCAGGAAGTTGTGCGGGTTGGATTCCAACCCCACCTTGTTGGCCACCCGCGCCGCCATGGGGACCGCCGAGACACCGGCGGCACCGATTAAGGGGTTGATCGGCATCTTGCTCATCAGGTTCATCAGCTTGGCCATCAATACCCCGGCGGCGGTGCCGATGCCGAAGGCCACAATGCCTAGCCCCAGAATACCCAGCGTCTCCACCGACAGAAAGCTTTCCGCCATCAGCTTGGACCCGACCGAAAGCCCCAGAATGATGGTGACGATATTGATCAGGGCATTCTGGGCGGTATCCGACAAGCGCTCGACCACGCCACACTCGCGCATCAGGTTACCGAAGCAGAACATCCCCAGCAGCGGGGCCGCATCGGGCAGAAACAGCGCGACCAGAATCAGCAGCATCAGCGGGAAGATGATTTTTTCCAGCTTCGAGACCGGCCGCAGCTGGGTCATGGTGATTTCGCGTTCTTTCCGTGAGGTCAGAAGCTTCATGATCGGCGGCTGGATCAGCGGTACCAGCGCCATGTAGGCGTAGGCGGCCACCGCGATGGCCCCCAGCAGCTCCGGTGCCAGGACGCTGGACACGTAAATCGAGGTCGGGCCATCCGCCCCGCCGATGATGCCGATGGCGGCCGCCTGGTTCAGCGAGAAGTCCATCACGCCCATCGACGACAGCGCCACCGCGCCAAACAGCGTGGCGAAAATACCAAACTGCGCAGCGGCCCCCAGGAACAGCGTGCGTGGGTTGGCCAGCAGCGGGCCGAAGTCGGTCATCGCCCCCACGCCCATGAAGATGATCAGCGGCGCAATGCCTGAAGCGATCGCGACGCTATAGAAGCTGTAGAGCATGCCGTCGCCATAACCGACACTCATGGCGACATCCTTGGCCGCGCGCAGCTGATCCGGGGCAGCGGCGTCATGGGCCATGGCTTTCAGCGATTCCCGCCATGCTTCAACCCCGGCTAACGGATCCAGCGTCGCCTCAAGTGCCATCGCTATCTGCTGCAGCACAGCGGGTTTCGCCACCTCGATGGCTTGGTCCAGCGCGGAAATCGCCAGCCCCGCTTCAGGAATATTGGCCAGGATACCGCCGAAACCGATCGGGACCAGTAGCAGCGGTTCGAATTTCTTGTAGATGGCCAGGTACAACAGCAAGAGGCCCACCGCAATCATCACGGCCTGGCCCACTTCTAGGTTATATAGCCCTGACCCTTCCCACAGGATGTGTAATTTATCCATGTCCTGCCCTTAAAGTTCGATCAGGGTGTCGCCGACGGCAACGCTATCGCCTTCGCCGACCTTGACCGCGGTGACGGTACCGGCGCTGGCGGCCCGCACTTCGGTTTCCATTTTCATGGCTTCGAGAATGATCACCACGTCACCGTCGGCCACGCTATCGCCGGGCTTGACGTTGACCTTGAAGATATTGCCCGCCAAGGGCGCACTGATGACGTCTCCCGACGAAGGGGCAGAGCCTTCGTCGTGCGACACGGATGCCGGGCTTGCGGCCGACGGCTGAATATCGCCGACCTCGCCGCCTTCAGCGACTTCCACCACATAGGCCTTGCCATTGAGCTTGATGGTGTAGGTTTCCGGGGCGGCGGCAGGAGCCGGGGCCTTGGCAGCGGGCTTGGCCGGCACTTTAGGTTGCGCCGTTGCCTGTTCAGCCTGGGGGACCGGTTCGAAGGCGTCCGGATTGTCGCGGTTCTTGAGGAACTTCAGGCCGATCTGCGGAAACAGCGCATAGGTGAGTACATCGTCGATCTCGCGCTCGCCCTCGGCCAGACGGATGCCCTCGGCCCTGGCCTTCTCCCTGAGCTCGGTGGTGAGCCTATCCATTTCCGGGCTGAGGTTGTCCGCCGGGCGACAGGTGATCGGCTCACCGCCCTCGAGCACGCGGTTCTGCAGTTCCTTGTTGAACGGCGCCGGGGCGGTACCGTACTCGCCCTTGAGCAGCGCCTGGACTTCCTTGGAAATCGACTTGTAGCGCTCGCCCATCATGACGTTCATCACCGCCTGTGTGCCGACGATCTGAGAGGTGGGCGTGACCAGCGGAATGAAGCCTAGGTCCTCGCGCACCCGCGGAATTTCTTCGAGCACGGCATCGAGCTTGTCACCGGCACCCTGCTCCTTGAGCTGGCCTTCCATGTTGGTCAGCATGCCGCCGGGCACCTGGGCGATCAGGATGCGCGAGTCGATGCCTTTGAGCGAACCTTCGAAGGCGGCGTACTTCTTGCGTACCTCACGGAAATAACCGGCGATATCTTCGAGCAATTCCAGATCCAGCCCGGTATCCCGGCCGGTGTCCTTGAGCATCGCCACGACCGATTCGGTGGGGCTGTGGCCATAGGTCATCGACATCGACGAAATCGCGGTATCCACATTATCGATACCCGCTTCCACCGCCTTGAGAATGGTCGCGGTGGAAAGTCCGGTGGTGGCGTGGCACTGCATGTGAATGGGAATCGACAGCTCTTTTTTCAGCCGCGTCACCAGTTCGAATGCCGTGTAAGGCGTCAGCAGCCCGGCCATGTCCTTGATCGCCAGCGAATCCGCGCCCATGTCGGCGATCGACCGGGCCAGATCGACCCAGCTGTCCAGGGTGTGAACGGGGCTCACGGTGTAGGAAATCGTGCCTTGGGCGTGACCGCCCACCTGGCGCACCGCCTTGATCGCCCGCTCCAGGTTGCGCGGGTCGTTCATGGCATCGAACACCCGGAAGACATCCACCCCATTGGTCTTGGCCCGCTCGACAAATTTATCCACCACATCGTCGGCGTAGTGGCGGTACCCCAGCAGGTTCTGGCCACGCAGCAACATCTGTTGCGGGGTATTGGGCATCGCTTCCTTGAGGGCCCGAATGCGCTCCCAGGGGTCTTCCCCCAGGTAACGAATACAGGCGTCGAAGGTTGCGCCACCCCAGGACTCCAGCGACCAGAAGCCCACCTTGTCGAGTTTTTCGGCGATCGGCAGCATGTCATCCAGGCGCATGCGCGTGGCAAACAGTGACTGGTGCGCATCGCGCAGCACCACATCCGTGATGCCTAAAGGACGTTTTGTGTCGTTCATGATGTAGGCCCTAGTGTCGTTTTAATGAAAAATGAAGAAAAAAGACGCAAATATGCATAGGAAATAAAAGCACGAAAACGACACACGACAGGCACCCAAACGGCCTGTCGTGTGCGGTTCAATTCCGGTGACGGTTGCGATATCGGTGAATGGCAGTGCTGATCACCACCTTCAGTTCATCTTCCTGGGGGGTGCCCGGCGCTGTTGGCGTCGCTGGTTTACCTGTCGCGGCGGGCGCAGCCTCGGGGGCAAAACGCCGGATTACGCCCGACATCAGCGTGACGCTGATTACCAAAACCGTAAGAAAAACAAAAACAAACCCCATACCCAGTCCCATCAAGGCCAGTCCTTCATGGAGCAGCTGTGTATCCTGCATACGGTTTTTCTCCTGAAAATTTGCGGGTGTTGCCAGTATAACAGCCTAGAAAAGCAACTTGGCGCACTAAGAATGATGCATTAACCTGCCACACCCTGAAAAGATTGCAAGGTCGCCATGGTGGAAGTCAACGTTGTTAATTTACTACAAGATGGAAAAATTGGCTTGGCGCCGATGGAAGGCGTCATCGATGCCACCACGCGCGACCTCCTGACCCGGATACCCGGTTTCGACTGGGCGGTAACGGAATTCGTCCGCGTGGTCGATGCACGTCTTCCGCCGCGAGTGTTTCGCAAACATTGCCCGGAACTCGACAGCGCACCGGTTGCAACGCCTAGCGGGGTACCGGTGCATCTTCAGTTACTGGGCTCCCAACCCGAGGCACTGGCCACCAATGCCCGACAGGCATTGGCCTTGGGGGCGATCAGCATAGATCTTAACTTTGGTTGCCCAGCCAAGATTGTCAACCGGCATGATGGTGGCGCCTCAATGCTGCGTCGGCCGGATCGCTTGCATCAGGCCGTCCAGGCGGTGGCCGATGCCGTAGGCGAGCACATCCCCGTGACCGCCAAGATCCGCCTCGGGTTCGCTGATCGCCGCCTGGCACTTGAGTGCGCCCTGGCCGTCGAAGCCGGGGGCGCTCGCCAGCTAGTGGTACATGGCCGCACTCGCGACGAAGGCTACCGCCCACCGGCACACTGGGAATGGATAGGCAAGATTCATCACCGTTTACGCATTCCCGTGGTCGCCAATGGCGATATCTGGACGCTGGAAGATTATTGGAAAGCGCGCACCCTATCCGGCTGTCGCGATGTCATGCTGGGACGAGGCGCTCTGGCCGACCCTTGGCTGGCAGCCCGCATTCGCCACTGGCAAGCCACGGGCGAGCGCTTGCCCGCCACCACCTGGGCGATGCAGGCAGACATGCTGCAGCGCTACGCGGCTCGGCAGAGCCAAAGCCTGCCGCCACGGGTGGTGGTCTCTCTGGTCAAACAGTGGTTGGCTCAGATGCGCTTGCGTAGCCAGGAGGTGGAAACACGCTTCCAGCAGCTAAAGCGCATCACCGATCTGGCTATACTTCTGGAAGTCCTGAGAGCGGCTTAAAAAAAAGCGCCCTTCGCAAAGCGAGGGCGCCAAACACGATCACCAGACCGTCTATGCGAGCAGCAATAGGCCTAGCCAGTAGAAAAACAAGAAAAAAGCGATTCCGAAAAACTATTTCTTAAAAGTTATTCTGAAACAGAAAACCCGCCCTCGCGAGAGGACGGGTTTGAAATCTGGCGCGCCCGGGAGGATTCGAACCTCCGACCACCTGATTCGTAGTCAGGTACTCTATCCAGCTGAGCTACGGGCGCTGAACGAAAGCATGAAGGCTGGTGTAAAAACGTGATACTTACAGCGAACTTCATGGATGAAGATGGCGCGCCCGGGAGGATTCGAACCTCCGACCACCTGATTCGTAGTCAGGTACTCTATCCAGCTGAGCTACGGGCGCTTGTCTTCACATCTACCGATTGGCGGAGAGAGAGGGATTCGAACCCTCGATAGGGCTATAAACCCTATACTCCCTTAGCAGGGGAGCGCCTTCAGCCACTCGGCCACCTCTCCTTAACGGCACGGCGCGAATATTACCGATTTCAGGGATGCTTGTCCAGTCATCCTGCCGATTTTTTCGCGCCCGCATCAAACCATCTTGCTTGGCAACACCGGGAACAGCCTGCTCGGCAGGCAGTGGAAAGCACTTTATTCGGCACCTTCTTCACTGCTTCTCTCACGCTGAATGCGCTGATAAATCTCTTCACGGTGTACGGCGACGTCTTTAGGTGCATTAACACCAATACGTACCTGGTTGCCTTTTACACCCAGTACAGTCACGGTGACTTCATCACCGATCATCAGGGTTTCGCCGACACGGCGGGTCAAGATGAGCATGGCTGATCTCCTTCTCAGTCGTTTTGTAGCAACGGGATGTGCACGCCAACAGCGTCACCATGCCATTATGCGGCATGGTGATGCCAGTCACCAATCTTCCAGTTTTGTAGCACTCAACGCTTCCCGTTGAAATAAAGCCCACCACCACCCGGTAGCGAGTCCCTTTTCAGGGTAGAAGGGTCGCTATATGAGCGTTACTCGCTTTCAATATCGGACTTATCCAGCCCAAACGCCGTGTGCAACGCCTTCACCGCCAGTTCCATGCGCTTCTCGTCGATGACGACCGATATCTTGATTTCCGAGGTAGAAACCATACGGATATTAATATTTTCATCCGCCAGTACGCGGAACATCTTGGAAGCCACCCCGGCATGCGAACGCATACCCACACCGACCAGGGACACCTTGGCGATATTATCGTCGCCACGCAGCTCACCGCCGCCCAGATCAGGAATCACGATCTCTTCGAGAATACGCTTGGTAGCCTTGTAGTCGCCCTTGGCCACAGTGAAAGTGAAGTCGGTGTAATCGCCTGCTGGTGCCACATTCTGCACGATCATGTCGACTTCGATATTGGCATCGGCAATCGGCCCGAGAATGCGTGATGCAACACCAGGGACATCAGGCGTGTTCAACAGGGTCAGCTTAGCTTCGTTCTTGGTAAAAGCGATACCGGAAATCAGCGGTTCTTCCATGGAGTCCTCGTCTTGGTCGGATTCTGCAACAATCAGGGTGCCGGGGCCGTCTTCGAAACTCGACAGCACCCGTAAGGGAACGTTGTACTTGCCGGCGAATTCGACCGCGCGGATCTGCAGCACCTTCGAGCCCAGGCTGGCAAGCTCAAGCATTTCCTCCACGGTTATGCGTTCCAGGCGCTTGGCCTTGGTGCATACCCTGGGGTCGGTTGTATAGACGCCATCCACATCGGTGTAAATCTGGCATTCATCAGCCCCCAACGCCGCCGCCAGAGCAACGCCGGTAGTATCCGAACCGCCCCGGCCCAGCGTGGTGATATTGCCATCCTCATCCACTCCCTGGAAGCCGGCGACCACAACCACCTGACCATCATCCAGGTCAGCCTTGAGATCATCGGTTTCGATACGCTGGATACGCGCCTTGGTATAGGCACTGTCGGTATGAATACCCACCTGGGCACCGGTATGCGAGGTAGCCGGAACACCGATCTGCTGAAGCGCCATCGCCAGCAAGGAAATCGTCACCTGCTCACCGGTGGAAAGCAGCATGTCCATTTCACGGGGAGTGGGTTCTTCATTGATTGAGCGGGCCAATTCGGTCAACCGGTTGGTTTCGCCGCTCATGGCGGAGACCACCACCACGACCTGATGGCCCTGGTCGCGGAAGCCCTTGACCTTTTCCGCCACGGCCTTGATGCGCTCAGGAGAGCCCACCGAGGTACCGCCGAACTTCTGTACGTATAGTGCCATATGCGGTTTTTCCTGTTCGTCCGGGAATGGAGGGTGAATGAAAATGCAAAATGAATAACAAGGATAATAACAAAAAACCGGGCCGGAGCATTTCGCCACCGGCCCGGTTTTTTTAGCCGAGCTGAGTTTCCAACCAGCCGGGAACACTTTCCAGAGCACCGGGCAAGGCCTCCGGCTGACTTCCTCCGGCCTGCGCCATATCGGCACGACCACCGCCTTTACCGCCTACCTGGGAAGCCACGAAATTGACCAGCTCGCCCGCCTTGACGCGATCCGTCAGGTCCTGGGTGACCCCGGCAATCAAGCTGACCTTACCGGCGGCTTCGTCGGCCACCGCCAGCACGATAACGCCTGAACCCAGCTTGTTCTTGAGCTGGTCGAGCATACCGCGCAATTCCTTTCCGGAAACGCCTTCCAGCTGTGTAGCGAGAAGCTTGACACCGCTGATCTCACGGGCTTGACTCAACATATCGCTGCCTGCTGCACTGGCCAGCTTGCCCTTGAGCTGTTCGAGCTCTTTTTCCAGCGTACGGTTACGCTCGACCAATGATTCGACCCGCGACTCCAGTTGTTCGGGTTTGACCTTCAGGCGTTCACCGATGCGATTCAAACAACTTTCCTGCTCACGGAAATAGCTCAAGGCATTCTCACCGGTAATCGCTTCGATGCGCCGCACTCCCGAGGCGATACCCACTTCCGAGACCACATGAAAGCAGCCGATATCGCCGCTGCGACCCACATGGGTACCACCGCATAACTCGATGGAAAAATCGTCAGGGCCGATGGTAAGCACGCGGACATTATCGTCGTACTTGGCCTCGAAGAGGGCCGCCGCCCCCTTGGCCTTGGCCTGCTCCAGGCTCATCTGTTCGGTTCGGGTCGGCGCATTGGCCAATATTTGCGTATTGACGATGCGCTCGACCTCGTCCAGCTGTTCTGCGGTCATGGGCTCGAAGTGGCTGAAGTCGAAACGCAGCCGCTCAGCGGTCACCAAGGAACCTTTCTGCTGAACGTGATCGCCAAGCACCATGCGCAATGCCTTGTGCAACAAATGCGTGGCCGAGTGATTGCGCACCGTGGCATCGCGCAGACCGGCATCCACCTGGGTGGTCACCGGCTCGCCGACGGTCAGCTCGCCTTCCACCAGCACCCCGTGATGCAGGTGGTGGCTTGCGTATTTTTGCGTATCGGTCACCTCGAACCGGCCGTTGGCCAAGTAGAGATAGCCGGTATCGCCCGCCTGCCCGCCGGACTCGGCGTAGAACGGCGTGCGGTCCAGCACCACCAAACCTTTCTTGCCAGCTTTCAGGGTGGCAAGTTCATTGCCGGCGCTATCCATCAGCGCGATGACCTGGGCACTGTCTTCCAGCTGCTCGTAGCCAGTGAAGTCGGTCTTACCTTCAAGCTCGATATTGATGCTGGCCTCTGCGCCGAATTGGCTGGCGGCACGCGCCCGTTCACGCTGGGCGTCAAGCTCGCGCTTGAAGCCTTCTTCGTCCAGCTGCACCCCCCGCTCACGGCATACATCCGCCGTGAGGTCATAGGGGAAGCCGTAGGTGTCGTACAACTTGAAGACGGTTTCGCCGGGCAGCACCACGCCTTCCAGCTTGTCCAGCGCGGTTTCCAACAGTGTGATGCCGTGGTCCAGAGTGCGCGCAAACTGCTCTTCCTCTTTCAGCAGCACACGGGCGATCTGCTCGCGCGCTTCGCGCAATTCCGGGTAGGCCTCGCCCATTTCCACATCCAGCGCATCCACCAACCGATGGAAGAACGGCCCCTCGGCGCCTAGGGTATGGCCGTGACGAATAGCGCGGCGAATGATGCGACGCAACACATAACCGCGTCCCTCGTTGGAGGGCAGGACGCCATCAGCGATCAGGAAGGCACAGGAACGGATATGGTCAGCGATCACTCGCAGGGAAGGGTTTTCCGTGTTGTTGAACCCGGTTACCTCAGCCGCCGCCGCGAGCAGATTCTGGAACAGGTCGATTTCGTAGTTGGAATGTACGCCTTGCATGACAGCGGCGACACGTTCCAGCCCCATACCGGTATCGATGGACGGCTTGGGCAATGGGTTCAAGGTACCGCTTGCGTCACGGTCGAACTGCATGAACACCAGGTTCCAGATTTCGATATAACGATCGCCGTCTTCCTCTGGGCTTCCCGGCGGGCCGCCCCAGACCTCGGGACCATGATCGAAAAATATCTCGGAACTCGGCCCGCAGGGGCCGGTATCGCCCATCTGCCAGAAGTTGTCTTCATCCAGCCGGGAGAAACGCTCAGGGTCGATACCGATCTCATCCTTCCAGATGCGCTCAGCTTCATCATCGCTGATATGGACCGTGACCCAGAGCTTGCTCTTGGGCAGCCCCAGGGTTTCGGTCAGGAACGTCCAGGCGAAGCGAATGGCCTCGCGCTTGAAATAATCGCCGAAGCTGAAGTTCCCCAACATCTCGAAGAAGGTGTGGTGACGAGCGGTATACCCCACGTTATCCAGATCGTTGTGCTTGCCACCGGCACGCACGCAGCGCTGAGCCGAGGTTGCGCGCACATAGGGGCGCGGGTCGCGCCCCAGAAATACATCCTTGAACGGCACCATGCCGGCATTGGTGAAAAGCAGGGTCGGGTCGTTTCCCGGCACCAGCGAACTGCTGGAAACGACGGTATGCCCCTGTTCTTCAAAGAATTTAAGAAAGGCCTGTCTGATGTCTGCGCTTTTCATAGGGTATCCAAAAAAGAAACATGATGCCCCAGGGCGCTTGAGCCACTACCCGTCGGGGTCGCAAAGAAAGACAGGCATTATAGCGCAGTTGGCAAATGACTAAAGCCACGGACAGGAGAAGAAGCGTTACAGGCAATCAAGCGCATGGCGAATCTGTTCGAAATCAAACCCCCGCGAGGCCAGAAAGCGCTCACGCCGGGCACGTTCCTTGGGTATGTCGCCAGGCGTGGAAAAGCGCCGTGACAGCGTCTTTTCGGCCAAGGCGAACCAGTCGATTCGCTCTTGCTCGACCACTGCTTCGATGGCATCGCGCGCAAGATTTTTGTCGATTCCTCGTTGAAAAAGCTCGCCGCGGATACGAATCGGCCCCTGACCTCGCATGACCCGAGAGCGCACGAAGCTTTCGGCAAAGCGCGCATCCGACTGCAGGCCCTGCTCAGCCAGGGTATCCAGGCACGCCTCTATCTCGTCCGCTGCATGCCCCTTGCGGGTCAAGCGTAGCCGTAACTCGGCGCGCGAGTACTCGCGCCGAGCCAGGAGAATAATGGCAGCCTCGCGGGGTGTCGCCGCACCGGCCATGGGTTAGATCAGGTCGTCTTCGGGAGGCTCGATCGACGTGTCGGCGGGCGCAACGGCAGGCTCTTTACCCTTGGCAGGTTCTTTGCCCTTGGCAGCCTCCTTGTCTTTTTTCGGTTCCACGGGAGCCAGCAGCTGGGCGCGAATCTGGGCTTCGATTTCTTCCATGATCGCCGGGTTGTCTTCCAGGTACTGCGCCGAATTGGCCTTGCCCTGGCCGATCTTCTTGCCCTTGTAGCTGTACCAGGCACCGGCCTTGTCGACCAGGTTGCACTGCACGCCGAGATCGATCACCTCACCGGCATGATAAATGCCCTTGCCGTAGAGAATCTGGAACTCTGCCTGACGGAACGGCGGCGCCACCTTGTTCTTGACGACCTTCACGCGAGTTTCGTTGCCGGTGACTTCATCGCCGACCTTCACCGAGCCGGTGCGACGAATATCCAGACGCACGCTGGCATAGAACTTCAGCGCATTGCCCCCGGTAGTAGTTTCGGGTGAACCGAACATCACCCCGATTTTCATACGGATCTGGTTGATGAAAATAACCAGGCAGTTGGCATTCTTGATGTTACCGGCAATCTTGCGCAAGGCTTGAGACATCAAGCGTGCCTGCAAGCCGACGTGAGTATCGCCCATCTCACCTTCGATTTCCGCTCGTGGCGTAAGCGCCGCCACCGAGTCGATGACGATGACGTCGACGCCGCCGGAACGCACCAGCATGTCGGTGACTTCCAAGGCCTGCTCACCGGTATCCGGCTGGGACACCAGCAGATCGTCCAGGTTGACGCCGAGTTTTTCGGCATAGCTGGGGTCAAGGGCGTGCTCGGCGTCAACGAAGGCACAGGTCTTGCCTTGCTTCTGGGCCTCGGCAATCACGGCCAGCGTCAGTGTGGTCTTGCCCGAGGATTCCGGGCCGAAGATTTCCACTACACGGCCATAGGGCAGCCCCCCGATACCCAGGGCGATATCCAGCCCCAATGAACCCGTGGAAACCGACGGCATGACCACACGGGGCGTATCACCCAGACGCATGACGGTGCCTTTACCGAACTGACGATCAATCTGGCTGAGTGCTGCATTCAGCGCCTTGGCGCGGTTGTCATCCTGTGCCATTCAAGGCTCCTCATCATAAGCTGTATAATTAGCCAGTATTATGCCAAATATTGCTGCGCAAAAAAACGCATATCGCTCAGCAATCGATTTAATCTCTGCTGTGTTTTTGCTACTCAGCCATGGTCTCGATCCACAGGATCAACCCGGCAAGGGCTTGATGCACTGCCTGCTCGCGTACCGCCTGACGACTGCCTGAAAAGTGAAAGCACTCCACCTGCTGGTGCGACAGATTGCCCCAGGCAAGCCAGACGGTGCCCACCGGTTTGGCGTCACTGCCACCGCCCGGTCCCGCCACGCCACTCACCGCCACCGCCAGTTGCGCCCCACTGTCTCGACAGGCACCTTCCACCATGGCTTGAACCACATCTCGGCTGACCGCGCCATGAGCGTCGAGCAGCGCGGGCTTCACCCCCAGCAGGCGTGTCTTGGCCGTATCGGCATAGGTGACGTAGCCGGTAGTGAAATATGCCGAACTCCCCGCCACCTCGGTGATCGCGGCGGCAATGCCGCCACCGGTACAGGATTCCGCAGTGGTCACCTCTATTCGATGCTCACGACATAGCCGCCCCAGATGCTCGGCCAGCGCCCCCGGTTCTGATTCGTACATAGGAAGTGCATGGGGTAGGCGTGGCATGTCGGCTCCTTGATGATGACGGGTTTACATCGACGAGGGTGAAGAATGCAGAATACATGATAGTGAACCCTAATGAGTTCATGACGGTGACAGCTTCATCTCGATGATCAGTTCAGCGTAGAATACCGCGTTCTCCTTGCCCACAGAACATGCCGCCCGCCACCGCCAGATCGTGCTGCCGGGCGCCACGCTCAATCAGGAAGCTCATGTCCCAGGCCAGTCCAGCAAATACGCCGATGATCACGCAATACCTCTCGATCAAACGCGACCACCCCGAGGTTCTGCTGTTTTATCGCATGGGGGATTTTTACGAGCTGTTTTTCGATGATGCCAAGCGCGCCGCCACGCTTCTGGATATCACGCTCACCCAGCGCGGCCAGTCCGGCGGCAAACCGATTCCCATGGCAGGAATACCCTACCACAGTGCCGAGGGCTATCTAGCGCGGTTGGTAGGAGCCGGCGAGTCCGTGGCGATCTGTGAACAAGTGGGTGACCCCGCCACCAGCAAGGGACCGGTGGAGCGCAAGGTGGTGCGTATCGTCACACCCGGCACCCTGCATGATGAAGCCCTGCTCGACGCCCGGCGCGACAATGTCCTGGCCGCCCTGTATTCCAAAGGGCCGCACTGGGGCCTGGCTTGGCTGGAACTTTCCAGTGGTCGCTTCAGTGTGCTGGAAGTGGAAGGCGATGCCGAAATGCTGGCTGAACTCACCCGCCTGGCACCTGCCGAATTGCTGGTTCCGGAAGACCTGGCACTGCCCGGCGGACTCGCCCAGCAACGCGGCGTGTGCCGTCAGAGCGACTGGCTATTCGACCTGGAAAGCGCCATTCGAAGCCTATGCGATCAATTCGAGGTACAGGATCTACGCGGCTTCGGTTGCGCCCACCTGGAAACGGCGCTAGTCGCCGCCGGCGTGCTGATCGATTATGCCCGCGACACCCAGCGCTCGCGCCTGCCGCATGTCACCGCCATTGCCGTGGAAAACCGCGACGACACCGTGGTCATCGATGCCGCCAGCCGGCGCAATCTCGAAATCGACATCAATCTCGGTGGCACCACCGATAACACCCTGGCCAGCGTCCTCGATACCTGCACCACGGCCATGGGGTCACGTCTGCTCAAGCGCTGGCTGAACCGACCCTTGCGTCAACGCGATATCGTCACCGCACGCCAGGCCGCCGTGGCATTGCTTGCGCTTGAGGCTGCCTACATGACCTTGCGCGAAACATTGAGCGCGGTAGGCGACGTGGAACGCATTCTGGCGCGCGTGGCGCTTTACAGCGCCCGGCCACGCGATCTGGCCCGCCTGCGCGATGCCCTGGCCGTTCTCCCCGATCTTGAACGGCAACTGACGGAAGTCGAGCCTGGCAGCGCCCTGGATGTGCTCAAGACCCATACCCGCCCTTTCCCCGAGCTTAGCGCCACCTTGCAACGCGCCTTGATCGACAACCCTCCAGTGGTGATTCGCGATGGCGGCGTGATTGCCGAGGGCTACGATAGCGAGCTTGACGAGCATCGCGGCATGGCGGAAAACGCCGGTGCCTATCTGGTGGAGCTGGAAACCCGCGAACGCCAGCGCACCGGGCTTGCCCACTTGAAAGTGGGTTATAACCGGGTCCACGGCTATTTCATCGAGTTGCCCCGCGCCCAGGCTCAGAGCGCGCCCGCCGACTATATTCGTCGCCAGACGCTCAAAAATGCCGAGCGTTTCATCATTCCCGAGCTCAAGGAGTTCGAGGACAAGGCCTTATCGGCAAGGTCCCGCGCCCTGGCGCGGGAAAAATGGCTCTACGACAGCTTGCTGAGCGAGCTCAATGAAACACTCCATCCGCTTCAGGCCACCTTTCGCGCCGTGGCGGAACTGGATGTCCTCTGTGCGTTCAGTGAACGGGCGCAGACCCTGCATTGGGTACGCCCCACGCTAAGCGAGGCCGGTGGCATAGAGGTCAAGGCCGGGCGTCACCCCGTGGTCGAGCAGGTCAGCGAAACGCCCTTCGTACCCAATGATCTGAGCCTGGATCAGCAACAGCACATGCTGATCATTACCGGCCCCAATATGGGGGGTAAATCGACTTATATGCGCCAGGCGGCATTGATCACGCTGCTGGCGCATGCAGGAAGCTTCGTGCCGGCTGATGAAGCCCGAATCGGGCCGGTGGATCGCATCTTCACCCGTATCGGCTCCAGTGATGACCTGGCCGGCGGGCGCTCCACCTTTATGGTGGAAATGACCGAAACCGCCAACATCCTGCATAACGCCACCGCTCAGAGCCTGGTGCTGATGGATGAAATCGGTCGCGGCACAAGCACTTTCGACGGCCTTTCGTTGGCCTGGGCAAGTGCCGAACATCTCGCACAGACCCAGGCATTGACCCTGTTCGCCACGCATTATTTCGAAATGACCGCGATGCCGGAGCATATCGAAGGGGTGGCCAATGTGCACCTGACCGCAACGGAACATGGCGAAGGCATCGTGTTCATGCACCGTATCGAACCGGGGCCGGCAAGCCAAAGCTACGGCCTGCAAGTGGCGCAGCTCGCCGGGGTACCGTCGCCAGTGATCGCCCGGGCAAGAGAAAAGCTGGTGACACTCGAACAACGGGAAATCGATCAGGATGCGCTGGCGCCAAGAAGCCTGGTTAATGACCTTGGGAAAGAACCGGGGGGCGTCGCTTCGCCGCACCAGGCAGACCTGTTTGCCGCCGCCCCCCACCCGGTGGTGGAATCATTGTCCCAATTGGCGCTGGATGACCTGAGCCCACGCGAGGCCCTGGCCATGCTGTATCAATGGCGCGACCTGCTGTAGGGATAGAGCTTGCCGCCGGGATAGCCCCCCGACTAGAATGTGGCGATAATTTTTTCTTTATAAAAACCTATCGCTTTATAACCATACACACTTAGACCATTCACGACCGCCGGGCGCCAATGCGGCCCGGCCAAGCAAGAGGGATATCGAGATGACGTTTGTCGTTACCGAAAACTGCATCCAATGCAAATACACCGACTGTGTGGAAGTATGCCCGGTCGACTGCTTTTATGAAGGGCCGAACTTCCTGGTCATTCACCCCGATGAGTGTATCGACTGCGCCTTGTGCGAGCCGGAGTGCCCGGCGGAGGCCATCTTCTCCGAAGACGAGCTACCGGAAAATCAAGAAAGCTTCACTGAAATCAACGCCGAGCTGGCTGAAGTGTGGCCCAACATCACCGAAAAGAAAGATCCCTTGCCGGATGCGGAAGAGTGGGATGGCAAACCGGGCAAACTGGAAAAACTCGAACGTTGAAACAAAAAAAGGCGGCCCTAAGGCCGCCCGCTCCAAACTTTTCTTGCAATATCCCTTTGCCGACATCCCTGGGTGCCTTCCTTGCCAAGGTTAACGTCCTGTTTCACCCGGCGCACCAAACCTGTTTGCATCCCGTCGCATCCTGCCCGAAGCGTCCCTGCTTCCCCTTTCTCCTGTGGCCATTCTGGCAGCTTGGGGGTTTAACTCAAGACGGTCCCAATGACGAAGGGCGAGCCTCGCCGGCTCGCCCTTTATTTTCTATTACTTGTAAAACATATAGTTAATGACGAACTAGGTTGAAGTTATTCTTCAAAATAGCGTTTCTCTTCGCTCTTTGTAAGAGATGTCTTACAAGAAATGGAGACATCTCTTACGCAGCGTCAATATTTCGCTTTACTGGCCCTTGATCGCTTTCAGCCCCGGATAGCCCGCCTGATCACCCAATTCGGATTCGATCACCAGCAAGCGGTTGTACTTGGCCACCCGGTCGGAGCGACACAGCGAGCCGGTCTTGATCTGGCCGGCACAGGTGCCCACAGCCAAGTCGGCAATGGTGGTGTCTTCGGTTTCGCCGGAGCGGTGCGAGATCACCGCGGTGAAACCGGCGTCTTGGGCCATTCGGATCGCGTCCAGCGTTTCGCTAAGCGAGCCGATCTGGTTGAACTTGATCAAGATCGAGTTGCCGATTTTCTCGTCGATGCCACGCTTGAGAATCTTGGTATTGGTGACAAACAGGTCATCGCCGACCAGCTGCACGCGATCGCCCAGCTTGTCGGTCAGCGCTTTCCAGCCGTCCCAGTCGGACTCGTCCATACCGTCCTCGATCGAGACGATGGGGTAGTCGTCGCACAGTCCTGCCAGGTAGTCGGTGAAACCGGCGGCGTCATAGGCCTTGCCTTCGCCTGCCAGCACGTACTGGCCGTCCTTGTAGAACTCGCTGGAGGCGCAGTCCAGCGCCAGAGTCACATCGCTGCCCAGACTGTAGCCGGCATCCGCCACCGCCTGCTTGATTACCGCCAGGGCCTCGGCGTTGGAGGCCAGGTTGGGGGCGAAGCCGCCTTCGTCGCCCACGGAGGTCGACAGACCGCGGGCGGACAGGACCTTTTTCAGGGCGTGGAAGATTTCCGCGCCCATGCGCAGGCCTTCGCGGAAATTCTCGGCGCCGACCGGTTGCACCATGAATTCCTGGATATCCACGTTGTTGTCGGCATGCTCGCCGCCGTTGAGGATGTTCATCATCGGCACCGGCATCAAGTACTGCCCCGGCTGACCATAGAGCTCGGCGATATGCGCGTAGAGCGGCAGATTTTTGGCATTGGCCGCGGCCTTGGCGGCGGCCAGGGACACCGCCAGGATGGCATTGGCACCCAGGTTGGCCTTGTTGTCGGTGCCGTCCAGCGCCAGCATGGCGTTATCCAGGCCGCGCTGCTCCTCGGCATCCATTCCCAGCAGGCGATCGCCGATCGGGCCATTGATGGCATTTTTCGCCTTGAGCACGCCCTTGCCCAGGTAGCGCGCCTTGTCACCGTCACGCAGCTCCAGCGCTTCACGCGAACCGGTAGAGGCGCCGCTGGGGGCGAACGCCTCGCCCACGGCGCCGTTTTCCAGGCGCACCTTGGCCATTACCGTGGGGTTGCCGCGCGAATCCAATACCTCGAGGGCACTGACATCAACGATTTTGGTCATCAAACGATCCTTTTTATCTCAATCAAGTAAGTCAACGGCAGCAGCGCCGTTTCAGCAGCACAAGCAACGCCGCCTCAGGTTATCTCCAGCGGCGCGAAGCCTTTGACCAGACGGTCCAGGGCGACCAGCTGGGTCAGAAACGGCTCGAGCTGGTCGAGCGGCAAGGCACAGGGGCCGTCGCACAGGGCAGCGTCAGGGTCGGAATGCGCCTCCAGAAAAAGCCCCGCCAAGCCGACCGCGACACCGGCGCGGGCAAGCTCGGCGACCTGGGTCCGCCGACCACCGGCGCTATCGGCACGCCCACCAGGGCGCTGCAGCGCATGGGTCACATCGAAAAATACCGGACGACCGGTTTGCTTCATGTCACCCAAGCCCAGCATGTCGACCACCAGATTATTATAACCAAAACTGGTGCCACGCTCGCACAGCATCAGGCGGTCATTGCCGGCTTCTTCGAATTTCTTGAGGATATGGCGCATTTCATGGGGGGCGAGAAATTGTGGCTTCTTGATATTGATCGCGGCGCCGGTTTTGGCCATGGCCACGACCAGATCGGTCTGCCGCGCAAGAAACGCCGGCAACTGGATGATATCGGCGACTTCAGCAGCAGGTGCGGCCTGCCAGGGTTCATGCACATCGGTGATGATCGGCACATCGAAGCGCGCCTTCACCTCGGCCAGAATCTCCAGGCCTTTCTCGAGGCCGGGGCCGCGATAGGAGTGAATCGAGCTACGATTGGCCTTGTCGAAGCTGGCCTTGAACACATAGGGAATACCCAGTTTCGTACTCACCTCGACATAGCGCTGGGCCACTTCGAGGGCCATTTCCCGGGATTCCAGCACATTCATGCCACCCAAGAGCATCAACGGCAATGAATTGCCGGCCTTGAGGCCGGCAATCGTTACATCACGCTCGAGAATCTGTCGTTCAGGTGCGGACATCTCGCTCACTCCTGAGGAGGATTTTGGGCACGCGTGCGTGCCGCCTTGTGCTCCACCGCAGCATTGACGAACCCGGAGAACAGCGGATGACCGTCACGCGGTGTGGACGTGAACTCCGGATGGAACTGGCAGGCCACATACCAAGGATGGTCCGGCAGCTCGATCATTTCCACCAGCGATTGATCGACACTCTTGCCCGACACTACCAGACCCGCCTGTTCGAGTTGCTCGACGAACTGGTTGTTGACCTCGAAGCGGTGACGATGGCGCTCGACGATTTCGTCGGTTGCATAAGCCTCACGCGCTCGAGAGCCTTCCTTGAGACGACAAACCTGCCCGCCCAGGCGCATGGTGCCGCCCAGATCAGAGCCTGCGTCTCGCAACTCGATCTTGCCTTCGGGGGTGAGCCACTCGGTAATCAAGCCGACCACGGGATGCTGGGTATCATGGGTGAACTCGGTGGAGTTGGCATCTTCCCACCCCGCGACGTTGCGGGCGAATTCGATCACCGCGACCTGCATGCCCAGGCAGATGCCTAGATAAGGAATGCCGTTTTCACGTGCGTAGCGGGCGGCGAGTATCTTGCCTTCCACCCCACGCTCGCCGAAACCACCCGGCACCAGGATCGCATCCTTGCCCATCAGCCGCTCGGTACCGTGATGTTCGATATGCTCCGAATCGATGTAGTCGACGTTGACCTTGATACGATCCTGAATACCGGCATGAATCAGCGCTTCGTTGAGCGACTTGTAGGCATCCAGCAAGTCCATGTACTTGCCGACCATGGCGATGCTTACCGACTTGAGCGGATTGAGCTTGGCATCGAGCACCTTGATCCACTCGGAAAGATCGGCCTCTCCGGCTTCCAGGCGCAGCTTGTCGCAGACGATCTCATCGAGCCCATGTTCGTGAAGCATGATGGGGATGCGATAGATGGTATCGGCATCCTGCAGCGGCACCACGGCACGCTCTTCGACATTGGTGAACAAGGCGATCTTGCGACGCTCGCTCTCCTCGAGCTCCACTTCACTGCGGCAAATCAGGATATCCGGCTGGATACCGATCGAGCGCAGCTCCTTGACGCTATGCTGGGTCGGCTTGGTCTTGGTCTCGCCGGCGGTCTTGATATAGGGCACCAGCGTCAGATGCATGAAGATCGCTCGGGTCGCGCCCAGTTCACTTCTGATCTGACGGATCGATTCCAGAAACGGCAAGGACTCGATATCGCCGACGGTGCCGCCGATCTCGACCAGCGCCACGTCGAAACCTTCGCCCCCGGCATAAACACGCTGCTTGATTTCATCGGTGATGTGCGGAATGACCTGCACCGTACCGCCCAGGTAATCCCCCCGGCGCTCCTTGCGTAGTACATTTTCGTAGACGCGACCGGTGGTGAAGTTGTTGCGCTGGGTCATCTTGGTGCGAATAAAGCGCTCGTAGTGCCCCAGGTCCAGGTCAGTTTCGGCGCCATCTTCGGTCACGAAAACCTCGCCATGCTGAAAAGGACTCATGGTGCCCGGGTCCACATTGATATAGGGGTCGAGCTTGAGCATGGTGACCTTGAGGCCGCGTGCCTCGAGAATCGCCGCCAGCGAGGCGGAGGCGATGCCCTTTCCGAGAGAGGACACAACGCCGCCGGTCACGAAGATATATCGTGTCATGGATAACCTGTCGAAACGTGATCAGAAGGCGCGGCAGGAAACCGCGCCAGGATGGGTCGACAGACTAGCAGATTACGCCTAAAGGCTCAATTACACTGCCGCTTTTACACTTGCAGGTAGTCGAGAATACCTTCGCCCGCTTGGCGGCCTTCGTGAATGGCCGTGACCACCAGGTCGGAGCCACGCACCATGTCGCCACCGGCGAAAATTTTCTCGTTAGTGGTCTGAAAGGCGTAAGCGCCATGTTCCGGCGCTTTCACCCGATCACGTTCATCCACCTGGATATTGGCTCCTTCGAACCAGGGGGCGGGGCTGGCCTGGAAGCCGAACGCGATGATCACCGCATCCGCCGGGATGATTTCCTCGGAGCCGGGCACCACTTCCGGGCGCTGGCGACCGTTTTCATCCGGTTCGCCCAGGCGTGTCCGCACCACCTTGACCCCTTCCACCTTTCCTTCGCCCACCACCGCTACCGGCTGTCGATTGAACAGAAACTCCACCCCTTCTTCGCGGGCGTTGGCGACTTCCTTGCGCGAACCGGGCATGTTCTCTTCATCGCGACGGTAGGCGCAGGTCACCTCGGTGGCCCCTTGACGAATCGCGGTGCGGTTACAGTCCATGGCGGTATCGCCCCCACCCAGCACCACCACGCGCTTGTCCTTGAACGAGATGTAATCCTCGGGGTTCTTTTCGTAGCCTAGGCAGTGATTGACGTTGGCGATGAGGTAATCCAGCGCCTTGTAGACGCCGGGCAAGTCTTCGCCGGGGAAACCGCCCTGCATGTATTTGTAGGTGCCCATCCCCAGGAAAACGGCATCGTATTCCGCCAGCAAGGTATCGAAGTCGACATCCCGACCGATCTCGGTATTCAGACGGAACTCGATACCCATTTCCTCGAATACCGCCCGGCGACGCTTCATGACGTTCTTTTCAAGCTTGAATTCCGGGATACCGAAGGTCAAAAGCCCGCCGATTTCCGGATAACGATCGAATACCACGGACTTGACCCCGGCACGCGCCAGAATATCGGCACAGCCCAGACCCGCCGGCCCCGCCCCGATGATCGCCACTTTCTTGTCGGTCCACACCACCTTGGACATGTCCGGCCGCCAGCCCATGGCGAAGGCGGTGTCGGTAATGTATTTCTCCACCGAGCCGATGGTGACCGCGCCGAAGCCGTCATTCAGGGTACAGGCGCCTTCACAGAGACGGTCCTGGGGACAGACCCGGCCGCAGACTTCGGGAAGGGTGTTGGTCTTGTGCGACAGTTCCGCTGCTTCAAGAATATTGCCCTCGGCCACCAGCTGCAGCCAGTTGGGGATATAATTGTGTACCGGACACTTCCACTCGCAGTAAGGGTTGCCGCAGTGCAGGCAACGGTGCGACTGGCCGGCCGCCTCGGTGGGCTTGTACGGCTCATAGATCTCGGTAAATTCCTTGGCACGCTTGCGCGCGTCTTTCTTCTGGGGGTCATTACGCCCCACATCAATGAACTGAAAATCGTTATTCAATCGGTTTGCCATGTTCGTCTCTCCTGGAAATCCGGTTTACTCGGGCCGCCTACGGGATTCGGCGAGCAGACTGGACAAGCTCGCTGCCTTGGACTTCACCAGCCAGAAGTGACGAAGATAATCACTGAAATCTTCGATAATGGCGGCGCCACGCTTCGATCCGGTTTCCGTTACATAGTCTTCGATGACTTCACGCAGGTGTCGCCGGTACGCTTCCATGCTTTCGGTGTTGATCCGGTGAATCTCCACCAGCTCATGGTTGTACTTGTCCACGAAAGTACGGTCTTCATCCAGGACGTAGGCAAAACCACCGGTCATCCCCGCACCGAAGTTGACCCCGGTTTCACCCAGCACACAGACCAACCCGCCGGTCATGTATTCACAGCAATGGTCCCCTGCGCCTTCGATGACCGCTGTAGCGCCCGAGTTGCGCACCGCGAAGCGCTCGCCGGCGGTACCCGAGGCAAACAGTTTGCCGCCGGTCGCACCGTACAGGCAGGTGTTCCCGACAATCGCGGTCTCGTGGCTTTCAAAGGTACTGACCTTGGGCGGCACAATGACGATCTTGCCGCCGTTCATGCCCTTGCCTACGTAGTCGTTGGCATCGCCTTCAAGATAAAGATTGAGGCCGCGAGCATTCCATACGCCAAAGCTTTGCCCCGCCACGCCGGTGAAGCGCGCATTGATGGGCGCGTCCTCGAGCCCCTCCTCACCATAACGCTTGGCAATGGCGCCGGAGGTCAGTGCCGCCACCGAGCGGTCACAGTTGGTGATGGTAAAGTCGAAGTCACCGCCGGACTTGGACTCGATGGCCCCTTTCAAGGCTTCGAGCACCTCCTGGTTCTTGGCACCCGGGTCATGCGGTACGTTGCGGCTGACTCGGCAGAACTGCGGCGCATCCGCCGGCACGAAATCGTTGCTCAGCAGCGGCGACAGATCCAGCTTGCGCTGAGAAGGCGTCTTGCCTTCGATCACTTCGAGCAAGTCGGTACGGCCAATCAGGTCGGTCAACTGACGCACACCCAGCATCGCCATCAGTTCACGCACATCTTCGGCAATGAAGCGGAAGTAGTGCTTGACCATGTCCACGGTGCCCCGGAAGTGCTCGCCACGCAGGAAATCGTCCTGAGTGGCAACGCCGGTGGCGCAGTTGTTCAAGTGACAGATACGCAGGTACTTGCAGCCCAAGGCCACCATCGGGGCGGTGCCGAAGCCGAAGCTTTCGGCGCCGAGAATCGCCGCCTTGATCACGTCGAGGCCGGTTTTCAGGCCGCCGTCGGTCTGCAGACGAATCTTGTCGCGCAGGCCGTTAATCCGCAGCGCCTGATGCACTTCAGGCAAGCCCAGTTCCCAGGGAGAACCGGCGTGCTTGATCGAGCTCAAGGGGCTGGCCGCCGTGCCGCCGTCATAGCCGGAGACGGTAATCAAGTCGGCATACGCCTTGGCCACCCCGGTGGCGATGGTGCCGATGCCCGGCTCGGAAACCAGCTTCACCGATACCTGGGCTTCCGGATTGACCTGCTTCAGATCGAAGATCAATTGCGCCAGATCCTCGATCGAGTAGATGTCATGGTGCGGGGGTGGTGAAATCAGGGTCACCCCGGGTACCGAATAGCGCAAGCGAGCAATCAGGGCGTTGACCTTGCCCCCTGGCAACTGGCCGCCTTCACCCGGCTTGGCACCCTGGGCAACCTTGATCTGCAGCACCTCGGCATTGACCAGATAATGCGGTGTGACCCCGAAACGCCCGGAGGCGATCTGCTTGATCTTGGAAGAACGCACCGTGCCATAACGTGCCGGGTCTTCCCCGCCTTCGCCAGAGTTGGAGCGACCGCCCGCTTCGTTCATCGCCTGCGCCAAGGCCTCATGGGCTTCCGGCGACAGGGCACCGAGACTCATGCCGGCACTATCGAAACGCGGCAACAGGGCTTCGATAGGCTCGACTTCATCCAGCGGAAGCGGTGTGGCGGCAGGCTTGAGTGCCAGCATGTCGCGAATCGTGGCGACCGGGCGTTCATTGACCAGGCGAGCGAATTTCTTCCACTTTTCGTAGCTGCCCTCCTGTACCGCCTGCTGCAGGGTCGTCACCACATCCGGGTTGTAAGCGTGGTATTCGTGACCATGCACGTACTTCAGCATCCCGCCCTGGGTAATGCCCTTACGCGGCAGCCAGGCATCCCGCGCCAACAGTTCCTGTTGCAGTTGCAGCTCGCTGAAACCGGCACCCTCGATGCGTGACGCCATACCGGGGAAACACATCCGCATGATTTCAGAGGACAAGCCCACCGCTTCGAACAACATCGAGCCACGGTAGGAGGCCAGCGTCGAGATACCCATCTTGGACAGGATCTTGAACAGACCTTTCTGAATGCCCTTGCGATAGTTCTCGCGAGCATCCGCCGGGTTGCCGGTCAGCTCACCGGTGCGATGCATGTCCGCCATGACCTGATAGGCCAGCCACGGATACACCGCCGTGGCGCCGACGCCGAAGAGCACCGCCATCTGGTGAGCATCCCGGGCATAACCGGTTTCCACCACAATATTGGCATTGGGACGCAGCGCCAGGCGGCCCAGATGGGTATGTACCGCCCCCACGGCGAGTACCGCCTGGATCGGAATCTCACCGCGGGGCAGGCTGGCATCGCTCAGCGTCAGGATCACCTTCCCGGCGCGCACCTGGGCCTCGGCCGTCTCGCACAGCGCCTTGAGCGCTTGCGGCAGGCTTTGCTGTTCCGGGTCATAGCCTAGCGACAGCGTATGGCTGGCAAACGCGGGGTCCTCCTGAGTCACCAGGGCGGTGAACTTGCGCGGCGACAGCACCGGCGTGGTGAGGATCAAGCGATGCGCATGCCCAGGGGTTGCCTGGAACACATTCAGCTCGGCCCCGCCACAGGTTTCCAGCGACATGACGATCGCTTCGCGCAAGGGGTCGATCGCCGGGTTGGTCACCTGGGCGAATTTCTGGCGGAAAAAGTCGCTGAGCAAGCGAGATTGGGTGGAAAGCACCGCCATCGGGGTATCGTCGCCCATCGAGCCCACGCCTTCCTGGCCGCTTTCGGCCAGCGGACGCAGTACCTGGTCGCGTTCCTCGAAACTCACCTGGAACATTTTCTGCTGGATATTAAGGGTGTCGGTATCCAGATTCTGGAAACTGGCAAGCTCCGTAAGGGCCGACTCCAGGTAACTGGCTTCTTGCTTCAACCAACGCTTGTAGGGATAGGCCGACTTCAGACGGTTGTCGATATCCTGGGTATGCAGCACCTCACCGGTATGGGTGTCCACCGCCAACATCTGGCCCGGACCGACACGCCCCTTGGCCACCACATCTTCCGGCCGGTAGCCGTAGGTTCCGGTTTCCGAGGCCAGGGTGATATAGCCGTTCTTGGTAATCACCCAGCGGGCCGGGCGCAGACCGTTCCGGTCGAGCATGCATACCGCCTGGCGACCGTCGGTCATCACCACACCGGCAGGTCCGTCCCATGGCTCCATATGCATGGAGTTGTACTCATAGAAAGCCCTCAGCTCGGCATCCATGGTTTCCACGTTCTGCCAGGCCGGCGGCACCATCATGCGTACCGCACGATGCAGTTCCATGCCCCCGGTCAGGAGCACTTCGAGCATGTTGTCCATGCTCGAGGAGTCGGAACCGGTGGTATTGACGATTTCATCGAGCTCGGCGATATCCGGCAGGCGCTCATTGACGAAATTGGATTTGCGCGAATTGGCCCAACCACGGTTGGCTTCGATGGTGTTGATTTCGCCGTTGTGCGCCAGCAGGCGGAACGGCTGAGCAAGCGGCCAGCGCGGTGCGGTGTTGGTCGAAAAGCGCTGGTGGAAAACACAGATGGCGGTTTCCAGGCGCGGATCGTTCAGGTCATGGTAAAACGCCGGTAAATCTTCCGGCATCACCAGACCTTTATAAGAAACCACTTCAGAGGACAGCGAAGCGACGTAGAAGTCTTCATCGTCGCGCAACGCCTGCTCGGCACGGCGACGCGCCATGTAAAGATCCACATCGAAATGCTCGCCCTTGCCCGGCGAGACGAATACCTGGCGGATACGCGGCAGGCAATCCAGGGCCATGGGGCCGCAGACACTTGAATCGGTGGGCACGTCGCGCCAACCGATCACTTCAAGTCCACGCGTTTCGAGTTCGTGGTCGAGGGTCTGGCGTGCATGCGCTTCACGGCTATCATCGTTGGGCATGAATACCACGCCGACGGCAAAGCGTTCCTGCAACTCGACACCCAAGGCGTCCTTGGCCACCTCACGCATGAAAGCGGTAGGCATCTTGAGCAACAACCCGCAACCGTCACCGGTCTTGCCATCAGCGGCAATCCCGCCGCGGTGAGTCATGCACGTCAAGGATTCAATGGCGGTCTTGAGCAAGTCGTGGCTGGCTTGCCCTTGCATATGGGCGATCAGGCCAAAGCCGCAATTGTCGCGAAACTCGCCGGGCTGGTGAAGACCTCTGTTCATGGGCGTGCCTCTCATAAGCGTATTTTTTTTTGCAGCTTTTTATGATATAAAAACCGGTTAATCTATTTTTCAAGCTGACTTTACCGGGTTCAAACGCACCCCTGAGGTGCCAGTGAAATGCTAGCTGCATGGCGAAAATGGCCGCTCAGCATAGCGATTTCCAGGCCTTTCGCGCAATCTTCACTACCCTCCCCTCTCTAAAAACTCCCCATAAATCCAAGACTTGCGCACCAGGTGTTTTTAAAAACAACATACACTTCAACCACTTGCAAACAAGAAAAACGCTATTTAAACGCAAATATTCGGGATCTATACTTTGGTCTAAAAACACGCTTTTCACCCATGCCGATAGCGCATAAGGCATACGGATTGTTGTTTGTCCTATTTTTCCCAGCCCAGTTTCCAGGCACAAAAAAGCCCGCAAAAGCGGGCGATAGAGTAACCAGGTTTACGAGGTAAGCTTAACGACGCGGGAAGTCTTCCAATAAAGCGTGAAGCATTGCGCTTGGCGTCGCATCGAATACACAGGCATCCCCTACCGACTTGAGCAACACCAGCCTGAGGCGTGTATCGATATTTTTCTTATCCAGACGCATGCGACTGAGAAAGTCCTCAGCATTCATGTTGTCAGGCACTTCAAGTGGAAGCCCGGCACTTTCGATAATGGCCTGGACACGCGCCACATCGCCTTCATTCAACCATCCCAAGGCTCGGGAAAGCTCAGCGGCCATGGCCATGCCGGCGCCCACGGCCTCACCATGCAACCAATTGCCGTATCCCTGGTGAGCTTCGATCGCATGGCCGAAAGTGTGCCCCAGGTTGAGCAATGCCCGAACGCCTTGCTCGGTTTCATCCTCGGCAACGATCTCGGCCTTGAGCCGGCAGCTGCGCTCGATGGCGACGACCAGGGCTTCGTCATCCAAGGCTCGCAGCGCCGCCATTTTGTCTTCCAGCCAACCTAGAAATGCCACATCGCGGATCAGGCCGTACTTGATGACTTCGGCAAGCCCGGCGGAAAGCTCACGCGGCGGCAACGTGGCCAAGGTAGCGGTGTCGATCAGTACGGCCTTGGGCTGCCAGAACGCCCCGATCATGTTCTTGCCGCGTGGATGGTTGACACCAGTCTTGCCGCCTACCGAGGAATCCACCTGAGCCAGGAGCGTGGTCGGCACCTGGATGAACGCCACCCCGCGCTGATAGCAGGCGGCAGCATAACCGACCATATCGCCGATCACTCCGCCTCCCAAGGCAATCAAGGTGCAGCGGCGATTGAAACCCGCTTCCAGCAAGGCATCCCAGATACGGCTCACCTGCTCGAGGGACTTGTACTGTTCACCGTCGGGCAACACTAACTCGCGCACCTCTAGTTCGCCGGACAACCCTGCCTTGAGGCGCTCGAGATAAAGCGGCGCCACCGTCTCGTTGGTGACTATCATGACCTGTCGACCCGCCAGATAGGGCGTAAGCCAACGCGACTCACCCAAGAGCCCGGGGCCGATGTGGATAGGATAACTACGTTCATCCAGCGACACGCTCAGCGTGCGTACCGCATCAACAACCTGCGTCATGGGGAAGCCTTGGATTGGAGGGGGTCGACGAGACGGCGTACTCGCCGGAGAATTTCATTGACCACGGCACGCGGGCTGCGCCTGTCGGTGCGCACCGTAATATCTGCCGTGGCACGGTAAAGGGGATCACGCAAGGCAAACATGTCGTTGAGTACCTGTTCACGGTTATCACACTGCAGTAGCGGGCGATTACGGTCTTTCGCCGTGCGCTTGAGCTGCTGGTCCACCGTGGTGAGCAGATAGACCACCGTGCCGCGCTCACGCAGGGCACAGCGATTTTCTTCACGCAGCACCGCTCCCCCACCGGTGGCCACCACCACCTGGGAAAGCTGGGTCAACTCATCGATCATCTGCATCTCACGCTGGCGAAAGCCCTGTTCACCTTCCACGTCGAAGATCCATGGAATGTCCGCCCCGCAACGGGCCTGTATGGCGTGGTCGCTGTCAAAGAACTCGCGTGAGAGTTCGGCCGCCAACAATCGGCCTATCGTACTTTTACCGGCCCCCATGGGGCCGATGAGAAAAAGGTTGGGTAAATCCTGCATCAGGGAACCGCCAAGCCATCGTCAAGTAGTCGTGGAGTAATGAAAACCAGTAACTCTACCTTTTCATTGCGCTCTTCGGTATAGCGAAAAAGTTTGCCCAGCAGCGGAATATCTCCCAGCAAAGGGGTCTTGCTCAGCTGACGCAGCTCTTCGGTGGTAAGAATACCGCCCAGCACCACCGTTTGTCCGTTATCCACCAACACCTGGGTTTCAATGGTGTTGGTATCGACCGGGGGTTCACCGCCAAATTCCGATTCGCGAAAGCTGTCGTTGGTGATTACCAGATCCATGATAATCCGGTTATCCGGGGTAATCTGCGGCGTGACCTCCAGCGACAGCAACGCCTCCTTGAATTCCGTCTGGGGAATATCGTCACTGACTGTCTGATAGGCCCGCTCTTCGCCCTGGCTGATAGTGGCTGTACGCTGGTTCGCGGTAATGATACGCGGCTGGGAGATGGTCTGGCTTTTCCCTTCCGTCTCCAGGGCGCGCAGCTCCAGGTCGAGTAGAATATCTCCGGACAGGTAACCGAAACTGAACCCGGTGCCCGCGCCAGCGCTTTCGCCGAGGTTCACTTCCAAGCCACCCATAGCACGGTTGATGCCACCGGGGTTGATATCTCGCCGACTGTAATCACCGCCCTCCTGCTGAAAGCCACGCGTGGTGTCGGCGCCCCAATTGATCCCCAGTTCACGCGAGGCGGTATCCCGCGCGATCACGATCCGCGCTTCGATCTGCACCTGACGCACGGCCACATCCAGGCGATCCAAGGTGCGCAGAATATCCCGCACCTGATCGGCGGTGTCCTGAACTAAAAGCGTATTGGTGCGCTGATCGACACTCACTCGGCCACGTTCGGTCAACAGGCCGAAGCCGTCAGCCCCGCGCAACAAGGTGGCAAGATCCTCCGCACGGGCGTATTTGACCTCGATGAACTCCGTCACCAATGGCGACAGCGTTTCACGCTGATTGCGTGCCTCGATTTCCTGGCGTTCAAGTTCGGCAAGTTCCGAGGCCGGCGCCACCACAATCACATTGCCCTGCTGGCGACTGGATAGCCCCTGGCTTTGCAGGATCAGATCCAACGCCTGGTCCCAGGGCACTTCATTGAGGTTCAAGGTGACGCGTCCGGTAACGCTATCGCTGGCCACCAGGTTCAGGTTGGTGAATTCGGCGATTTCGTTCAGCACCGCACGCACTTCGATATCCTGAAAATTCAGGCTCAATCGGTCGCCGGTATAAGCCTCCCGCTCCTGCCGGTGCTGCTCAAGCGGTGCCTCGCTGACCGACTGGGCTTCGATCACCAGCTGTCGCCCGCTTTGCGAGGACACCATGGCATAGGGGCCTTGGGTTTCAAGCTCAAGCGTTGCCGCCCCTCCCCCGAGACGTGGGGTAACGCGAACGATCGGGGTGCCGAAATCCGTCACGTCGTACACCTGATTGAGCGAATCCGGGATCGTGACATGACGAAGCTCAGCCACAATCTGATCGCGCCCGCCTTCGCGCACCCGGGCATCCACCCCCGCACGATCAAAGGTTACCACCAGGCGTCCGGCACCGTCGGCGCCACGCCGGAAGTCAATTGCCTCCACCTGCGGCCCCATCGCGGTTTCCAGCCTTTCGACCGGCGGTGACTGATCCGCGTTGACACCGGCTCCCGGGCCGATCGAAATGCGCAAGTGATTCTCATGCTGACTGGTCACATAAGGGTGCGCCTGGGCCAGGTCCACCACCAGGCGTGTGCGCGAGCCGGTGTCCAGGGCGGTGATACGCTCGACGCCCGCCACGCCCACTTCCTGGCGACGCTGCTTTAATGCACTGGAAGTGTCGGCAAGATCCAGCGCCAGGCGCGGTGGCTCATCCAGGCGATAACCACGCAGTTCAGGCAAGGGGCCGGAAAAGTACAAGTCGATCTCAACGTCACCGGTGGTTGTCTGACGTACATCCAGATCGGTCAGCACCGAGGCCGCCGATGCCAACGCCGGCATTAACATAAGCACCAGCATCACAACACTGCGGGTCATCAAAGTCATTGGTCATCTTCCGCGTTATTGTTCATTGCGTTGGTTTCAAGCATCAACTCCACCTCACGCTCACGCCAGCCATCGCGTTCGGTAAATACCCGTTCGGCAATCAGGATGGCATTGGTATCGATCCGCTTGATACGCCCATGATGAGTACCCAGATAGTTGCCTTCGCTCAACGAAAAAACCTCGCCGCCCGGCGCCGTGATCAACGCCACATGGCGATTGCCCATGCGCAGCGTACCCACCAGCCGGAGCTCCTGAAGGGGATAACGCTCCAACGGCTCCTCAGGACGCTGCTGATTGGGGGCCAATCGATCATCGAACGGCTCATTTGCAGCGGAAAGGATCGCTTCGCGAGGTAGAAAAGGGCTGCGTAACGACTCGTGGCGATATTCCAGCGGCTGGTATTCAGGCACCACGGGGATCACGATTCGCGGCGGCCCGCCCGGCATCTGCCGAATTTCCTGCATGCGTTGATCCAGCTGGCCAAGCTGAGGATCACCACAGCCGGAAAGCCCCGTCACCGCGAGTAGCACCCCGAACAAAAGTCGCCCTATCACGCGTCGAGAGCTCATCATTCAGCCTTCTCCTCGGCGCGGTAATTGTAAGTGCGTGCCAACATCGATAGACGCAACTCATCACCCTGGCTTGCCACCGGCTCCAAGGTAAAGTCGTGTTGAGTGACGATGCGCGGCAAGGCAGCCATATCAGCAATGAAGTTGGCAATCTGGTGATAACCACCACGCACCTGAATATCGAAGGGCTGTTCGACGTAATGCGTGCGGGGGTTCGATGCGCGCAACCGAATGGCATCGATCATCAAACGGTTATCGATGGCGGCATCACTGATACTGTCGAGCAATGAAGGCACTTCGGCAGTGGTAGGCAGCATATCGCGTAGACGTTGCATCTGGCTTTCCAGAGACATCAGCTGTTCCTGCATCTCCGGCAAATGCGACGCTTCCGCCGCTTTGACGCGATAGTCGTCAAGCAGGCTGGCCTCACGACGCTGGGCGCTTTCCAGCGCATCGCGTCGTTCGCTGATCACGAACCAGTCCATCGCCGCCAAAGCGACTGCCAGTGCCAGCACACAGCATAATAGTTTGAGCAGCAACGCCCACGAACCGGCTTCTTTGACATCCAGTTCACGCCAGTCGGTATCTTTAAGGCGTCGCCCTTCATCCGCCAACCATTCCCATTGAGCCTTGAAATTCAAGCGTCATTCTCCGCGTTGCCGTCCTCGGTCTCCACCAACGACGCCGGGGCTTTCAAGATGACCGACAGGCGAAAGCGACGCCCAGCGCCTCCAGACTCGCTTTCCACTTCGGATAACCTGGGCACATCGAAGGCCGGGGCGTCCGCCAGACTACGCAGCTGGTCGGAAACCTGGCGATTGCTGGTAGAAAGGCCCGTCACATTCAAGGTCTGCCCAACGCGTTCCTGGCGTGTGTAATACACACCATCCACCAGACTTTCAGCCAGGCTATTGAATACCTGCACCACTTGCGTTCGCCCTGACTGAAGCTCCTGGAATACCGTGATCTGCTCCCCAAGGCGGTTCAAGTCACTTTCATAATCCTGGATAGCACGTATATCCGCCTCCAGCTGGCTCACTTGCCGACTGATATGGCTGTTACGTTCCTGCTGGGTATCCAGTGCCATCTGATAACCTTGGGCCACGCCGAACCCGATGACGGTCCCCAGCATCACCATCAACCCCACCAGGAGATGAAAATGCCGCGTGCGTGTTTCGCGTCGGGCTTCACGCCACCCCAGCAGATTGATATCCACGCTCATTTATCACCACCCCTGACAAGCCCTTTGCCCACTCGCATGGCCAGCCCACAGGCGGTAAGCATCGCCGGCGCATCGTTGGCCAAGGCTTGAACATTGAGACGCTTGTTGATTTTCATGTTTTGAAAAGGGTTGGCGATAGTGACTTGCATACCGCTGTCTTCGGCAATGCGCTCGGCCAGTCCTGGAATCACGCTGGAGCCGCCGGCCAGGATAATCTGTTTGACCTCCTGTTTGCGCCCCGCAGTGTAATACAGCTGTAACGAACGCCCCACCTGCTGAACGACGGTTTCCAGAAAGGGATTGAGCACGCTTTTCTGATAATCGTCGGGCAGTCCACCGCGTTTCTTGGCGAACCCCGCTTCATCCATGCTCATGTCGTAACGCTCACGAATCGCATCGGTCAGTTGCCGCCCACCGAACACGGTATCCCGGCTATACACGATGTGACCGTCCTGCATTACATGGAATGCATTCATGTTGGCGCCGATATCGACCAAGCCTACGCTGGCGTGCGGGTCGTCACCCGCCAGCAACTGGCGCCGCAAGGCGTCAAAGGTACGCTCCATGGCGAAGGTTTCGACATCCACCGCCGCCGGCTCAAGCCCGGCGCGCTCCAGGGTTTCGGTCAACTGGGTGACATCCTGTTGCCGACAGGCCACCAGCATCACTTGTTGCTGCTCTTCATCAAACGGTGCGGGACCCAGACACTGGAAATCGAACGCCACTTCGTTGAACGGAAACGGAATGTGGCGGTCCGACTCAAGCACGATGCGTTCCTCGATCTCATCTTCGTCGAGCGAGATGGGAAAGTTCAGCGTCTTGGTAATGGCGGCACTCGCCGGCACCGCGACCGCCACCTTACGGGTCGAGGGCTTGGCATGTTCCACCGCACGGCTGAGTACGCTGGCCACGTCGTCGATATCACGGATGCGACGTTCGACCACCGCGCCTTCACGAACCGGGCGCACGGCGTAGCTTTCCACCTGGTAACCATCGCCGGAACTTTTCAGTTCGAGCAACTTGACGGTCGCCGAGGTAATATCGACACCGATCAACCCTTTACTGGGTCTGAGAAAGCGCATCACGGTTCGGCTCCGCCTGCATAATTGAGTAATTTCGAGGTTACATGATTTTATGGGAACTCACACCCACCCTCATTGAGGCATATCAAGGCTGGTGACCGACTCGCGGCTTTTCTATAATGGCTGCCGGTAGAGCCACCCGACAGCCAGCGCGCGCTGACCCCCTCATTATTTCCATGGATGTCACTTTTTCATGAAGTTTTTTCGAACCCTGATTTTTTCCTTATTCTGGCTGTCGGTGTCATTGCTGGGCGCCGTCTCTCTGGCGGTGGTCGGTGCGGCGCTGTATTTCTCCCCCGGCTTACCCGATGTCCGTCAGCTTCAGGATTTCGAACTGCATACGCCCCTGCGCGTCTTCACACGCGACGGCAAGTTAATCGGCGAGTTCGGCGAAGAGCGGCGCATGCCGGTGGATTTTGACGAAATCCCCCAGCACATGGTGAATGCGTTGATTGCCGCCGAAGATAGCAGTTACTTCGAGCACCGTGGCGTCGACCCGCGCGGTCTCATTCGGGCAGCCTTCGAACTTGCGCAGAGTGGAGGGGATATCCAGTCCGGGGGGTCAACCATCACCATGCAGGTGGCCCGTAACTACATGCTGACGCTGGACCGTACCTTTACCCGCAAGATTCGCGAAATCCTGCTGGCTCTGCAGATGGAACAATTGCTTTCGAAGGAAGAAATCTTCGAACTTTACGTCAACAAGATTTTCCTGGGCAACCGCGCCTACGGTATCGCGGCGGCGGCTGAAACCTATTACGACAAACCTTTGGCGGAACTCAGCCTGGCCCAGACGGCAATGATCGCCGGCCTGCCCAAGGCCCCTTCAGCATTCAATCCGCTGGCCAACTCGGAGCGCTCCTTGATCCGCCGTAACTGGATCCTGTTTCGCATGCGTGGGCTGGGGCATATCGACGAGAGCGTTTATCAGGAGGCGGTGCAGGAGCCGGTCAGCGCCAAGCGCCACTGGACGCAAACCGAAGTGGAGGCTGCTTACGTATCGGAAATGGCTCGCCAGTATGCGATCGAGCGTTTCGGCGACAATGCCTATACCGGCGGTTACCGCATTTACACCACCCTCGACAGCGAGCTGCAACCCGCTGCACGTCTGGCCCTGTCTCGAGGTCTACTCGACTACGATTTGCGTCATGGCTGGCGCGGCCCAGAGCAGCGCGATATCGCTTCAAGCCTGGTGGAAGCGCAGGAACAGATCACTACCCAAGGGCTAGAAGAAGAACTTGCGGAATCCCCGGAAATTCGCGAGACCGCACGTCAGGCGGCCGAGCGTAGCCAGACCCGGGTGGAAGGCATCGATGGTGATGTCAGTAACTGGCTACAAGTGCTGGAACGCACGCCAGATTACGGCTTGCTACAAGCTGCCATGGTGGTGGAAAGCGAAGGGCGTGAAATGCAGGTCATGCTGCGCGGCGGTGAGCTGCACAGCATCGACTGGGATGGTTTGCGCTGGGCACGCGACTACCTTAGCCCACGTAGCCGAGGCGCCGAGCCCACCTCAGCCGAGGCCATTGCGACTCGCGGCGACCTGGTACGGGTGGTGATCAACGAAGACGGCAGCGCCCGTCTTTCTCAACGGCCCGATGTCGAAGGTTCGCTCGTGGTTCAAGACCCCCGCACCGGCGCCATTCTGGCCTTGCAAGGTGGCTTCGACTTCAACGCCAGCAAGTTCAACCGCGCTGTTCAGGCTCAGCGTCAGTCCGGTTCCATCTTCAAGCCGTTCATCTACCTGGCAGCCTTGGAAGATGGGGAAATGAACGCGGCAAGCGTGGTCAATGACGCCCCCGTGGTACTCCAGGATGGCAGCAATGATCTATGGCGCCCGGTCAATTCCAGCCGTGACTTCCGAGGGCCGACCCGGTTGCGCTCGGCGCTGGCTCGTTCACGTAACCTGGTGACTATTCGCGTGCTTCAGTCCATTGGGCTGGATCACACCATCAACTATCTGGAAGGCTTCGGCTTCGCCCCCGGGCGCTTGCCGCGCGGCCTTTCCCTGGCGCTGGGCAGCGCCAACCTGACGCCGATGGAAATGACCAACGCCTATGCCATTCTGGCTAATGGTGGCTACAAGGTTTCGCCCTGGATTATCGAGCGCGTCACGCGGATCAATGATGACCAGCTCATCGAACAGGCCACTCCGCATGTCGCTTGCCCTGAGTGCAGCGAAGGTCAGGAAACCGTCACTATCGATGGGCGCGACTACCCGGTTGCCCCGCGCGTGGCGGATGCCGCCGCCGTCTACATTCTGCGTGACATGCTGCGCGATGTTATCGAAGTGGGTACCGGACGCGCCGCCTTAAGCCTGGAACGAGGCGACATCGTGGGCAAGACCGGCACCACCAACGGCCAGCGCGATGCCTGGTTTGCGGGTTACAACAGCGATCTCGTGACCACCGTATGGGTCGGCAAGGACAATAACGAAACCATTGCCGAATACGGCGCCAATGCCGCTCTGCCGGTGTGGATGGACTTCATGGGCGAGGCTCTCGAGGGTCGCCCGGAAGCGGTTCTCGAGCGTCCGGAGAATATCGTTACCGCCCGTGTCGACCCGACTACCGGGCGTCGGCTGCCTAACGACCAATCCGGGGGCATTTCCGAGATATTCCACGGCGATCACCTGCCCGAGTTTCAGCAGCGCGGCATCAGCCGCGAACTGGAAGAAGTCAGCGGCTCCCAGGGGTCGGGCACCGCTGAATCGATCTTCTAAGCCTTTGCTGACCACCTGCAAGACAAGTCTCAGGCCACCGGCGCGACCTCGCGCCGGCTGGCCAGCCAGTTTCCAGCGATGGCGACGGCCATCACCGCAACGCCCGCGACTTCCGCCAGGAAGTTGGGATAAAACACCCCAACGATTGCCGGCACGATCAGCACCCGTGGGATCAATGACATCCGTGTGAACAGATATCCTTCCAGAGCGGCGGCAAAGGCCCCTAGCGCCAGAATGGCGATCACTCCGTTCCAGATCACTATCGGCCAGGCCCCTCCCATGATGATTTCCGGGTTGAACACCATAAACAGCGGAATCAGATAAAGCCCCTTGGCAAATTTCCAGGCCTGAAAACCGGTTGCCATAGGTTTGCTTCCGGCAATGGCCGCCCCGGCGAAACCGGCCAAGGCGATAGGTGGCGTCACGTTGGAATCCTGGGAATACCAGAACACCACGAGATGCGCGATCAACAGCGGAATACCGAACTCGGCGGTCAAGGCGGGTCCCACCAGCACGATCAACACGATGTAGCTTGCGGTCACCGGCAGCCCCATACCCAGCACCAGGCTGGCCAGCAGCACCATGAGCAGCGCCAGAACGATATTGCCGCCGGAAAAGGCCATCATCATGGAAGAGAACTTGAGTCCCAGCCCGGTCAGGCCGACCACCCCCACGATGATTCCGGCCACGGCGCAGGCCAGAGACACCGCTACCGCATTACGTGCCCCCAGCTCCAGACTTTGCACAAGCTTGACGATACCCGCCCACACCATATCCAGAGTGCTGTGCAACGTCACCGCCTGCCCTTGCCTGGGTGCCACGAAAAAGAACCACACCGCATAACGCAGCGCCGCCACCACCACCATCGTGACCACGGCGTAATAACCCACCCGCATCGGCGACATGTTCATCGCCAAGAGATACACCAATACCCCGAGCGGCAACAGAAAGTGCCAGCCGTCACGCATCACTTGACGCATTTTCGGCAACTCGGAGCGCGGCATTCCCTGCATGCCCTGCTTCAGGGCAATGATATGCACGAAGAGATAGACGGTGGTGAAATACATGATCGCCGGCAGGATGCTGACCTTGACCACCTCGAGATACGACACCCCGGTGTATTCAGCGATCAAGAAAGCCCCGGCCCCCATGAGTGGCGGCATGATCTGACCACCGGTGGACGCCGCCGCTTCGATCCCCCCCGCCTGATGCGGCTTGTAACCCAGGCGTTTCATCAACGGAATGGTAAAAGCGCCGGTAGTCACTACATTGGCGATGGCGCTGCCGGAAATCGACCCCATGCCCGCCGAGGCCAACACCGCCGCCTTGGCCGGCCCCCCGCGCTGGCGGCCGGTGGCGGAATACGCCATGTCGATGAAGAACTTGCCCGCCCCGGTACTTTCCAGAAAGGCACCGAACAGCACGAACACGAAGATATAGGTCGCCGCCACACCCAGCGGCAACCCGAAAATACCTTCCTGGCCCAGATAGAGCTGGCCCACCAGACGGTCGATATTGTAGCCGCGATGCTCGAGAATCCCGGGCATGAAAGTTCCCAGCCAAGGAAGCTCACCGCGTGGCCCAGCGAAGGCATAGAGAATCGCCGTCAAGCCGATGATGGTCATCCCCAGCCCCACCGCGCGACGGCTGGCTTCGAGTACCGTCACCACGGCGATACAGCCCACCGCGATATCGGTCTGGCTCCAGAAACCCGCACGGTCAATGATTTGATCCAGAAAGAGAGCTAAATAACCGCCGGTGATCAAGGCGCCGGCGAAGAATACAAGGTCGATTGCGCCACCCAATACGCCGCGTTTACGGCGCGGGCCAAACACCGGAAACAGCAGAAACGCGAGCATCATGATCAACATCAAATGAATGCTGCGTTGGTAGAACAGACCCAGCGGCTGAATACCGGCGGAATAAAGCTGGAACAGTGACAAGGCCACTGCCACCAGGGAGATCGCCCACATGATCGGGCGGGGCTGCAAGACTTGCCCCCCCGAGGCACTGGCGGTGGAAGGGTAAAGATCGCTCATGCAGCAGCCTCTCAAGAGCTGTTACCGGCAGAATTTGCCGGCAAACGAAAAGGGAACAATCAAGGGTCGACTTGATTCGTTTCAAGCTGGCCTGTCTGAAGCTGAATAGTCACTGCCTGATCGGCGGCCTGCTCACTAAGACTGATCCGCCGCCCTTCATGCAGCAGGCGATGGTCCACCGCAAGCGAACCGACCCGCAAGCGATAGCGATTGCCGGGAACGGGTTCGTTGATATCTTCAATCCAGTAACCTCCGGCCCCATCCGATACCTGTCGGCCTCGGCCCAGTACATGGCCGAGGCCGGCGGCAAAGTCAGGCTGATGACTGCGTTCGAGCACCATGCGTCCGGCATCGTGCCGATAGCAATCCTGCACCCGAATACTGGTCACAGAGTGATTCCATTCCAGGCACCAGGTCGCGCCTTCCGGCATGGGGATACTGACTAATGTATCCCCCTGCGTATTGCGCACTACCAATGCCGCCTCAGCTTTCGGCGGCGCCGTGGACGCCCAGGCGCCACCGCTGTTCAACAAAGCGCTGGTCCACAAGGCGCCAGCCACCAGCAAGCTGAAGACGGCCAGGCGACTCATCGCGCCCTTGTTGAAGGCGCCACGATGAGTCGAGCGCTCAGCCATGCTTACTCGCGCTGATGGTCGGCAATTTCAGCACCGACTTCTTCGTAGTAGCGCAGGGCACCCGGATGGAAAGCGATCGGCGTGGAGTCGACGCTGAACTCGACCGTGGTGTCATTGGCTGCCGGATGGATCGCAATCAGATCGTCGGTTCTTTCAAATAGCAGCTTGGTGACTTGATAGGCCAGTTCTTCGTCCATTTCGCTGCTCGCCACCAGGACGTTAGGAATGCTGACGGTCTGAACGGCCTCATCCATGCCTTCGTAAAGGCCAGCGCGCAGCTTGTAGGCAGCAAACACGGGTTCCACTTTCCGTGCATTGGCGACTTCTTCATCGGAAAGCCCGACCAGGCGGATATCCCTGGTGGTCGCCAGGTTGAGGATCGAACTGGTCGGCGGCCCCACGCTCCAGAAGCCGGCAGCGATGTCGCCGTCACGAATGGCATCCGCGGTCTCGTTGAAGTTCAGGCGTCGCGGGTCGAAGTCGTCGTAACTTATGCCGTTGGCCTCGAGCAGGGCCTGGGCGTTGACCTCGGTACCGCTACCCGGGGCGCCCACGGAAATCGTCTTGCCCTCGAGGTCGGAAAGCGACTCGATACCCGAGTCAGCCAGAGTTACCAGCTGCACGGCGTTAGGATAGATGGACGCCAGTGCCCGGATGTTTTCCAGCTGCCGACCTTCGAAATCGTCGGTACCGTTATAGGCCGCATACACCGTATCGGCCAGCGCCAGAGCGATATCGGAATCGCCGCGCCACACAAGCCCCATGTTTTCCACGGAGGCGCCGGTTACTTCGGCAACCGCACTGACGCCTTCAATGTGGTTGTTGATAAGCTCGGCTAGACCGCCACCGTAAGGGTAATAAGTGCCGCCCGTACCCCCGGTGGCAATGGAAAGCTGCTGCGCAGATGCCGGTAGCGCCACGGCCAGAAGGGACGCCGCTGCTGCATATTTGAGAACGTTCATTATGATGCTTCCTCCGTCCTGATTGGACTTGTTGGTTTCGATGACGAAAAGGAAATGGGAAGACATTCTCTATTACTGCACCTTCTATCACCACGCCCTGTTCAAGCGGTTTTAAAAACACAGGGCTGGCAACGAAGCGGTGACAAAGAAACGTCTCGATTCGAAATTAGCACGGCTTGTGCGTTAGATGCCAATGGCTTGCGTTAACATGACCGATGATTCGAGTGAGTAGTGCGACGGGAGAGAAGCATGTTGAAGAGGAAAGATTGCATGGACACTTGCCCATGACGACTTGGGAAGCTATCGCTCTGGTGGGCATTGGAATTATCGCGGGGTTCATCAACGTCCTTTCCGCCGGCGGGTCGATGCTGACCTTGCCACTGCTGATGTTTCTGGGCTTGCCCCCTCAGGTGGCCAACGGCACCAACCGTGTGGCGATCGTGCTGCAAAGCGTGTCGGCTGTGGGCAACTTTCTGCGTGCCGGGGCCTCGCATATCGGCCTGAGCCTGCGCCTTTCCGTGCCCGCCGTGGCCGGATCGCTCCTTGGGGCCTGGCTAGCGCTGCACGTCAGCGATGTACTCTTCGAAGCCATCCTGATCGCCGTCATGGCAGGCTCCGCGGCAATGATGGTATTGCCCCAGCCAAGGCTGGATACACGCCCGTTGACACCCGAGCGTCTGACGCTGCCCGTCTACGCGGCAATGTTTCTGATCGGCGTCTATGGTGGCTTCATCCAGGTCGGTGTGGGGCTCTTGTTTATCGTGATGCTCTACCGTCTGCTCAAGATCGACCTGGCACAGGTGAATGTGTTCAAGGTATTCATCATCCTGATCTACAGCCTTCCCGCCCTGGCGTTATTCATATGGTTCGATCAGGTCCGCTGGAATTACGGTCTGCTGCTGGCGCTGGGCAGCATGACCGGTGCTTGGCTTGCGGTTAAAGTCAACATGAGTCCAAGGGGCACCCTCTGGATCAAGCGCCTGACGCTAGCCGTGATCACCGCGATCTTGCTGCGTTTACTGCTCGGCTAACGATATTATGCAGGCAATAACGGTGAGTTTGCCTAGCAGTCTGTCGGATTTTAGATAACGTCATGAGATACTTGCCTCCTGCCACCCCACCGGAACGACGCCATGAGCCGCTTCATCCCCGTTGACCGCCAGACCGACTATCTTCTGCCG
>NZ_QPIJ01000021.1 GCF_003336665.1 Vreelandella rituensis | reverse complement strand
GGCGTTGTGGACACGCCCATGTCAATTACGCACATTGATCACCGATTGACATTAGAAGCTCGCCAACGAGCGAGTGAAACCACGTCTAACGGCGCAGCCGCTTAGGCGTGGTAGTTCATATGGCATTCGCCTTGTCGGATATACAATTGGAAAGCCAAGCATTTGGTAGTCACGAAGCGATTCCCGAAAAACATACCGGCGACGGTGAAAACGTATCACCGGCACTGAGCTGGAAGCAGCCACCGGAAGGCACCAAGGGTTTTGCGCTGATTTGCCATGATCCGGATGCGCCGCTGGTGCAGAATGGAAGTTACGGTTTTGTCCATTGGGTGCTTTACAACCTGCCGGGAGACCTCACCCAGCTGGAGGAAGGCACCCAGCAAGGAACCGGCGGCAAGAATGATTATGGCAAACTGGGTTATGGTGGCCCCATGCCCCCGGAGGGCCATGGTATTCACCATTACTACTTCTGGGTGCTGGCGCTGGATGACATGATGCAGCTTTCGGAGGGGCTGACATTGCCTCAACTGCTGGAGGAGCTGGAGCCGCATATTCTGGGTATGAACCGCTTGATCGGTACCTATCGTCGGGATTGAAAAAAATCCTGCCGCATTCTGCGATTCGATTCTTTGAATGAATCGTCGGAGGGTTCAACTATCCAGTCAGGCGGGGCGTAAACGGTAGCGCTGATAATGACGCAGGCAACCCCAAAAGATCACCATCCAGAAAGTATAGAGCATCACGCCACTGTGGTAGGGCCGGCTTCCCCCGCTATGCCAAGCTGTGTAGGCTTACCGGTTTTACGGTTCCCCTTTGTCCTGTCTTGAGGAGTACTCGATGAGTGATCTGCCCCCTTGTCCCGCCTGTGCCTCGGCATTTACCTACGATGATGGCTTGCAGTTTGTGTGTCCGGAATGCGGCCACGAATGGTCGAAAGATGCCCCGGCGTCAACTAATGACGACGAGGCAGTCGTGCGAGATGCCAATGGCAATGTGCTGATGGATGGCGACAGCGTTACCGTGATCAAGGATCTTAAAGTCAAGGGCAGTTCTTCGGTGGTCAAGGTAGGTACCAAGGTCAAAAGCATTCGCCTGGTGGAGGGGGACCACGATATCGATTGCAAAGTGGACGGTATCGGCCCGATGAAATTGAAGTCCGAATTCGTCAAGAAGGCCTGAGAGATACGCCAGCAACAAACGCCCTGCGGCCAAAAGCCGCAGGGCGTTTTTTTATGCGCAGGAGGAAAAGCGTCGACATCCTGAAAGTAGCTCGAAAGGCCATCCTGATAGCTTTAATTGATGAGAATGATTAACGTTATTGTTAGAAATGGCGCCGAACGTGCCGGGAAAATACAATAATTGCAGCGCATTTTGCTCAAGGGCTTCACATCATTTTTATACAGGACTAAAATGGTACCCAATAAATCCCATTCAGGTGAATCACACCGGGGTACCCAATATGCTCAAGCTTTCGCGGTTGACTGATTACGCCGCAGTGGTCATGGCCCAGATTGCGCGTTACCCGCACAAGCCGCATGCGGCGGCTGAACTGGCCCAGGCGGTGACGCTGCCACAGCCGACCGTCAGCAAGACACTTAAAATGCTGGTGCGCGCGGGCCTTTTGGTTTCACAGCGAGGCGCCCAGGGCGGCTATTGCCTGGCGCGACCGGCATCCAAGATCACGGCGGCAGATATCATCGCCGCCATTGAAGGCCCGGTGGCTATGACCGAATGCAGTCAGGCCGAGGGCGACTGTGAATTGGCGGCTACCTGCGGCGTGTCGGATAACTGGCAGCGAGTTTCGTTGGCTATCCGTTCGTTGCTGGATAGCGTCACCCTGGCCCATCTGGCCGACACCACTCCGATCAAGCTGCCGGTACAGCTACCCATTCAAAGTATCAGTCTTGCGGCCGAGTCGGCCTGAGGTTGCTCATTATTCTTAAGCTTACGGCGAGTCTGTTACTCGCCCACCCAACTGCCCGGGAGGGGAATCACCATGGCAACTGAAGAAATGGAACAGTTGGTTCGTCGCGATTATAAAGAAGGCTTCGTTACCGACATTGAAAGTGAAACCGTTCCACCCGGTCTGGATGAAAGCACCATCGCCTTCATTTCCAACAAGAAAGGCGAGCCGGACTGGATGCTTCAATGGCGTCTCGATGCTTACCATCAGTGGCTGAAGATGAAATCGCCCTCCTGGGCGCACCTGGATTATCCGCCCATCGATTACCAGGCGATTTCTTACTACAGCGCGCCCAAACGTCCCGAAGACATGCCGCAAAGCCTGGATGAAGTCGATCCCAAACTACTGGAAACCTACGAGAAGCTGGGTATCCCGCTGCATGAGCGTGCGGCACTCGCCGGTGTGGCGGTGGATGCGGTATTCGATTCCGTGTCGGTCACCACCACCTTCAAGAAGGAATTGGGCGAGGCCGGCGTCATCTTCTGCTCGATTTCCGATGCGATCCGCGACTACCCGGAACTGATCAAGCAGTATCTGGGCACCGTGGTTCCGGTGGCTGACAACTACTTTGCCGCACTCAACTCGGCAGTGTTCACCGACGGCTCCTTCGTGTTCGTGCCGGAAGGGGTGACCTGCCCCATGGAGCTGTCTACGTATTTCCGGATCAACGCCGCCAATACCGGTCAGTTCGAGCGCACCTTGATCATCTGCGAGAGCCGCGCCCAGGTATCCTATCTGGAAGGCTGCACCGCGCCGATGCGCGATGAAAACCAGCTGCATGCCGCCGTGGTCGAACTGGTGGCCCTGGAGGATGCTTACATCAAGTATTCCACGGTGCAGAACTGGTATCCCGGTGATGAAAATGGCGTAGGCGGTATCTACAACTTCGTCACCAAGCGCGGCGACTGTCGTGGCGATCGTTCGCGGATCAGCTGGACGCAGGTCGAGACCGGTTCGGCGATCACCTGGAAGTATCCTTCCTGTGTGCTGCGCGGCAAGGAAAGTGTCGGCGAGTTCTACTCGGTAGCGGTAACCAACGGTCGCCAGCAGGCCGATACCGGCACCAAGATGATCCATATCGGCGAAGGCACGCGTTCCTATATCGTCTCCAAGGGCATTTCCGCCGGGCGCTCCAACCAGTCATACCGTGGCTTGGTCAAGATCGGCCCAAGAGCCAAGGGCGCGCGCAACTTCACTCAGTGCGACTCCTTGCTGATCGGTGATACCTCCGGTGCGCATACCTTCCCTTACCAGGAAATCGGTAACAGCACGGCGACCGTCGAGCACGAAGCGACGACCTCGAAAATCGGCGAAGACCAGCTGTTCTATTGCCGCAGCCGGGGCATTTCCGAAGAGGATGCGGTCAGCATGATCGTCAACGGTTTCTGCAAGGATGTATTCCAGGAATTGCCGATGGAATTCGCCGTGGAAGCCGAAGCGCTGCTGAACGTCACGCTGGAAGGTGCCGTGGGTTAAGGCGGTGATTACGCGGCGTATAGCCCTGGTTTGAACGGTCATCATCAAATTTATCGGAGTCGCCGAGGCGGCTCGTCAGGATCAAAGGTAATCATCATGCTCGAAGTCAAAGATCTGCACGTGACAGTCGAAAAGAAGGAAATTCTCAAAGGCTTGAACCTGACCATCAAGGCTGGGGAAGTGCACGCCATTATGGGCCCCAACGGGGCGGGCAAGTCCACGCTTTCAGCGGTCATCGCCGGCAAGGAAGGCTATGAAGTGACCTCCGGCTCGATCACCTTCGAGGGCCAGGACGTGCTCGAAATGGAAATCGAAGAGCGTGCCCAGGCCGGTTTGTTGCTGGGTTTCCAGTACCCGGTGGAAATCCCGGGGGTCAAGAACATCTATCTGCTCAAGGCCGCCCTGAACGCCCAGCGCGCGGCGCGCGGCGAAGGCGATATGCCGGCGCCCGAGTTCATGAAACTGGTCAAGGAAAAGATCGCCCAGATGCAGATGGACCCGAGCTTTCTGCAGCGTGCGGTGAACGAAGGTTTTTCCGGTGGCGAGAAGAAGCGTAACGAAATTCTGCAAATGCTGGTGCTGCAACCCAAGCTTGCGATGCTCGATGAAATCGATTCCGGCCTGGACATCGACGCCATGCGAGTGGTCGCCGACGGCGTCAACAGCTTGAGAGATAGCAAGCGTGCCATCCTCTTGGTAACTCACTATCAGCGGCTGCTGGACTACATCGTGCCGGACAAGGTTCACGTCCTGATGGATGGACGCATCGTCAAGAGTGGCGATGCCGAGCTTGCCAAGGAACTTGAAGTTCAGGGTTATGAAGACATCGTCGAGGAGCCGGCAGCATGAGCGAGGTTATTCATTTTCTGGACGTACTGAAAAAACGTCTCGCACAGCGTGGCTCAGAGCCGACCTGGATTGCGGCTAGGCGCCAAGCCGGTGCGGCACGCTTCGAAGCCATGGGCTTCCCCACCCGGCGTGATGAAGCCTGGAAATATACCAATGTGCGCCAGATCGCCCAGGGGCACTTCGAGCTGGCGGAAGACGCCGACTATTCCTCGGCCAAGGCGGCGGCACTGACCTTGCCCATCGATGCCTACCGGCTGACCTTTGTCGACGGTGTGTTCTCCGCCAGGCTTTCGGATGTGGAAGGGCTGCCCGAAAGCGTTCAGGTAATGCCGCTTTCCCAGGCACTGGCGCAAAATCATGAAGCGGTAGGGGGACCCTTGGGTCGCTTGACCGGCGTGGAGTTTTCGCCGTTCTCGGCACTCAATACGGCGTTCATGGAAGAAGGGGCGGTGATTCGTCTGGCGCCGGGAACGGTGGTCGATAAACCCATTATTCTGCAGTTTGTGTCGCGTGCGGGCGAGCAGCCGGTGATGAGTCACCCCCGGGTACTGATTGAAGCGGCCGGACGCAGCCAGGCGACCGTGATCGAACACCATATGGGCGATAGCGATGCGGCCAATTTCACCAACCTGGTCGCGGAGATCATGCTTGATCGTGGTGCGATTCTGACTCACTACAAGCTGCAGGAAGCACCGCTTGCCGACCTGCATATTGCCAGCATTCATGTGGAACAGCGTCGCGACAGTCGTTATACCTCCTACAACTTGAATCTGGGTGGGGGCCTGGTGCGCAATGACCTGGTGACCGATCTCAACGGCCAGGGTGCCGAAGCCAATTTCTATGGTCTGTTCTATGGCCAGGGTCGCCAGCACGTGGATAACCATACCCTGGCCAACCACAATGCGCCGCGAACGTTTTCCAACGAAAACTACAAGGGCATCCTGGACGATCGTGCCCATGGCGTATTCAACGGCAAGGTAGTGGTCAAGCGCGACAGCCAGAAAATCGAAGGCTTCCAGAGCAATGCCAACCTGCTGCTTTCGGATCGCGCCGAGATCGATACCAAGCCGGAACTCGAGATCTACGCCGACGACGTCAAATGTTCTCACGGTTCGACCACCGGCCAGCTGGACAAGGAAGCGATCTATGCGCTGCGTACCCGGGGCATCGATGAGCAGACCGCACGTGGCCTGCTGACGCTGGCTTTCGCTGGGGAAGTCATGGAGCAGGTGGATATCGATGCGATTACCGAAAGAGTCGAGCTAGCGGTGGCCGGTAAGCTGCCGGAACGTTTCAATCTGGCCGGGTTGGTGGAAATTGCCGCCGCCTTCAACGAGGCGTGAGCCGAGGAGTAGCCATGACACAATCGGCCATTGACCGTGTACCTGAGCGTATCCTGGAAAGCGTGCCATTCGATGTGGAACGGGTGCGTGCGGATTTTCCCATTCTTACACGCCAGGTTCATGGCAAGCCTTTGGTCTACCTGGATAACGCGGCCACCAGCCAGACGCCACGCCAGGTGATCGATGTATTCAGCGACTATTACAGTCGTTACAACGCCAATATTCATCGTGGCCTGCATACCTTGGCGGATGAAGCCACGGTGGCTTATGAAGATACTCGCGAAACCGTGCGCGCCTTTCTCAATGCCGAGAATAGCCGCCAGATCATCTTCACCCGCGGGACCACGGAAGCCATCAACCTGGTCGCCAATAGCTGGGGCCGAGCCAACCTGAAGCCCGGCGATGAAGTGCTGATCTCGATGCTTGAGCACCACTCCAACATCGTGCCCTGGCAATTGCTGGCAGCGGAGTTGGGGCTGGTGATCAAGGTCATTCCGGTGGATGAGCGTGGTGTGCTGGATATCAGCGCCTACCAGGCCTTGTTGACCGAGCGCACGCGGCTGGTGGCGGTGAATCATGTGTCGAATGCGCTGGGAACCATCAACCCGGTACGCGAGATGGCGGCTATGGCGCATGCTCATGGGGCTTTGATACTGGTCGATGGCGCCCAGGCGACACCGCATCAGGTGGTGGATGTGTGCGAGATCGACGCCGATTTCTACGCGTTTTCCGGCCACAAGGTTTATGGTCCTACCGGGGTAGGCGTGCTGTACGGCAAGCTCGAATTACTCGAGGCGATGCCGCCATGGCAGGGCGGCGGTGAAATGATTCAAACCGTGTCGTTCGATGTGCCGACCACCTTTGCCGCTGTGCCGCACAAGTTTGAGGCGGGTACGCCACCGATTGCCGAAGTGATCGCCCTGGGGGCGGCGTTAAGGTGGGTGGAAAATACCGGTCTTGCTGCCATCGGTGCCTGGGAGCATCAGTTGTTGCAGCAGGCGACTCGGGCGGTAAGCGACATCGATGGCCTGCGGATTATAGGAACCGCCCCGCATAAGGCCGGTGTACTGTCATTCGTGGTGGAAGGCGCTCATCCCCAGGATATCGGTCTATTGATAGATCAGCTTGGAGTGGCCATACGTACCGGCAATCATTGTGCTCAGCCGCTATTGGCGCAGTTCGGTGTTGAAGCCACATGCCGTGCCTCTTTTGCAGCTTACAATACCCTTGAAGAGGTCGACGTTTTCGCGGCCGCACTCACCCGTGTGGTTAACATGGTGCGCTGAGAGAGGCCTATGGATATCGAGCAAATCACTCAACTGGCCAAAGGCCAGTCATTACCGTTGCAGCGCGATGTGGATGCGATTGCCATTCCTTTCGGCACGACGGAAACCCTACCGGAAGACAGCGTGGTCAGCGTGATGCAGGCCAAGGGCAGCTCGGTAAGTGTGGGGTTTGGCGGGCGCCTTTACTTGATTGAAGGCAGTAATCTGGACGCCTTGGGGTTGGAGCCGTTACCCCGTCCGAGCCTGCCTGAAGAGGCCAGCGACGAGGAAATCGAACAGTTTGTCTGGGATCAGTTGAAAACCTGCTTTGACCCGGAAATCCCAGTCAATATAGTCGATCTAGGCCTAGTTTATGGTTGCCGCATCGAACGCTTGATCAGTGGTGAACGAATTGTCACTATTCGCATGACATTGACCGCGCCCGGTTGCGGTATGGGTGATGTAATTGCCGCCGATGCGCGCAACAAGATTCTAGGGGCGCCACAAATCAGCAAGGTCCATACGGAAATTGTGTTCAGCCCCCCTTGGAGCCGTGACATGATGAGTGATGAGGCAAAGCTGGAACTGGGCATGTTCTGATCTGCCTCTGAGTTAGCTCAAGGAACGCCATGTATCGGCTGTTGCAGAAAGGGCTAAAGAAGGGCCTGAAGATAGTCTTGATGTCGCTGGGGGCGTTGCTGCTTCTGGCGATATTCGTGTTGGTGGCCGGCAATGTATGGGTGCTGGCCCATACCTCGGCCTATATCGAGCGTGATGTTCAACAGTGCGGCCCCGAGCAAGTAGCGATTGTATTCGGTACCTCGAACTGGACGCGCAGCGGCGCACGTAACCCGCACTTCAATGGGCGCATGCTTACCGCCGCCAACTTGATCGACCATCAGCAGGTGCACCATCTTTTGATCTCGGGCGATAACCGCACCCAAGCCTACAATGAACCTCGGGCGATGTGGCGCGACCTGAATCGGCGTGGTGTGATGGCCGAGCAGATGACCATGGATTTTGCGGGGTTCAGTACCTTCGATACCTTATCGCGTGCCCAAGGGGTGTTTAAGGTGGAAAAAGCGGTACTGGTGACTCAGGCCTGGCATTTGCCTCGGGCGGTGTATATCGGCCGGGCGCTGGGAATGGAGGTGAGAGGGTGTGCCGCGCTTGAACGCCCGGTTGCAGGTGTATGGCGACTCAAGCTTCGAGAGTGGGTGGCGCGCGTAGCGACCTTGGGGGATCTATATCTGTGGAGGCGCGAGCCGTATTTTCTCGGGCCGGTAGAACCATTGATAATGGACGGTCCGAAGCCATACCCCCTTGAGGTTATCGAAGAGGGCGTGGAAGGCAGGGAGGATTCAGTTGCTCCTCGGTTACTCGACTCTCAATAGCTCCGATTATCAGCAGCCCAGATGCTCAGCAGCACTGTCAGCGCCTGCTCCTTTGCTTTTGCAAGGCGTAAAGCTCGCGGATCAAGGTGCGGCAGCCTTTAATACATTCTTCCACTACCGGCTCGATAGGCGCTGGAAGCGGATGAGTGAATAGGGTCGAAAGTGCCTGCATCAATACACGCTCCTGTTCCAGGAGTTCGTTGATCAAGACTTGACTATCGTTGCCCACGAAGCTTTTCAGCCGGCTCCACAGCCACAAGAAATCATCACGTTCGACATCCGCTTCACGTGGCAGCATCTTGAGGTGCTTTCTGGCCAGTTCCTGCAGCTTGTGCATCTGCTCCAGCCTGGCTTCGTAATGCGGTTTCAAGGCATCGCGCAGTGCGGGGCGCAGGCGTTCGAGATTGTCCTGAAAATAATCAATGCTGTCAGCCAGCGCCTCTAGGGCACTATCCATCGCCACTTGGCGATTGTCGAGAAACATGAGCGTCTACCTCCTTCGGTGACGCAAATTGTGGGGGTGGCAGCGTTGTTTTGCCACCCCCCTAAGGGATTATTTTGGTGCTTTTACCTTAGCCTTTTGGCTTGGTGGGTGTTTTACGCGGTATTACGGCGTTTTTTTCAATGTGTTCGATGATCAAACCGGCAATATCTTTCCCAGTGGCGCTCTCGATGCCTTGCAGTCCTGGTGAGGAGTTGACCTCCATGATCACCGGGCCATGATTGGAGCGTAGCAAGTCCACACCTGCGACGCGTAGCCCCATGGCCTTGGCCGCACGAATAGCGGTCGAGCGTTCCTCCGGGGTGATGCGAATCACGCTGGCGGTGCCGCCACGGTGCAGATTGGAACGAAATTCCCCTTCGGCGGCCTGACGCTTCATGGAAGCGACCACTTTATCGCCGATCACCAGGCAGCGAATGTCGGCACCTCTGGCTTCCTTGATGTATTCCTGCACCATGATATTGGTTTTCAGGCCCATGAAGGCTTGAATCACCGATTCCGCCGCCTGGTTGGTTTCCGCCAGTACCACCCCGATACCCTGGGTGCCTTCCAACAGTTTGATCACCAAGGGTGCCCCCTTGACCATGGTGATCAAGTCCGGAATGTCGTCGGGGGAATGAGCGAAGCCGGTAATCGGTAATCCGAGGCCCTTGCGCGAAAGTAACTGCAAGGAACGCAGCTTGTCGCGAGAGCGGGTGATGGAGACCGAGTCGTTGAGCACATAAGTGCCCATCATCTCGAACTGACGCAAGACCGCGCAGCCGTAGAATGTCACCGAGGCGCCGATACGCGGGATCACCGCATCGAAGTGTTCGAATTCCGCGCCCTTGTAGTGAATCGAGGGATGATGAGAGGCGATGCTCATGTAGCAGCGCAGCGTGTCCACCACGCGTGCGCTATGGCCACGGCTTTCAGCCGCTTCCACCAACCGGCGGGTCGAATAAAGGTTGCGATTGCGGGACAGCAAAGCAATATGCATGAAAGACTCCGGGTCGTGGCCAGGTAAATGGAAAAGGGGTAGGTCAAGGTTCGCCGTGCAAGAATGCTGCGCCGGGCGCTATCAGAAAACGGCGCATGGCACGACGACCCAATAACATTGGGTGGCGCATGTCACGCCGGTCGGTCAGGGTGAGTTCCACCGGAAATTCCATCTCCCCCATCTGCAAAAGCGTACGGATCACGTAACGCCATTCCATCTGGCCGTTGGAGCTGGTGACTTTGCGCCGATCATGCAGATGCACCCGCAGGCGGTGCCCAGGGGTAGCGGGGCCGCCGCTGTGGGTGATGAAACTGACCCACAGCTGGCCATGCTCGTCTTCGAATGTTTCAAACTCTTCGGCATGCAGCGCAGAGGTGCGTGCTCCACTATCGACCTTGCAGCACAGGTGCAAGCCAAGTTCCGGCAGGGTGACCATTTCTCGACGGCCGATCACTGCCTTGGCTTGATAAGGCAATTCCTTCACAAGAGACTCCTTGGGCATGCTTTAACGTACCGCAATGGTTGCATGCGACTGATGGTTACATGCGACTGGAAGGTGCGGAAAGCTCGGTTAGTTTGGCTTTGGTGGCGGAGGAGGCGTGCGCATCGCGCAGACACATCACGACCGGCAAGCGTAGGCGTGGAATCAATGCCAAGTCGCGTACCACGGCAGCGAAATCGCTACGTGGCTCCTTCGCCAGGCATTCGAGAAAGCAAGGTAGACGCTCAGCGTCTTCCAGATGTTCCCAGCCACGGGCGGCAATGGCGGCAAGCAAGTCGGGTCCACAGGCTGCGTTATCTGCAAGCAGGTTGTCGAACCATTTGCCTGTCGCGGGGTGGTCGGTACTGCCTACGGCGCGAACACAGCAGCACAAGGTTTCTATATCACCGGCCTGGGCGGCTTGTTCCCCGCGCACGCGCAATGCAGCCATAAGCTTTTCGCCTGGTGCAACGTGCTCCAGGCAATAGCACAGAGAGTGCAATACAGGCTCGGGAAGGCTCGGCAGACGCTCGGCCAGTTGCTGTTCGGCTGCGGTGTCAATCCGTATCACAAAATCGGCAAGCCCCTGTAGACCCAGTGCCTGCCAGTCGAGTTCTTGCTGATGGCTCATGTAGGCTTCCACCAGCTCCAGGTGCTGGCTGGCCGGTTGTGCAAGGTCATGGCTGGCACGAGCATGCATGATGGCCTGAAAGCTCAGGCTGGGAGTAAACGCCAGGGGGTTATCTTTCATCAGGTTGTCGATTTGTTGTCTATCGTCGCGCCCCACCTGGTTTACGTTATGCCCCAGGGTTTCCAGCAAGCGTTGTAAAAATGCATCACGGGGGGCAGGGTCGATCTGGCCCAATTCATCCAGGGGAAGGGCCAGGAACCAGATGGCCGGTTCCGTCATGTCGCCCAGGCGAAACATGACTGCCAGGCGTGCCTTGCCTTGCCAGGGGTCAGGCCAGGCGGCATTTTCATGCTCGAACTGGGTAAGCACGCTTCGGGCGCAGGGGGTGACTCGTCTGCCCATGTGGTAAAGGGTGACGGTCGCGCCGCTGCGAGTAAAAAAATCATCAAGGGTGTGAATTGGTTGCATGGCATCCTTCCGCGTTTCAAGCGTGCACTTTACCTTGCAGATGAACGGCTGTCAGCCGAATAAAAGGAATAATCGCGGCCTGATCAGTGAACAGGAAGATCAAAAAATGACCAATTTTCTCAAAGCCCCGCAGGGGTAGGCTAAGCGACATCTTTCCATAGCTTATCCACAGGCTCTTGCAGGTTTTCTGTGAATCTGTGGATGACGTTTGGCAATGGGCCATCAGCGGTGGAAAACCTGAAAAATAGCCATGATAATACCCCACTCTTTTTAATGATCAGGCATGACATGACCGAATATCAACAGCTTGAAATGGCCCTGCAACGGCTTGAGGCGGCGCTTGAGGCGGCGGGTCTATGGCGCATGACGCCTCCCGAGGCATCGGCTTTCGCCAGTCAACAACCGTTTTGTGTGGATACAATGACATTGCCGCAATGGCTGCGTTTCGTATTTATCCCCCGCCTGGGTGCGCTGGTGGAGGCCCAGGGGCCCATGCCGGCACGTTGTGAGGTGGCGCCGGCGCTCGAGACCTATCTGCAACAGGCAAATGTGCCTGCCGATGAGCGCCTGGCGATACTCCAGTCGGTGGAAGAGGTGGATCGGCTGGTGACCGAGAATTAATTTTTTAATACCAAGTGCCAAGCCTAAAAAGCCAATGCCCGCCGGAAGGCGGGCATTGGCTGACACTGAATACCTTACGACAAAGCTAGCTTAGAAACGGTAGCTGAGGCCCGCCATGACGACCAGCGGGTCGACATTAACGGTACCCGCATCGTCACCGGCTATCTTGGCATCGGTATCGATATCGATATACCAGGCGGCGGCGTTAACTGCCCAATTGTCATCGATCAATAGGTCGACACCCACCTGGCCGGCTAGACCCCAGGAATCATCCAGTTCTAAATCCACTTTACCAATTCCTGCGAGATGAATAGTGGCCTCTTCCTCAAAGAAATTAGTGTAGTTGATACCCGCGCCGATATAGGGCTGAACACGTGCCTCTGTGCCTCCTAGCGGATAGTACTGAACTGTCAGGGTAGGCGGCAGGTGCTTGGTTGAGCCTGTGGCGATACCGTTCTCTAAATTAATGTCGTGTTTGAAGGGTAACGCGGCTAGCAGCTCGACCCCAACCTTGTCATGGAAGCGGTAACCGAAGGTGAAACCCAGGTTGGTATCGCTGTCCACATCGACATTAAATCCATTGTCAAGAGTGCCGTTATCGCTTTTCGGATCCACGTTCGCCGCACCCACGCGGGTAAAGAAATCACCTTCGCCGTAGGCAAGTGCTTGGGTGCTGGTGGTGAAAGCGGCGGCGGCAATACCGGCGGCGAGAAGGGCAGGCAAAGTCATTTTACGCATGAGATCACTCCTTGAGGAACAGGTTGGCTGATAGCCGCTGAGAACCGATGAACGTAATTCTAACCAGCTGCGCCTAGGCTGTTATTGATCCAGCGCAAGAGTTGATTCGTCGGTAGTCGTGCCCAATAACTAATATAATACAGTCCACGCAAAAGACCGCCCGAAGGCGGTCTTTTTACTGGCTTGGCTTGATCGTTTCCTTATAGAAAAAAAACCGACCTCAGGCCTTATCGTAAGTATCGAACTCGGCAGTGATGGCATCGCTGGGAGGCGCTGTCGCCAGGCTGGCGACCACAATCGCGATGTAAGCCAGGATCACGCCGGGGACGATCTCATACAGGTCGAAGATACCGCCAGATATCTCGGCCCAGAGCACCACGGTAACACCGCCGACGATAATGCCGGCAAGCGCGCCCCACTGGTTCATGCGGCGCCAGTAAAGCGCCATGATCAAGGCCGGACCGAAGGCGGCACCAAAGCCAGCCCAAGCGTAGGATACCAGCCCCAGGACGTTGGAGTCCGGATTGAGCGCCAGCATGTAGGCCAGGGCGGCGATACCGATGACCGCAAAACGGCCTACCCAGACCAGCTCGGTTTGAGAGGCATCCTTGCGGAACAGCGCCTTGTAAAAGTCATCGGTCAGTGCAGAGGATGACACCAGCAGCTGCGAATCCGCTGTGGACATTACCGCGGCCAGAATGGCGGCCAACAGCACACCGGCGATCACCGGATGGAAGATGGCATTCACCATGACCATGAAGATGGTTTCGCCATCGGCCAGGTCGCGCTCGATGAAACCCACACCCAACAGGCCTACCGCGATGGCGCACACCAAGGTCAACGCGGACCAGGTGACCGCAATGCGGCGTGCGGCGGGAATGTCGGCTTCGCTGCGAATGGCCGCAAAGCGCGCCAGGATATGCGGTTGACCGAAGTAACCCAGGCCCCATGCCAACGAACTGACGATACCCACAAAGCTCAGGGCTTCACCGGTAGAGGCATCGCGGAACCAGCTGAGCATGTGCTCGCTTTGCCCGGCCAAGGCTTCCGCGGCACCTGTTGAACCGACATCCATGAAGGCCACGACCGGCACGATCAGCAGCGCGACCGCCATCATCAAGCCTTGAATCAAGTCGGTCCAGGATACCGCCAGGAACCCACCGAAGAAGGTGTAGGAGATAATGGCGATGGTGCCGATGGTTACCGCGATCGAGTAATCGTAGCCGAATACAGTCTCGAATAGCTTGCCGCCTGCCACCAGGCCGGAACTGGTATAGAACAGGAAGAACATCAGGATGAAGATCGCCGAAATGACCCGCAACAGCTGTGAGCTGTCGCGGAAACGCTTGGCGAAGAAATCCGGCAAGGTAAGGGAGTCGCTGGCCTTGAAGCTGTAAAGGCGCAGACGACGCGCCACGACCAGCCAGTTGAGCCAGGTGCCTATCAGCAGACCAATCGCAATCCAACTGGCGGAAATGCCGCTGATGTAGGCAGCACCGGGCAGACCCAGCAACAGCCAGCCTGACATGTCCGATGCCCCGGCGGAAATCGCGGAAGTCCAGGGTCCAAGTGAGCGGCCGCCGAGAATATAGTCGGAGAGATTGTTGGTACGTTTATAAGCGACGACACCGATACCCAGCATCAGTATCAAGTACGCCACGAAGGTAAAGGCAATGCCCAGGTTGTTTTGAACCATGATACGTTTCCTTTCCAGGAGTTCAGGTTGGTTTTATAGTTGCTTCATTCAATGTTTGATGAGGTGTTTCACTCATCGCCCAGCGCCAGTAGCGACGCATTGCCACCCAGAGCGGCGGTATTGTTGGTAAGGGTTTTTTCCGTGGCGAAGCGCAGCAGGTAATGCGGTCCGCCTGCCTTGGGGCCGGTCCCGGAAAGCCCCATTCCACCGAAAGGTTGTACACCGACCACCGCTCCAATGATGTTACGGTTGATGTAGACGTTCCCGGCGCGAATTTTCTGCGCTATTTCGGCGGCAAAAGACTCGTTACGGCTATGCACACCGAAGGTCAGGCCATAGCCTCGGCCATTGATGTCGTCGATGACCTGATCCAGCTCGCTGGCCTTGTAGCGCACGATGTGCAATATCGGGCCGAACTGCTCATGCTCGAGTGCCTTGATGCTATCGATCGTGAACGCGACCGGTGCCACAAAGGTGCCATGTTCGGTCTGTTCGGTCGTCAACGGTGTTTCAGCTACCAGGCGTTTTTCACCCTTGAGCTTTTCGATGTGTGCATTGAGGCCTTTACGGGCGTCTTCATCGATCACCGGGCCGACATCGGTGCCCAAGTCGCGCGGGTCGCCGATACGCAACTCGTTCATGGCGCCTTTGAGGATTTCAATCACCCGGTCCGCCACGTCATCCTGCAAGTACAGAACACGTAGGGCGCTACAGCGCTGCCCGGCGCTCTGGAATGCTGACTGGATCACGTCGACCACGACTTGCTCGGGAAGCGCGGTGGAGTCGACGATCATGGTATTCATGCCGCCGGTTTCCGCCACCAGGGTTGGCAGGGGGGCATTTTCCCGTGCCGCCAAGGCTCGGTTGATGATCTGAGCGGTATCGGTACCACCGGTGAAGACTACCCCGGTGATCCGTGGGTCGGAAGTCAGAACGCTGCCGACTGTGGGTCCGTCACCGGGTAATAGCTGCACGACATCACGCGGCATACCGGCTTCGTACAAAAGCTCGATGACACGGTGCGCGACGATGGACGTCTGTTCGGCAGGCTTGGCCAGCACGGTGTTACCCGAGACAGCGGCAGCAACCACCTGGCCGCAGAAGATTGCCACCGGGAAATTCCAGGGGCTGATCGCCGCGAACACCCCTTTGCCGCCCATTATCAAGCGGTTGGATTCCCCGGTGGGGCCGGGAAGCTCGGTGGCTTCGCCGAAGGTTTCCTCGGCACGCATGGCGTAATAGCGGCAGAAGTCCACGGCTTCGCGGATTTCGTCCACGCCGTCGGTCAGCAACTTGCCGCCTTCGCGTGAGCACAGCGTCATCAGCTCCGCCATGTGCTTTTCCATCAAATCGCCCAGACGACGCAGGATGGCGGCACGTTCGGCAACCGGCGTGGCTTCCCAGCGCGGGAAAGCGGCCCAGGCGGCATCCAAGGCTTTGCTTGCCTGCTCCTTGGTGGTCCATTGCACGCTACCCACCTGCTTGCGCCGGTCGAACGGGCTGGTCACGGTCTTGAGCTGAGCGGCATCATCGGCGACGTCAAAGGCCAGCAGCGGTCTGGCGCGGTAGGTGACGTCCATGAAATCGGCCATTCGCTTCATCAGCGGCTGGTAATGGCTGCGAATATTCAGGTTTACGCCATGAGAATTGCGCCGCTCCGGGCCGTAAATGTTCCGGGGTAACGGAATGTTGGGATTGGACAGCGTCTTGTACTTGCGCAGGCTGATCACCGGGTGCTGGCACAGCCATTCCACCGGGACGTCCGGGTCGACCAACTGATGGACGAACGAAGAGTTGGCCCCGTTTTCCAGCAGTCGGCGTACCAGGTAGGGGAGGAGATCCTTATGCGCGCCGACCGGTGCATAGATACGGCAATAAGTACCTTTCGGAGCACGCTGCAAGGCAGCTTCGTAAAGGGCTTCGCCCATGCCGTGCAGACGCTGGAACTCGAAGGGGCGCTTGTTCTGGTTGGCCACATCGAGAATGGCGGTCACGGTATGCGCATTGTGCGTGGCGAACTGAGGGAAAATCCGCCCTCTAGTCGCATCACTGAGCAAGAATTGCGCGCAGGCCAGGTACGCAACATCGGTACAGGCCTTGCGGGTGAAGACGGGGTAGCCATCCACACCGATCTGCTGGGACTCCTTGATTTCGGTATCCCAGTACGCGCCCTTGACCAGGCGCAGGGGAATTTCATCACCCTGCTGGTCGGCAAGACGGTTGATATAGTGCAGCACCGGCAGCGCACGCTTGGCATAGGCCTGAATGACCAGACCAAAATGCCCCCAGCCTTTGACCGCCTCGCTTTCATAGACTGCACGGAAGACTTCCAGCGACAGCTCCAGGCGGTCGACTTCTTCGGCGTCGATAGTCACCGCCACATTGAGCTTGCGTGCCCGGCTGACCAGTGCGATCACGGTATCGACCAGCTCGACCAGAACCTGCTCGCGGCGACCGAACTCATAGCGCGGATGCAGGGCTGAGAGCTTGATCGAAACCGAGGGGGAGGGGGTCTTGGCAGAAAGTGTCTTGCAAGTCTTGCCTACCTGGTCGATGGCCTTGGCGTAGTCATCGTAGTAACGCTTGGCATCGTCACGCGTACGAGCGGCTTCCCCAAGCATGTCGTATGAATAGGTGTAGCCTTTATCGAACAGCGGCTTGGAGCGTTTGAGGGCTTCGTTGATATCCCGCCCCAGGACGAACTGCTTGCCCATGATCTTCATGGCTTCATACATGGCGCGCCGAATGACCGGCTCGCCCAGGCGGTTGACCATACGATTGATGAATGTCGCCGGTTGCCCTTCCTTGGGATGATCCATCTTGAGCACACGGCCGGTCATCAAAAGCCCCCAGGTGGAGGTGTTGACCAGCCAGGAGTCACTTTTACCGATATGTGCCTGCCAGTCCGCCGGGCCGAGCTTGTCTTCGATCAAGGCATCGGCGGTCGCCTTGTCGGGGATGCGCAACATGGCTTCGGCCAGGCACATCAGCATCAGGCCTTCGTGAGTATCGAGGCTGTACTGCTGCAGCAGCTCATCGATGGTGTCCACGGCGGTATCCATCTGACGTACGTCGCGGACCAGCTCTGCGGTACGTTGCTCGATACGGTCGAAGTCTTCACGATCCGTGTCCAGAAGCTTGATCAGTTCACCGACGTAGGTATCTTCGTCGACAAGGTAATGGTCGCTGACGCGGGCCATCAAGGTGTCGAGATCGGTTTGCCAGGTGGCAGGGTCACGTAGTTTCTTGGCGTTGAGCATCGAAGCCCCCGAAGGTCTGAGCAATAACGGAAGGGTAATACCGGGCATAACACCCAATCTATTAACCGAATGTAATGCGCGGGGTTATTTGCTGCATGTCGGTTTCGACGCAAAACATGCCAATTTCAAGGCAAACCAAGTAATTTTACTACCTTAGTCTAGCCCTTGAGCCTCGACTAAGCAGTCAGGAGCGGCAAAAGACGTCGATATCGATTGTGGTATTGGTTGTGCAGCCAATCCTTGACGCAGTTGACGTGGTGATAATCCATAATTGCGCCGGAACGCATGCGAAAGCGCACTTTGGTTGGCAAACCCGGTTTGCACGGCAATGTCGGCCAGGGGAGTGCGGCTGGTAAGTAACAGGTGGCGAGCGGTCGTCAGGCGTTGACGCTTGACGTATTGCCAGGGAGACAGGCCGGTTTGAGCGCGAAAGCAGCTGGAAAAATGCGTCTCGCTCAAACAGGCTAGCCGAGCGAGGTCCGCGACGCGTAACTCATCCCCTAGATGCTGCTGAATATAACGGTTCAGCAGGGGCATGTTCAGGCGCTTGCGGCCATGAGGAGCTTCGTCTCCCAGCCTGGCCTTGAGGGAACCTAGCAGCGTGACGGCAAGACGATCCTGCTGCAAGGTGCCGGCTTCGCTGAGGCCGCCTTGCTGGTTCAGCTCGATATCCACAAACGCGAGGTAATGGCGAAGAGCCTTGTCGAGAGTAAAAAAGCGCGGTGCATCGAACAGGGCCACCAACTCGCGATGGTCGCCAGTCAGGGCGGGAGCGTCTTCGGGAAGATCAAGAATCAATTGACGGTTATGGCCGCTGCCCGAGTAATAATGCTCATGATTGGCGGGAACGATACAGCCTGCAAACGCATTGACATGCCCGCCCAATCCCTCTATCTCGAATTCCGCCGTCCCGCTCAACGTGATGACCAGCTGATGGAAATCATGGGAGTGGTGGCGAGTGGCTCGCTCCAAGGGAATTTGACGAATAATGCTGGGCATGGAATGTCTCCTGAACAGGACTGAGGACTGCCATGGTTGCGCGAGATCTATACCGTTAGCTTGTACCGCTAGTGGAAGCTAATATTGCTCGCGTAGTGACGTATGTGCCGCCAAGTGGTCACGCAATCCCTTCAATTCCGCCTGGCCTTCTTGATCCAGCAACGGCTTGCCTTGGGCTACTCGCCAATGGCGCCCATGGGTTTCCATCAAACGCGCCGCACGGCGTCGTATTCCATCGAGATAGTCATCATGACGAATCGGATAGCCGATAATGGTATTCCATTCCGTTTCACTGACCTGGCTGCCCAAGGCTTTGTCGAACAATGCCAGTAAATCACTGGGCTGGGTGCGGTATCGCGGCGTACGAGAGTTGAGCAAGATAATCACCATCGCACCGAGAATCAGCAGACAGACAGCAAAAACCAGCAAAAAAAGAGCCACTACTGTACTCCATCGGATGTGAGCAACGTCGATACACCGCCACGATTGGCCAAGCTGCAAGTATACCCGGTAAAAGCAGAAAACGAAGATTTTGCCTTTTTGCGAACTTTTCGCGCGATGAGTGTCAGATAAGTTAAGGCAGCACAGCGATAGCAGTCGCTAGGAATGTTGCACTTGTTTATTGTTTTCGATCCCTTGTTTCCGCCGCTCTCACGAGTGGCGGTTTTTTTTGCGGCTGACGAAATCGGCATGCACTGGGTGACGGATTCAGTGTCGACGAACATGCAAAAGTGCATTGAGAATGTCACGGCGGGTCACGATGCCGACCAAGCGGCGCTGCTCGACAACAGGATACACCTTGGGTTTGATGCCGAGCATTTCCTGGGCCAAGTCGGTAATGCCCTTGTTGGGTGTGACGGTCAAGACCTCATGGCGCATCAATTCCTTGACCAATAGCGGCTCGTCATCGTGATACAGGCTTTCCAGTACTTTCCCTAGAACATCTTGTTCGGAAATGAAACCGACGAGGTTGTCGTGATGATCGACCACCGGCACGCCGGGCAAACGGTGCAAGGCCAACCCTTGAGCAAGGGTGGTGATGGACGTCTCGGGAGAGACTCGGTAGCAATCCCTGGACATGATGTCACGAACGGTCTCGGGTGTTTTGCCGGCCATGTCGAAGCTCCTTTCTTGTACCGTTATATAAATGAGATTCTTTAACTGTAGGTGATTTATCCGGCCATGTTTTGATATGACACTCACGACTTTCAACGTTTTCAAGCGACAGGGGTGGCATTGCTCGACCTCCGGGCCACCCAAAAGAGCATAGCGCAGCCAGCAAGTTCCTGGCATCAAGCGCGTTGAGCACGTGGGTGCATAAAGTTCAGGTGTTCCAGTGAATGCCCGGTTAATACTTCAGATCTTGGTGACGAAAGTACGGGCCTGGTATAAAGCTAGGCCACTCAAAGCAATAATTACCGCCACTGCCAGGATATCGGCACCCGGAAACCCCCAGAACTCAGACATATCATTTCCTCATAAAGTTGAATAATTAGGTAAAGCCCACTCGTCAGGCCAGTTCGGTGTCCAGCATGCGCTGTCGGCCAAAGGCATTGAGCCGAAATTTGAACAGGACCCGGCCTACCCCGAAGTAGCCCTGATCGTCTAGTTGCTCTTCAACGCTTTCGATAATGCCGGTGGAAAAAAGGTCCGTCAGGGTCACCCGCGTGTTGCCTCTCCAGTAACGACCGGTGAGACCGTACTCACCCATCAGGGCGTCTGTCAGTTCCCAATCCCAGATTCCCTCATCGCGTCTGGCGTTGATTAGCTGGAGAATTCGGCCTTTCATGTGCAATCTTTTCATCTGTTGGCACTCCAGTTGATCAATGGGTGGGAGAGGGGGCCGTCTCGGTGTCGGCATTTTTCGAGACGGCACGAACGACTTCAAGAACCTCGTCGTTCTCGGTAAACATCACGAAGCCGCCGGTCACGAACAGCGCCAGCCCGACCAGGAAATTCCACTCTGGAAGCTGCAGGGTAAAGGCAGCCAGGAAGATCACGGCGAAGAGACCATATAACGAGGCAATTGCCTGCCCGCGACCCACCCCGATGAGCGGGAAGGACTTGTACCAGGAGACATAGCAGAAGGCGAAGGTGATCCCGGCCAACATAAGCCAGCCAATGGCGGCCCAATTGAATGTGGCGACGACCAACTCGACAACGGGTTGGTCGGTGAACAGGTAGATAGCGGGCAGAATGAGCGCTATCCAGTAGAAGACCTCGGCGGAAAAGCGCACGGTGATGCCCACATCCGGGTCGGCAACATCCAGGCCCCGTCCGGCAATGGCCCCCTCAACGCCCCAACCCAAGGCTGCCATGGCGCCGCCCACGTAGCCGAGCCAGCCGCTCTGACCGGTACCGGTCAGTTCGCCTATGATGCCCGGTGCGTAGACCGTTACGCCGCCCGCGAGAATGATGAAGATACCGATGGCCGCCCGCTTGGTAATTTTTTCCTGATACCAGAGGCGAGCCAGAGTGGCACCGATGATCGGATACATCAGCGCGGCGATAGCTGCGAAGGCCCCGCCAATGTAGCCGATGGCCAGATAGGAGCCGAATATGGCCATGGGACCACCAAAGATGGCACCGATAAAGAACCACTTGGAGATGTTACGCATCTGCCGAATGGTGCGGCCGTATTCGCCCCATTTACCCAGTACCCCATTCCAGACAAAGAGAAAGAAGAGGACGGCGATGGCATTAAACGTCGTAAGCACTGCCGCCGCCAGCAGAAACTCTGCATTGGTGTCATAACTCAGGTTGACGTAAGGCGCTTCAAACCAGACGGCGGAACCGGGTATATACCAGGCGCCCCAGAGCACGGCGCACCAGAGGGCCCACATGAAGCCCCATCGGATGCTGCTGGCGGTGAAGCGTGAACGGGCCTGGGTCAGGCTGGTATTGGTCATGAACGTTTCCTTTCGATAACACTAAATAGCGTGCGCGACAGAAACAGCAGCGCTGCGGTGGCGAACGGTCTTTCTAGCGCATCGCTTCCAAGACTTGATTCTCGACTTCCGGCTTTTCGCTGAGGAAGGTTTCCAGGGAATCATCCATCGCCTGCATCCACGGCGTGTGGTGGACCGGAGCCAGGGTGCCCGTGAGGGTTGAACGGTAGCTCTTATTGCGATAACCCAGAATGTCCGCCTCTTTATCGTGCTCCCATTGCTTGAAGATTTCCGCCACGCCCTCGACGTCGAAGGTGGGGTAATCGGTGGGCTGCAGCAGATCAATGATATAGGCGGCCTGAAAGTCGATTGCTTGGAACGGATTGTCGACGCCTTGTTCCTGGTTGACCCAGTGCGCGCTGTCGGCGGCCATGGCGGTTTCATCCGGCAGGGTGATCCGGTCTAGGATCATATCCCGCGCGTACCAGGCCTGGGCATCGAACATATTGAAGGTGTAGTACTGGTCCTGCATGCCCAGGAATACCAGCTTCGGGTTTTTCTCCAGGAAGATGCCCTTGTACAGGCCTTCTGGATAGAGTCGGTTATGGGTGTTCAGGGTCAGCTGGTCCGGCAGGAACGGGAAGTGGTGTTGATAGCCGGTGCAGAGAATGATGGCATCTACTTCCTGGCTACTGCCGTCCTTGAAGTAGGCCGTCTTGCCGACCACTTTAATGAGCAGTGGCTTTTCGGTAAAAGAGTCTGGCCAGTCGAAGCCCATGGGCTGGCTGCGGTAGCTGAAGGTGACCGATTTCGCGCCGTATTTATGGCACTGGGTGCCGATGTCCTCAGCGGAATAGCTGCTACCGATCAGCAGCAGGTCCTTGCCGGCGAATTCGCAGGCATCGCGAAAGTCATGGGCATGCATGACGCGGCCCGGGAACTGGTTGAGGCCTTCAAAGTAGGGCGCGTTCGGAGTCGAGAAGTGCCCCGTGGCTACGACCACATGGTCGAACTCTTCGGTGCTCAGCTGGTCTTCTTTCAGGTCCCGTATGGTGACCGCAAACTTGCCGGTTTCTTCCGCGTAATCTACCCAGTGCACCGCGGTGTTGAAGCGAATGTACTGCCGTGCTCCACTCTTTTCGACGCGTCCCATGATGTAATCACGGAGCACCGCTCGGGGCGGGTAGGAGGGAATGGGCCGGCCGAAATGCTCCTCGAAGCTGTAGTCGGCAAACTCCAGGCATTCTTTCGGTCCATTCGACCAGAGGTAGCGATACATGCTGCCGTGCACGGGCTCACCGTAGGCATCAAGGCCGGTGCGCCAGGTGTAGTTCCACATTCCGCCCAGATCACTCTGTTTTTCATAGCAGACGATCTCGGGAATATCGGTGCCGGCGAGGCGTGCCGCTTCAAAGGCACGGAGTTGGGCAAGTCCGCTGGGGCCGGCCCCAAGGATGGCGATTCGAAAACTCATAGTGTTTCTCTGTTGATCGTCTGAACGAGCGAGCGCTTGGCTGGTTCGACGAAAAAATAGTCGTGGCTGGTCACCGCCTCGCTAAGGACAGGACCCGATAACCCCTTGAAAGAGGTCCACGCAGGCGCGCGCCAAATGCAGGATTAACTGCGGGCGTAAAAATAAACCGGAGGCTCCGTTTGCCAAGGACTACAGGCAATTCGCTTCAGGGCGGAAAATCGTCGTGCTAGCCGTGTTGGCTGTACTGCAAGATGTCGAAGCGTCGCCAGTAGGGGAGCGCTCGAAGTCGTCGGGAAAGGCAGCGCGTTGCTGCTTTTTGATATGTTTCAGTCATTCAGAGCAACTACTCTAACACAGAACTGATGTTCTTGCGGGTTGTGAGTCGGCAGTCGGCAAGCTGCTCGCCGTCTTCAATACTGACAACATACAGCGCAAACCGGCTAGCGGAGGAACCTATGATTGGCGCGATTGCGGGTGACATCATTGGTTCGGTGTACGAGCACCAGCCCATTAAAACCAAAGACTTCCCGCTGTTTCAGGCGCAGTCTCGTTTCACCGACGACAGCGTGCTGAGAGTGGCGATAGCCAGTGCCATTCTCGATAACACCCCGTACGCCGATGCCGTCCGCCAAATAGGTAGGCAGTACCCCAGCGCGGGCTATGGTGGCTCGTTTATCCAATGGCTGGCCGCCGTCAATGCCGGGCCTTACCGCAGCTGGAGTAACGGTGCCGCCATGCGTACCTCGCTAGCTCGTGCGTTGACTTTCGTGGCCGCGATGTTGCAGCCCGCACTTACTATAGCCACTTCAAAACAGCATTATGCTTGCAGGTGCATCCTAATTGATAACGCGAATGGAAATTGTCAAAACAATACCTGATTACGCATATGGCTCAGCCATCTTCAGGAACCGGTACGGCATCGGCGGCGTTTTTACCGCCACCGCGAGAAAGCGCGGGATCATGGCCTTGAGGTCGTAGCGCCTGTTGAAGCGGTATTCGAACTCGGCCAGGTAGCGAGGGGCGTGCTGCCCGCGGATGGCATGGTAGGTGCCAGTGATGGCGTTCTTGACGTTGCCCAGCAGGGTTGTTGACCCAGTTGAACTCAGGGTTCTCCACGCTGGCACGCCCTCCGCCCGTGATGTGGCGCTCGTGGGCGTAGTCTGGTGTGTCGAAAGCCCGGAAACACCCCAGACCATCGCTGATGACCTGGCTGCCCGGCGCAATGGCCTGTTGCGCATAGCGACGTATCTCGGTGAGGGTAAAGCCGCTCACACGGCGTAGCTGAACACGCTGCGGGTGGCCCTCCTCATCGGTTTGCACGGCCGCCACAAACGGGAATTTGTGCTCAGCGCCGCGCCCGCGCTTTCCCGGCCGTTCACCGCCCAGGTAGGCGTCATCGATCTCGATGCGTCCAGTAAGCGTCTCTCCCTGGTTGCGCTCGTGCATGACCTGCAGCAGTTTGTGCTTGAGCTTCCAGGCCGTGTTGTAGGTGACGCCGAGTTCCCGGGACAGCTGCAGTGCCGAGAGGCCATTCTTGCGTTGGGTCAGTAGGTAGATCGCCAGGAACCAGGTGGTCAGCGGCAGGTGCGTGCCATGGAAGATGGTACCGGCGGTCAGCGAGGTCTGATGATGGCAGTGATGGCACTGGTAGAGCCCCCGCGACAGCTGGCAGCACGGCGTGTTGCCGCAGTCGGGACATACGAACTCCTTGGGCCAACGAAGCCGGTAGAGGGCCGCACGGCATTGCTCTTCCGTGCCGTACTGTTTGAGGAAGGCCGGCAGTGACAGGCCGGGTTGAAACTGGATAGGGTTGCGAGCCATGTCGATAACGCCTTGATCATCCACATGCTTTCATTGTAGTTCAAGACTGGCCTGATGGCTGACTGAGGTGAGTAATCAGGAAAAATTAAGCGTCCTGTATGGAAGACCCAAGAAACATGCGTGTATTGGACAGTTCCAGTCTACGCTAATACTTTCAGAGAAAGGTTCCTGCTGGGTCGGTTGCCGCAGGGCAGCGAGAGCAGCGCCAGGACAAGCTGGAACACTAGAAGAAGCAGGGCACTAGAGAAAGGGTATAAAGAAAAAGGGTACAAAGGAAAAAGGTATAAGGAGAGTTCGAGTGACAGAACAATACCGTTTTATCGGGTCAAGGTTGTTTACGCGACGCAGGTTTCTTGTCACGACAGCTTCATCGGCTCTGGCCAGTTACATGTTGCTAAACCGCCCGGCCTTGGCGGTGGCTACTGATGCGGCTCGCGCTGGAAATTTTGGCGAACTTGATGCTACCGCAGCGGAAGGGATCGATCTCTACATCGAAAACCAAGACTTGCTGGTCGATGGCAGTATCGGGCGGGCGATTACCATCAACGGCTCGGTCCCCGGGCCTGTTATTCGCATGACAGAAGGCAAGGATGCGTTAATTCGCGTCCACAACCGTCTGCCTGAATCGACCTCGATTCACTGGCACGGCATTCTCTTGCCATTCAATATGGATGGCGTGCCAGGTATCAGCTTTGCCGGGATTCCCGCAGGCGAGACCTTCACCTATCGCTTCCCGGTACGGCAGAATGGCACCTACTGGTATCACAGCCATTCCGGCTTTCAGGAACAGCGCGGTCATTACGGGCAACTCATCATCGAGCCGGCCCAGAACGATCCGGTTGATTACGACGCCGAGTATACCGTCGTCCTGTCGGACTGGACGTTTGAAAACCCGCATAACGTGTTTCGGAATCTCAAAACCATAGAGGGCTATTACAATTTCCAGCGGCCGACGCTGGCGAACATCGATGACCAGATGCAGGCGACGGGCATGGCGCTTGGGGAGGTCATCGATAAACGACTGGCATGGCAAGGGATGCGGATGGATCCGACCGATATTGCCGACGTCACTGGGGCCACTTATACCTTTCTCATGAATGGCAAGGCAGCCGACGAGAACCCGGTTTTTCTTGCCCAGCCGGGTCAGAAGATTCGGCTGCGGATCGTCAATGCCTCCGCTCAGACCTTTTATGACGTTCGCATTCCGGGCCTGCCCATGACAGTGGTTCAGGCTGACGGCCAGAATATCAAACCGGTCGAAACCGATGAGTTCCGAATTGCGGTAGCCGAGACCTACGATGTGGTGGTCAGCCTGCCGGACGACCGAGCTTATACGCTGTTTGCCGAAACCATGGATCGTAGCGGCTATGCCCGCGGGACTCTGGCACCCCGGGAGGGCATGTCCGCTGCCATTCCCGAGAGGCGTCGCAGGCCCATGCTGACCATGGCTGACATGGGCATGATGATGAACGGCAGTATGCAAGGCATGGACGGCATGCAGGGTATGAGTAGCGGCAGCCACAGAAGCATGGAGATGCCGATGGATCGGCATGCTGAAGGCGGGTTACCCACCAAAAACCTGATAGAGCGCGTCAAGCACGGACCCGCCGGCCATGGTCCGGCCAGTATCACCATGGCGCAGACCGCCTACCGACGTCTGGATTACCCCGGAGCAGGCCTGGGTGATGATGGCTGGCGGGTACTGACTTACAGCCAGCTGCGGGCGCGGGAACGCCCCCCGCTCAGGCGTCCCCCGACGCGGGAGTTCTATCTTCACCTGACCGGAAACATGCACAAGTTCATCTGGGGCTTCGACGGCAAGAAATGGTCGGAGGCGGACATGATACGTTTCCAGTACGGCGAGCGTCTGCGAATCAATATGATCAACGACACCATGATGAGTCACCCGATTCACCTGCACGGCATGTGGATGGACCTCTATGCCGGTGGCGACCTCGACACCAATCCGCGCAAACATACGGTCAATGTTCAGCCGGCGGAATTGCTGACCGTGGATGTTACCGCTGATGCACCAGGGCAGTGGGCCTTCCACTGTCATCTGCTCTACCACATGGATGCAGGCATGTTTCGCACAGTGGCTGTAGTCCGTTTGCTGGAAGGAGAATCGATCGATGCCGATGCCTAGAACTCGCTTCACGGCGGTGGTGAGCGTAGTCGCTCTGTTTTCTAACCCTGCCATGAGCCAGAACGAATCGGGCACGGAAGATATGCCTAACACCGCCAATCTTCCGGATCATCAGCAATCCGCGCACCACCATCAGGGCGCACCGCCGCCTGATCTTGATGCTCCACCGCTACCCGAAGGCATGACGCTCGACGAGGTATTCAACTATGCCGAGAGCGAGCCACCCGCACACTTCCCCGACCCCGTTGCCGACGATCAATGGTTTGGGTTCGTGCTCTTTGATCAATTTGAATACCGCATGACGGATGACGAGGCACCCGATCATTTAGGCTGGGAGGCTGATGCCTGGCTCGGTGGCGATATCAACAAATTCTGGTTGAAGACGGAAGGTGAGGCAATTTTCGATGGTCCCAATGAAGGTGAAAGCGAGAACGATTTCCTCTATTCGCGCCTTTTTACACCCTTCTGGAGTGTTCAGACCGGTATTCAGTACGCCAACGAATGGACGTCCGATGATTACGGGGATCGCTGGTCGTATGTGCTCGGGCTGCAAGGGTTGACGCCTTACCAGTTGGAACTCGATAGCTCGCTGTATGTCTCCGAGGACGGAGATCTGACGATAGAAGTGGAAGGAGAATACGATCTTCGCATTACCCAGCGACTGGTGCTTCAGCCTCGTGCGGCACTGGGGTTTGCGGCTCAGGACGTGCCTGAACGCAAGCTCGGGTCCGGCATGACCAGTGCCAACTTGGATATGCGCCTGCGCTACGAAGTCAAACGGGAGTTCGCACCTTATATTGGCGTACGCTATCAGTCACTCGTGGGTGAGACCGAAGACATCGCGGGTGCCGCGGGAGACAAGACCGAACAATGGATGGTTTTGGCAGGATTGCGCTTTGCGTTTTGAACGGTGCAAGTGGCCAGTCAACGGCTCGGACTGCCGCGAGGCCCCGGCGGGTACCTGAACAAAAACGAACAATGTAACTAATGAGAAAATCATATGGACATCAAGCTGCTCGATGAACGGCTCAGCGTTATCTAAAAGCGCGTAATACCTCTTCCTGAGTCGCGTAGCGCGAAGGGAGAGGATACAAACGCGGCGTCCGAGAGGACGTCTTGTTCTCTTACGCAAATGATACTAAACTGTAATTCATGAAAATCGAACGCGCCTACAAGTACCGATTCTACCCGACGCCCGAGCAGGAAATCCTGCTGGCGCGGACGTTTGGGTGCGTGCGGTTTGTCTGGAACGCGGTGCTGCGACATCGCACTGATGCGTTTTACGAGCGCAAAGAGAAAATCGGCTACAACGACGCCAGTGCGTTCTTGACGCAACTGAAAAAGCAGCCGGACACCGCGTTCCTGGCCGAGGTCAGTTCGGTGCCCTTGCAGCAATGCCTGCGCCACCAACAATCGGCCTTCAAGCACTTCTTTGCCAAGTACGCTCGGTACCCGCGTTTCAAGTCAAGGAAGCAGCGACAGTCCGCCACCTTTGCCAGTTCGGCGTTTGCGTATCGCAACGGCCAGATCACGCTGGCCAAGTGCCAGGAACCCCTCAGCATCCGCTGGAGCCGCGTGCTTCCGTCAGCCCCCAGCACCGTTACCGTGTCCCAAGACCGCGCCGGTCGCTATTTCATTAGCTGCTTGTGCAAAGTGAACGCCGAATCACTGTCCATTACCCCCAAGATGGTGGGTATCGATCTCGGGCTGAAAGACCTGTTCGTGACCAGTGACGGCAAGCGCGTCAATAACCCCCGCCATACGGTGTGTCACGCACGCAAATTGGCGCGGGCGCAACGGCAACTGAGCCGTAAGCAAAAAGGCTCGAACAATCGGGCGAAAGCCAAGCAGAAAGTGGCCAGGCGCCACGCGAAAATCGCCGATGCCCGGCTTGACCACCTTCATAAACTCACCCGGCAGATCGTCAACGAGAACCAAGTGATCTGTGCTGAAAGCCTCGCGGTGAAAAATATGGTCAAGAACCGGTCTCTGGCGAAAGCCATCAGTGATGTGGGCTGGGGGGAGCTAGTGCGCCAGCTTGAGTACAAGGCCGCATGGGCGGGGCGCCAGTTCGTCCAGATCGACCGTTGGTACCCCAGCAGCAAGCGCTGCCATGGCTGCGGGTTTGTCGTCGAATCCTTGCCGCTCAATGTTCGCACCTGGGACTGTCCGGACTGCGGCACCCAAGGCATCGACCGCGACGTCAATGCCGCCCGCAACATCCTACAAGCCGGCACCGCGCTGTTAGCCGGTGCTGAGAGTTGAAGCACTACCGAGGGGCACTCGGGAAGTTACGCCTGTGGAGTTTGTGTAAGACCGGCAATGCCAAGGCATTGAGGCGATGGACAACGAAGCAGGAATCTGGGAGGTGACGACCAGGGAATCCCCTTCCACAAGCGCGCTAGCGCTGAAGGTGGGGGAGGATGTCAAGGCCCAGCCCAGTTACGAGGAGATCGATACCCTGGCAAAAGAGGGCTATCGCACCATCATTTCCAACCGGCCGCGCGGAGAAACCGAGGATCAGCCGGATATGCAGGCGCTTAAAGATAAAGCGGAATCCTTGGGCATGGTCTGGCGCGAAATACCAGTCAAGCCCGGAGAGTACTCGCAGCAAGACATTGATGCGTTTTCCGAGGTGCTGCAGTCATCACCCGAACCCATAGTGGGTTTTTGCCGCACCGGCAAGCGGGTTTCGCATCTTTGGGCCTATTCTCAAGCACCTGAATGCCCGATCATGGACTTGATGAAGGCATCCCAGAGAGCCGGCCATGACCTGGAACCCCTGAAGGATGATTTGCACCGTTACGCCGAGCAGAAAAGTGACACAAAGAAATAGCGCCAGGAACAAAGACTGGTGGAACGAAGCCTCGATGATATTCAGGTCGTTGGCGCAGCGTCCCGCTTGTGTTCGTGATGGGGTGTGACGCGGGGATTGAGGTGATAGGGAATGGGTTTGTTAGTGTCAATTTGAAGAAAACGCATTAAAGAACGATTCTCATTTTGGTTGCAGCATGATACGTTTATTGAGTGCAAATCATTCGCAACGGATAATGCGCATCATCTTAGCCGGAAAGGGGTAGTTCATGAAACGTATTGCGTTTTTGATGCTGGCAGGTCTGATAAGCAGCGGCGTGGCCATGGCCAATGATCATGAGGAAGCACATGATCGCGCCGAGCATTTCGAAGGCAAGCCCGCCGAGACGATGGAAGAAGCGGTGGCTAACTTCTCCGAGGGCAATCAACAGCTGGCGGAAATGCTGGCCTCCGACGAGCTGACCAACGAGCAGATGGGCGAGCTTCACATGCTGACTTACACCTTGGAGAACGCCCTGCTGAAAATTGACGAGGAAGTTAAGAGCATGGCGGTGTCTCTGGAAGAGGTGCACCTGGGGTCGGAAACGCTTGATCAGGAGCGCGTGGCTACCAATGGTGTCGACTATCTGGAAGTTGCCCGGACATTGGCTGAATAAAACGTTCGTCATCCTTTCTTGATGCTGGCCCGGCCGGGATGTCCGGGCCAGTGTTACGGCCCAGCTGGACTATGCTGCTAGACATCCGATGCGACTAGCCATCACAACTGACTCATCACATGCAGCGCAAACCGGCTAGCGGAGGAATCTATGATTGGCGCGATTGCGGGTGACATCATTGGTTCGGTGTACGAGCATCAGCCCATTAAAACCAAAGACTTCCCGCTGTTTCAGGCGCAGTCTCGTTTCACCGACGACAGTGTGCTGAGCGTGGCGATTGCCAGTGCCATTCTCGATAACATCCCTTACGCCGATGCCGTTCGCCAAATAGGCAGGCAGTACCCCAATGCGGGCTACGGTGGCTCGTTTATCCAATGGCTGGCCGCAGATAATGCCGGGCCTTACCGCAGCTGGGGTAACGGTGCCGCCATGCGCGTCAGCCCCGTGGGCTTTGCCTACTCCACTGAAGCCGACGTGCTCGCCCAAGCCAAAGCCACCGCTGCCATTACCCACAACCACCCCGAAGGCATCAAGGGCGCACAAGCCACCGCGCTGGCAGTGTTTCTTGCGCGAACCGGCGCGGATAAAACCACTATCCGCACCACCCTTACCCAGCGGTTCGATTATGACCTGGCGCGCAGGCTGGACGACATTCGCCCGCATTACCGCTTCGATGTTTCCTGCCAGTGCAGCGTGCCGGAAGCCATCATCGCCTTTCTGGAATCTGATTCGTATGAAGAGGTGGTCCGTAACGCGGTATCGCTAGGTGGCGACAGCGATACCCAGGCCTGCATCGCCGGGGGCATTGCCGAAGCCTTCTACGGCAGCGTGCCAGCCGCCATACTTGCCGAGGTGGAACAGCGCCTGACGCCGGATTTATGGGCGATCACCGACACATTTTGCCGCCGATATCGCTAAACCCGCCTTGTGAAAGAGGTTGAAAACAATGTTGATGAGTACGATGAAAGCTAAAGATTTCGACAAAAAGTTTGATCAGGGCAGCGAAGATATCGTCGACGATCTGGATCTGACCACTGCACACCGCGTAAACCAGGAACAGAAGCGTATTAATGTTGACCTCCCAGCCTGGGTCGTAGAGTCGCTGGATCGTGAGGCGGCTCGGATTGGGGTTGCCCGTCAATCGATTATCAAGGTCTGGCTGGTTGAACGCCTGAAAGCAGAAGCGGCTGATAAGGCACCTAATAACGTACTAAATCACTAACCATACCAGTCACGTCTATTCTTCAACTCCCACCCAAGCCACTCTGCTAGCGGTTCACTGCGGCGAGCTGCTCATGGGTAAAAAATGTTCATTTTTGATTGCTTGTGCGTCCTGATCGCCGCAGGCATTATCAGCGCTCGCGGTTGCCTGCGTGTCGCCACGATTTGACCGCAGGCGGCAACCACCAAGGATTCTGCAACCCCTAGGGGAAACAATGGGAAAGCTCTTCTCACTGATCGTACTGCTGGCGCTTGGCTATGCCGGCCTGTACTTCTATTACGGCGTTGCCGTCGAACAGGAAGTTCAGCAGCAGCTGGATAATCGCGGCCTCACCTCGGTCAGCGTTGATAACCTCGAGTATGGGCTGTTGGCCCCCATCAATACGTCCGCGAACGTCTCGGCGACCGTCACTTATCGTGGCTCTCAGGCGGCACTGAATTTGACGGTGCAGGGGCACCCTCTGTTTTCCGATGAGTTAAGAGTCGAGCTCGATGGTCTCCAGGCGCTGCGACTGGGCATCGGCTTCGGGCAGTAAAAAACACCTAAAACGCCTCGGTTGCCTGCCGGGGCATTTTTTTGTGAGCCATCTATCTTGAACGGTACACACAACGGCAGGTAGGGCAGTGGCAGAGCTGACGAATAAGCGAGGGACAAGCCATGAACCAGCATGAAAAGCTCAACTACGTAGAGAAAGATCTAAAAGCTACAAAAGCGTTTTTCTCAGCGGTGTTTGGCTGGGAATTCGTGGGGATTCGTCAGGGCTAAAACGGCCTTCACGGATGAATTTGCCCGGGTGATAGCGGACCCGGATCACTCTGACGAAGAGGATCGGTTCTTGCTTCTTGGCACCAGTATTCATTCTCGGCTGTTGGTCGTGTGTCATTGCGTCAGGGATAGGGAAACCATTCGGATTATCTCGGCGCGTAAAGCCAACAAGCGAGAGCGAAAGGCTTACGAGGGGTACAGGCATGCGTGATGATTACGATTTTTCAACATCCGTTCAGAACCCATATGCGAAGAAGCTCAAAAGGCAGGTCACTATTAGGCTCGATGAAGATACGATTGAGTACTTCAAAAAGCTAGCTGAAGAGAAAGACCTTCCGTACCAGAGCCTTATCAACCTTTATCTTCGGGATTGTGCCCAGTCCCACAAAGATCTCAAGATGGAGTGGCGGTAAACGTTTTTCGTCATGAAGACGGACACTCCGGCGGCGTGGGGTCGGCGGAGAAGGTGAGGCCGCTGAACCAGGCCGTGGCATCGCCGCCGGCGTTGTCGCCGTCGCTCATCAGCGCCACGCCGTCGATGTGGTCATGGCGTTCACCGAACAGGCGCTGGTAGTCTTCGCGCACGTCGCGTACCTCCGCGACCCACTCGCCAACCTGTTGGTCACCGCCTTGCAGCGCCAACAGCTGGGCGCGTTGGGTAAAGGCGTTCGGCCATGCGGTACCGGCGGCCTGGGTCGACGACCACACATAGTTCACCGACTGCACCTGCCAGGGCAGGATGCCGCTCTTGTGGGCGACGTAAACCCGCGCAGGGTAGTCGTCTCCGGCTTGGGTGGTTTCGTTCAGGCCGGGATAAATACGATCCACCTGCCAGCACCACTTGAGGTAGGGCGTCTGTGTCAGATCAATTTCGCGCTCAAGGTAAAGTGCGGAGGCCTGCTGGTTGGCGCGTGCCTGCAAGACGGGTTGGCCGTCCTTGTCGACCACGCGATACTCGGTTTCACCCTCGAAGCTGCGGGTGGGCCAGCGCTCCATGTGGAAGGGCGAAAAGTGCAGGTCGTCACTGCCGATCGCAGGGCCGGCCACGACAACCAGCCAGGGAACAAACAGCCAGCGCAGTGAGGGTGTCAGGGAGAAACTAGAGAGTCGCATGGCAAGCTCCGGTATTAGTTGAACACTACAGTTGGTCAGCGATTGGTTTACGTTATACCGACTTCCTTACAGATACTTGCGCACTTCTTCGCAAGATAGTGAGACCAGACTCCTGGCTTTGTAGGACGGTAGTGAGCAGTATTGAAATTTTATGCCGGATACGTGGTCGTTTGTGAATGGTAAAGTGCTTGTCTCAATCGCTCACCTCACGAGAATCGGAGTGGCCAATGGATGCGAGAGAGTATCTGAATCGAAAAGGGGTGCCTCTGGATCGCGATCCAGACAAGCCCAATACTTTGGAAGAAAAGGCCTGGGAACGTGCTCGGGGTGCCGGGCACCAGCGGCCCAAGGTCGGCACGCCGCATGATTGGGAGGAGTGGGAGCGGTACCATGAAGACCTTGCCGAAGGCTCTGAAAGCCTGGAACAGAAAATCGACAAGCAAGCGCATCGCCACGCCACGGAACATGCTTCCGGGCAAGCCAAGCCCGAAGCAGGCAAACTTGAAGAAAACAGGCCTGAAGCAGGAAAATCCGAGGCAAGCGGCAGAGGGGTCGAGCATTTCACCCCGCCACCCAAGGCCAGCGTAGATGTTCCCACCAAGGCTGAGTCGCCATCCGCCACCCCATCGCCGGCGTTGAAAACGGCGTATTACTTCCTGGCCGTGTTATTGCCGCCTTTGGCGTTGGTACTTTCCGGCGCCGGGGGGCGGCGTATTGCTTTGGGGGTGCTGTTGACCCTGGCCGGTTGGTTGCCGGGCGTCATAGTGGCGTTGGTCTGGTTGCGTCGCCGTTTTCCATGAATCCAGGGCGGTAAACTGACCGCCAATAAACACCCTTGGCAAGCCTGCTGCAGTGCGTATAATCCCGGTAAGCTATTTCTATAAACGAGGTTTACCAATGGGGTATCTGGTCGGCGTTACACTGCTGTGGGCGTTTTCGTTCTCCTTGATCGGGGTGTATCTCGCCGGGCAGGTGGATAGCTATTTTGCGGTGCTGTTACGCATCAGTCTGGCGACGTTGGTATTCCTGCCATTTCTGCGGCCTAGCCTGTTGCGTGGCAGGCAGCGGCTAGCACTGATGGCGCTCGGGGCGCTTCAGCTGGGCGTGATGTATATCTTTTTCTATCAGTCGTTTCTGCTGCTCTCGGTACCCGAGGTGCTGCTGTTTACCATCTTCACGCCGATCTATATCGCCTTGCTCGACGACATGCTGTTCGGGCGCTTCACCCCGATGTACCTGGTTACCGCGCTATTGGCGGTCATCGGCGCCGGTGTGATTCGTTACGATGGTATTGATAGTGGCTTCTGGCTGGGGTTTCTCGTGGTGCAAGGGGCCAATTTGTGCTTCGCCCTGGGGCAGGTCGGCTATCGCCGCTTGGCGGCTGAGCTGCCTGCGTCGTTGCCTTGGCATAACGTCTTTGGCTGGTTTTTCATCGGGGCGTTAATGGTCGCGGTACCGGCCTTCCTGTTATTGGGCAATAGCGCGGCCTTGCCGACCAGCGCCGTGCAGTGGTCGGTACTGGTCTGGCTTGGGCTGGCGGCGTCCGGGGTGGGCTACTTTGCCTGGAACCGGGGAGCCACCAAGGTGGATGCGGGCACCTTGGCGATCATGAACAATGCCCTGATCCCCGCCGGACTGGTCGTCAACCTGCTGATCTGGAACCGCGAGGCTGAACTGGGGCGCTTGCTGCTCGGGGCTTTGATCATGGCGGGTTCATTGTGGCTCAATCATTGGTGGTTACAGCGACGAGCCACCAGCCCGGCCTGACCCGAGCCTTTCAGGCAATGAGACGTTAAGACAGTGAGACGATGAGGCGGTGGGCATGTTTGCTCGCCGCCTCGGCTGTGCGCATAATGACCGCTGATTCGCGAGAGAGCCGCGCATGACCGAAAACGCAAACAAAACACCGGTTTCAGGTTCATCCTCCCATGATGCCGCACGTCCTTTTGCCACCATCGGTTTGATCGGGCGCCTGGGCAGCACCAAGGTGGTCGATTCGCTCAACCGCCTGGTGAACTTCCTTGTCCAGCAAGACTACAAGGTGATCGTCGAGGATCGCACCGCAACCGTGATCCCCGACCACGGCCAGCCGGAAGCCAACCGACGCATGCTCGGCCAGCTGTGCGATTTGGTGATTGTGGTCGGCGGTGATGGCAGCTTTCTGGGGGCGGCGCGTACACTGTGTCACACTGGTACCTTGATGCTCGGCGTCAACCGTGGGCGGCTGGGATTTCTGACCGATATTTCTCCCGATGAGCTGGAAACCCGCGTGGGCGAGGTGCTCGCCGGGCGCTACGAACTCGAAGAGCGCTTTCTGCTCGAGGCGGAGCTTTACCGTAACGGCGTTGCCGTGGGCAACGGTGAGGCCTTGAACGAGGTGGTGGTTCACCCTGGAAAAGCCGTGCGCATGATCGAGTTCGAGCTGTTCATCGACGGCCATTTCGTTTATAGCCAGCGCAGCGATGGCTTGATCATCGCTACGCCCACCGGCTCCACGGCCTATGCGCTGTCCGGGGGCGGCCCCATCATGCATCCCAAGCTGGATGTGGTGACGTTGGTGCCAATGTTTCCGCATACATTATCCAGTCGCCCCATCGTGATCGATGCGGCCAGTGAGATTCGGATACATATCGGGGAAACCAACCAGACCTACCCGCATGTCAGCTGTGACGGCCAGACCCGTGCCGTGGCCAAGCCCGACGATGTGCTGGTGATACGGCGCAAGCCGCAGCGGGTCCAGATGGTGCATCCCATCGGGCATAATTATTACGAAGTCCTGCGCAGCAAGCTGGGCTGGGGCCATCGCCTGGGGGACTAATATGCAAGGCTATGACCTGATCGGCGATGTTCACGGTTGTGGTGCCACCCTGGCGGCGCTGCTCGAAAAGCTCGGCTATCACCAGCGCAACGGCGTCTACCGTCACCCAAGGCGTAAAGTGATCTTTCTGGGGGATCTGATCGATCGCGGGCCGCGTATCCGGCTGGCGGTCAACACCGCCCGGCGCATGGTGGAAGAGGGTGAAGCCCATATCGTCATGGGCAACCATGAATACAACGCCCTGGCCTATTATCATCCGGCGCCGGTTGGCAGCGGCCAGCGCTGGTTGCGTGAACATAGCCCCCGGCATAACCGGATTATTCAGGAAACCTTGACGCAGTACCGCGACTACCCCAGTGAATGGGAAGATAACCTGGCCTGGTTCATGCAAATGCCGCTATGCTTGGAACTGGACGGCCTTCGGGTGGTGCATGCCTGTTGGGATGAGGCCTTGATTGAGCAACTCTACCAGCGCTTGCCCGACGCCTGCATGACGCCGGAATTTCTGGTGGAATCCACCGACCCGGATACTCAGGCATACCGCATTCTGGACCGGCTTACCCGGGGCACCTCGATTCCCTTGCCGGAACGCGTCCATATTCATTCCGGCGACGGCTTTACCCGGCGCAGTTTTCGGGCACATTTCTGGGCCAAGCAGCCGCAAACCTGGGGGGATGTGGTGTTTCAGCCGGATAACCTGCCGGGCGATCTTGAACAGCGTCCCTTGTCGCCCAGCGAAGTGGCACGTCTGAGTTATTATGGGCCTGAAAAGCCGCCGCTGTTTATCGGCCATTATTGGTGCGAAGGCATTCCTGCTTTGCCTAGCGCCAATATCGCCTGCCTGGATTATAGTGCGGTCAAGTACGGGCGTCTGGTAGCCTATCGCTGGAGTGGCGAGCAGCGCTTGAATGCCGACCATTTCGTCTGGATTCCCGTTCCCCAGGAAGTCAATGACCGGCCGCGACCTTGGGAAATCGATTTCGAATGAATTTTTTATCGGACAGGTGGAACTTACCCAATGAGTCACAATCAGAGTAAGTGTTCCCTTGAATGATCCCTTGCTTAGATCCCGGCGGTTTCCTCCGCCGGTTTTTTTTCGTGTCTGTCATTTGTGGGGCCGGTAAGCCGCCATACAATATCGAGTCAGGGATAAACGCCGTCTAACGGCATTGAATGGAGACACTATGCATCCTGTGATGCTTCTGCCTCATGATGCGGATACTCGCACCTTGCGCCAGGCGTTGTGGAAACAGCGCATCAGTCATCGTATTACCCAAGAGGCCGACGGCCAGCTGATCTGGGTGGCCGACCCTACTCAGCATGATGAGCTACGCAGCCTGGTACAGCGCTGGCAAAGCGGGGTGGCTCTGGAGTTGCCTGTGCGCCGCAAAAGGCAGCGCAGCACACAGACCGTCTGGCCTACGCTGCGCCAAGCACCGGTGACGGCTGCCATCATAGCGATAAGCTTGCTGGTGTTTGCCCTGATCGGTCTTTTCGGCGATCTGTTGATCGTCAGTTTGACCATCGTGCCGGTGGGTATTGCCAATGGCCAGTTGGCGTTCGGTACGTTGAGCGAAACGCTGGGCTCTGGCCAGGTATGGCGGCTGCTGTCGCCGGCATTCCTGCATTTCGGCTGGATGCACCTGATTTTCAATCTGATGTGGGTGTGGTATTTCGGCCGTCAGGTAGAGCTGTTGCAAACTAGCCGGATGATGTTGCTACTGTTGGTGGTGGCAGGCATCGGCGCCAACCTGGCTCAGTTCGTCACCGGCACGGTCCTGTTTGGCGGCATGTCCGGGGTGGTGTATGCCCTTCTGGGACATGTATGGCTGATGTCGCGGCGGGCACCCCAAAGCGGGTTCTTCGTTCCCCAGATGCTGGTGGTGTTCATGCTCGGCTGGATGGTTTTCACCATGACCGACATGGCCGGTGCCATCGGCTTCGGGAATGTCGCCAACGAGGCGCATTTAGGAGGATTGGTCGTGGGACTGGCCAGCGGCTGGTATTATTCTTCACGACGTTTGAAATCTTGATCTCAGGAGCCCGCCATGAGCGACATGACATTCGATAAAATGATCAGCCAGATGACCCCGGCGATCTATGAAAGCCTGAAACAATCGGTCGCCCTGCGCAAATGGCCGGATGGCCGCCGTTTGACGCCCGAACAGACCGAGCTTTGCCTGGAGGCGGTGATGCGCTTCGAGGCGGAAAATAACGTTCCCGAAGATCAGCGCGTGGGCTACCTGGAGCATCGCACCTGTGGCGCCGCCGCAAGCGGTGCGGACGTCTCGCCGGAAATGGCCGGTCTGGGACAGGATGTCGGTCGTGGCTGAAGGGATTCACGGCTGCTTGACGAAAATGGCTGCTCAGGTGAACGCGCAAGGGGAGGTGGCTTATACCTTGCGCGCCGGAGACCACGAACTTTCACTCAACGAACGTATCGGCTTGCCGCTGTCCATTCAGTGGACCGGGGCGATCGCCTGCACGCATTGCGGACGCGCGACACGCAAAAGCTTTGCCCAAGGGCATTGTTACCCTTGTTTCAAGCGCTTGGCCCAGTGCGATACCTGCATCGTCAAACCCGAAACCTGCCATTTCTTCCAGGGCACTTGCCGGGAGCCGGAGTGGGGCGAAAAGCACTGTTTCCAGCCGCATGTGGTGTATCTGGCCAATTCCTCGGGCCTCAAGGTGGGTATCACGCGCAACACCCAAGTGCCTACCCGCTGGATGGATCAGGGCGCTATCCAGGCCTTGCCGATCATTGAAGTGGATACGCGTTTGCAGTCGGGCCAGGTGGAAATGTTGTTCAAGGAGCAGGTGGCCGACCGCACCAACTGGCGCGCCATGCTGAAAGGGCAGGTGCCTCCCCTCGACTTGCAAGAAGAACGCGACCGTTTGCTTGCCAGCCTGGAGAGCGGCTTGAGCGAGCTGAGTGAGCGGTTCGGTGAAGGCGCCCTGCGCCGCTTGAACGGTCCCGTGCAGCATTTCACCTATCCGGTAGAGACATTTCCCCAGAAGGTCGTATCGCATAATCTCGATAAACAGCCGCTGGTGAGCGGTACGCTGATGGGTATCAAGGGGCAGTATCTGATGCTGGATAGCGGTGTGATCAACCTGCGCAAGTACACCGGCTATGAAGTGGCGATTCGGTAGGTCGACTGGCCACTTTGCAGCAAACTGCTAAGGTAAAAGAGTCACTTTTTGCTGCGAGCGGTCTATGCGTGTGTCGATGCTAGGATGCTGCAATGCCTTGGCTTAAACTACTGCATATCATTGCATTAGTGGTCTGGTGCGGCGCGTTGTTGTATCTTCCCGCGCTCATCATCCAGTCATTGCAAGCACGCCTCGATGCGGGGTTCGCCCAGAACGCGCCTTTGATGCCGCGTTTTTTCTTCATTTCAATCGCTACGCCCGCCGCCTTGGTGGCGATCTTTACCGGCACCCTGTTATTTCTGTTGCATCAGCTTGTGGGTGGCTGGCTGGTCTTCAAGTTATTTGCGGTCATGGGGATGGTGGCCGCTCATGGCGGGCTGGGCTGGTTGATCGCGCGGCTGGAAAAAGGGCATTCGTTTGGCGCCACTGCGGGCAGTGTCGGCTTTGCTTTGCTGGCGGTGTCATGCATGGTGACGGTGCTGACGCTGGTCCTGGCCAAACCCATGGATTGGAGTTGAGCCGCCATGTTGAAGCCAGCGACATCTCTTTCACATGAGGGAAGAAATTCATCGCCTGCATCATCTTTCAACCTGCACCCCTACCGCATGTTCGTACACCAGATGCCCCCCAAGCAGGCCCGCAGCGGCGATCATGCCGGCGGTCACCAGCGACATCGCCAACCCCCATGGCAGGATGATTTCCGGGTCATTGATTCGCAGCAGCCAGTTGAACGAAGCCAACGACAACATCATCACCGCGATGATGGCGTGATTCCAGCCGGTTATCTTGGAACGAATTCTCTTGACCGTGACCAGGTCGACAATCCCCGCCAGACTCGCAAGCCATCCTCCGAAAGCGCCCACTCCGGCGAGCCACACGCCAGCCCGAACCCAGAACGGGTCCTGGGTGTAGAGATACCCCAGGTCACTCGCCACCAGTGCGATCAGCGCCGCCACCGGAAAGTGAATCATCAAGGGATGAAGCGGATGGCCCGCAATGGCCGCGTGGCTTTTGATATTACGTTGTTTCACTTCCGCCATGATCCTCTCCTGCGTCTGACGTCTATGCGGTTAATGAGAGCCCAGTTGATACGAGTATGGTCGATACCGACGTTCCTGGCAGTCTTGTTGACGGGCTGTGCCGGGGACAAGTCGATTCTCGATCCCGCCGGGCGGGGCGCCGCCGACGTCGCCCTGGTATGGTGGGGAATGCTGGGATTTTTCAGCCTGGTGCTGATCACGGTGGTGGCGCTATGGCTGTATACCTTCCGCCCGCGTTCGAGTCGAGCGCGCACGGCGATTGAGGAAAAGCGCCTGGCTCGGCGATTGATACTCGGCGGTGGCGTCTTGTTGCCGGTCGCAACGATTGTGGTGCTGATGATTTTCGGCGTGCCGGCCGGTCAGCGGATGTTGCCGGTGCCGCTAGGCACCCCGCCTGATGTCATCGAAGTGACCGGCCACCAATGGTGGTGGGAGGTCCGCTATCCCGGCGCGGAGGGCGGTGAAGTCGTCACCGCCAACCAAGTGGTGATGCCGGCGGGTGAACCGGTGGATTTTCACGTCACCGGGGCGGATGTGATTCATTCGTTCTGGATCCCGCGCTTGGGCGGCAAGATCGATATGGTCCCCGGGCGCACCAATCGCATACGCCTGGAGGCGGATAGCCCGGGCGTTTTCGGTGCTCAGTGCGCCGAATTCTGCGGCACCCAGCATGCCCACATGCAGTTGTATGTGAAGGCGATGGAGCGCAGCGATTACGAGGCCTGGCTCGCCGAGCGTCAGGTACCGACGCTGGAAACCTTGGCCGTGCAATCCGATGCCCATGCTCCCGCGCGCGAGGCCTTCGTCGAGTATTGCGCCCAGTGTCATCGTGTGGCGGGGTTGGCCGTGCCCGACTCTCAATGGGAGCTTGCGCCTATTCAAGGGCCGGATCTTTCGGATATCGGGGCACGGCCCACCCTGGGGGCCGGGGTGCTGGCCATGGAGGAAGGTGCCATCGGCGACTGGTTGCGGCGTCATCAACAGCTCAAGCCGGGCAACCGCATGCCCGCGCATCTGGGACTTGAACCCCGGACCTTGCAAGCCATCGGCGACTGGTTGGAGACGCTAAGCCCATGACCGATAGCTCTCGTAAAACCAACCCTGATGAAGATACCCAGCGCTTGGTCAAGGACCTGGAAACAGTCTGGGCGAATCCACGCGGTCTAGGCGCATTGACCATCGTCAACCACACCACCGTAGGGCTGCGCTTCATGCTGACCGGCATGGCGTTTTTCCTGGTGGGTGGGGTGCTGGCCATGTTGATACGCTCTCAGCTGGCGTTTCCGGGGCAGAACTTCATGGCGCCGGAAATTTACAATCAGGTCGTCACCATGCATGGAACGGTGATGATGTTCCTGTTCGCCATTCCCATCCTGGAAGGGCTGGCGATCTACATGATTCCCAAGATGATCGGCGCCCGGGATCTGGTGTGCCCGCGTCTCTCCGCCTTCGGGTATTGGTGCTACCTGTTTGGCGGGCTGATTCTGCTTTCCAGTCTGTTCATGGAGATGGCGCCGGAAAGCGGCTGGTTCATGTATACCCCGCTGAGCGGCAAGGTTTACTCGCCGGGATTGGGCTCGGACTTCTGGTTGCTGGGGATCACCTTCGTCGAAATATCGGCGCTTTCCGCCGGTGTCGAATTGGTGGTGTCGATTCTGCGTACCCGCACGCAAGGCATGGCATTGCACAAGATGCCGCTATTCGCCTGGTACATCCTGGCGATGGCCATGATGATCGTGGTGGGGTTTCCTCCGTTGATTCTGGGAAGTGTTCTGCTGGAACTGGAACGTGCCGTAGGCATGCCGTTTTTCGACGTGGCGGGCGGCGGCGATCCCATCCTTTGGCAGCATTTGTTCTGGCTGTTCGGTCATCCCGAGGTCTACATCATTTTCCTGCCGGGAGCGGGGATCGTGTCGACCCTGATTCCGGTCTTCGCCGGACGCCCCATCGTGGGTTACGGCTGGGCGGTGTTCGCGGTGATCACCACCGGTTTCATCAGCTTCGGGCTCTGGGTGCACCATATGTTCACGGTGGGCATGCCGCAGTTGGCGCAGACGTTCTTTTCCGCCGCCAGCATGTTGGTGGCGGTGCCGACGGGTATCCAGATATTTCTGTGGCTAGCGACGCTATGGTTGGGCAAGCCGCGCATGCAGGTGCCCATGCTGTGGGTTTTCGGGTTTCTATTCGTCTTTGTGTTGGGTGGTTTGACCGGGGTGATGCTTGCGCTGGTGCCTTTCAATTGGCAAGTCCACGATACGCATTTCGTGGTGGCCCACATGCATTATGTGCTGGTGGGAGGCATGTTCTTCCCCTTGATCGGCGGGCTGTATTATTGGCTGCCGTTGTTTTCCGGGCGCATGCCTTCACAGACGCTGGGGAAATGGGGTTTCTGGCTGACCTTTCTGGGCTTCAACGGCACCTTCTTGGTCATGCACTGGACCGGGCTTCTGGGCATGCCGCGGCGGGTATATACCTACGGCGCCGATGAAGGCTGGGAGTTGTTCAATCTGATCTCTTCGGTAAGTAGTTTTCTGATGGCGATGGGGATCGCCATGATCTTGGCGGACTTCATCTTGCATTTTCGCTTCGGTAAACCGGCCAGACAAAACCCCTGGAACGCCGACACCTTGGAATGGGCGACGTCCATGCCGCCCAGTCCGTATAACTTCGTCAGCTTACCCAAGGTCGAAAGCCGCCATCCGCTGTGGGAACAACCGCAACTTCCCCAGGCTATCGCCGAAGGCCGCTATGGCCTGGCAGCGGCCTTTCATGGGCGTCGCGAAATATGGGGAACCGACCCCTTGACCGGCAAGTTGCGCGAAGTGATACATCTACCGACCAATTCCTGGTGGCCCTTGTTCGCCGCCCTGGCTTTGGCGGTGGTGTGTATCAGCCTGTTGCTGCGCTGGTATCCGTTGGCGGGTATTGCCGTTCTGGTCGCGGCCGGCTTCTTGCTGCGTTGGTCGTGGGAGAACGGCACTCACTCCAGGGCGGCGCCGGATGCCCGTGACCAACCCGGCAACCCGCCGCTTCACTCCCGCACCATGGACGGCCCCGGCGTATGGACCATGGCGGTGACCTTGCTGGCCGATGGAGCCTTCTTTCTTTCATTGTTATTCGGCTGGTTCTATCTCTGGACGATTTCACCCGAGTGGAGCATGCCGGCTGAATCACCGCTTTCACTCACGCTTCTGGTAGTGGCCGGGTTGGCATTGAGTGCCGGCTGGTGGTGGTTGGAACGCTGCGTACGTCGTCTTCGTCATCGCCAGGGTGATGGCCTGGCTAAAGGCATGGCCATGATCACTGGCCTGGGAATCGTCCAGCTGGCCTTGCTGGGGTGGGTGCTGGTAGAGGCTGAACTGGATGTGACCGCCACCGCGCACGATGCCGTGCTGATGGTTAGCCTGGTCTATGTGATGTTGCACAGCGGTTTGGGCGTGATACTCACGCTATTGCAGGGTCTGCGTGTGGGTTACGGTTACGTGGGGGTGGAAGCGCCCCTGGAGCCGGTGGTGGTCAGGCTGTTATGGCGCTATAACCTGGGGGGTTATTGGGTAATCGTGGTTTCCATGGCGGTACTCCCCAGCGTGATAGGAGGGTCGGTATGAGGCAGGCGCTCTGGACGCATCCCATTCATCTGGTCGTGGGCCTGACGCTGTGGAGCGCATGGTTCGTGACCATGTACGGCGGGCTTTCGGTGGCCTGTGCGGTGGCGCCTCCCGCGCCTGAGCAAGGCCCGCTCACGCTGCTCAACGCCGGTCTAGCTCTCCTGACCCTGGTAACCGCCGCCTTCTTGGCATGGCTTGGCTGGAAATGCTTTCACGCCTCGCGGCAGGAAAATGTGCGAGCGGCCCACTTTTGCGCCCTGGTGTCTTCGGGGCTGTATGTGGCCTCCATCGTTGCGGTGCTGTTTGTGGGCATGCCGGTGCTCGGCTTGCCGCCCTGTGTCTAATGGCTCTTGCAACAGCTCTTGTAACTGCTCTTGTAATGCTCTCCCTATGGCTTCCGGCAACTGAATGAATATTTTTTCGCCCGCAGCTGATGCAAAGCAGGCCGCAGATGGCCACGAAGCCCTGTTTTCGCTGGGCGACATGTGGTGCAGCAGCTGTGCCCTGGCTGTCGAGGCGCGGCTGCAACGCCTTCCCGAAGTGGCGGCGGCTAGCGTGCATTATCCCAGTGCGACTCTCTGGGTCAGAGGAGCGGCGTCAGCCAAAACCTCGGGAATCACCTTGGAAGCCTTGGCGCCGGTGGTGCGCCGCCTGGGTTATTCGCTGGGCTTGCCTGAGACCACCCTCGACGCTCATGCGCGGTTGGAAAAGGAAAGCCGTTATCTGGCCTTACGCCTGATGGTGGCCTCCGTCTTCGGCATGTGGACGATGCTGGCGTCGCTGTTGATTTATGCCGGGGCGGTATCTTCGGCCCAAGTTGAGTACGTCCTGGCCTGGGTCTCGGGGGCATTTTCCCTGCCGGTAGTATTGTTTTCTGGGGTGCCGTTTTACCGCGCCGGCTGGCGTACCTTGCGTGCCCGAAAACCCGGAATGGACGTTCTGGTGAGCCTGGGCGTGTGGGGGGCCGTCGTCGTTTCGCTGGGTCTCTTGGCGCGTGGCTCGGCCGAGGTGTATTTCGATACTGCGGTGATGTTGATCGGGTTGCTGCTGGTGGGGCGTCTGGTCGATACGCTGTGTCGCCATCGCGGGCTGCGCGCCCTGGATGCCCTGGCGTTGCCGCAAATGACCGTTGCCTGCTGGGAGCAGGGGCATGGGGAGCAGGGGCATGGGGAGCAGGGGCGTTGGAAAGAGCGTGCCAGGGAAGAGGTGCCGCGCAACGCCAGAATTCGCGTGGCCAGGGGCGACACCCTTCCTCTGGATGGCTATGTCGAAGACTCGCCCGCCTGGGTCGATCTGGCCCCCTTGACCGGCGAAAGCGTGCCTCGCCGTTTGCCGCCCGGCACCGCTCTTCACGCTGGGTGTCGCAACCTGGGCGCGGCTTTGGTGATGCGGGTCAGTGCGGTGGCGGGGGAATGTCGGCTGGATCGCATGCGCGAACAGATGCGTTTTCATCAGGCGCGCAAAGGCGAGCTGCAGCGGTTGGCCGACCACTTCGCCGCCTGGCTGAGTCCGGCGGCGCTGGTACTGGCCGCTGCAACCTTGTGCGTGGCGGTGCTGGTCGGGGTGCCATGGGAAGACGCCATGGTGCGGGCGCTTTCCGTGCTGGTCGTGGCCTGCCCCTGCGCCGTGGGGCTGGCGGTTCCTTTGGCGAGTCTCGCGGGCAGCAGTACCGCCCTGGGGCAGGGCGTGGTGGTGCGCGACCCGGGTAGCTTTGAAACCCTGGCCGAGGTGCGCTCGGTGGCTTTCGACAAGACCGGCACCCTGACGCCGGGGGTGCCCGAGGTAGTCTCGTTCAATGTTGACTCGGCTATATCGATGGAGAAGTTGAAACCACTGCTGGCCGCCGCCACGCAGCGCAGTGAACATCCGCTTGCTCAGGCCTTAGGGCGCTGGGCCGAGTCGGGTAGTCGTGCCAGTTTGCCACACGAAACCGCCGAGGAAATTCCCGGCCAGGGGCGTTACGTGCGCCTGATGGATGGCTGTGAGCTTTACCTGGGTAGCGGCGCCTGGCTGACAGCCAATGGCATCACGGTGGCGGATAGCCGCACGATTGCCCACCCCGATAACTCGCAAGTGATGTTGGGTTGTGACGGACAATGGCTGGCAAGCTTTTATCTGGGGGAGCAGCCTTTGCCGGATGCGCAGGCAACCTTGGCCGGATTGCGTCGCGAGGGGTATCTGGTCGCGCTGATCAGTGGTGACAGAGCGGGGCCGGTCATGGCGCTAGGCAAAGCCGTGGGATTCAAACCAGGCGAGTGCTACCCGGGGCGTTCGCCCGAAGCCAAGGCGCGGTTGTTGCAAGGTTTACCATCGCCGACGCTGTACGTCGGCGATGGCATCAACGATGCGTTGGGGTTGGCCAGTGCCGGGGTGGGTGTCGCTTGCCTGAACGCTGGCGATGCCGCCCGGGAAGGCGCGGCGGTTCAGTTGATTCGCCCGGGTAGTGCGGGGGTGGCACAGGCGCTGCGTATTGCAAGGCGTACCCGCCGGGTGATGCGTCAGAATCTGGTGTTTTCCGCGCTTTACAATGGCGTGGCGCTGGGGCTGGTCATACTTATGCCAATACCGCCGTTGATGGCGGTATTGGCGATGGTGGCAAGCTCCTTGAGCGTGACCTTGAATGCCGCACGCCTGGCTTGGCGCGAGGAAGGCCATTGACCGCTAATCGTAACCCAGAACGGCTTTTAGCCGGTCGGCATGTGTGGCCACCCACTGCTTGTCGATAGGCCCCCAGTCGCGAATTCGATACTGGCCGATATTGTGACGTTCCCCGGCGTCCTTCTCGAACTCGCAGACGATATCCAGTTCGGCCAGAGAAGTAATGGTGTCCTGGGCGGTGCGTCTCGGCATTTGGGTCGTCTCGATCAAGGCCGGCACACTGGCGATGCCTTGATCGATCAGGTAGGCAACGTAGAGCCGCCGGTAAAAGCTGGATTTGGTTTTGCTCAATGTGGCGGTCATCGCGCGGCTCTCCAGGCTAGTGGTTGTACAGGGTTTATTGTTTGGCATGGGTGTAGAAAAAGCGCAGCATTTCGCCGGTGGCATCGGGGCCTTTGGGGTCGGTATAGGAACCCTGCAAGCTGCCCCCCGACCAAGCGTGACCGGCACCGTGAATCTGCCACTGCTCCAGGCTGGGTTTACCCTTGGCGTCATGGTGAATGGTACGGGTATAAGCGTGGCCGTTGGGGACTCTACCCGATTCAACCTTTACTTCGTCACGGCGGTTGGTCGCCTTCACACTATACTGCCCGGCTATTCGCTCCGCATTGGACGGATGCACAGTGGTGTCCCGGTCGCCATGGAATATTACCGCCGGCACCTTGGATGACCAGCTGGAACTCGAGGGATTGGCATTGGCCAGGGGGCCGGTTCCGCCTTGCATCACCCCGAACGCCGAGGGCAAGTCCTGGGCAACCCCATGCGGTAGCCCCGAATGCACGCCCACTGCGGTGTAAAGGTCCGGATGGGTCATGGCAAGCGTTGTCGCCATGGCGCCCCCGGCTGATAAACCGGCCACGTAGACTCGTTTGGAGTCGAGGTGATGCTCTTCGATGATCTTGCGGGTCATTCCGGCAATGATCTCGGGCTCGCCCCCATCGCGCTGCTGATCGGAAGCCTTGAACCAGTTCCAGCACTTGTTGGTGTTGGCGCTAGCGGGCTGGGCGGGGTAGAGCACGCAGAAAAGTTGTTCTTCAGCCAGGCGGTTCATGTCCGTGCCCTTGGCAAAATCATCCGGGTCCTGGGTGCAGCCGTGGAGCATGACCACCAGCGGCAAGGGCTGGCCGGTATAGCTGCTAGGAATATACAGCTTGTAGCGACGCGACCCCACGGCGCTCTTGTAGGTGCCGCTGGTGAATTGACCCGGGGCGGGCGGGCTGTCCGGCTCGGCGTTGATGTTGGCGTTGATATTGAGGTTGAGGTTAGTGAAGGCGGAGGACCAGCTTTTCGCTGTGGCGGTTGGCTTTGGCTTGGCTGTTTTCCATTGCTTGGGCTCGGCCGTTTTCCACTGGCTGGCCTTGGGTTGAGCATCTTGCTGCTCATCCACCACCTCACAGGTGCCCTCTATGGTCTCTCCCTGGGCTGAAGTGGTTGTGTCCGTGCCATTGGCGGCCCTGGAAGCGAAAGCTTCGCCGGGCACGCCGTTCATCGAGCCCTGGATCAATGCCATTGCTTCATCGAGCCTTCCCGCCTGGGTAAGACGAGTGGCTTCACGCATGGTTTCCGACATCATGGGGTTATTCATCGGGTTATCCTTATCGCCAAAGCGACATTAATGGATGCGGTCCGCCAAGGCGGACTTGACGGCGGCACTGGCGTGCAAGGCACCCAGCACCACCACCGAATCGATAGTGGCAAGCGCAAGCTGCGGAGAAACGTCCTCGGCAATGCTGGCAAGCCCCAATACCTGAATTTGCAGCTTTTCTCCGGCGGCTTGTAACGCCTCGAGATCGCTGCGGCTGTAATGCTGCATGCCCAGCACGAAAGTCTTGCGGGCCACGGTTTCCTTGACCACTTCCGCATGGGTAGCCAGCTGGTTGCGGATCGCCGTGCGAATCAGATCGGTACGGTTGGAATAGAAACCTTCCTGTACCAGCAGATCGATCTGGCCCAGGTCGACCACGCCAAGGTTGATGGTGATCTTCTCGCTGGTATCGCCGGGTTTGCGGCGTAATTCGTGTACGGCCATGGAGTTTCCTCTGAAGGTAATATCGGGTGTATGGAATCTAAATGGAATCCATATTCCATCCATATGGATGGTATATTGGATCAAGGTGGATATTTGTCAAGCTATAAAAATGCCGCGCGTTACGCTGATAAACCTGGTGTCCATGCCATGAGTTGCCCAAGCGCCCGGGATGAAAGCATTGGGTTACCCGAGATGCGTCATTGACCTTCCCGGGCCAGGTTGCTAATTTACGCCCTCTCTCAGGTGCTGGTGGCAATCGAGTTGTCGCCAGTGAAACGGGAAGTCGGTGCGCTTTTTGAACGCTACTCCGACGCTGCCCCCGCAACGGTGATCGAGACAAGAACGGCTCTTACGCCACTGTGCCTAGTGCACGGGAAGGCAGCCGTTCGGAAAACCGGGTTTTTCAAACCCTGCTTTCGCTCGTCAGCCCGGAGACCGGCCCGAGAGTTCAATGCCGGGTTGCGGTGGGCGACGTTGAGGTGGGGCAAGCGTCGCCGTTTTATTTTTCCGTTGTCCCTTTCTCTTCCTCGATCCCTTGCCGTGCCCCGACGACTGCCAAGATAACCAGCCGTACGGGTGAGTACGGCGAGCAAGGGATACCCATGAAAACCAGAATCAATGCCACCCGTGGTCTAGCTGCCTTCAGCCTGGCCGCGCTGCCGATGGCCGTTCAGGCTCAGGCCGACAGTCTCGATACTTCCAATGCCCCCCAGCGTCTCAATCCGGTGGTGGTCACCGCCGCCTTGGCACCGCGTACCGCCGATGAAACGCTGGCGTCCGTCACCGTACTCGATGAAGCCACTTTACGTCGCCAGGATCCCACCAGCGTTACCGACCTGCTGCGCGGCCAGCCGGGGGTGGACATCACCACCCAGGGCAGCTTCGGCAAGCAGAGCAGTCTCTTCCTGCGTGGAACCGGCAGCAATGCCAACGTCCTGCTGATCGACGGCATTCGGCTGAAGTCCGCCACCACCGGGGCGGCCGCCTGGGAGTTTCTCGATCCACGGATGTTCGAGAGCGCCGAGATCGTGCGCGGGCCGCGCGGCAGCCTCTACGGCGCCGATGCGGTGGGGGGCGTGATCCAGCTGTTTACTCCCGAAGGTGAAGAGGGCGCACCCCAGCCGCGCATTTCCGTGGGCGGTGGCTCTTTCAATACCCAGCGTTACAGCGCCAGCCTTGCCGGAAGCAGCGGCGGCACCCGCTACTACGTTGCCGGCAGCCGCTTCGATACCGATGGCACGGCGGTGCGCGAGGGTGGTGACGACAAGGGTCATGACAATACCAGCGGTCTGGTGCGGCTCTCTCACACCTTCGAGAACGATGCCGAAGTGGGGCTGCTGGCGCTGCGCTCAAAGGGGAATACGGAGTTCGATAGCTTCGGAGCACCGGCAGAAGATGATTTCGTTCAGCAGGTGGCGGCTGTCTACGCTGAACAGGCGGTGACGGATAGCTGGCGGAGTCGCCTGACCCTCAGCGAGGCGCACGATGAGCGTGATACTCTGGCGCCGACCTACAGCTCCCTGTTCGAAACGCGCACGCGCACCGCCCAATGGCAGAACACCCTGGCGCTGGGACCCCATGAGCTGGTGGCCGGTGTCGAGTATGCCGAGGATGGCCTTGGCGATAGCCAGACTTCCGGGCTGTCCTTCGATAAAGAACGGCGATACAACCGAGCCGTTTTTGCACAGGGTTTCCTGGATTTTTATCCGCTGACGACCCAGCTGAGTCTGCGCCATGATGACAACCAGGCGTTTGGTGAGGAGTTGACCGGCAGCTTGGCCCTTGGCTATGCGCTGGATGACCAACATGTGGCGCGTGCCAGCTATGGGACGGCCTTCCGTGCACCCACCTTCAACGAGCTCTACTTCCCCTTCGCAGGCTCCAGCAATCCCGACCTGAACGCGGAAACGTCGAGCACCTTCGAGCTTGGCCTGCGCGGCCAGTACGGCAACTGGTTCTGGGACCTCGCCGCCTACCAGACGGAAGTGGATGAACTGATCGCTCTAGACGAGGCCTTCCGCCCCGTCAACGTCGACGAGGCACGCATCCGCGGCGCCGAACTGGCGCTGGGTGCCGAGATCAATGACTGGACCCTGGCAGCGGCCCTTACCTGGATGGACCCGGAGAGCCGCAGCGGTGACAACACTGGCAACCGCCTGGCACGTCGTGCCTCAGAGAGCCTGCGTCTGGATGTGGATCGGGAATTGGGCGACTGGTCGTTGGGCGGCTCTTGGGTCACCCAGAACCATCGCTACAATGATGCGGCCAATTCCGAGCGCCTGCCCGGCTACGGCATCGTCAACCTGCGTGCTGGCTGGGACTTTGCCCCGATGTGGTCGCTGCGCGCCACGCTGGAGAACGCTCTCGACAAGGAGATCGTCACTGCTCAGGGCGCCGACTTTGATCCGGTCACCTTCCAGGCGATGCCGTTCGACTACCTCAACGCCGGCCGTGCCGCCTTCCTCAGCCTGCACTTCGGTGGATGATGGCTACTAACCTGTTGCGTCGTCTGACCCTAGCGCTGCTGCCTCTGGCAGCGGTGTCGGCCCTGGCCGATGAAGAGATATGCGCGGTCGACGATCGGGAGCGCGAAGTCTGTCTGGAGGCTCCCGCCAAGCGCATTGCCGCGCTTTCGCCAGGCGCTACGGAGTTGGTCTACGCGGCTGGTGCCGGAGAGCAGGTGGTGGCGGTGGTCTCCTACAGCGACTACCCGCCGGAGGCCCAAGAGGTGCAGTCGTTAGGTAGCCACACGCGCATAGATCTGGAAGCGCTGGTCACGCTGCGCCCGGATCTGGTGATCGGTTGGACCACCGGTAATCCTACTGAGCAGCTGGAAACCATCGAAGCGCTGGGGTTGCCGGTGTTCTATATCGAGCCGCGCGATTTTGCAGGGATTGCCAGCGTCATCGAGCGGCTGGCGCAGCTGGCGGCTAGCCAGCAAGAAGGTTTCCGGGCGGCAGAGGATTTTCGCCAGGGAATTGCCGAGCTTGCCGCAACGTTCAAGGATGCCGAGCCGGTGGAGGTGTTCTATCAAGTCTGGGATGAACCCTTGATGACCATCAACGATGAACATTTTATCGGCAAGGTGCTGACGCTGTGCGGTGGCGTCAACGTGTTCGGCGACCTTTCGCGCCTGGTACCGCGCATAGACGACGAATCGGTGCTGGCCGCCGACCCCGAAGCGATCCTGGCGGGCGGTATGGGCGAAGAAAATCGCGACTGGCTGACCCACTGGGAGCAATACCCCAACCTCCAGGCCGTGCAGCGTGACAACCTGTTCTTCGTGCCGCCTTCGCTGATCCAGCGCCCTACGCCGCGTCTGCTCGAAGGCAGTCGCCTGTTCTGTGAAAAACTCGAGGTGGCGCGTGAGCGACGCTGATCTTGTCCATTCCGTCGCTCCTCGGCACTGGTGGCGTTCGCTGGGGGTGCCGCTGGGCATTCTGTCGCTGGCCGCACTGCTGGCCATGCTGTTTTCGCTCAGCGTGGGCAGTGCTTCGCTTTCGTTGATGGATGTATGGGCGGTGTTGCGCGGCGAAGGCGATGCCTTGTCGCAAACCTTGGTGCTTGAGCTGCGGGTGCCGCGTACCTTGGCCGCCTTCGCTACCGGTGGGTTGCTGGCGGTGGCGGGAGCCTTGATGCAGGTGCTGTTACGCAACCCGCTGGCCGACCCCTATGTGCTTGGGCTTTCCGGCGGCGCCTCGGTAGGGGCCCTGGTCGCCATGCTGGCGGGGATGGGCGGCATGGTCATCTCTGGTTCGGCATTCGCCGGGGCGCTCGCTTCGACGCTGCTGGTGTTCGGTCTGGCCCATGGCACGGGAAGCTGGACGCCGTCACGCTTGCTGCTCACCGGGGTGGTGGTGGCCTCCGGCTGGGGCGCGGTGATCACCTTGATGCTGGCGATCAGCCCCGCCGAGCGTCTGCCCGGCATGCTTTACTGGCTGATGGGCGATCTTTCCTACGCCCGGACTCCCTGGCCGCCCATTGCCTTGCTGGCAATCGTCTGCGTTCTGGTGATGCCGCTGGGGCGTAGCTTGAATGTGCTGGCCCGGGGGCCGTTGCAGGCGGCGGCGCTTGGGGTGGCGGTACGCCCGCTGGAGTGGACGATTTACATCAGCGCCAGCCTGCTGACCGCCATGGCCGTGACCACCGCCGGAAGCATCGGTTTCGTGGGGCTGGTGGTGCCGCACATGCTGCGTCTGGTGGTGGGCAACGATCAACGTCTGGTCTTGCCGGCCTGCGCGCTGGCCGGTGGCACTCTGCTGGTGCTGGCCGATACCCTGGCGCGCACCCTGATCGCCCCGGAGCAGTTGCCGGTGGGGGTGATCACTGCACTTCTGGGGGTGCCGACCTTCCTTTACCTGCTTTACCGGAGCCGTTGATGGGCCGTCTCGACACCCAGGAGCTTGTCATCGATGTGCCGGGGCGTGCCTCCGGACGGGTGCTCAACCTCTGTCTTGCGCCGGGGCAGAGGTGGGGAGTGCTCGGCCCCAACGGGGCGGGCAAGACAACATTCCTGCATACCCTGGCGGGGCTAAAGGCGCCTCGTTCCGGTGAGGTGCACCTGGACGGTAAGCCGCTGGCGAGACTCAATCGTCGTCGGGTCGCCCAGCAGCTGGGTCTGGTGTTTCAGGAACGCCAGGATGGCTTTCCCGCCACGGTGCGCGAAACCGCGCTGATCGGTCGTCATCCTTACCTTTCGCCCTGGCGCATGGAAGGCGGTTACGATCTGCGCATCATGCATGCGGCCCTGGCGCGAATGGATGTCGCTCATCTGGCGGATCGCCTGGTGAGCACCCTTTCCGGCGGCGAGCGCCAACGTGTCGCCATCGCCACGGTACTCACCCAGTCGCCGACGATCTGGCTGGCCGACGAGCCCACCAACCACCTGGACCTGCATCATCAGACCGCGGTGATGGAATTGCTCGCTGAGCAGGCTGCGGCGGGAAGTGCGGTAGTGATGTGCCTGCATGACCTCAATCTGGCGGCGCGCTGGTGTGATCACCTCCTGTTGCTGTATCCCGACGGCGAAGCCTGTTGGGGGCCATGCAGCCAAATGCTGGAATTGAGCGCTCTCGAACACCTCTATGGCCAACGCCTGGCCACCGCCGACATCGACGGTGCCCCCGTTTTCGTACCTGTGAGATGATATGCCAACGACCATGATTCGCGGTGAAGTCCATGCCGCCCTGATTACCGCTCCGGCCTCCGGTCATGGCAAGTCGATGGTGTGACGGCGGCGATGGTCCGGCTGCACCGTAATGCCGGGCGCAAGGTGCGGGTCTTCAAGCACGGGCCGGATTATCTCGACCCCATGGTGCTGGAAGTGGCCTCCGGCCAACCGGTCTATCAGGTGCACTGCTGGATGACCGGCGACGAGGAGATTCGCTGGCGCCTGGCCGAAGCCGCCCGTGACGTGGGCCTGGTGCTGGTGGAAGGTTCCATGGGTCTTTTTTGAGTAGCAGGTGTAGTGGCCAATAATTAACACCAAAATTTACAAGGCGATCCATCAATATCATGGCGAGAAAAATATTAAGTTTGAAGACGAACAGACAGATAGATGCCAAGCCCGTCGACGAAGTGGAAGATCAATTGCCTAATGATCCCGAAAAACGTTTTTTAAATGGCGTCGCTATTCATCCTTCCCCACGCATTTATTTAGAGCCTGGTTCTAAGCAGCGTACTGTGCGAGCGATGGATTTGATTACGCCAATTGGGATGGGGCAACGTGGGTTGATTGTTGCGCCGCCAGGCTCTGGCAAAACGACGATGTTAAAACATATCTGTCAGGCCGTGGTAGAAGCGTATCCTGACATAAAGCTGTATGCCTTGCTGATTGATGAGCGCCCCGAAGAAGTGACTGATTTTAAGCGCAGTGTGTCGGCAGAAGTACATGCATCGTCTTCGGACGAAAGCTACACACACCATGTGCGTATGGCCGATAAGCTTCTTGAGACGGCTCGTAAGCAAGCGGGCGACGGTCATGATGTGATGATTGTGATCGATTCTCTTACGAGACTCTCGCGCGTTCATAATGCCGAGCAGCGAGGCAATGGTCGCACTATGTCGGGTGGACTGGATTCCCGAGCGTTGGAAATACCACGAAAACTGTTTGGCGCTGCGAGAAAGATCGAAAACGGCGGATCGCTCACCATTCTAGCCACCGTGCTGGTGGATACGGGAAGCCGTATGGATCAGGTGATTTTCGAGGAGTTCAAGGGGACGGGCAATATGGAAATCGTGTTATCAAGGGAAGTGGCAAATCAACGGATTTTCCCTGCGATAGATATTGCTAAAAGCAGTACCCGACGAGAAGAGCTTTTGATTGATGCAAGAGATATTGAAAAAGTAAGGACATTGCGTAGGGCTTTGACACATCTTAAACCAGCAGAAGGCGCGCAGAAGTTGCTTGAATTATTGGAGAAATATCCAACCAATGCTGAGCTATTAAACGTGTTTTCACCGGCCTAAAGGTTAGAGAAAGCTTTGACGGCCACAGTGCTGGCCAATATGTTGCTAAAATAGGTTTCAATTACAAAAGCCCACCTTTTATTCATTTAAGAGGTGAGCTTCTTTGTTAAGTATTAACGATTATTTTTTGCATAGTTTAAGTTTGAAGCAGGTGCTTCTTTTCTAACCGGAAAACCAGCAATTTCTTTGCGCTCAATAACATTTTTTAATCGCCTTTCAATGGCACAAAGATTTTTAAAGTCACTCATGTCTACTAAAGAGATGGCTTCCCCTGAGGCGCCCGCACGGCCGGTTCGGCCAATGCGGTGGATATATTCTTCTGGTTTAAATGGTAAATCGTAATTCACCACACGACTCAATTCACCAATATCCAAACCACGAGCGGCCACCCCTGTGGCGACCAAGTACTTTAGTTCGCCAGATTTGAACTGAGCCAAAATCTTTTCGCGCATCGCTTGGCTTCTATCGCCATGAATGGAATCCGCTTTGATGCCGCGTTTCGCTAGCTGATCAACAAGCTTGGCTGCGCCGTGTTTTTTCTCAATAAAAATAAGCGCCTGATCCCACTTTTGCTCGTTAATCAAGTGACTCAACAAGGCGGACTTAGTGTCTTTGTCTACGGTGATTAGCCATTGTTTGATATTAGCGGCGGCGCGGATGTTGGGAAAAATGGCTATTTCAGCCGCTAGATCGGTCATCTTGCTATCTGAAAAATCGTAGGCGAGGGCGCGAACGTCGTCGGTCATTGTGGCCGAAAACAATAGGTTCTGACGGTTTTCAGGTAGGCGCTCTATGATTTTATTGATATCGTCGACAAAACCCATGTCGACCATTCTGTCCGCTTCGTCCAATATCATGGCTTGAAGTTCATCAAAGTGCAGCGCGCGCTGATGCGCCAAATCAAGCAATCTGCCCGGCGTGGCGACCAGAATATCCACCCCTTCGATTAGGCGCTCTTTTTGAGCGTCGGTATCCACACCGCCATACACCGCCATAGAGGTTAGGTGCGTGTGTTTAGCGTATTGAGCCACACTGGCTTCGACCTGAACCGCTAACTCACGGGTCGGCACGAGAATCAGCACACGTATGCGTTTGCCGCGTAACGTTCCCGCTGTACTGAATCGTTCTAGCAGAGGCAGAACAAAGGCAGCGGTTTTGCCTGTCCCGGTTTGTGCGGTGGCGACTAAGTCTTTACCCGAAAGAATGGCAGGAATCGCTTGTTTCTGAATTGGCGTTGGCGTTTTGTAACCTAGTTCAGTAATAGCTTGAACAAGTGGGCTGGATAATCCTAGTTTTGAAAATGGCATAAGGAGCTCTGTCAGATTGTCGTAAGGTTTGTCGAAGATAAAAAATGATGCAGTATAGCGTAAAAGCAGCCGCTCGTAGCTCGAATAGTGCAATTAGCGTCATAGCGCTGAATGGCGGCTTTTGTGATGAAATTAAAGGCATTCATTAAATGAATTGTAAGTGATTTTTTAAAGTACGTTTTGCTTTTTATGATCTGGTTTTTAATTTTGAGTGCTGTGTCTTTGAGCTATGATTCAGTTTTACTAAATAGCTTGTTATTAAAAAAATAATGTATTTAATTCAATATAATATGCACGTTAACCGGTCTATCGATCCACCCCAGCCCGCCGCTCAGCCTGATCCAAAAGCACCGGCCCGCTACCTGATTCAGCCAGCTTGTCATCCGGGTTATTTATAGAGTGGGCAATTGGTCATGCTCAGGCAGCCGCAGCCGCAGCCGCAGCCTATGCAGCCAGCCAGGTTATCGCGCAGCTTTTGCAGATAAGCAATACGGCCATCGAGCATCTGTTGCCAGTTTTTTGTGAAAGCTGCTGCCAGTCTTCAACCGTCGGCGTGCGGTTATTGGGTAGTGATTCAAAAGCTCGCTTGATCTCTTTCAGGCTCACGCCGACTTTTTGCGCGGCTTTGATCACCGAAATTCGTCTGAGTACTTCCGGTTTATAGCGGCGCTGGTTACCCGCATTGCGCCAGCTGTGAATCAGGCCTTGCTGCTCGTAGAAGGGCAGGGTGCTGACGTTAATACCGCAGCACTTTGCCACCTTGCCAACACTCCAATTTGCCTCTGCCATCACGCACTCCTGACTCTTTTTTGCCATTTTTTCCGAAAATAGCTTTACCTCAAGTGAGGCTGAGGTTTTATCCTGCCATTTCACTTAACGCAAGGAGATTCTTATGTACTTGGAACACGTTAATCTGGTCATGGATGACATGGATGCCATGCTGGATTTTTACCGCGCCGTATTCCCGCACTGGCGGGTACGCGATGAAGGCCATGGCGAGTGGTATGGCAAACCGCGTAAATGGGTGCACTTTGGTGATGATGAGCATTACCTGGCGTTAAGCGATCACGGCAAAGGGGCGAACCGTGATTTGAAAGCTGACGGATCCCCACGAAATTGATGCTATTCATCATGTAACGCTTGAGAAGTCGCTTCTTCACGCAGGGCTTCCTGAAGCGATGCCCAAGACGGCCAGGGCACAGCACCAGGAGGCTGCCGGCGAAGCCATTCCAGCCCAAAACGCCATACCGACAGGACATTTCGGTGGGTGATACTGTTGCTCTGGTAGCGCTTTTGCTCCCCATTGGCCCTGACGCTCAGGCCAGCCACCATCATGACCACATTGGCCAACATGGCGATCAGCAGCAGGATCTCGATACGCTTACCTTGACGAGACTGATGCATCCCGAAGCCCAGCCCGAACAGCGGGCTTTTGACGTCGCGAAAGCCTTCTTCAATCTGCATCCGCTGCCGGTAGATGGCCACCACTTTCTTTGCCAGGGTTGAGCGATTTGGCAGGTTGGTGACCAGCGCCCAGGGTTCTTCCTGGCGCCTNTCTTTGCCAGGGTTGAGCGACTTGGCAGGTTGGTGACCAGCACCCAGGGTTCTTCCTGGCGCCGTGCCATCGTACGGCTTGCGCTATCCTGAGAGACCTGGCCGCGCTTATTATAATCTTTACGCCCCTTGGGCGGCCGGTGATACAACACCATCTGAGTGACCAGAGGGCTGCTTCGCGCTATCTGAACCGACCCTGGGGCACGAGGCAGGGAGGTCGCTTGCTCAAAGAGTGTCTTGACGGGCTGCCATGCTTGATCGTTCGCCTGATAATGGGCGGGGCTACGTACGCGACCAACGTAATACCAGCCGCGCTCCTCGACGGCGCGGA
>NZ_QPIJ01000020.1 GCF_003336665.1 Vreelandella rituensis | reverse complement strand
GGGCGTTGTGGACACGCCCATGTCAATTACGCACATTGATCACCCGTTGACATTGGAAGCTCGCCAACGAGCGAGTGAAACCACGTCTAACGGCGCAGCCGCTTAGGCGTGGTAGTTCATACTGCATATCAATGGCGGGTAATAGTGAGTTTATGAGAATGCTCAGGCAAAATTCTAAGCATAATTAGTAACTAAACTAGGTTAATGTTTCCACGAGGACAGTCGCTTATCGTATATAAAAGGTCGCGAGCAAGGATGCGCTCGATTTTGGCCGGAGGCTGGTCCTCACCAATTTCCATTGCCCTGCGGGCAGGCTAGAAAACAGGGCAATTTTTATTCTCTATCCCTCTCCGATCCTTTCCCATCAAACCCTCCAAATTTGGAGAATGAGCATGACCGATCAATCGATTCGCGTTGACCTCGCAGATGGGTCTTCTTGGTATTTTCCTTCGGAAATTACGACAGCGGAAAGGGCTGACTTAGTGCTTTCGCATATTCTTGCCACGCTCAAAGAGATTGAATTGAACTACGATAACGCCCGGAATATAGCCGACGATCAACGGCATCAGCTGCTCAAAAAACTTACCCATGAAATGGACTTTGTTATGGGACTGTTCGAAGAAGTAGCCTGATTCTTCCTTGTTCTTCGACAGACAAACCGGCTTGGTCTTCCACAAGGGGCGGGAATTTCTACTTCCGGGTGCGGGCCTCGAATATCGCTGCCAGATCAGCAAAACTACCAGGTGGTTTTGCTGGCTTAGTCACGGGAGGCTTTTCATCAACCTGAGCTGGCCCAGGCAACCCCGGTAGCGCTGTTTCTAGTCGTTCAAGCCGATGGCGAGGGCAAGAGCAAGAGCTTCCTCGCGGTAGGCATCGGAGTAACGGGCACGGGTCTTCTTCATCGGGGTAGCTTGCTTTGCCATGGGTCACCTCGTTGAGTGTAATACCTTAACGGGATGTCCACTGCTGCTGGGCAAGATCAATGGCTGCCTGCTTGCAGGACAGGACAGGCTAATAGGTTGGCTAATAAACAAAAAAAGCACCCGTAGGTGCTTGATTTGTCGACTTGTTTGGTGGAGGCGGCGGGAATTGAACCCGCGTCCGCCAGCACTCGCCCATTGGCTCTACATGCTTAGATTACGTCATTTATTTTAACGCTACCGGCTCCGACGATCAGGATCCAGTAACGCGAGCCTTCTTAAGGTTTAGCAATTGGCGCGAAGACACCACCAACTGCGATCCCATTATTTTTAGCTCGTATCCCGTCCGTGCTGAATGGGCACAGCACTTCGGGGCCGGACAAGAAGCTAACAGCTATTAAGCTGCCAGCGCGCCCTGAGCGTAGTTGTCGTCGTTTGCGACTATTTGTCGTGATGTTGGATTTACGAGATACATCACGCTCTCGGCATGCACCGCAGGGGTTGTCACCGGCGTCGAAACCATGTCGCCCCCTTAATCAAGCGCCATTCTAACGCGCTTGTATCACATTGACCAGCGATGCTGTATTCGGTTCCGCATGCTGCGACTTTTTTGTCGACTCCCGATCTTTTTCTTTCTACCAGAAGTGTCGTTTCTTGAGAAGATAGACCCATCATGCCTTGTTTTGTTCCCGCATGATGCGCCCTTTTTGACGCGTCCAGTCGCGGTCTTTCTCCGTGGCACGTTTGTCGTGCAGCTTCTTGCCGGTGACCAACGCCAGGTCGCACTTTACCTTGTTGCGTTTCCAGAACAGTTTGAGCGGCACGCAGGTATGCCCCTTGTCCTGGGTGATCGAAAAGAGCTTGGCAATTTCCTTTTTATGCAACAGAAGCTTACGCGTACGGGTAGGGTCGGCGAGTTCATGGGTGCTGGCAGTATTCAGCGGCATGATATGACAGCCCAGCAGCCAGGCCTCGCCATTACGAATCAGAATGTAGGTGTCGGTCAATTGTGCCTTGCCGGCACGCAGGCTTTTGACTTCCCAGCCCGCCAGAACCAATCCCGCTTCGAATGTCTCGTCGATATGATATTCAAAGCGCGCTTTCTTGTTCTGGGCAATGACGCTGGTGCCGGTACCCTTGTTTTTACCTTTCTTTGTGGCCATGGAACCTCATGTTTGCTCTGTCGATTGCCTATCCTTGGTTGAATAGGAAGGCGTGATACCATTCAAGGCCTGGAAAATAATTCCCATGATACGCCTTGGGCACTGTGAAGTCAGCGGAGAGGTCAATGCCAACCGTCAATCGTTCCGCCTTGGTGCGGCACACTCCTAAACAAATGTTCGAACTGGTTAATGACTTCGAGCATTATCCAGAGTTCCTGCCCGGCTGTCGGCGAGCGCGTTTGCTTGAGCGCGACGAGACACACCTGATAGGAGAAATGACCCTGGGGCGCGCAGGCGTCGAGCAGACCATCACCACACGCAATGACCTGGAGTCACCCGAGCGAATCGACATGATGCTGGTCAAGGGCCCTTTCAAGCATTTGAAAGGCCATTGGCGGTTCATGCCGGTGGGCGAGGGCGTGTGCAAGATCAGCCTGGAGATGGAGTTCGAGTTTTCCAACCGCTTGCTGAGTATGGCATTCGGCAAGATTTTTCAGCAGATCGCCGGGCAGTTGGTCGACGCTTTCCATCAGCGGGCCGATGAGCTGTATGGCCGCTGAGCTGCGAGTGGAAGTCGCTTTTGCACTGCCTCACAAGCAGCGGATTGTTGCCTTGTACGTGACGGAGGGTACCACCGCCCGCGAGGCGGTGAATCTTGCGCAATTGCCGCATTTCTTCCCGGAACTACCGGTGGAAACCTTTAGTCAGGCAACCTTGGGGATTTTCGGCAAGGCGCTGCGCGACCCTGATACGCAGCCATTGCGCGAAGGCGAGCGGGTTGAGGTGTATCGCCCTCTGTTGATTGACCCTAAGCAGGCCCGCCTGGCGCGCGCACGCCGCCAGGCGACTGTTTACCCTTCGTCGGGGACATAGATCGGCACTGGCTCCGGGTCAGGCGCTGTGCGTGGTGTCTCCGGCAAGGGTTCATCCAGAACGCCGCGCTGTCTTGCGGGTGCGCGATCTTCAGCCGTGGGAAGGTCGAGATCCCCGGTCATGTTCCCCTCGCGCTGAATCTGCTCCAGGCGGCCGTCCTCCCCGAATACCAAGGTGACACGACGCTGCTCTACACCTTCATAGGCTTTATCGAGCCGAAAGACGTAGTCCCATTCGTTGCTGTCGAAAGGAGCCTGCAGCAGGGGACTGCCCATAAGGTAGGTGACTTGCTCCTGAGTCATGCCGGGTTGTAATTGGCTGACCATCCCTTGGGTCACCAAGTTGCCTTGAGGTAAATCCCGCTTGTATACCCCTACATAGCTACAGCCACTGGCTACCAGCACGGTGGCGGAAAGGGTAACGGAAAGCGCTACTATTCTAGTCAACTTTTGCATTTGGGCCTGTTCTTCACTATCGTGGTTTCGGTTGATCATACCCGACCTAACCTGTCACTGCGAAGAGCAACCATGGCCCATCAGAACCATGAATTACGCAAAGCCGGGCTGAAAGTCACCCTGCCGCGCGTTAAGATCCTGCAAATCCTCGAAAATGCTTCCGGCCAGCACCATCTGAGTGCCGAAGAAGTGTATAAAACACTCATCGATACGGGTGAAGACGTAGGTCTTGCAACCGTTTACCGGGTGCTGACTCAGTTCGAGTCGGCAGGACTGGTGATTCGTCATAATTTTGATGGCGGTCATGCGGTTTTCGAAATGACCCAGGAAGATCATCACGACCACATGGTGTGCCTGGAGAGTGGCGAGATCATCGAGTTCGTGGACCCCATCATCGAGCGCCGTCAGCAGGAAATTGCCGAAGAACATGGCTATGAACTGGTCGACCATGCGCTGGTATTGTATGTGCGTCCGCGAGGCTCCCGCGTGACTCGCCAGGACAGCGGCCCGGTCAACAAGAAGTAATTAACGGAAAGTAAATGGCTGCATTTACTTGGCAAGCGCCCCGGCAGGTCAATCCTGCCGGGGCGCTTGTGGTGTCGGTATTTGAGACCAGTCCAATCAGGCCAAGTAGGTCAGACCAAGCACCTTAGTGAGGTGCCCGCTGGCTGGCGTGGAGCATTTCGCGGGCGTGAGCCAAGGTTTGCTCGGAAAGCGTCACCCCGCCCAGCATGCGCGCCAGTTCACTGATCCGCCCCCCTTCATCAAGTACCTCCATGCGCGTAAGCGTCGTGTCGCGCTTGGCTTGTTTTTCGATATGCACATGCTGGTGGGCCTGTGCCGCGACCTGGGGCAAGTGAGTGACGGTCATCACTTGGCCGGTATCACCTAGTCGACGCAACAGCTTGCCGACGATTTCCGCCGTGGCCCCCGAAACGCCAACATCGACTTCATCGAATATCAGGCTGGGAATGGTCGAATGCGTGGCGGCTACCACTTGAATGGCCAGGCTCAGGCGTGAAAGTTCCCCCCCGGAGGCGACTTTTGCCAGTGGGCGTGCCGGCTGGCCGGGGTTGGCGCTGATAAGAAACTGAACGTGATCCAAGCCTTCGGCACAGGCGGCGTCGCGTTGGCTGACCGCGACCTCGAAGCGGGCCTTGTCCATGGCTAGAAAAGCGAGTTGCTGCTGAACGTCCTTGCCGAAACGCTTTGCGGCCTGTTGGCGCTCTGTGCTGACCTTTTTGGCCTGGGCACGCCAGTGCTCGCGTAACGCGGCGATTTCAGTGCCCAGCGCTTCCAGATCTTGCTCACCGCTATCGAGTTGATTGTATTGTGCCTGAAGTCGAGCGTGCAGCTCGCAGAGCTCTTCCGGTGCCATATGATGCTTGCGTGCGATGCGATGAATATCGCCCAGGCGTTCTTCCACCCAGGCTAGGCGCTCGGGGTCGAGCTCGGTGGCGGCGGCCAGATGGTTAAGCTCACTGGCGGCTTCTTCCACCTGAATGCGGGCATCGCGCAGCATGGCAAGGGTGTTAGCCAGGGTGCCCTTGTCGGCGCCGGGCAAGGCGCTTAAATGTGTGAATGCCTGGTTAAGCAGAAACAGCGCGCCGCCTTCTTCGCCGGCACAGCAATCCGCCGCAAGCTGTGTTTCGCGCAAGGTTTCTTCGGCATGCGCCAAGGTGTGCTGTTCTTCTTCAAGGCTGTCCAATTCACCGCTTGTTAGAGCCAGTTGATCGAGTTCTTCGACCTGATAGCGCAGCAGCTGACGTTTGGCTTCCAGTTCGCCGTCGTCCTGAGTGAGGCGTTTGAGCCGCCGTCGCGCGGCTTGCCACTGCCGGTATGTCTCGGCGAGTTGCTCAACGTCCTTGCTCAAACCTGCATAGTCGTCGAGCAGTGTCAGGTGGGTGTCTTCACGCAGCAACGCCTGGTGCGCGTGCTGACCATGCACTTGGACCAGGCATTCGCCGAGTGCCTTGAGGTCGCTGATAGTGGCGGGCTGGCCGTTGATCCAGGCTTTGGAGCGCCCACTGGCGGTTACCGCGCGGCGCAGCAGGCAGTCATCCGTGGGCAGCTCGCGGGTTTCCAGCCATGCCTGTGCCGCAGGCAAATGTGCAATGTCAAAGCGTGCGCTGATATCCGTCCGGGCGCAGCCATGACGCACGCTGCCGGCATCGGCGCGCTCACCCAGGCATAGCCCCAAGGCACCCAGCAGGATGGATTTTCCTGCGCCGGTTTCGCCGGTAATGGCCGTCATGCCGCTCATGAAGTCGAGCTCAAGTCGGTCGACGATGGCGTAATCCTGAATGGCAAGCTGCGTGAGCATGTTTCCTCCTGGCACCAAGACTGATAGAAGCAGCTGGATAGGTATACATGGATTGTTGATTTATACAGTAGTCGAAAAGTCGCTGCAACGTCCTCTTGACTTCAAGCGCATGGCCCCCATATAGCCCCGCAGACGATAATTTATAGCGCCCACGATAATTTCTAGATAGTTGCTCGCGATGCCACGGTTCATGTCGGCACGGTGTCACTCAAATTTTCAGGAGATTCGCATGGCTAAAGATCCACAGACCCCACTTGATGAAGAGCTGAAGCAGCGCGACGCAAAGCCGGGAACGCCGGAGCAGCAAGCCGAAGAGCGCCTGGCGGAAGGGGAGCTGGAAGGCTTGATCGAAGATGAAGAGCCGCTGGTGGAGCCGGCCCCGGGCAGTGACGCGGAAGCCGATGTGCTGGCGGCCCGTGTGGAAGAGCTGGAGCAAAGTTTGGAACAAGCCAATGACCAGGCCTTGCGTGCCGCCGCCGAGGCCCAGAACGTACGTCGGCGTGCCGAGCAGGAAGCTGAGAAGGCGCGCAAGTTCGCCTTGGAGCGCTTCGTGAAGGAGTTGCTGCCGGTGGTCGACAGTCTGGAAAAAGCCCTGGAATCCATGGGCGAAGACGCCTCCGACGTTCACCGCGAAGGCGTGTCGATGACCCTGAAGATGCAGATGGACGTATTGGGCAAGTTCGGCGTGGAAAGCATTGAGCCGCAAGGTGAGCCGTTCGACCCCCAGGTGCATGAAGCCATGGCCATGGTGCCCAACCCTGAGCTTGAGCCCAACACTGTGATGGAAGTGATGCAAAAGGGCTACCTGCTCAATGGACGCCTGGTTCGCCCTGCCATGGTAGTGGTCAGCCAGAAGGCCGGTTAAGACGCAGGGCAGACGCACAATCGGCAAAAAAGCCCTTGAAAAGCTGCCGGCGGCCCCCAGATAGAGGGCAACCTGCGGTAAATGCCGCATCTAACATTTTTATATTTTTTGTCACAACTAATTTTGAGGTTTTTGCTATGGGACGCATCATTGGTATCGACCTGGGCACCACTAACTCCTGTGTTGCCGTACTTGACGGCGACAGCGCCAAGGTCATCGAAAACGCTGAAGGCGGTCGTACGACACCTTCCATTATCGCTTACACCGAAGACGGTGAAATCCTGGTGGGCCAAGCGGCCAAGCGCCAGGCGGTCACCAATCCGGAAAACACCCTCTACGCCATCAAGCGTCTGATCGGTCGTCGCTTCAAGGATGACGTGGTCCAGAAAGACATCAAGATGGTGCCTTACACCATCACCGAAGCCGACAACGGCGATGCCTGGGTGCAGGTGAAAGACAAGAAGATGGCCCCGCCGCAGGTCAGTGCCGAAGTGCTGAAGAAGATGAAGAAGACCGCGGAAGATTACCTGGGTGAAACCGTCACCGAGGCTGTCATTACCGTTCCGGCCTACTTCAACGACAGCCAGCGTCAGGCGACCAAGGATGCCGGGCGCATTGCCGGTCTGGACGTCAAACGCATCATCAACGAGCCGACTGCAGCCGCACTGGCCTACGGCATGGACAAGTCGCGTGGCGACAAGACCATCGCGGTATATGACCTGGGTGGCGGTACCTTCGATATTTCCATCATCGAAGTGGCCGATGTCGACGGCGAGACTCAGTTCGAAGTGCTGGCCACCAACGGTGACACCTTCCTGGGTGGTGAAGACTTCGACTTGGCGTTGATCAACTATCTGGTCGACCAGTTCAAGGCGGATAGCGGTATCAATCTGTCCGGCGACAACCTTGCCATGCAGCGCCTGAAAGAAGCCGCGGAAAAAGCCAAGATCGAGCTTTCCAGTGCCCAGCAGACCGACGTCAACCTGCCTTATATCACGGCTGACAACACCGGTCCGAAGCACCTTAACGTCAAGGTGACCCGCGCCAAGCTTGAAGCCCTGGTGGAAGACCTGGTTCAGCGCTCACTTGAGCCGTGCAAGGTGGCGCTCAAGGATTCCGGCCTTTCCACTTCCGAAATCGACGAAGTGATTCTGGTCGGTGGCCAGACGCGCATGCCGATGGTGCAGAAGAAAGCGGCTGAATTCTTCGGTAAAGAAGCGCGTAAAGACGTCAACCCGGACGAAGCCGTGGCTGTGGGTGCCGCCATTCAAGGCGGTGTCCTGGGCGGCGACGTGAAAGATGTCCTGCTGCTTGACGTCACACCGCTGACCCTGGGTATCGAAACCATGGGCGGGGTGATGACACCGCTGATCGAAAAGAACACCACCATCCCGACCAAGAAGACCCAAACCTTCTCGACTGCGGATGACAACCAGACAGCCGTGACCATTCACGTTCTGCAGGGTGAGCGCAAGCAGTCCACCGGCAACAAGTCACTGGGTCGTTTCGACCTGGCCGATATTCCGCCGGCGCCGCGTGGCGTGCCGCAGATCGAGGTTGCCTTCGACCTGGATGCCAACGGTATTCTTAACGTCTCGGCGAAAGACAAGGCCACCAATAAAGAACAGTCCATCGTCATCAAGGCGTCCAGCGGCCTGACCGATGAAGAAATCGATCAAATGGTACGCGATGCCGAAGCGCATGCCGACGAGGACAAGAAGTTCGAAGAGTTGGTGCAGCTGCGTAACCAGGCTGACGGCATGATTCATGCCACGCGCAAGACGTTGGAAGAAGCCGGTGACAAGGCCACGGATGACGAGAAACAGGCGATTGAAACTGCGATTACCGAGCTTGAAGAAGCGATCAAGAGCGATGACCGCGAGGCGATCCAGACCAAACTCGACGCCTTGACCGAAGCCTCCGGCAAGCTGGCGCAGAAACTCTACGCCGAGCAAGCCGATGCCGCTCAGCAAGAGGGCGGTGAAGGCGAAGCCAAGCCGGAAGAAGACGTGGTTGACGCTGAGTACGAAGAAGTCAACGACGACAAGAAAAAGCAGTAACCACTCTTTCTGCTTCTGCCAAGGAATGCAGTGACGCGGGGGCTAACCCCCGCGTCGTTGTATCCGTGGTCAAGACTCTTTGCTTAAACCAGGAGGCGCAAAGGACCCATGTCCAAACGCGATTATTACGAAGTCCTGGGTGTGGAAAAAGGGGCCGATCAGAAAGAGATCAAGAAGGCCTATCGCCGACTGGCGCAAAAATTCCACCCTGACCGTAACCCCGAAGATAATACTGCCGCCGGAAAATTTCGTGAGGTTTCCGAAGCCTACGAAGTGCTGAGCGACAACGAAAAACGGGCTGCCTATGACCAGTTCGGTCATGCAGGCGTTGATGGCCAGGGCGGAGGCGGCTTCGGTGGAGGTGGCGCCGGCGACTTCAGCGACATCTTCGGCGATGTTTTCGGCGACATCTTCGGTGGTGGTGGCGGAGGCCGTCGGCGTGGTCCCAACGCCCCCGCACGCGGTTCGGACCTGCGCTACAACCTGGAGCTCGACCTGGAAAGCGCGGTGTCCGGCACCACGGTGGATATCCGCGTGCCGCGTCATGTGGCATGTGACCGCTGCGATGGTAACGGCGCCGAGCCGGGTTCCAGCGTGGAAACCTGCCCGACCTGTGCCGGGCATGGCCAGGTGCGCATGCAGCAAGGCTTCTTTGCCGTACAGCAGACCTGCCCGACCTGTCATGGCAGCGGCCAGCACATCAAGGTGCCGTGCCACAAGTGTAATGGCGAAGGCCGTGTACGCGAGACACGCACTCTGTCGGTCAAGATTCCGCCCGGCGTGGATACCGGCGACCGGATTCGCCTGAACGCCGAAGGTGAAGCGGGAATCAATGGTGGCCCACCCGGGGATCTGTATGTCCAGGTGGCCATCAAGCCGCACCATATCTTCCAGCGGGAAGGACGTCATCTGCACTGCGAGGTGCCGATCAACTTCGTTGACGCGGCGCTGGGCGGCGAGCTGGAAGTGCCAACCTTGGACGGTCGGTTGAAGCTGAAAATCCCACCCGAAACCCAGACAGGCAAGCTGTTCCGCTTGCGTGGCAAGGGTGTCAAGCCGGTACGTGGCGGCCCGCCTGGAGATCTGCTGTGCAAGGTGGTGGTGGAAACCCCGGTCAAGCTCAATGAAGAGCAGAAAGACCTGCTGCGCCAGTTCCATGAAAGCCTGGAGAGCAGCACCAGCAGGCACAGCCATTCGCCCAAGAAGAGCGGTTTCTTCGACAGCGTGAAGAGCTTCTTCGAAGATATGAAGCCGTAACCGACCGATGTGCTCTGAGATCACGTGTTTCAAAGTAACGTGCTCTGGATGTTGAACAAAACCCCGGCCTTCGCAAGAAGCCGGGGTTTTTAACGCATTCAGTTCAGCCCTGCTTGTTGCCGGGAGCCTCGGCCAGGCGGGGAAAATACGGCCGAATCTCGGCATAAAGCGTTTCGGCATCGTTGGCGTGGCGCCGCGAGAAATGAAAGGGCACCAGCTGGCCGACATTTGCGGCGGTGGCTATTTCGCCGCAGGCGCGGGCGGTCAGGTGGCCGGTGCGTCTGGCCTGGTCGGCCTCATCTTCACGAAAAGGCGCTTCGCAGAACAGCACATGGGCATCCCGGGCCAGAGTGATCAAGCGCTTGCGGTTGTCTTGGGTGTCGCCCAGGTCGGTGGCATACACCAACCGTTTGCCTGGCTCGGTAAACAGCAAGGCCCGGGATAGCGTCGCCACCGGCGCAGACTCGCCATTGGGCAGGGTCATCCGGGCGTCGCTATTACCCGTTCGAACGCAGTGCTTGAGTTCGCCCAGCCAAGGGCCCGGCGTCAGGCCATGGGCTTCAAGCCGCTCTTTGCGCACTTTTATCTGGGCCTGAGGCTCAAAAGCGAACGCCAGCACCGGCGTGCCGTGATCGAGCGTCGTGGCGCGTACCCGAAGTTCCTGTTCTTCGAGCAATATGCCAGCTTGGACCGGGCAGGCGGGAAGGGCTGTCAGCGCTTGACCGGCAGTCAGCAAATAATGTTTGAGGGTGTCCCCATGAAGTTCCTGGATTTCAAAGCGTGGTGCCCTGTCCGCCACCCGGTCCCAAAGTATCCCGCGCACCAGACCGGCCAAGTGCTCGGCAAGGCCGGGAGGGCCGTAAAACCGGCAGGCGGGAAAGTCCCCAATTCGCGAGCGCAGCAGCCAGAGAAAGCCACCAATGTGATCGATGTGCGCATGGCTGATAAACACATCGCTCACCTGATGGGCGAGGCGCGATGTCAGGCGGCCGGGGTCGCCCAGATCGAAAAGCAGGCTGCGCTTCTGGTGCCGCATGCGTAAATGCAAAAGAGGGTCGCCGAAAACCCCATTCATCAATGTCACCATACCGTCATTGAGACGAAGCGTCGGACGCGGCCCGTTCTGTGCGTCAAGCGGGGGAAGCGCAATGGCCGGTTCGACGGCAGGGGCTGCCTCAGGGGCTCGATAAGGCCGAGCGGTACCTAGCTGGCCATTGCGACGGCGCTGCGCATCGCGAATCACCAGAGTATGGGGCGGCTGTTCAAGGGTGGGGGCCAGAAAGTGCAGTCTGTCGCCGCGAAGCTCGATGATCTCACCCAGCGCCAGCGTATTGCCTTGTGCATCGAGTAAGCCAAGCTGGCGGCCACGCCAAGCGTCGGTGGCCCTGCGTGGCGGTGGCGTACCAATCACGGCCAGGCGTGAAAGCCCGATGCTCTGCTCGGTGGCACTGGCCAGGTAAGCGTCCCAGGCCTGGGTGCGGCGTTGGGTACGCAATTGCTTGCCCGGATGCTGAGCCTGAGGGTCGGGGGTGAGCGTCAACTGTTCGACCCCCAGGGCGCGATACTCCTGGCTGAGTGCATCGGGAGCATCACTGGGTGCCAACTTGACCAGGGTATCGATGCGCCCCGAGCTGACAAGGGCCGGCAGCAGCTCGGCGCCACCAATGCCGCGTACCACGCCGGGTGCATCCACGATCAAGGGCGTTTCTGCCAAGGAGGCACAGAGGTGACGTAGCGCCTCGACCAGCGGCAACCGGAAGCGCGAAGCGTCGAGGGTCGCCAAGGCCGCCACTTTCTTGAGCTGCCAGTCGCCTGCGCCATGTTCGTCCTGCTGCCACTTCCCCAGGCACAGCGCGCCGGGCGGGCCGAAGCCGGGCAGGCCGGGGTCGGCGCCCAGGCAATAACAAGGTAGATTGTGCGCGGCGAGGCTCGCCGCAGCGGCTCGGGCAAGCGTGGTCTTGCCGCTGCCGGATGGGCCGGTCAGCAGTGCCCGCGAGTGTCGCTTCAGCCGTAGAACTATAGGGTGGTCTATCGAAAGGCGGCCGGTTTCCTGCAGCATGGCGGCTCCTTGCGTGGGTTGGCAGGGGTATCTCCAGTGTGGTTGATTCGGCGGTGACTGCCCAGCCGCCTGCTGCCCGAGGAAGGCCCGGCTCTGGTATACTCGACGCCATTGTTGATGTCATTGAACTTTGCAGGAGTCCGCATGAGTCGTCACGCCCCCCGTATTGCCATCGTCGGTGTCGCCGGCCGCATGGGCCGCACCTTGGTAAACGCTGTTGAACAAGAGGCTGGCGCCACCCTGGCCGGCGGTATTGTCGAGCCGGGAAGTTCGCTTGTCGGGACGGATATCGGTGAGCTGGCCGGGCAGGGCAAGCTGGGTGTGACCGCAGTGGACTCGCTGGCCGCGATCGTCGATGACTTCGATGTCCTGATCGATTTCACCGCCCCCCAGGTGACGCTTTCCAACCTGGCATTTTGTGCCGAGCACGGCAAGCGCATGGTGGTCGGCACCACCGGCATGAACGATGCCGAACTTGCCGAGCTGGACGGCTATCGCGCCAAGTTGCCCATGGTATTCGCGCCCAACATGAGCGTGGGGGTCAACTTGACGCTTAAGCTATTGGAAACCGCCGCCAAAGCGCTGGGCGACGAAGGTTACGATATCGAAGTGATCGAAGCTCACCATCGCCACAAGGTGGACGCGCCTTCGGGTACCGCGCTCAAGATGGGGGAAGTGGTGGCTGAATCCCTGGGGCGTAGCCTCGATGAACACGGGGTATTCACTCGCGAAGGGCAGTGCGGGCCGCGCACCGATAAGGAAATCGGCTTTGCCACGGTGCGGGCCGGCGACATCGTGGGGGAGCATACGGTGATGTTCGCGACAGAAGGTGAGCGAATCGAAATCACTCACAAAGCCAGTAGCCGCATGACATTCGCCAAAGGCGCAGTGCGTGCCGCGCGTTGGGTGGCGGACAAGGAAATCGGCCGTTACGACATGCAGGATGTGCTGGCATTGAACTGAGGCTCCTTGGGGGTAGTCGAGGGGCGCTAAATCCTGTAAAATTGCAAAAATTTGGCCGGGTGCCTGAAGCAGAATAGTGACTAAAATTATAGAGTAGTTATAAAAGTAGTCATAAGACGGCGCGCTTGTTGCGTTGGCCAACCCGAGCATCGAACAACAAGCGGGATGAAACCGATTTTTCCATCGGCTTTGTCCCGCTTTTTTACGACCCGAAATTCGTTGATCGTGGGTGCGAACTTTCTCGCATCCGCAGGATTGCCGAGCCTGCGCCCACGGGCTCCACCAGCATGGGAGGATCTTGTCTTGAACAAACCCGCATTGAACAAACCCGCGATACTGGCTCTGGAAGATGGCAGTGTATTTCATGGCACGGCCATCGGTGCCGATGGACAAACCAGCGGTGAGGTGGTGTTCAATACGGCCATGACCGGTTACCAGGAGATTCTGACCGACCCCTCCTATACCCGGCAGATCGTTACCCTGACCTACCCGCATATCGGCAACACCGGGGTTAACGCTGAAGATGTGGAGTCCGACGGTATCGCCGCGGCCGGTCTGGTGATCCGTGATCTCCCCTTGATCGCCAGCAATTTTCGCAGTGAACAGACACTTTCCGACTACCTGAAAAGCCAGAACGTCCTGGGCATTGCCGATATCGACACTCGCCGTCTGACGCGGATTCTGCGCGACAAGGGGGCTCAGAAAGGGGCGATTCTGGCGGGGCCGGATGCCGAAGGTGAAGGCGCCGTCGAGCGTGCGCTTGAAGCAGCCAAGGCATTTCCTGGCCTGAAAGGCATGGACCTGGCCAAGGTGGTCTCTTGCCAGACCCCTTACGAGTGGAGTGAAGGCGAGTGGACCCTGGGCGAGGGCTATGCCGATACCACCCAGGGCGAACGCCCCTTCCATGTGGTGGCCTTCGATTTCGGGATCAAGCGCAACATCATGCGTATGCTCGCGTCACGCGGTTGCCGCTTGAGTGTGGTGCCGGCGCAAACCCCGGCCGCCGAGGTGCTGGCGATGAACCCCGACGGGATTTTCCTGGCCAACGGCCCGGGCGACCCGGAGCCCTGTGATTACGCCATCAAGGCGATTGAGCAGCTTCTGGAAACCGATATTCCCATGTTCGGTATTTGCCTGGGCCATCAATTGCTGGCCCTGGCCAGTGGCGCCAAGACAGTGAAAATGAGCCATGGCCATCATGGTGCCAACCACCCGGTGCAAGACCTGGATACTGGCAAGGTAATGATCACCAGCCAGAACCACGGTTTCGCTGCCGATGAGTCGACGCTGCCCGCGACACTGCGCGCCACGCATCGCTCGCTGTTCGACGGCACCTTGCAGGGAATCGAGCGTACCGATCGCCCGGCCTTCAGTTTTCAAGGCCATCCGGAAGCCAGCCCCGGCCCGCGTGATGTCGCACCCTTGTTCGATCGTTTTGTCGCGATGATGCAGGCGCGTCGCTAACGCGAGCCCGAAATCCGTCGTCATTCGTCACTTTTTTGCGGGAACCGTCATGCCCAAGCGTACCGATATCAACAGCATTCTTATCATTGGCGCCGGCCCGATCGTGATCGGCCAGGCCTGTGAATTCGACTACTCCGGCGCCCAGGCGTGCAAGGCGCTGCGCGAGGAAGGCTACCGAGTCATTCTGGTCAACTCCAATCCGGCCACCATCATGACCGACCCGGCCATGGCCGATGCCACCTATATCGAGCCGATTACCTGGCAGACGGTGGAGAAGATCATCGAAGCCGAGCGTCCCGATGCGATTTTACCCACCATGGGTGGCCAGACCGCGCTCAACTGCGCCCTGGAACTGGACGAGCATGGCGTGCTCGAGAAATACGGCGTGGAGATGATCGGTGCCAATGCCGAGGCGATCAACAAGGCCGAGGATCGTGACCTCTTCGACAAGGCGATGAAAAACATCGGTTTGGCGTGCCCCAAGGCCAAGGTGGCTCACTCCATGGCCGAGGCCTGGGAAATCCAGGCCGAGCTCGGCTTTCCGACCATCGTGCGTCCCTCCTACACCATGGGCGGCTCCGGTGGCGGGGTGGCGTACAACAAGGAGGAGTTCGAGGAAATCTGCGGGCGTGGGTTCGAGCTTTCCAACAACCATGAGCTGCTGATCGATGAATCGCTGCTGGGTTGGAAGGAATACGAGATGGAGGTCGTTCGCGACAGGAACGACAACTGCATCATCGTCTGTGCGATTGAAAACTTCGACCCCATGGGCGTGCACACCGGCGACTCGATCACCGTGGCCCCGGCCCAGACGCTGACCGATAAAGAATACCAGATCATGCGCGATGCCTCCCTGGCAGTGCTGCGTGAAATCGGTGTCGAGACCGGGGGCTCCAACGTCCAGTTCGGTGTCGATCCCAAGACCGGGCGCATGGTGGTCATCGAGATGAACCCCCGTGTCAGCCGCTCGTCTGCGCTGGCGTCCAAGGCGACCGGCTTCCCGATTGCCAAGATCGCCGCCAAGCTTGCCATCGGTTACACCCTGGATGAGCTGCAAAACGACATTACTGGCGGCCGCACCCCGGCGTCGTTCGAGCCTTCGATCGACTACGTGGTCACCAAGATTCCGCGTTTCACCTTCGAGAAGTTTCCTCAGGCCAATGACCGTCTGACCACGCAAATGAAGTCGGTGGGCGAGGTGATGGCCATCGGGCGCACTTTTCAGGAGTCCTTGCATAAGGCATTGCGTGGCCTGGAAACCGGCAACGACGGACTCGACCCGATCATTACCGATTTCACACCGGATGCCATGGCGCATATCAAGGGTGAGCTTCAGGCCGCTGGCGCCGAGCGCATCTTTTATATCGCCGATGCCATGCGTGCCGGCATGAGCGTCGAGGAGATTTTCGAGCTGACCAATATCGACCCCTGGTATCTGGTGCAGATCGAAGACCTGGTGCGCACCGAGCAGGGAGTCGCCAAACGCTCTCTATCCGACTTCAGCGCAAGCGAGCTGTATGCCATCAAGCGCAAGGGCTTTTCCGATGCGCGTCTGGCAAGCCTGTTGGGCGTCTCGGATAAAGAGTTCCGCAAGACACGTCAGAAGCATGGCATTCGCCCGGTCTACAAGCGTGTGGATACCTGTGCCGCCGAATTTGCCTCCGATACTGCCTACATGTATTCCACTTATGAGGAAGAATGCGAGGCTGAGGTTTCCGATCGCCAGAAAATCATGGTGCTGGGCGGCGGGCCCAACCGTATCGGTCAGGGGATCGAATTCGATTATTGCTGCGTGCATGCGGCGCTGGCGATGCGCGAGGATGGTTACGAGACCATCATGGTCAACTGTAATCCGGAAACCGTCTCCACCGATTACGATACCTCGGACCGTCTCTATTTCGAGCCGGTGACGCTGGAAGACGTTTTAGAGATCGCCGACAAGGAAAAACCGGTCGGCGTGATCGTGCAGTTCGGCGGCCAGACCCCGCTCAAACTTGCCCGTGAGCTGGAAGCCGCCGGCGTGCCGATCATCGGTACCACACCGGATGCCATCGACCGCGCCGAAGATCGCGAGCGCTTTCAGGTGATGATCGAAAAGCTGGGTCTCAAGCAGCCGCCCAATGCCACGGCGCGTAGCTTTGAAGAAGCCTTTGCCAAGGCGGAAGCGATTGGCTACCCGCTAGTGGTACGTCCAAGCTATGTGCTGGGCGGTCGGGCCATGGAGATCGTCTACGACGCCTCCGAACTTGAAAACTACATGACCAACGCGGTCAAGGTGTCCAACGATTCGCCGGTACTGTTGGATTATTTCCTGAGCGCGGCCATCGAGATCGATATCGATGCGGTCAGCGACGGTAAGCAGGTGGTGATCGGCGGCATCATGCAGCACGTAGAGCAAGCGGGCGTTCACTCCGGCGACTCTGCCTGCGCTTTGCCGCCGTATTCGCTGCCTGCCGAGGTGCAGGATGAAATGCGCGCCCAGGTCAAGCGCATGGCCGTGGAGTTGGGTGTGGTGGGGCTGATGAACGTCCAGCTGGCCTGGCAGGATGGCGAGATCTACGTGATCGAGGTCAATCCGCGCGCCTCGCGCACCGTGCCCTTCGTCTCCAAGTGCATCGGCACGTCGCTGGCCAAGATCGCCGCACGTTGCATGGCAGGAAAATCCTTGGCCGACCAGGGCTTCGAGCGTGAAATCGTACCGCATTTCTACAGTGTCAAGGAGGCGGTCTTCCCGTTCAACAAGTTCCCCGGCGTCGACCCCATTCTGTCGCCGGAAATGAAGTCTACCGGGGAAGTCATGGGAAGCGGGGATACCTTCGCTGAAGCTTTCTATAAGGCGCAGCTGGGGGCGGGTGAAGCTATTCCGGCGCTTAGCGGCGAGCGCAAGGCATTTCTTTCGGTGCGTGAGCCGGACAAGGCGGGTGTTATCGAAGTGGGTCGTTCTCTGCTAGCATTAGGGTTCACGTTGTGTGCCACAAGCGGTACGGCGGCAGCCCTTGAGGCGGCCGGGCTTGCTGTGGAACGTGTCAATAAAGTCTTTGAAGGCCGCCCGCATATCGTCGATTTGCTCAAGAACGACGAGATAGCCTATATCGTTAATACTACCGAAGGTCGTCAGGCGATCAACGACTCTTCGGTTATCCGCCGTACCGCACTTGCGCGCAAGGTGCCCTATGCCACCACCTTGGCGGGCGCTAATGCGGTGTGCATGGCACTGGAATACGGCAATGACATTACCGTACGGCGATTACAGGAACTGCATGCAGGAGCAACGCAATGAATAAGGTCCCAATGACCGTCGCTGGTGAGAAAAATCTGCGCGATGAGCTGAATCATCTCAAGAGTGAAGCGCGCCCTCGGGTGATCGCCGCGATTGCCGAAGCCCGCGAACATGGCGACCTCAAGGAAAATGCTGAATACCATGCCGCCCGTGAGCAGCAAGGATTCATCGAAGGGCGGATTCAGGAGATCGAAAGCAAACTTTCCACCGCTCAGGTGATCGACGTGACCAAGCTGCCCAGGACGGGCAAGGTGATCTTCGGGGTCACCGTCGAGTTGATCAACCTGAATACCGATGAGGAAGTCACCTATCGGATCGTGGGTGAAGACGAAGCCAATATCAAAGAAGGACGTATTTCCGTGACGTCACCCATTGCGCGAGCCATGATCGGTAAGGAAGAAGGTGACGTCGTCGTGGTGAAAACCCCGGGCGGTGAAGTCGAGTACGAGATTGGCAACGTCGAACATATCTAGCGTCTTGTCTGTAAAACTGTCGGCATAAACTTGCCGGCATAAAAAAGCCCGCGACCAGGTCGCGGGCTTTTGCGTACGGCTAGCCCCGGTTGAGGAGCGCAAGCAGTGCGTTCAGTGACGGCCGTGATGATTCTCGAAGCGTTTGATGTTGGAAAGCTTCGGATTGACCTGAGGGTTGTGACGATACAGCAGCGCCATCTTGCCGATGGTCTGGATCAGTTCGGCGCGACTATCAGCCAGAAGCTCGCTGATCATCACTGCCCGATCATCGCGCTCCGGCAAGGCTAGCTTGACCTTGATGAGCTCGTGATCGTTGAGGGCGCGATCGAGTTCCGCCAGCAGATTCTCCGAAACACCATTCTCGGAAACGGTGACGACGGGGCTGAGGTGGTGGCCGATGCTGCGAAATGCTTTCTTTTGTGCCTGTGACAAGCTCATGGTATCTTGCGGTATCCCAGTTAGCGCTTAACGCTCCATCTTACGGTGAAACGCCTTGAGGTGAAAGCGCTCTTATCTTTCCGACGTGCCTAGATCCCTCATGCAACAAAAGCCTTCAAGTCGCAAGCGTTCCAATGTCAGTAAAAAGCCCGGTAGCAATGAGGCTGCTGGTAGCCACAAAAAAACCAGCAAGACCAAAACCAGTTCCACCTGGATGAAAGAGCATTTTGACGACCACTATGTACAGCGCAGTTGGGAAGATGGTTACCGCTCGCGGGCCAGTTACAAACTGTTGGAGCTGGATGCCAAGGATATGCTGTTTCGTCCCGGCATGACGGTAATCGACCTGGGGGCGGCACCCGGTGGCTGGAGTCAAGTGGCCGCGGAAAAGGTAGGGCCCGAAGGGGTTGTGATTGCCTCGGATATTCTGGAAATGGATGCCTTGGCAGGTGTTGAGTTCATACAAGGCGACTTTACCGAGCAGAAGGTGCTGGAAGCTATCCTCGCAACGTTGGGAAATCGGCCGGTTGACCTTGTGTTGTCGGATATGGCCCCCAATATGAGTGGTATGGCGGCCATTGATCAGCCTCAAGCGATGTACTTGGTCGAGTTGGCGCTGGAATTGGCGAAAGAAACGCTTTCTCCGCAAAGCCGTTTTTTGGCTAAGGTGTTTCAGGGGGAAGGATTCGATGCCTACCTGAAAATGTTGCGTGTCCACTTCAAACGTGTGGTGACGCGCAAGCCGGAGGCCTCTCGTGCTCGTTCGCGTGAAGTTTATCTATTGGCGGAAGGCTTTCGTGGCTAAACTCGATATTAGCTGTATCAATGCCAAGGTGGGTGTTTTCTCTTGAATGGATTGAAGCTGTAATAGACTGAATCAATCGAAGCGATTGCCGGACAGGCAGACGCAAAATGTGTCACATTAGACCTAATTGATAGGCGTGACACAGATGGCCCGAAGCCGGATGGTTTCGGTAATGGTTGAACGCTTGATGTTGGAGTAGGTCAAACCATCAACGTTTAACTGACAGATTCTTGCAATGAGGGTACTCCCTTGAATGATATGGCGAAGAACCTGATTCTGTGGTTGGTCATCGCGGCCGTTCTGCTGACAGTGTTCAATAATTTCACGACTGAAACCGCTCCTCAGACCATGAACTATTCCCAGTTCGTGGAACAGGTGCAGAATCAGCAGGTACGCAGCGTCACCATCGATGGTTACACCATCAGCGGTGAGCGTGCGGACGGCTCGCAGTTCCAGACCATCCGTCCAGCGGCGGAAGATCCCAAACTGATGGATGATTTGCTGGCCAACGACGTCACCGTGGTAGGCAAGGAACCCGAGCAGCAAAGTATCTGGACGCGACTCTTGATCGCGAGCTTCCCGATCCTGCTGATCCTGGCGATCTTCATGTTCTTCATGCGCCAGATGCAGGGCGGTGCTGGGGGCGGCAAGGGTGGCCCCATGAGCTTTGGCAAGTCCAAGGCCAAGCTGCTTTCCCAGGACCAGATAAAGACGACGTTTGCCGATGTAGCCGGTTGCGATGAAGCCAAGGAAGAAGTTGAAGAACTGGTCGACTTCCTGCGCGAACCCACCAAGTTTCAGCGCCTCGGCGGTACCATTCCCCGTGGCGTGTTGATGGTGGGGCCGCCGGGTACCGGTAAGACGCTGCTGGCCAAATCCATTGCCGGTGAGGCCAAGGTGCCGTTCTTCTCGATCTCGGGTTCCGATTTCGTCGAGATGTTCGTGGGTGTCGGTGCATCACGTGTGCGCGACATGTTCGAACAGGCTAAAAAGCAAGCGCCCTGTATCATTTTCATCGATGAGATCGATGCGGTGGGCCGTTCGCGTGGTGCAGGCATGGGTGGCGGCAATGATGAGCGTGAGCAGACGCTGAACCAGCTGCTGGTGGAAATGGACGGTTTCGAGGCCAATGAAGGCGTTATCGTCATCGCTGCCACCAACCGTCCCGATGTTCTGGATCCGGCACTGATGCGTCCGGGCCGTTTCGATCGCCAGGTAACGGTGGGTCTGCCCGATATTCGTGGTCGTGAGCATATTCTGGGCGTTCACCTGCGCAAGGTGCCGCTGGCGGATGACGTCAAGCCGCAGCTTATCGCACGGGGTACGCCGGGCTTTTCCGGTGCCGACCTGGCCAACCTGGTCAACGAGGCGGCACTGTTCGCCGCACGGCGTAATCGGCGTCTGGTGGGTATGGAAGAGCTGGAGCTTGCCAAGGACAAGATCATGATGGGCGCCGAGCGCAAATCCATGGTCATGACCGACAAGGAAAAGCTCAATACCGCCTATCATGAATCCGGTCATGCGGTGATCGGTCTGGTGATGCCGGAGCACGATCCGGTCTACAAGGTGACTATCATTCCACGCGGTCGAGCGCTGGGTGTGACCATGTTCTTGCCGGAAGAGGATCGCTATAGCCTGTCGCGTCAGCAGATCATCAGCCAGATATGTTCACTGTTCGGCGGTCGCATTGCCGAAGAGATGACCTTGGGGCCGAATGGCGTGACCACCGGGGCCTCCAACGACATCAAGCGTGCTACCGAATTGGCCCATAACATGGTGGCCAAGTGGGGACTCTCCGACGAGATGGGCCCGATCATGTACGACGAGGACGAGTCACATCAGTTTCTCGGCGGCCCGGGTCAGGGTGGCTCCAAGATGAAGTCCGGTGACACGACCACACGGCTCGACAAGGAAGTGCGCAAGATCATCGATGGTTGTTACCACCAGGCCAAGCAGATCCTGGAAGATAACCGTGACAAACTTGATGCCATGGCCGAAGCGTTGATGAAGTATGAAACCATCGATGCCGACCAGCTCAAGGATATTATGGAAGGGCGTGCTCCTCGGCCACCCAAGGACTGGGATGAAGGTGATTCCAGTGGAGGTGCCAAGGTCGAGGACGATGTTCGAAATGATACAAAAGCATCCGAGCCAAGTGACGATAGCGATGGGGAAGGAGATGACGAACCGAGTCGTCGTCCCTCTGACCCCTTGGGTGGGCCGGCAGGCTCCTAGTCGCTGATTTACTCGATGTCTGCTTTTATACTGATGGGCGTCCCTAGCGGGGCGCCTTTTTTTGCTATTCTGGAGAGAGTCAGTAACATTTCTTCTTTTTTAACCAGGCGACAACATGCAATCCACGGTTGATACCCATACCGACCACGAGCCCCATTTGCGCTGTGGGCGACACCTTCTGGATCTCTCCTTTCCTCGCGTGATGGGAATTCTTAATGTAACGCCAGACTCCTTTTCCGATGGCGGCAAGCATCTGGCTCAGGAGGATGCCCTGCGCCATGCCGAGACGATGTTGGCCGAAGGGGCGGCGATTATCGATGTAGGCGGGGAGTCGACCCGCCCGGGTGCCTCACCCGTCAGTGCCCAGGAGGAGCTGGACCGCGTTGCGCCGATTGTCGAGCGGTTGGTATGCGAGCTGGATGCGTTGGTATCCGTGGATACCAGTTGCCCGGAAGTGATGCGTGAGGTTGCCGCCCTGGGGGGTGGCATGATCAATGATGTGCGAGCGCTGGAGCGTGAAGGGGCTTTGGCGGCGGCCATGGGAAGTGGCTTGCCGGTATGCTTGATGCATCGCCAGGGTGAGCCGCAGGACATGCAGCAGGCGCCGCACTACACCTTACCGATTGAAGAAGAAGTGGCGGACTACCTGGCCCGGCGAGTCGCACAATGCGAAGCCGCCGGACTGCGTCGGGAGCGCTTGCTTCTTGACCCAGGCTTTGGTTTTGGCAAGAGCGTGGAACACAATCTGCGCCTGCTCAACCGTATGCAGGGGTTGACCCGGCTAGGATTGCCGCTGTTGGTGGGTATGTCACGCAAAAGCATGATCGGAAAAGTGCTCGGACGTCCCGTCGAAGAGCGCTTGGCCGGTGGATTGGTGTTAAGCGCCATGGCGGTGGAGCGCGGCGCCAGAATTCTGCGGGTACATGACGTCGCCCCGACGATGGATGCCATCAACATGGCGTGGGCGGTGCTCCAGGAAGGAAATGAACAACGGGCAACAGAGGGAATCGGCTCATGACACGACGTTATTTTGGTACCGATGGTATTCGAGGGACGGTCGGGCAAGCCCCGATCACCGCTGACTTCATGCTCAAGCTGGGCTGGGCGACAGGCCGCGTGTTGAATCGCGAACGTGGTCGTGCCCGGGTCTTGATCGGCAAGGATACGCGGATATCGGGGTATATGTTCGAATCCGCGCTGGAGGCAGGGTTGTCGGCGGCGGGTGTGGATGTGTCTCTGCTTGGGCCAATGCCGACGCCGGGGATTGCCTATCTGACGCGTACATTTCGTGCCGATGCCGGCATCGTGATTTCCGCTTCGCATAATCCCTTTGCCGATAATGGCATCAAGTTTTTCTCTTCGGAAGGCACCAAACTTGCCGACGGGATAGAAGAGCAGATCGAAGCCGAGCTCGAAAAGCCATTGACCACGGTGGCTGCATCACAGCTGGGCAAGGTGGCGCGTATCGACGATGCGGCCGGGCGCTATATCGAGTTTTGTAAATCAACGCTAGCGGATCGCTTGAGCCTGCACGGGTTGAAGATCGTGCTCGATTGCGCGCATGGGGCGACGTATCACATCGCTCCTAATGTATTCAGGGAGTTGGGTGCCGATGTCAGTGTCATCGGGGCCAGTCCGGATGGCCTGAACATCAATCACGAAGTGGGAACCACTCATCCGGCGGCTTTGCGCGCCGCAGTGATTCAGCAGGGCGCGCAGTTAGGTATCGCCTTTGACGGCGATGGCGATCGTGTCTTGCTGGTGGATGCCGAAGGCCGTGAGATCGATGGCGACGACATTCTGTATCTGATTGCCACGGACCGTCACGCGCAAGGCAATCTCAACGGCGGGGTGGTGGGCACCCTGATGTCCAACTTTGGATTGGCCATGGCCATGGAGCAGTTGGACATTCCTTTCGAGAGGGCCAAGGTTGGCGACCGCTATGTGGTGGAGCGCATGGCGGCCAATGGCTGGTATTTGGGTGGGGAATCCTCCGGGCACATTGTTTGCGGCCATGTACAGTCTACCGGTGACGGGATCGTCTCTGCGCTGCAGGTGGTGGCGATAATGATGCGCGAGGGCAAACCCTTGTCGAAACTGCTCGCCGGTTTGGAGAAAGTGCCTCAGGTGCTGGTTAATGTACGTTTGCCGACCGGCACTCATGCCAAGACGGTAATGGCATCGGAGCCGTTGCAGCAGGCGGTGATAGCGCTGGAAACCGAGCTCGGCGAACAGGGGCGTGTCTTGCTGCGGGCCTCGGGCACCGAGCCTTTGATCCGCGTGATGGTCGAAGGCAGGGCGCATCTGGATGTCGAGGCGCTGGCGCAGACACTGGCCCGAAAGGTACAAGCCTTGCTCGATTAGTCCAGCTGTGCTTGCGTCAGCGGTTGTCTTGACAAGGCCGCTCCTATACCATTTCGCTCCACCTTGAGTTAGGAAAGTACGATGCGTACGCCCTTGATTGCCGGCAATTGGAAAATGAATGGCTCCACTGCGTTGGTGGAAGCTTTTGGTAAGGTATTCTCACAGCCAGGGTTGCCGGTGAACGTGGACGTTACGATTCATCCGCCTTTTCCTTATCTTGAAGCGGCGCGGCGAGCCTTCGCCGATACACGGCTCACTCTGGGCGCGCAAACGCTGAACCCGTTGCACTCCGGAGCGCATACTGGCGAAGTGAGCGGCGGCATGCTCAAGGAGCTGGGTGTCGAATATGTACTCATCGGCCATTCCGAGCGACGCAAGCTGTATCGTGAAAGTGATGACCACGTTTGCGACCGTGTATTGGCCGCCTTGAGCGCGGGTATAAAGCCTATCTTGTGTGTCGGAGAAACGCTTGAAGAGCGTGATGCCGGGCGTACCATGGAAGTGGTGTTGCAGCAGGTGGGGCACGTGATGGCGCCTCTGGAACCCGCGCAGCGTGCCCGGTTGGCAATTGCCTATGAGCCGGTATGGGCCATTGGTACCGGTCGTACGGCAACGCCTGAGCAGGCTCAGGAGGTCATGGCTGGAATTCGCCACTATCAAGCGGGTTATGATGAAGAACTGGCGCAGCAGTTGCGCTTGCTTTATGGCGGTAGCATGAACGCCAAAAATGCGGCTGAGCTGCTTGCTCAGCCGGATATCGACGGCGGTCTGGTGGGGGGAGCCTCGCTCAAGGCCGAAGACTTTTACGCCATTTGTCAGTCAGCAGGATAATTCCATGCAAGTTGCAATTCTCATGATTCATGTGGTGATCGCGATCGCCCTGGTCGTCTTGATCCTGTTACAGCAGGGCAAGGGCGCAGAAGCTGGTGCCGCTTTTGGTGGTGGTGCCTCGCAAACCGTATTTGGCTCACGCGGTAGCGGAAGTTTTCTTGCGCGTTTTACCGCCTTCCTGGCAGCGGCGTTCTTCGTGACGTCAATGACCTTGGCGTATTTCGCCACCCAGGCCGGCCAGGCGCCGGATGCCGGTGTGCCGGACGCACGTTTGATCGATCAACAGCGCAGTTTGCCAACGCTTGACGACGATGCCCCAAGTGTGGATAATACCGCGCCAGTGCTTGAGGAAAGCAGCGACTAGCTTTCTTGAGCCTCCCCTGATGCCGAAGTGGTGGAATTGGTAGACACGCTATCTTGAGGGGGTAGTGACCGTATGGTCGTGCGGGTTCAAGTCCCGCCTTCGGCACCATCTGATTTACTGGCAGCCCTATCGTCAGTGTTCCAGAATTCAGGTTTGGTACCTGAGACGAAAAAAGATTAACTTGACGTAAGTGGCAAGTAGGTCTATTATCGTCAACCTAGATTGATGCGGGGTGGAGCAGTCTGGTAGCTCGTCGGGCTCATAACCCGAAGGTCATCGGTTCAAATCCGGTCCCCGCTACCATTTTTTAGGCAGTCACTTGTTAGTCCTCTTAAGTGGAAACATGTGAGAAAAGCCTAAGTGGTACAACAGGTTTCTTTCAAAAAGCCCCTTCCTGTGAAGGGGCTTTTTGTTAGCAAGCCGTCTCAATAGCGGATGTCTACCGGTTTGCCGGAGACACGTTTCCGGGTAACGCCAATCAGCCACCTAGCTTCTCTTTCAACTCCTGGCCAGGTGCCTGATGCAACGGCTATAGGAGCTTTGTCTGTGGCCATTAAACACGCTGCGCTTTACGCGCTGATCGAGCCTGTCGTTGCTGCCATGGGGTTTGAACTATGGGGTATCGACCATCTGTCCCAAGGCAAGCACTCGCGACTGGTAGTTTACATTGAGCGCGATAGCGGCGTCAGCGTAGAAGACTGCGCCGATGTCAGTCGTCAAGTAAGCGCTGTCTTCGATGTGGAAGACCCCATCGCCGGTGAGTATCGGCTTGAAGTCTCTTCTCCGGGCATGGCGCGCCCACTTTACACCTTGGACCATTACATCCGCTTTCAGGGACACCAGATAGCCTTGAAACTACGTCTTCCTTTCGATGGGCGACGCAAGTTTCAAGGGCTGCTAGCCGGTGTTGAAGGGGATGACGTGCTGCTCCAGTTCGAAGGTGAAGAGTACTGTTTTCCCATAGAAAGCATTGACCAGGCGCATATCGTACCGCAGTTCGAGTAGCACTCGATGGGGTGACGCCGTCGGCAGGCAGCCGGGCTGATGCACATAAGGACAGGTTTTCTGGCGAGGCAAACGCATGAGTAAAGAAATTTTAATGGTCGTCGACGCGATCTCCAATGAAAAAGGCGTCCCGCGAGATGTAATCTTCGAAGCGGTTGAGGCGGCATTGGCTAGCGCGTCGCGTAAGCGGTTCGAGAGTGAAGAAGCCAGCGTGCGCGTCCATATCGATCGTCGCACTGGCGACTATCAAACGTTCCGTTTCTGGACGGTGGTGGAAGACGATGAGTTCGAAACCCCGGATTACGAAATCAAGGAAAGCATTGCCGAGCAGCGTGATCCGCCGCTCAAGCGTGGCGATGTGGTTGAAAAACTGATCGACAATGCTGTGTTCGGACGCATTGCGGCGCAAACCGCGAAGCAGGTCATCGTGCAGAAAGTGCGTGAAGCCGAGCGAGCTGAAGTCGTGCGGCAATATACCGATCGCGAAGGCGAACTGGTGGCGGGTATCGTCAAGAAGACGACCCGTGATGGTTTGATCATCGATCTTGGCGATAACGCGGAAGCGTTCCTGCCGCGCCAGGAAATGATCCACGGCGAACGCTACCGCATGAATGAGCGGGTGCGGGCGCTGCTGGTCAAGGTGGATCCGGAGGCACGTGGTGCACAATTACTGCTGTCACGCACTTGCCCTGAATTGATCATTGAACTATTCAAGATCGAAGTGCCGGAAATTGCCGAGCAACTTATCGAAATCAAGGGTGCTGCCCGCGACCCAGGCTCAAGAGCCAAGATCGCGGTCAAGACCAACGACCGCCGCATCGATCCGGTCGGCGCCTGCGTCGGCATGCGTGGTTCGCGGGTGCAGGCGGTGTCCAGTGAGCTGCAAAATGAGCGTGTGGACATCGTGCTGTGGGACGACAACCCGGCGCAACTGGTGATCAATGCCATGGCCCCGGCGGATGTCGGCTCCATCCTGGTGGATGAAGATGCCCACGCCATGGACGTCGCGGTGGCGGAAGATAACCTGGCTCAAGCGATTGGTCGCAGTGGTCAGAACGTGCGCTTGGCGTCGGAGCTTACCGGTTGGCGGATCAACGTCATGACCGAGGGTGAAGCCGAGTCAAAGCGTGATCAGGAAATTGATACGCTAGTGGATTCCTTTATTCAGCATCTGGGCATCGATGACGATATTGCTCGGCTGCTGGTGGAAGAAGGCTTCACTACCCTGGAAGAAATTGCCTACGTGCCGCTGGAAGAAATGCTTGAAATCGAGGAGCTGGACGAAGACTCGGTGGAAGAGCTCAGAGCGCGCGCCAAAGATGAACTGCTGACCATGGCGATTGCTTCGGAAGAAGCACTCGACGGGGCTCAGCCGGCAGAAGACTTGCTGGGAATGGAAGGCATGGAACGTCATCTGGCGTTCATTCTTGCCAGTCGCGGTATTGTCACAATGGAAGATCTTGCCGAGCAGGCTGTCGATGATCTGGTCGATATCGAGGAGTTGGACGAAGCGCGCGCAGCGGCACTGATCATGACTGCCCGTGCGCCCTGGTTTGAAGACGATGCCATGTCGGAATCAAACACACAGTAAACAGGTCACGGGCTGAGGAGGGTCGAGATGTCAGATATGACAGTAAAAGATTTTGCAGCAAAGGTGGGCCGCGATGTGCCCCGCCTGCTGGAACAAATGAAAGAAGCCGGATTGGACCATGCGTCTGAAAACGCCGTGGTATCCGAGGAAGACAAGCATAAGCTGCTGAGTTTTCTGAAGAAGAGCCATGGTGATGAAGATGACGCCAGCAAGAATCGGATCACACTGACGCGCAAGACGCGCAGCCGGATAAAGACCGGTGAGCGTGGCAAGACGATTGAAGTTCAGGTGCGCAAGAAGCGTACCTACGTCAAGAGTGACGAGGAAGAGAAGCCCAAGGCACCGGAACCCAAGCATAGCGGGCCGCGTCAGCTGGTCGGTGATATGGCGGACTCCCAGCAAGCCAAGGCTGAAAAGGACGTCCGTGACGCTGAAGAAGCTCGCGTGCGTGAAGCCGAGCAAGCCAAGGTTCGTGCCGCTGAGAAAGAAGCGCGTGAAGCCGCCGTCAGACTCGCCACTGCCAAAACTCAGGAAGTACCTGAAGTGCCGGTCCCCGAGCTTGACGACAATCAGCCTTCCGAAGAGCAGCCCCCGGCACCGCCCAAGGAAGGTCGTAGCGACCGTCGTACCGCACCGCCCAAGAAGACCGCGGCGAAAGCCAAGAAAGGGCGTCGGGATGATGAAGATCGTGGCGATCGCGAAGAGCGTAAACGTGGCGGTGGCGCTAAGAAAGTCAAGCGCGCCGAGCGTCGTGGCGGTCGTCGCAGTGGTGGTGGTAGCCAGGGCGGCGGCAAGCACGGCTTCCAGAAGCCTACCCAGCCGATCGTGCGTGAAGTGTCGATTCCCGAATCGATCAGCGTCGCTGAGCTGGCGGACAAGATGTCGATCAAGTCCAATGAAGTGATCAAGGCGATGTTCAACATGGGCGCCGCGGTCACCATCAACCAGACTATCGATCAGGACACTGCTGCGATCGTTGTCGAAGAGATGGGCCACAAGGCCAAGCTGGTCAAGGACGATGCGCTCGAGACCGAAATGCTCGCAGGCATCTCCTACGAAGGCGAAGAAATCACCCGTTCACCGGTCGTCACGGTGATGGGTCACGTTGATCACGGCAAGACCTCCTTGCTGGATCATATTCGTCGCGCCAAGGTGGCGACCGGTGAAGCCGGCGGGATTACCCAGCATATCGGCGCCTACCATGTTGAAGATCAGCACGGTGGTGTCACCTTCCTGGATACGCCCGGCCACGCGGCCTTTACCGCCATGCGTGCTCGCGGTGCCAAGGCGACCGATGTGGTCATCCTGGTCGTCGCGGCCGATGACGGCGTCATGCCGCAAACGATCGAGGCGATCGAGCACTCCAAGGCGGCCGAAGTCCCGATCGTAGTGGCGGTCAACAAGATCGATAAGCCGGGTGCCGATTTCGATCGTATTCGTAATGAATTGTCGCAACACGGCGTCATTTCCGAAGAATGGGGCGGCGATACGCAGTTCGTGCATGTTTCCGCCAAGACCGGTGAGGGTATCGAAGAGCTGCTGGAAGCCATTCAGCTGGTCTCGGAAGTGCTTGAACTCAAGGCCGTGCCGGAAGCGCCGGGTAAGGGTGTGGTGGTTGAATCACGCCTGGACAAGGGCCGTGGCCCGGTCGCCACGGTACTGGTACAGAACGGCACCTTGAAGAAGGGTGATATCGTCCTGGCCGGCCTGCATTACGGCCGCGTGCGTGCTCTGACCAACGAACTTGGCAAGCAAGTTGCGGAAGTCGGCCCGGCAATGCCGGTGGAAATTCAAGGGCTTGACGGCACACCGGATGCCGGTGATGACTTCATGGTCGTCGCGGACGAAAGAAAGGCGCGTGAAGTCGCCAACTTCCGTCAAGGCAAGTACCGCGAAGTACGCCTGGCACGCCAGCAGAAATCCAAGCTGGAGAACATGTTCAGCCAGATGGGTCAGGATGAAGTGGCCAAGGTCAACATCGTGCTCAAGGCTGACGTTCAAGGCTCGCTGGAAGCTATCAAGGGTGCGCTTGAAGAGTTGTCCACCGATGAAGTCGAAGTGGCGGTGGTGTCATCCGGCGTGGGTGGTATCACAGGTACCGATGCCAACCTGGCCTTGGCCAGTGACGCTATCGTGGTCGGCTTCAACGTGCGTGCCGATGTCGCGGCCCGTGAGATCATCGAACGTGAAGGCCTGGATCTGCGCTACTACAGCGTCATCTATCAGCTGATCGACGAGGTCAAGCAGGCGATGAGCGGTATGCTTGCGCCCGAGTGGAGGGAAGATATCGTCGGCATCGCCGAAGTGCGCGATGTGTTCCGCGCACCCAAGATTGGCGCCGTGGCAGGCTGCATGGTTGTCGAAGGCAGCGTGCATCGCAACAAGAAGATCCGCGTGTTGCGTGAAAACGTCGTCATCTACGAAGGCGAGCTCGAATCCCTACGTCGCTTCAAGGACGATGTCCAGGAAGTGCGCAGCGGCATGGAGTGCGGCATCGGGGTGAAGAACTACAACGATGTTCAGGCCGGCGACAAGATCGAAGTCTTCGACCAGATCAGAGTCGAGCGTAGCCTGTAACGCCTAGCGGGAGATAACGATGCGTGAATTCAAGCGTACCGACAGAGTCGCCGATCAGCTCCAGAAGGAGCTGGCGGTACTCATCCAGCGTGAAGTGAAAGATCCACGTCTGGGCATGGTGACTGTCAGTGGTGTGACGGTAAGCCGCGATCTGGGCTACGCCGATGTCTATATCACGCTGCTAGGTGAGAATAGCGACGAGGACATCAAGGAAAACCTGAAGGCACTCAAGCGTGCCGGCGGATTTCTGAGAAGCCAGGTCGCTAAACGCATCAAGTTGCGCCATGTGCCGGAATTGCGCTTTCATTACGACGAGAGCGTGGTACGCGGTCAGCATCTCTCTTCGCTGATTGATGAGGCCGTCACCACTGACCGTGCACGCTATCAAGGCGATGAGGATGACACTGACGCCGAGCAAAGTGAGGAAACTCGCTAGTGGCGCGTCAACGTCGCGGTTTGCCAGTGAATGGCGTACTGCTGCTGGATAAGCCTAAAGGGCTTTCCAGCAACCATGCCTTGCAACGTGTTCGGCGTCTGTTTCAGGCGCAAAAGGCGGGGCATACCGGCACGCTCGACCCCATGGCGACTGGCTTGCTGCCGGTGTGCCTGGGGGAGGCGACCAAGTTTTCTGCACACTTGCTGGAAGCCGACAAGGTTTACCGCACCCGTGTCGAGCTAGGGGTGATAACCGAGACCGGAGATGCCGAAGGTGAGGTCATCGAACGGTGTGAGGTGCCTCCCTTGGCAAATGCCGAAATAGAGGCGGTGCTTGAGCGTTTTCGTGGTGAAATCGAGCAAGTTCCCCCGATGTATTCGGCGTTGAAGCACCAGGGTCGCAAGTTGTACGAACTGGCCCGTGAGGGCAAGACAGTCGAGCGTGCAGCGCGTCGCGTAAGCGTGTATGATGCGCGGCTGCTGGCATGTGAAGCGCTGGCTTTCGAGCTGGAAGTCAACTGCAGCAAGGGCACTTACATCCGTACCCTGGCTGAAGATATCGGGCATGCCTTGGGCTGCGGGGCGCACATCAGCGCACTGCGCAGGCTCAAGACAGGCCCCTTCACGGCGCAACACATGTGGACACTTGAAGCTCTTGAGGCGCTACCGGATCAGGCCGCGCGTGAAGCGCAGCTGCTTTCGGTGGATGCCTTGGTTGAGCATTTGCCAATATTGACGGTGGATGCTCAAGCCTCGGCTCGATTGAGCCATGGCCAGAGTGCCCAGCTTGATGCCTTGTCGTTAGGCTCGGGTGAGCTGGCAAGACTTTACCATGATGCGGCCTTTATCGGTCTCGGTGTGGTGAAGGGCGCACAGGAAGTAGCGCCCAAGCGTTTGTTGAGTACGGTCGCCATTTCTTGAAATGGGCCCAGGCAACGAGCGTAAAATGGAATAGCACGCTTGAGACTGCAAATATGCGTGGTCTCACACATTCATTTATTAGGCATATTGCTTACTGGAGAAACAGATGGCACTGACCGCTGAACAGAAAGCCGGAATCGTCAACGATTTCGCGCGCGGCGACAACGATACCGGCTCCCCTGAAGTGCAAGTCGCACTCCTGAGCGCCAACATCAATGGCCTGCAGGATCACTTCAAGACCAACAAGCAGGATCACCACTCTCGTCGTGGCCTGATCCGCATGGTTAACCAGCGTCGTAAGCTGCTGGATTACCTCAAGCGTAAGGACCTGGCGCGTTATCAAGCGTTGATCCAGCGTCTGGGTCTGCGTCGCTAAGCAGCACGCAGTCGAGGTACCGAAACGGGCAACCCCAAGGGGTTGCCCGTTTTGCTGTGGGGGTGGTGAGCAACGATGGTAGCCCTCGGGCGCCACAGCGCCTAGAATGACGAGAGTCAAAAACGACCAAACAGAATAGACAAGTAGATATCGATAATGCTGAAGGAAGTCGCCGTGAATCCGGTCAAGAAAACGTTCCAGTACGGTCGTAGCACCGTTACTCTCGAAACCGGGCGTATCGCCCGTCAAGCCACTGGCGCCGTCATGGTCACCATGGATGATACCGTGGTGTTGTGTACGGTCGTGGCCAAGAAAGAAGCCAAGCCCTCTCAGCCGTTCTTTCCCCTGTCGGTCCACTATCAGGAAAAAACCTACGCGGTAGGCAAGATTCCTGGCGGTTTCTTCAAGCGTGAAGGCCGCCCGACCGAGAAAGAAACCCTGACATCGCGATTGATCGACCGCCCGATTCGTCCGTTGTTTCCCAAAGGTTTCATGAACGAAGTCCAGGTAATCTGTACGGTACTTTCGACGGATCGTAACCACGATCCCGATATTGCCGCGCTGCTGGGCACTTCAGCGGCATTGATGATTGCCGGTGTGCCGTTCAACGGGCCGATCGGTGCGGCACGCGTGGGCTTCAACGAAGAACAGGGTTATTTTCTCAACCCGACCGTGGAAGAACTGGCCTCCTCCGAGCTGAACATGGTGGTGGCGGGTACTGAAAAAGCCGTCCTGATGGTGGAGTCGGAAGCCCAGGAGCTGCTGGAAGACGAGATGTTGGGCGCCGTGCTGTACGCTCACCAGGAAATGCAGACTGCTATCAGTGCGATCAAGGAACTGACCGCTGAAGCGGGTAAGCCCAAGTGGGATTGGCAGCCGGCGGAAGAGAACGTCGCTCTGAGAGCCGCCGTTGCCGATGCCTTTGAAGCCAAGGTCGGCGAAGCCTATCGCATTATCGACAAGATGGCGCGCCAGGATGCGTTAAGTGCTTTCAAGGCCGAGGCTATCGAAGTCCTGGCTGGAGAAGAAAACGCTTTCAGTGCGGAAGACGTTGCCTCCGCCTTCTCCGCCTTGGAAAAGCGTGTGGTGCGCTCGCGTGTCGTCAAAGGCGAACCGCGCATCGATGGCCGTGATAACGTTACCGTTCGTCCGTTGGCCATTGAAGTCGGTGCGCTGCCCAAGGCACATGGCTCAGCCATTTTCACCCGGGGTGAAACTCAGGCGATTGCGATTGCCACGCTAGGCACCTTGCGCGATTCTCAGTTGATCGAATCACTGGAAGGCGAGCGCAAGGATCGCTTCATGCTGCACTACAACTTCCCCCCTTATTGCGTGGGCGAAGCGGGCTTCATGGGAGGCCCCAAGCGGCGTGAAATCGGTCACGGCCGTCTGGCTCGTCGGGGCATACAGGCGATGCTGCCCTCGGAAGAGGCTTTCCCCTATACCATTCGTGTAGTGTCGGAAATCACCGAATCCAACGGCTCAAGCTCGATGGCCTCGGTGTGTGGCACCTCTCTGGCGCTGATGGATGCCGGGGTGCCGCTCAAGGCGCCGGTAGCCGGTATTGCCATGGGGTTGGTGAAAGATGCCGATGGCTTTGCGGTACTCACCGATATCCTGGGTGATGAAGACCATCTGGGTGACATGGACTTCAAGGTGGCCGGCTCCGCTGAAGGCGTGACCGCGTTGCAGATGGACATCAAGATCGAAGGCATCAACGAAGAAATCATGGAAACCGCGCTGCAACAGGCTAATACGGCGCGTTTGCAGATTCTCGACCAGATGAACCTTGTCATCGGCCAGAGCCGTACCGACGTGTCCGACAATGCTCCCTCGATGGCCACGATCAAGATCGCACCGGACAAGATCCGCGATGTGATCGGCAAGGGTGGCGCGACCATTCGCAAGATCTGTGAAGATACCGGTGCTTCCATCGACCTCGACGATGACGGCAGCGTGCGTATTTACGCGGAAGACAAGGCCGCTGCGCAACGTGCCATCGACACGGTATTGGAAATCACCGCGGAAGCGGAAATCGGCAAGCTCTATATGGGCAAGGTCGTTCGTATCGCCGACTTTGGTGCTTTCATCAACATCATGCCGGGTACCGATGGCTTGGTGCATATCTCCCAGATCGTGCCGGAACGGGTCAATGATGTGCGTGAATACCTTAACGAGGGTGATAATGTCGTGGTCAAGGTGCTCGACATCGACAACCGTAACCGGGTGAAGCTCTCGATCAAGGAAATTACCGAAGAAGAGAAGGCGGCTTTCGAAGCGGAAGGCGTGGCGACGACTGAATAACTGTAAATGGTTAGGATTAGGATGTAGCCAGCTTTTAACACCCGTTGACATTGGAAGCTCGCCAACGAGCGAGTGAAACCACGTCTAACGGCGCAGCCGCTTAGGCGTGGTAGTTCATGAAAGCGTTTTAAGAAAGTGCCATAAGAAAACGCCCGCGATGAGGTTTCACTAACCTTGTCGCGGGCGTTTCGTTTTATTCGAGCCTGAGTGTGATGCTAGAACCGGGCCGTGAAGCCCGGCTCTGATACGAGGCTTTTAGTTAGTTGCCGGACTTCAGTTGCGCTCGATGGCGAGTGCCACGCCTTGGCCACCGCCGATACAGAGTGTCGCCAGACCCTTCTTGGCATCACGTGCAATCATTTCATGCAGCAGGCTGACCAGTACCCGGCAGCCGGAAGCGCCGATCGGGTGACCCAAGGCAATCGCGCCGCCATTGACGTTGATCTTATCGGTATTCCAGCCCAGCTCCTTGTTGACGGAAAGAGCTTGAGCGGCGAAGGCTTCGTTGGCTTCGACCAAGTCCAGGTCGTCCAGGCTCCAGCCGGCTTTTTTCAGGCACAGGCGGGTAGCGGGTGCCGGTCCCAGGCCCATGATCGCCGGGTCGACGCCGGCATTGGAATAGGCGACGATGCGCGCCAGCGGCTCAAGGCCCAGTTGCTTGGCTTTCTCGGCCGAGCAGAGCATGACCACGGCAGCGCCATCATTGATCGAAGAAGCGTTACCTGCAGTCACCGTGCCGTCTTTCTTGAAAGCCGGGCGCATGCCGCCGAGTTTTTCCGCCGTTACTTCGCGTGGCCCTTCATCGGTATCGAACACGATCGGGTCGCCTTTGCGCTGGGGAATCTCCACCGGCACGATCTGGCTCTTGAACCGACCATCCTTGATCGCCTGAGACGCCTTGTGTTGAGACGCCGCGGCAAATTCATCCATCTGCTCACGGGTAATCTCGTATTTCTCTGCCAGATTTTCGGCGGTAATGCCCATATGGTAATTATTGAAAGCATCCCACAGGCCGTCATGCACCATGGTGTCGAGGGCTTTCCAGTCGCCCATGCGCTGACCGGTGCGTGAGTTGGGCAGGACATGGGGCGATAGACTCATGTTTTCCTGACCCCCCGCTAGAATCAACTCGGCATCGCCACAACGAATCGCCTGAGTCGCCAAGTGCAATGCTTTCAAGCCGGAGCCGCATACCTTGTTGATGGTCATGGCCGGAACGCCGTCAGGCAAACCGCCCTTGATAGATGCCTGGCGTGCCGGGTTTTGGCCGACACCCGCCGTCAATACCTGGCCCAGCAGGACCTCATCCACTTGGTCGGGAGCAACACCGGTAGAAGCCAGGATATCCTTGATTACGAGGGCACCCAGGTCACTAGCAGGAATGCCGGCGAGAGAGCCGCCGAAAGTGCCGATAGCGGTACGGCGGGCGGCTACAATTACCACTTCTTGCATAACATAACTCCTCAACAGGGTAGATTGGACAAGCCGGTGGGCAGCTGTCCGATTAATGACATTACCCTGTCAGCATAGGGGAGGGTAGTGCGCTGCGACAATAAGCTTTTCGTTTACATCGGGTAACGCAAAACGGGCCGACGATGTCGGCCCGTAAAGGGGAGTAAAACCGGGGTATTATGCTAACTGTATGGGGATTGCGTTACTGGTATGGCTGACCACATTGCCTTCCTGCAAATACACCAATGCAGGTTGATGAGCATCCAGCTCCGCTTCACTGTAGTGAGCGTAACTGCAAATAATTACCCGGTGGCCGGGGCTGGCCAGGTGGGCGGCGGCGCCATTGATGGAAATCATCCGTGAGCCTTCTTCACCGCGAATGGCATAGGTGGTGAAGCGTTCGCCGTTTTCCACGTTGTAGATCTGGATCTGTTCGTTTTCACGAATGCCAGCCATATCGAGCAGCTCGCCGTCAACGGCACAAGAGCCTTCGTAATTGAGTACCGCGTGCGTTACGCGGGCCATGTGAAGCTTGGCCTTGAGCATAATGGTATGCATGAAAATATCCTTTATTGCGACCCGGGCGGGTTTGCGCCTGGGGTGGTATCAGTGGTGTCGACAGGCGTTTCGGGTAAACGCAGGCTGAGGTTGTCGATCAGGCGCGTGGGCCCCAGCTGTACTGCCGCCAGCAAGACGGCCTCCCGGGTTTCGGCGTCGACAGGGCCGAGCAAGGTATCGCGCAGCTCAAGATAATCGGGAGTGAGGCCGGCATCATACAGGGCGCAATAGCCTTGGTGTAGTACCTTTTTTAATGATTCGCCCGCTTCCAGCGCCGAACGCATATCGCACAGGGTGCGGTAAAGCCGGGTGGCGATCTCACGCTGTTCGAGGCTCAAATAACCATTGCGCGACGATAATGCCAAGCCGTCTTCAGCACGAACGATCGGCACCCCGATAATCTCGATAGGCAGATGCAGGTCGCGCACCAGTTTGCGAATCACCGCAAGCTGTTGATAATCCTTTTCACCGAAGCAAGCCACATCCGGTTGCACCAGATTGAAAAGCATCGTGACCACCGTCGAGACACCGTCAAAATGACCGGGGCGTGAACCGCCGCACAACCCTTGGCTAACATCGGGCACATGCACGCGCGTCTGATTTTCTAACCCATCAGGGTAGAGAGTCGTGGTCGTCGGAGCAAACAACACATCACAACTGGCGGCTTCGAGTTGAATCTGGTCGGCCTCGAAAGTACGCGGGTAGGCATCGAGGTCTTCGCCCGGCCCAAACTGCATGGGGTTGACGAACAGGCTGGAAACCACCACATCCGCATTCTGGCGGGCGCTTTCCACCAAAGCGAGGTGTCCAGCATGCAAGTTGCCCATGGTAGGCACCAAAGCGATGCGTTGCCCGCGGCGTCGGTATTCGCCGAGGGCGTCACGCAAGGCCTGAATGTCTCGCAAGGTACGCATCAAAGGCTCCTAAGAGTGAAAACCTTGAAAAGGCATATGCTCAGCAACGTTCTTGCAAGCAGTCTCAAAAACGCTCTTAAAAACAATGTTCAGGCGCCGGAAAGGTTCGTGCCTTGACGGACTCATGATAGGCCTTGAACGCTTGCTGAATAGACCCGCCTTCCTGGAGGAAGTTTTTTACGAAACGCGGGGTCTTGCCGTGGGTTACCCCCAGAACGTCGTGCATCACCAGGATCTGGCCGTCGACATCAGGACCGGCACCGATACCGATGACCGGCACATCCAGCGCCTCAGTGATTGCCTTGCCCAGGCTCGCGGGGACGCATTCCAGAAGAATCACCGAAGCACCGGCCTCTACCAGGGTGCGGGCATCGGCAAGAATTTGCTCGGCTTGCTCGGTTTCTCGGCCCTGAACCTTGTAGCCACCCAGTTGATAGACTGACTGCGGTGTCAGTCCCAAGTGGGCACAGACGGGAACGCCGCGGCGAGTCAATTCGCGAATGCCATCGGCCATCCAGGCTTCGCCTTCCACCTTGACCAGCTCGGCACCCGCGCGCATCAATGCGCCCGCATCTTGTAGCAAGCGTTCGGTACTCGAGTTGCTCATGAACGGTAAATCCACCATCAACAGGCTCGCCCCTTTGCCACGGGCGGCGCAACGGCTGTGATAACAGATATCGTCCAGGGTGACCGGCAGGGTGCTGGTATGGCCCTGCAGCACCATGCCCAGGGAATCGCCCACCAGCAGCACTTCTATGCCGGCATGACTGGCAGCGTGAGCAAAGGAGGCATCGTAGGCGGTCAGGCAGCTGAACGTCTCGCCAGCGCGTTTGAACGCTTGCAATGTGCTCAGGGTGACGGTTTTCATGGCGTGCTCTCGTTTTTCTGAGGCCGGCGCAAGGAGCCGAGCGTGATGGAAGTCGCCGGCCGAATGTATATGACACTCGGAGCGTAACCGGTAATTGTTACCTGAATTCACCACCGCTGTCGAGATGTGTGTCCAGGGGTAGCGCTTGAGGTATCGCTTCGGGAGGGAGTGCTGCCAGCCAAGCGTGTAAAGGGCGCTGGCCGATCAACAAGCCGGGGGCGATTTCCTGCAGAGGTAACAGAACAAAACCGCGCTGCTGGATGTGGGGATGGGGGACGCAAAGCCGCGGCAAGGCTAATTGCTGTGTATCAAACAGTAAAAGGTCGAGATCCAGGGTGCGAGGCCCCCAGTGGCGCGCACGCCGACGCCGATGTTGTTGCTCCAGCGCCTGTAGTTGATCCAGTAATGCCAAGGGGGAAAGCCGCGTGTGAAGGGCCGCTACGGCATTGATGAAATCTGGCTGATCCTGTGGGCCAACCGGGCGGCTGAGGTAAAGCTGTGAGGCTTTTGCCAGGGAAGTGAGGGGTAACCGATTCAACGCCGCCAAGGCCTGGATAACCCGAGCGCGAGGGTTATCCAGGTTGCTGCCCAGGCCGATATAGGCGCGATGAGGAGTAATAGGGCTCACCGCGATCAACTGTCTTGCGTGGGGCGTGGCTTACGACGTCGCCGACGTTTACGTTGGCCCGAGCCTTGGCTGGCAGGATCGCCTCCCACCTTTTGCAGTAACCGGCGCTGCTCATGCTCGTCGCCTTGCTGAAATGCCGTCCACCAATCACCTAGCCCCGGTTCCAGCTCGCCGGCTTGTTCACGCAGCAGCAAGAGGTCATAGGCGGCACGAAAGCGTGGATGCTCGCGAGTCTGAAAGGCGCGCTTGCCCCGGCGTAGGGGGAGACGTTGTTGCAACTCCCAGATATCGCGCATCGGCATGCCGAAACGTTTGGGAATCGAAGTGTGATGCAGTTGACGCGAGATAACCTGTTGCGCGGCCGCTTGCAGGGCCGGGATCGGCGGCATGCCGCTATTTTCCAGCTCGGCGAGACGTTGTACTACCGGCGCCCATAAAAAGGCGGCAAGCAGAAACGCCGGTGTGACCGGTCGGCCTTCGGCAATGCGCTTGTCAGTGTTCTGGAGCGCCTGTTCGATCAAGGGCTCCGCCCAAGGCAAGTCGACCATGGCTTCTTCAGCTTCGGGGAAAAGCATGGCAAACAGGCCGTAATGGCTGAGCAACCGGAACGTGGTCAAACCATGGCCCGCCATGAATAACTTGAGCACTTCATCGAACAAGCGTGCCGGGGGAATCTGCAACAACAGCGGCGCCAGCTCATGAATAGGCGCTTCACTATCGGCAGCGATATGAAAGTCGAGCTTGGCGGCAAAGCGGACGGCGCGCAGCATGCGTACCGGATCTTCGCGATAGCGTGTGGCCGGATCGCCAATCAATCGCAGCGTGCGGGTCTCGATGTCATGCACGCCGCCAGCGAAATCGTGAATCGAGAAATCGGCGATGTTGTAGTACAGGGCGTTTATGGTGAAGTCGCGCCGTATGGCATCTTCCTGGATATCGCCCCAGACGTTGTCTCGCAGTAGCAAGCCATTCTCGGATTGGTGGGCGATGTGGTTGCCGTGATCATCGCTCGGCTTGCCACGGAAGGTAGTGACCTCGATCACTTCACGACCGAAGCGCACATGCACAATACGAAAGCGACGGCCGATCAAGCGTGAGTTGCGAAATAAATCCCGTACCTGTTCAGGTGTGGCATTAGTGGCAACATCAAAATCCTTCGGCATTTTACCTAGGAGGGCGTCACGAATGCAGCCGCCCACCAAATAGGCGCCGAAGCCTGCGCTATCCAGGCGATAAAGCACCTTGAGCGCGGCCTCACTGAAATGTTGACGTGAGACGGGGTGCTCGTCACGAGGAATCACTTGGGGAACCATGGGGCCGGATGGGCTCTCCTGAGGCTCGAATAGCGACTTTAGGCGCCCACTCGGGCTTTGTAGGAAACGGGTAAATCCTTTGAACATGCGGCGTTATCGACTCGCAGAGTGCAGAAAAGTAAACGATGCAGGGCGCTGAGTGTAGCCGACCCCCAATGCCTTGCAAAGTGCAGGAGACATGCAGTGACAAAAACCTGGGCGCCAAACGCACAAAAGGGAGGCTTTTGGGCCTCCCCTATCAAGTGGTTGCTCGGCATCCATGCCGGTGTTTTTCTTTGTGATGGGCATCGCCCTGAATACGCACCACAGTCAGGAAAGGTCATTATTGCTATTGATCCGACCGTCTCGTATTCAAAACAATAAACCAACTACGATGCATTTCTCCCCGGCGAGTTGTTTTTGTTACCGGGAGGTACTGATTGAGACGCTTGTTGTTATTGGACGTCTCGTTGTACATCGTATTCTGATTATCGGGCCATTCACTTGTTGAGCTTGTTGTTGTTATTAGCCGCACACATTGGCGCGGGCAAGTGATCGTCGAGATGGCATTGGCGGTTGTTATTGTTGGCGCCGCTATCTCAAAAGGCTTGAAGCATTGTTATTGTTGGTGTTCAAACCGGCGGATGTCGTCCTGTTGTTATTGTGAGAGGACTGCCGCTATGCCCGGGTTGCTTTTCTTACCTAGTAATACTGCAGACCCTGTGCCATGTATTTTTTTGTCAATATATTTCAACGGCTTAAATTTTTTTCGTTCAGTCCGAGCGAGGAGGAGGGGGGATAGTGTTACCGCTGATACGCTGCTTTTCGCCAATCGATGTGTGAGAAGGTAACAATTACAAAGTAACACCGAAGGAAAAGTACGTTTATAGATCAATGGCTTAGACGTTAGTATAAAAGAATGTTAAGCATTTCATTGCAAAAATTGTTACGACAAGCATCACAAGGGCCTTCGAGCTGTCTTCTTGCGGGGAATGCCCAGGCGTTGGCGGCGTTCCCACAAGTTCTTGCGGCTAATCCCCAGTTTTTGGGCGAGCTCCGTTTCGCTCATTTGGTCCTGATGTTCCAGCACAAAATGCTGGAAGTAATCCTCCAGCGAGAGGTCATCCTCGTTGGGAGGCTCAGCTACGCTGGGGGATGTCGCATTAACCGGTGCCGGGCGCATGGTTAGCCCGGTGGGTGCAAGCCCCAGGTCATCGGTGTGAATCAGATGGCCTTCGGCAAGAATGACACCCCGCTCCAGGGCGTTTTCCAGTTCCCGAACATTACCCGGCCAAGGGTAGTCCTTGAGTTCACTGCGTGCGGATTTGGACAGCCGCAGCCCCTCGCGAGAATGGCGCTTGCACGCTTTTTCCAGCAGGATGTCGGCAATCTGCAAGACGTCGTCCTCGCGTTCCCTCAAGGGGGGGAGGTCGATTTGCATGACGTTCAAGCGGTAATAGAGGTCGAGGCGAAACTCACCGCTTTTCGACAGGGCTCGCAGGTCACGATGGGTGGCAGCAATCAGGCGGACATCCACATGCCGGGTTTCCACCGAACCGATCTTGCGGATCTCGCCTTCCTGGAGCACGCGCAGCAGACGCGCCTGGGCATCCAGTGGCAATTCGCCGATTTCATCCAGAAACAAGGTGCCGCCATCGGCCGCTTCGACCAGGCCGGTACGGGAGGCGCTGGCCCCGGTAAAGGCGCCTTTTTCATGGCCGAAAAGCTCGGATTCGATCAGGGTTTCCGGAATCGCAGCGCAATTGACGCAGATCAGCGCCGCGCGGGCGCGTTTGCTTTGTTGGTGTAACGCCCGAGCCACCAGTTCCTTGCCGGTACCCGATTCGCCCTGGATCAATACCGTGACATCGGCGGGAGCGGTCTTGCGAATACGGGTATATACCTGCTGCATGGCCACGCATTCACCGATCATGGACTGGCGGCTGCCACCCTTGTCGGTCACGTCCGGTGGCTCGCTGTGCTGGATAGCCTGCTGGCGCAGGATGCGTGAAACCGTCTCGAGCAGCTCGTCGTGATCGAACGGCTTGGCGATATAATCCACCGCGCCTTGCTTCAGGGCGTCCACCGCCGAGCGCATGCTGGCGTAGCTGGTCATTATCAATACCGGTGCGGGAGCGGCGGCTGCAATCAGGCTGGTACCCGGTTCGCCGGGCAGGCGCAGGTCGCTGATGATCAGGTCAAATTGGCTTAGCGCCAGGGCCTGGGCGTCCTCCGCGCTTTCCACTTCCTGGACATGATAGTCGTGGCGCTCAAGTAATCGCTTGAGCGCACTGCGAATAATCGCTTCATCTTCAACAATCAGTATTCGACGCATCGCTGAGCTGATCATCCTGTGAGTAGAGCGGCAACCAGAGCGTAATGGCGGTGCCACGGGAATGGCCGAGGGGCGGTGAGGTGATCTCGATCTTGCCTTGGTGTTCGGTCACGATCTGATAAGCCAGCGCGAGACCCAAACCAGTGCCTTGGCCGGCGGCCTTGGTGGTAATGAACGGTTCGAACAAACGATCACGTACCTTGGGGTCGATGCCCTGGCCATTATCGGTCACTCGCCACCAAGCTTGAGCGTGTTGAGTGCCAGCCTCAATATGAATATGGCCTTGTGTCTGGCAGGCGTCACGGGCATTGCTCAATAAATTGACCATTACCTGAGTCAGGCGCTGTGCATCACCGCGCACCACCAGCTGGTCAGGGCAACTGTTTTCGAATGTGACATCCTCGCCTGCCCGGGCCAGATGGATCAAGTGCAAGGCGTCTTCGGTGATGTTCGACAGGGTGACCGGTTCTGCCGGCAGGGGCGTCGCCTGGCGCCCGCCATGGGCAAATCCTACCAGGGAATTGACGATTCGCGTCACTCGCCGAGTAAGTTGCTGGATCTGATCGGCGGTCTCGAGCAATGCCGGGTCGTCGGTGTCATAGCGCAGGTTCTGTGCCAGTGAGGAAATCCCGGTGATGGGGTTGCCGATCTCGTGGGCTACGCCGGCGGCCAACTGGCCGATTGATGCCAGCCGCGCGGCATGAACCAGTTCATCTTCAAGCCACTTCATCTCGGTATGGTCTTCGATGAGTATCACGCTGCCACCGCGGCTGTCATGGTCGCTGAGTACGGCTTTATGCAGGGTCAGGAAATAGGTTTTTCCATGCAGCGTGACGGCCTGTTTGTAGAGAGGGGTATGATCCAGTGCCAGGGCCTGACCCAGCAACGCCGGCCAGGGGGCAGGGAGACTATCTCGCCGTGCGCCGATGACACTGTCGCCCTCGATTGCGGAAAGGGCGGTCAAGGCCTGGTTCCACATCAGCAATTCCTCATCATCGCCGAACACGCAAAGCCCGATAGGCAGGTAGGCAAGGGTGCGGCGATGGTGGCGGCGCAAGCCGTCGAGTTCCCGAGCCAGGCCGGTTAGCCGGGAACGATAGGCTTCCAGGCGGCTTTCAACGAAATGTATATCGTCGGTCGCGGGTTGGTCGTCATGGCGATAAGGCAGGTAGCGGTCGACGATATCACGGGCCACGGACGGCCCCATCAACCCGGAGAGATTGGCCTGAATTCGATCCCTCAGGCGTCGCAGTGCATAAGGGCGGCGCTCATTAACGGCTAACCCCAGATCTTTCAATGCACGGGTGACTTCGCGCTGGGCGGCCTCGTCACCCAGGGCTTGAGCCAGGTGTCGGGGAAAATCTTCGGCCGTGGCGGCATCCAGTGGCAATCGTTTGGAGCGAATCACCGCGTCCACCGAACAGGCTTCCGCGGCGGATTTTTCGCCGGTGGAGGTCCGGGTGAATAGCGACACCATGATCAATGCCATGATATTCAAGCCTAGGGCGAGCAAGGTGACGTGATACCAGAGGGGCGCATCGGCAGGTGCCAGCGGCGTGAGAGGAAAGGCCGGAATGACTGTCGGAAACAATAAGGGTAACCACAGCCCCCACAGCCATATCATTACGCCTATCAATAATCCACTGACCATGCCTTTACGGTTGGCTCCCGGCCAGTACAGCAACGCCAGCATGCCGGGCAGGCACTGGGCCATTCCCACAAAGGCGGCCAGGCCCAGCGTGGTCAGGTCATTGTGCATTCCCACGGTGCGATAGAATAGCCAGCCACCGAAAATCACCGCACCGATCAGGGCGCGACGCAGCCAGCGCAGCCAGCCGTAGAGATCGGCACGGGCTTCAGGCGGGTGAGCTACCAGCACCACATGGTTGAGAATCATGCCTGAAAGTGCCAGGGAAATAATGATCATGGTGCCGCTGGCGGCGGCCAGACCGGCAATGAACACCAGCGCTCCCACCCACCAACTTTCCGACAAGGCGAAAGCTGAATAGGCCGCGATGGAAACATCGAAAGTGCCACGTGCCTGAGTGGCCCATAAAATCAGCGGAATCGGCAGCGCCATCAGCAGCAAGAACAGCGGCAGAGTCCAGCTCGCCTGCAGCAAAGTGCGCCGGGAAAGCGTTTCGGCAAAGGTGATGTGAAACAGGTGCGGCATCAGAAAGGCTGCGGCAAAGAACAATAACAGCAAGGTGCGCCACTGAGCCGGTTCCAGCTGAGGTGTGGCAGCTTGATAGGCCAGCCCCGGCCCTTCCAGCCACTGTTGCAGATCGCCTGGGCCGTCGAATACCCCAAACAGGGCAATGCCGCCCAACGCTGACATGGCCAGAAGCTTGACGATGGATTCAAGCGCGATCGTTGCCAGAAGCGTGTCGTGACGTGCATGAAGCTGGCTGTGACGTGCGCCGAAAATCACGGCGAACAAAGCGATAGCGGCACAGAATAACAGGGCAACGAGGGCCGGTGAGTCGCTTCCCGTCATGAGGTGGGTCGCTTCACCCAGGATTTTCACCTGCAAGGCCAGAAGGGGCAGTACCGCCAGCAGGCTGACCAACGTTACCAGGGAGCCCGCCCAGCGTGAGCGAAAGCGAAAGGCAAAGAGGTCGGCGAGGGACGCTAACTGATAGGTGCGAGTGATGCGCTGAATGGGTACCAGCAACACCGGAGCCAACAGAAAGGCACCCGCGGCACCCAGGTAATACGCCAGGTAGCCGAAGCCGGCATGAGCGGCCAGCTCGAGACTGCCGTAAATCGCCCAGGCACTGGCATACACCCCCACTGCCAGGATGTAGACCATCGGGTGACGGACAATACGCACCGGTACCCAGCCACGTTCGATGATAAAGCCACAGCCGAACAGTAAGACAAGGTATCCGAAACCGAGCAACAAAAGGCCGACTAACTCAACGCTCATCCAGCTTCCTTTTTTGTTCCAGCCACAGCGTCAAGGCGATCAACCCCCCCCAGATAACAAAGGGGCGGTACCAGGCAATATCCGGGTCGCCCCAGCCATTCATCAGCAGCGGCGAGAGCAGATAGCCGCCGAATACCAGAAACAACATGATGCGATACACATACATGGCCGCTTACTCCGATTGTTTCCATGGGCGGGAAGGCGTCGCGTTTAGGCGAGAGACCGACCAATGGGAGATCGCCCATTCAAGCTGGGCTTCAACCGATGCCCCGGCAAGTACCCTGGGCGGCGCCTGATCCAGGGCCTGCAAGGCTTGAAACAGCAGGCTGCGAACGGCGTCACCTTCTTCGGGTAATGCCGGCGCCAGGGTCTGTTTGGAAAGCTTTTGTCCCTCGGTGCTCACGATCAAGGGCAAGTGTAGGTAACGGGGTTCGGCAAACCCCAGCGCCTCTTGCAACTGACGCTGCCAGGGCGTGTTGTCGAGTAGATCCAGCCCCCGCACCACATGGGTAATGTGCTGCTCGGCATCGTCGACCACCACGGCCAGCTGATAAGCCCAGAGGCCGTCTTTTCGTTTGAGGACCACATCGCCCAGGGTTTCGGGGTCGAAGGACTGAGGGCCGAATAAGCGGTCGTGCCACGCTACGGGGCGCAACCCCAGGTCACTGCGCAGGCGCCAGGCCACCGGTTTGCCAACGTCACGAACGCCGTCACGGCACCAGCCGGGGTAGATGGCGTGCTGGCGCCATTGCTTGCGTGAACAGCTGCAAGGATAGGCCAAACCAAGCTGTTCAAGGCGCAGGAGTGACGCGGCATACGCCGCGCCATGAAGGCTTTGATAGCTCACCTCGCCATCCCAGTGCAGGCCGAACGCTTCGAGCTGGCGCAGGATCGTGTCGGCGGCCCCTGGCGGGCAGCGGGGTGGGTCGATATCCTCGATACGCAGAAACCATTTCCCTCCCACGGCGCGAGCATCGAGATAACTGCCAAGGGCGGCTACCAGCGAACCGAAGTGCAGCGGGCCGGAAGGCGTGGGCGCAAAGCGGCCGCGATAACCGGCGGTGTGAGGCATGCGCTGTCCTCGTTTGATGTGTTCGGGGTAACATGCAAACGGGCACCCTGAGGTGCCCGTGCAAGCGATCAGCATTCAAGGATAAGCTTAGCTGCCTAGCTGCTTTTCCTTGAGTTCGGCCAAGGTTTTGCAATCGACACACAGCGTGGCTGTGGGCCTTGCTTCCAAGCGTCGAATACCAATTTCCACGCCACACGCCTCGCAGAAGCCGTAATCGTCTTCGTCGATCTTATCCAGCGTTTCGTTGATCTTCTTGAGTAGTTTGCGTTCTCGATCCCGGGTACGCAATTCCAGGCTGAAACCTTCTTCCTGAGTCGCGCGGTCTGCCGGGTCGGCGTAATTGTTGGCATCTTCCTGCAAGTGGCGCACGGTGCGATCCACTTCTTCCATGAGGTCCTGCTTCCAATCCAACAAGAGCTGCCGGAAGTGTTCCAGCTGCTGCTCGTTCATGTATTCTTCACCCGGTGCCGGCTGGTAAGGGGTGAATGGCTTGGACGCTTCCTGTTGCTTTTCCGCTACTGGCATGGGACTGCCTCTTACGTAAGTGACTGCTGATCAATCATCGACGCGTCAATGATCTCACGCCAAAGGGATGCTTGTTTATCTGAAAAACACAGGCTTTGCAAGCCTAATGATGTATTTAATACGTTAGTTTACTATCAAAAAGGAGGCTGTGATGGCCTGGAACCCCCGCGTCAATCTCGTCGCCCCTTTTCGGGTCATGCACTTACTGGAATTAGCCCAGGCCAGAGAAGCGGCGGGGCATGATGTGATTCACCTTGAAGTCGGCGAGCCGGATTTCGCCACACCGGCACCGGTGATGGCTGCCGGACAGCAGGCACTGGCGCAGGGGCGCACGCGTTACACGCCGGCAGCCGGCCTTCCTGCCCTGCGTGAGGCGATTTCGCACCACTATGCCGAGCATTTCGCTGCCACAGTGGCTCCCGAGCGAATCCTGGTGACTCCGGGGGCTTCCGGCGCCTTGCTGCTGGCGAGCCAGTTGCTCGCGGGTCCTGGCGACCGGGTGTTGATGGCCGACCCCAATTACCCTTGCAACCGGCATTTCATGGCACTGGCCGGTGCCGAGGTGGATGCCGTCTCGGTAGGGCCGGAAAGCGGCTGGCAGCTGGATGCCGAGCTTATCCAACGGCACTGGCAAACCTCCACCCGTTTGGCGATGCTGGCCACCCCCTCCAACCCCACCGGTCACACCCTGGATGTCGCTAAGCTCAACGCCGTGGCCGAAGGCGTCTTCGCCAAGGGTGGGGAGTTGGTGGTCGACGAGATTTATCAGGGGCTGAATTATGATGACGCCCCGCTTTCGGCCACGGCGTTGACGCCGGATGCCTTCGTGGTCAACAGTTTCTCCAAATATTTCGGCATGACCGGTTGGCGCCTGGGGTGGTTGGTGGCGCCGCAAGCTGCCGTCGAGCCGTTGACCCGGCTGGCGCAGAATGTCTTCCTGGCAGCTTCCACACCGGCGCAGTATGCCGCTTTGGCTGCGTTTACCCCAGAGTGTCGCGCGATTCTCGAAACCCGCCGAGAAACGCTGAAAGCTCGCCGTGATGCGCTACTGGCTGGTTTGGTGCCGCTGGGGTTGGCGCCGTCCTTGCCGCCTCAGGGGGCGTTTTATCTATGGCTGGATATCTCGCGTTACAGCCGCGACAGCCAAGCTTTCTGTGAACGCTTGCTGGAAGAAGAAAACGTGGCGATTACCCCGGGCATTGATTTCGCCGTGCGGGGTGGTGAGCACCATGTGCGAATCGCCTTCACCAATGAGGTGGCGCGCCTGGAAGAAGCCGTCTCGCGTCTAAGCCGCTTCGTGGGCCGGCTATAATGCTGGTCTATCCTGAACTGGTTCCGGGCGTGCTGCTCAAGCGCTATAAGCGGTTTCTGGCCGATGTGCGCCTGGATGATGGACGCGAGGTGGTGGCACACTGTCCCAATACCGGCTCGATGCGTGCGGTCAATGTGCCGGGTTGTCGGGTATGGCTCTCGCCCAGCGATAACCCCAAACGCAAGCTGGCCTGGACCTGGGAATTGATCGAGCTGCCGCAAACCGGCGGCAGCCTGGCGCTCGCCTCGGTGCATACCGGACGCGCCAATCGTATCGTCGAAGCAGCCTTGCTTGCCGGACATTTGGCGCCGTTACGTGGCTATGCCAGCTTGTATCGGGAAGTGAAAGTGGCGGATTCACGGCTGGATTTCAAACTGGATGATCCGCAGCGCGGTAGCGCCTACGTGGAGGTCAAGCAGGTAACCCTCAAGGAAACCGATGATCATGGCTATTTTCCGGATTCCATCAGTGTGCGCGGCACCAAACACTTAAAGGCATTGAGCGCTCTGGCACGCCAGGGGGAGCGGGCGGTATTGGTGTTTTGCGTGGCCCATGAAGGCATCGAGGACGTGGCGCCGGCAGCGCATCTGGATGCCGCCTACGCGGTGGCTTTACGCGAGGCGGCAGCCAGCGGCGTGGAGATACTGGCTTATGGCATCAGCGTGACACGAGAGGGGCCAAGGCCCATCAGTATTTCACTGGAACGGGCCTTGCCGGTGCGGATCGCCGGGCCGGGGTTCAGCGATCCAGGTAAAATCGCTGAATGAAGCTGACTTCCGCCGGGGCCTGATTGCGATCGTAACGTACGTCCAGGTCGAAGCGCATGGGTTCGTCTTCCTGAATACGGAACGTTGCCAGCTGATAAGTGGAATCGCCGTCGTGAACCGTGCGAAATGCCAGGTTGCGCGGTGTGTCGGTCAAGCCGCTGACACTGCCTTGAACGCTAGCGTTGACCGGGCGGCTACTCCCGTCAGGTTGTGTTTCAAGTACGCTGACATTGAGCAAGGCGATGCCTTGGCTACGCTGAATGTTGTTAGCCTGGGCGACTTCTGGCGTCAGGAAACTGGTATTGACGGCGCTGTAATGAATCTCGTAATCGCCTACCTGAGTGTATTGCTGGGCAAGGGCGTGACTGCCTAGCCCAAGTGCCAAGCCAACGGCAAGGCTGGCGTAGGCCATGAAACGTCGCAGCATGGTGGTATTGCTCCTGTAAGGATTGAGTTAGGTGCGCTGGCAGACCCGGAAGATGGCGATTTCACCAAACAGGTTGGGCCACAGTCGCGATGTCCAGTGTCCGCGGTGGTCTCCCACTCCCACGGCGCGATCGACAATCATCAGACCCTTGTCACGGCACAGGTGTTCAAAATCATTGAAGGTGGAGAGATGGATGTTGGGTGTGTCGTACCAGGCGTGGGGCAGCGATTTGGACACCGGCATGTAGCCGCGAATTCCCAAATGGACGCGATGCCGCCAGTAGGCGAAGTTGGGGAAAGTGATAATGCCTTCTTTGCCGACGCGCAGCATTTCATCGAGCATCTTATCCGGGCGGCGCAGGGCCTGGAGCGCTTGCGTCATGATCACCAGGTCGTAGCTTTGGTCGGCGAAAGCGCCAAGGCCATCGTCCAGGTTGTGCTCGATGACGCTAACCCCCCGGGCGATGCAGGCGGTAATGCCATCTGGCGCAATCTCCAGACCGTAACCCGAAACGTTTTTCTGTTGTGAGAGCGTCTCCAGCAGTGTGCCGTCGCCGCAAGCCAGGTCGAGAACATGAGCCCCTTGCGGTACCCAGTCGTAGATCAATTCCAGGTCCGCACGCATCATCTTGCCTCCCTAATGCCGAGATCACGGGCCACACGTGACATGTAGCCACTGAAAATCGCCTGATAACGCGCTTCCGGCAGCAGGAAGGCGTCATGGCCGTGAGGCGAGTCGATGTTGACGTAACTCACGGGTTTGCCGGCACTCACCATGGCATCGACCAGCTCGCGCGAACGCGGAGGGGGGAAGCGCCAGTCAGTAGTGAAACTGACCACTAGAAACGGGCACTGTGCCGGGGCCAAAGCGCGCGCCAGATCACCGCCGTGGATCGCCGCAGGGTCGAAATAATCCAGTGCCTTGGTCATCAGCAGGTAGGTGTTGGCATCGAAGGAATTGGAAAAAGTGTCACCCTGATAGCGCAGGTAGGACTCCACCTGAAATTCCACCTCATAGCCGAAGTTCAGGTCATTGGTGCGTAAGTCACGCCCGAACTTGGTGCCCATGGCATCTTCGGAAAGGTAGGTGATATGCCCCACCATGCGCGCCAGTTTGAGGCCGCGCCTGGGTACGGTGTCATGCTCGGCATACCAGCCGTCGTGAAATTCAGGGTCCGAGCGAATGGCTTGGCGAGCCACTTCGTTGAAGGCAATGTTCTGGGCCGAAAGGCGTGGTGTGGCGGCAATGACCACCGCATTGGCTACCCGTTCCGGGTAGGCCGTGGTCCATTGCATGACCTGCATGCCGCCCAGGCTTCCGCCCACCGCCGCGGCGAAGCGCTCGATACCCAGGTAGTCGGCCAGGCGTACCTGGCTGTTTACCCAGTCGCTGACCGTGACCATGGGAAAGTCCGGCCCCCACTGGCGCCCGGTTTCCGGGTTATGGCTGACCGGGCCGGTACTGCCGTGGCAACCGCCCAGGTTGTTGAGCGACACCACGAAAAATCGGTTGGTGTCGATCGATTTTCCGGGGCCGATATGCGCATCCCACCAACCTGGTTTAGGGTCTTCCAGGGAGTGATAGCCGGCGGCATGGTGATGGCCGGACAGCGCGTGACAGATCAATACCGCATTGTTGCGCTGGGCATTCAAGGTGCCGTAGGTCTCATAAACCAGGTCATAAGCCGGTAGCACCTTGCCACAGGCTAGCGCCAGAGGCGTGTCGAAGTGTGCCACCTCTGGGGTTATCAGACCGACGGAATCGGCCGGTATCGGTTCAGTGACGGCGCTTGGGTGTGAATCAGGCATCGAAAATGTATGTCCCACTGATAAGTCGAATCACAGGCCCACCAAGGAGCCGGAAATGCCAGCGGCGCGAATCAAGGATCCAACCACCAGGCCATCAATCAAGTTGATGAGGATGAACACCACGATGGGGGAGAGATCGATCATGCCCAGCGGTGGAATCACCTTGCGTACCGGCGCCATGATGGGTTCGACCAATTGCATGACCAGCAATGCGCCGGGATGACTGGCATTGGGCGCCACCCAGCTCAGGATTATCATCACGATCAAGGCGAAGAAATAGATCTTCAAAATAGCATTGGCCAAGGCTGCCACACCGGCGATGGCGAGTCCGCCGATTGGCGGAAATCCCACGCCGATCACTTGAAAGATCACCACGATACTGATGACCTTGAGTACGAAACCGGCGGCAAGCGTGGCCAGATCGAAGCGCCCGGCTACCGGGCCGAGAAAGCCCTGAAAGAGCCCGACCACCGGCTGTGTGAGCTTGACCACCGATTGGCTTATCGGGTTGTAATAATCGGCGTGTGAGGCTTGCAGCAAAAAGCGCAGCATCAACAAGAACAGGTAAATATTGATCAGGGTATTGACCAGCATCAACCCGGCGCTTCCCAATTGGTTGCCCATGAGGCTCCTCCGTTACAGTCGTCCGTTGGCTTATTTGGCACCAGATGCTTATTTACCAGCAAGCTCTTTGCCCATTTCCTGAGCGCGATGAGCGCAGGCATCCATGGCGTCTTGAATGGTTTTGCGCAACTGGGCATTTTCCATATGTTCGATGGCCCGTTCGGTGGTGCCACCGGGGGACATGACGTTTTTCTTCAGCGTGGCGGGGTCGTGCTCACTTTGCTGTGCCATGCGGGCAGCACCCAGGGCGGTCTGAATCGCTAACCGGCGAGCCGTGGCGGCAGGCAAACCGAGCTTGACCCCGGCGGCTTCCATGGCTTCGAACATCAAGAAAAAATACGCCGGTGCGCTGCCGGAAACCGCGGTGACGGCGTCGAGCAAGCGTTCTTCTTCTACCCACTCCACCAGGCCCACGGCTTCCATCAGTTGGGTGGCGGTCTGACGCTGTTGTTCGCTGACCGCTGCGTTGGCGTAGAGGCCGCTGGCGCCGCACCCCACCAGTGAGGGGGTGTTGGGCATGCAGCGTACCACGGCCAGGCCGCCGCCCAGCCAGGTGTCGATGGTGGTGGCGTCGAGCCCGGCGGCAATCGAGATGATCAAGGGCCGCTGATGCTGGATGCTGTCGCGCATGTTCTCGCATACGTCGCGCATGATTTGCGGCTTGACCGCCAGCACCACCACATCGGCGTTGGCCACGGCGGTTGAGTTGTCGGTCTGGGTGTTGATGCCGAAGCGTTCATTGACCGGTTCCAGCGCAGCATCGCTGGGAGAGGTGGCGGTAATCGAGGTGGGGGCCATGCCGCTGTCGATCAAGCCGCCGATGATGGCACCGGCCATGTTGCCGGCACCGATAAAGGTAATCTGGGTCGCCATGAAGTGCTGTGTCCTGTGTCGAGTCGTTAGCGAGTCGGCGCAAAGCCGAGCGTTTGGCTGTGGTCTTGACGAACTATGTTGTGATCTTGAAGAACTATGTTAATGCGTCGCGCGCGCTCCGAAAATCGCGGTTCCCAGCCGAACCAGCGTGGCACCTTCTTGAACCGCAGCTTCCAGGTCGTCACTCATGCCCATGGAGAGCGTGTCCAGGGGTGTTTCGGGAAGCTCTTGCTGTAGCTGCTCCAGAGCATGGCGCAACCTTGCAAAAGGTCGGCGCTGTTCCGCCAAGGAGTCTGCCGGAGCGGGAATGGCCATCAGGCCGCGTAGCCGCAGGTTAGGCAAGTGAGCGACTTCCCGAGCCAAGGCGGGAAGCGCCTCAAGGCTGACCCCGGACTTCGAGGGCTCCGCACTGATGTTGACCTGTAAGCATACATTCAGAGGGGGCAGATTTTCCGGGCGTTGCTCATTGAGACGCCGAGCGATCTTTTCACGGTCGACGCTGTGCACCCAGGCAAAATTTTCGGCCACGGCACGCGTTTTGTTGGACTGCAAGGGACCGATAAAATGCCAGACGATGTCGTCGAAGTCGGCAAGTTGCGTCTGCTTCTCCAGGGCTTCCTGAAGATAGTTCTCACCGAATTCCCGTTGGCCGAGTTGCCAGGCCTGGCGGATCAGCTCGGCAGGCTTGGTCTTGCTCACCGCCAGAAGTCGCGCTGCATTGAGAGGGCGCCCGGCTTGCTCCAGAGCAAGGTGAAGGCGTTCGCGGGTACTGGCGAGTGACGCTGGGAGTGTGATGTCTGTCATACTCAAGGCAACCTTACCGCAGCTGGGAAAGTGACATGGATATTACCGAACTGCTGGCGTTCTCGGCAAAGCAGAATGCCTCGGACTTGCATCTTTCGGCAGGTTTGCCTCCGATGATACGCGTTGATGGCGATATTCGCCGTCTCAATGTGCCCGCCATGGACAATACCGAGGTCCGGAAACTGATCTACGACATCATGGGCGATCGACAGCGCCGTGACTACGAAGAACACCTGGAAGTCGATTTCTCCTTCGAAGTGCCAGGGGTGGCGCGTTTCCGTGTCAATGCCTTCAACCAGGCCCGGGGCGCTGGCGCTGTCTTTCGTACCATTCCCAGCAAGGTCTTGAGCATGGAGGAGTTGGGGCTGGGTACCACGTTTGAACAGCTCGCCATGCTGCCACGCGGGCTGGTGCTGGTAACCGGCCCTACCGGTTCGGGCAAAAGTACCACCTTGGCGGCAATGCTCGACTACATCAATGACAATCGCTACGAGCATATTCTCACCATCGAAGACCCGGTGGAATTCGTGCATACCAGCAAGCGCTGCTTGATCAACCAGCGCGAAGTGCATCGCGATACCCATGGGTTTGCCGAAGCTCTGCGCAGCGCCTTGCGCGAAGACCCCGATGTGATTCTGGTGGGTGAGCTACGTGACCTGGAAACAATCCGTCTGGCGCTGACCGCAGCCGAAACCGGCCACCTGGTACTGGGCACGCTGCATACTACCTCGGCAGCCAAGACCATTGACCGAATCATCGACGTGTTTCCCGGCGAGGAAAAAGCCATGGTGCGCTCGATGCTCTCGGAATCCTTGCAGGCGGTAGTGTCGCAATCGCTGCTCAAGCGTCAGGGCGGTGGCCGGGTGGCGGCTCACGAAATTCTGATAGCCACTGCGGCAGTGCGTAACTTGATCCGTGAAGACAAGGTGGCACAGATTTATTCCGCCATTCAAACCGGGGGGAACTTGGGCATGCAGACCCTGGATGCGTCTCTTGCGCGTTTGGCTAAAGAGGGACTGGTGAGTGTGGAAGCCGCCCAGGCGCGAGCCAAAGGTGAGCTTGCGCTGTAAATTCCTGTTGATTGACTGCGATGAAAACGCGAGGGAGAGGGCATGAGTGAATCGCAAGCTGGCCGTGTGACGCCAACGCAATGGCTGCACCAATTGCTGGATATCATGGTGACGCAGCAGGCCTCGGACCTGTTGATTTCGGTGGATGCGCCACCGAGTCTCAAGATGGCCGAAGGGGTGGTGCCGCTGGGCAAGCAGCGTTTGTCCAGTCATCAAGTGAACGAGCTGGTCAATGTCACCGTTCCCGAAGGGTTGCGTGAACGCTTCAAACAGGAGCGCGAGGCCAATTTTGCGCTGAGTTTTGGAGAAAAAGGACGTTTTCGCGTCAGTGCCTTTCAGCAGCGCAATCAGCTGGCGATGGTGGTCCGGCGTATCTCGCTGGAGATCCCGAAGCTTGAGGCCCTGGGCGTGCCGCCGCAATTGGCTGAGCTGGCGCAGGCCAAGCGCGGGCTGGTGCTGGTCGTGGGGGGAACCGGTACGGGTAAATCGACCACGCTGGCATCGATGATTCAGCAGCGTAACGAAACAATAGGTGGCCACATCATCAGTGTGGAAGACCCGATCGAATACCTTCATCCGCACAAGAAGGCCATCGTCAATCAGCGTGAAGTCGGGATTGATACCGAGTCTTTTGAAGTGGCGCTGAAAAATACCCTGCGTCAGGCACCCGACGTGATTCTGATCGGCGAGATTCGTACCCGTGAAACCATGGAACATGCGCTGACCTTTGCCGAGACAGGGCATCTGTGCCTGGCCACGCTGCATGCCAACAATGCCAATCAGGCGCTGGACCGGATTATCAATTTCTTTCCCCACGAACGTCACCAGCAGATCTGGATGGATCTGTCGTTGAACCTGCGTGCGATCATCGCTCAACAGTTGTTGCCTTCCCGAGACGGTGGGCGCTGTGCAGCAATCGAAATCATGCTGCAATCGCCACGCATCGCCGATCTGATCAGCAAGGGCAATGCCGGAGACATCAAGCCAGCCATGGCCGGTGCGCGAGATATGGGTATGCAGACCTTCGACCAAGCCTTGTATGACTTGTACCGCGAGCAAAAAGTCAGTGCAGAGGTTGCGCTATCGCATGCCGACTCCGTCAATGAACTGCGCATGATGATCAAGTATGGCGAAGCGGGGAAAGGAGGGGATTCCTCGGTGGATAATGCCCCCAGTGGCCTGGCGCTGCGTGATGAAGACGATTTCTGACTCAGGCTGAATAAATTCCTCCCAATACGCGTAAGCCCTTGGCGCCGGTTACCGACGGCAGGTTTCCGGGCAATTGGGCAAGCCGCTGATGAGCCAGCCAGGCAAAAGCACCGGCTTCTATCCAGTCTGCGGGCCAACCCCAATCGGTGCTCTCGACCAGTGCTGTTTCGGGCATTCGCCGGCTCAGGCGAGTGAGCAAGTGAGAATTGTGAGCACCCCCGCCACATACAATTAAGGCTGCAGGCGACGGGGCGGCCAGTTCTTCTCTTGCCATTTCCACGCCGAGCGCCACACTGACAGCGGTCAGTTCAGCCAGGGTGGCCTGGACATCTTGCGGTGCTTCGTTACCGCTGAGGTGTGTCGTCAACCAGTCCATATTGAACACTTCGCGGCCGGTACTGCGTGGCGGTGGCCGATGGAAGAAAGGCTCGCTCAGCAGGCGTTCCAGCAGCGTTTCATCGAGCCTGCCCGACGCCGCCCAGGCGCCATCCTTGTCGAAGCGCTCGCCAGGGTGATGATAGGCGTGCCAGGCATCCATCAAGGCGTTGGCCGGGCCGGTATCAAATCCCAAGGGAGCAATGTTGCTGTCTCGGGGGGCAAGCCAGGTGATGTTGGCAAAGCCGCCCAGATTGAGCACCAGGTGATGCTTCTCGTTTGCGGCAAAGACCGCTTGATGAAAGGCGGGAGCCAGGGGTGCGGCTTGCCCGCCTGCGGCGAGATCGCGCCGGCGAAAGTCGGCGACTACCGTGCAATGCGTCAATTCGGCCAGCAGGCTGGGGTTGTCCAGCTGCAAGGTGTAAGGCGGCCCCTCGCCATGACCGTAAGGCGCATGTTCGATCGTCTGCCCATGGCTGCCGATGGCGGTAATGCGTTGGCTCTTCATGTTGGCTTTGGTCAGCACGCCGTGTACCGCCTGGCCTTGAAGCTCGCAAAAAGCGGTTTCAGCCTCGGCCAGCTGGGCAAAGCTTGCCTGGTCGGCATGGCAGAGTTCAAGCAATGATTGTCGCAAGGCGTCCGGCATAACTTCGTCATGGGTGGCAATCAGCTTAGGAGGTGCATTGTTGCGAATCGCCACGAGGGCGGCATCAATTCCATCCATACTGGTGCCGGACATCAGTCCTATATAGTAGCGAGTTGGATCTTGTGGCATCGGTGGTGTCATCCCTGCTGTCCGTAGGCTCAACCATGGGGGTCTGACATGGTAACATCATGCGCTATTTATCCCTTGAGCCGCCCTGGCGGGCGACGTGGTCAAACTGGAGAGCATCTAATGAGTGAGGTGGCACAGGCCTTGGCGCTATTGCAGCGCGGTACGCAAGAAATCTTGCTGGAAGATGAGTTAAGAAAAAAGCTTGAGTCCGGGCGTAAGCTGCGTATCAAGGCGGGATTCGATCCTACGGCACCCGATCTGCACCTGGGGCATAGTGTGTTGCTGACCAAAATGCGCCAGTTTCAGGAGTTGGGGCATGAAGTGATTTTCCTGATTGGGGATTTCACCGGGCGTATCGGCGACCCCACCGGCAAGAACGTCACCCGCAAGCCGCTCACCGAAGAAGAAGTCAAGGTCAACGCCCAGACCTATAAAGAACAAGTGTTCAAGATTCTCGACCCGGAAAAGACCGAAGTGCGATTCAATGCTGAGTGGTTCTCGGCGATGAGTGCGGCGGATATGATCGAGCTTGCCGGCCAGACCACCGTGGCGCGTATGCTTGAGCGAGATGATTTCGAGAAGCGCTATAAATCGGGGCAATCCATTTCAATCCATGAGTTTCTCTACCCGCTGGTCCAGGGCTACGACTCCGTGGCGTTGAAAGCCGATGTGGAGCTGGGGGGCACCGATCAGAAATTCAATTTGTTGATGGGACGCGAGATCCAGAAGCATTTTGGTCAAGAGCCGCAGGTGGTCATTACCATGCCGTTGCTTGAAGGTCTCGACGGTGTGCAGAAAATGTCCAAGTCGTTGGGCAATTATGTGGGCGTCGATGAATCGCCGGGCTCTATGTTCAACAAGCTCGTGTCGATGCCTGACAGCTTGATCTGGCGTTATTTCGAATTGCTTTCGCTGAAATCCAACGAGGAAATCGAAGGGCTCAAGCGTGATGTCGAGGTCGGAGCGAATCCGCGAGATATCAAGATGACGCTGGCACGTGAATTGATTGGTCGCTATCACGGTGAAGAGGCCGCAGCGAATGCGCATAAGTCTTCCGGCAATCAGCTGGCCGAAGGTGAGCTGCCGGAAGATTTGCCGGAAGTCGAGGTGGACTTCGAGGGTATCGATCGGGTGCCGATTGCTGCCGTACTCAACCGTGCCGGTCTTGCCAACAACAGTGCTCAAGCCAAGGATATGCTGGGCAATGGCCGAGTCAAGGTGGAGGGCGAGGTGGTCGAGCGTGATCATATGCTTGAGGTGGGAAGCAGTTATGTGATCCAGGCAGGCAAGAAGCGCTATGCCCGTGTCAGTGTCCGCTGAAATTTTTTTACACCCAGGGCTTGCCAGTGTCCCGGCCAGGCGGTAGAGTACGCATCCGCTGCCGGGAACGCTAGGCGTTTCCAGCGGTGAATGAGGTTGAAAAACCTCGGTTTGTCATAGGGTTAGCGGTTTCGAGGTCAGGCCAGACGGCATCGAAATTGACCATTGACAACCACCCAGGAAGGCGTAGAATACGCTTCCTCGCTGAGGCCAAACGGTTACGGTCTCGCGACAGCTCTTTAACAATTGATCAGGTAATTCATGTGGGCGCTTGCCGATGAGG
>NZ_QPIJ01000002.1 GCF_003336665.1 Vreelandella rituensis | reverse complement strand
TTGGAGGGTAGAATCGGTCATGGCGTATCCACTCTTGTTGGTTGAGATCTTGGTCGTGATCAATCAACAGGATACGCCACCCTTCCTACTTCCTCCCATACACCAGAAGTCACCATAGCTCATGCAATACCTATCCATCCACTTCCCTTGCCTTCCGTAAGAACCCACCATAGGCCACTGTAGAGTACGGTACGCAGTAACAAAGCGTGCCAGGGAGGCGGCTGCCATTGTCCCAGCCACCCAGTTAATCGCTTGGTATCAAAGCGCATTGCTTGCAGCGCGAGTAATAAACAGTATCTCCACGTCGTCTAACCATTCGATATCGCTAGCGAGCGCTTTTAGCTGGCTGGCAAGGCATTGTGGAGGCTGGTTCACCGCATCATCAATAATCAATGAAACCGAGACCTTGTCATTCAGGTAATGCAGCTGCAGCTCGGTGAGAGTATGCCAGATGGGTAAATCCGACCAGCGTTGGTCCAAGGCAGCTTCCACCTCGGGGCGCAGCGGCAAGCCGGGAAAACGGCTGGGATCGCCCTCGCCTTGGTCGTCTTCGGGGTCGATGTGAAAGGTCACATCGGTCAGTGCCGGGTAGGTACGCCTCAGGCGCCGGCTGACTTCATTGCCGATCTCATGAGCCTCCGAAACACTGATGCGCGAGCCTACCACGACATGCAGATCGACCATGGCCCAGCCTGCCGATTGGCGCGTTCTCAGGTCATGCACGTTTTCAACGCCCGGCACGCTTTCAGCAACTTCATGCATCTTGTGTTGCGCATCTTCGGGCAAGGCGGTATCCACCAGTTCCCGGGCGGACTCCCACAACAGGTCCCACCCCACCTTGCCCACCAGCAGACCCACGATAATCGCGGCAACCGCATCCAACCAGCCCAAGCCAAACTGCGCGCCAATCAACGCCACCAGGACAACGGCGGTAGAGAGGGCATCGCTGCGCGAGTGCCAGGCATTGGCTTCCAAAAGCCTGGACTGCACGCGTTTGGCAACGCGCATGGTATAGCGAAAGATCCATTCTTTGCTGAGCAGGGCGATGAGCGTAATACCAATGGCGATAATCCCGGGTGCGTTGACCTCGGTGCCGCTGAGCAGACGATTCAGGCTCGACCAGGCAATACCCCCGGCGACGAAGATCAGTACGCTGCCGAGCAGCAGGGTCGCCAAGGTCTCGATCCGGCCGTGACCGTAATGGTGGTCCTTGTCAGGCTCCTGACGCCCGTAGTGAATAGCCGCCAGGACAAAACCATCGGTCACCAGGTCTGAAAGGGAATGGATGCCATCGGCGATCAGTGCCGCCGAGCCAACAAGAAAGCCCACCGCAACTTTGACAATACTCAGCAAGCCGTCCAGCCAGGCACCGATATAGGTAACCCGCTTGGCCTCGTGGGTGTTTTGGTTCTGTGGTGCCATGGAGTGACTCATTACCAACGTCGCAAGAAATTTCGATTAACGATATTAAGGCTTCGTCGTTCACATCGCTACTCCAGGCAATGTACGATCAAAGCCCACGGACAAATCAGCCAGGTAAGTGTATCCTTTTGGATTGTTTGCGTTACATAATGTGATTAGTCAGCGTTTCTTTTCTACAGACAGTTTACTTCGGGAAGGTTTATGGATTGGCTTCAGATTGTTGTCTTGGCGGTGATTCAAGGGCTCACCGAGTTCCTGCCTGTTTCCAGTTCCGCTCACTTGATTCTGGTGCCGGAACTGACGCCTTGGGATGATCAAGGGCTAGCGTTTGATGTCGCGCTGCATATCGGCAGTCTCACGGCGGTGGTGGTGTATTTTCGTCATGAATTATGGCGCGTGCTGCAAAGCAGCCTGGCTGCGGTGAGCGGCAAGGGCGTGGACGAAGATGCCCGGCTGGGGTTCTGGGTGGCCTTGGCCACTCTACCGGTGTGTGTCGTCGGGCTGGTGTTTCATGACCTGATTTCCTCGAGCATGCGCGCCACGCTGATTATCGGCATCAGTCTGATCGGCTTCGGCCTGTTGTTGGGCTATGCCGATTTTCGTAAGCGAGGAACGCGGACGGAATACCAGCTGGGGTGGAAAGATGCCGTGTGGATCGGGGGTGCCCAGGTATTGGCCTTGATTCCCGGAACCTCACGCTCAGGCATTACCATTACCGCTGCGCTAATGTTGGGGATGAGCCGGGAAGGTGCCGCACGCTTCTCGTTTCTGATGTCGATTCCGGTGATCGTGTTGGCTGGTGGTTTGGAGACGGTAGGCTTGTTTCGCCAACCCCAGCTGATCGATTGGCCCGCGATGATTTGGGGTACGCTATTATCCGGGCTTAGCGCCTATCTGTGTATTCATTACTTTCTGGTGCTGATCAAGAAAGTCGGTATGCAGCCTTTCGTGGTCTATCGCGTGGTATTCGGGATCTGGTTGCTTTGGTTCTTTCATTTCTGAATTTTTCATTTCTGAATTTTTCATTTCTAAGGGCAAGGTAAATATAATGAAGCACGATGGGCTTCGGACGTTACTGGCAGGGTGTCTCGGCGTGGTGTTGATCGCGCTTACCGGTTGTTCGGAAAACGACCGGCCGCTGGAATCACCGGTACGTCTGGAAGGGAGTATTTTCGGTAGCTTTTATCAGCTGACCGTCGTTGACCCTTTGACACAAGGCCAGGCCCGCGAGCTCGAGACAGGCTTGGTGGAGGAACTGGAGCGCGTGGATCAGGCCATGTCCACCTACCGTGATGATTCCGAACTGGTCATTTTCAGCCGGGCGCCGCTGAATGAATGGCAACCGCTCTCCAATGAACTGATTGATGTTATGGCGATCAGCCAGACGGTTGCCGAAGCCAGCCAAGGCGCCTTTGATGTCACTGTTGGGGGCTTGGTCAACTTGTGGAGTTTCGGTCCTGAAGCGCGCCCAAGCAAGACGCCTGACGAAGCCGTGTTGCAGCAGCGGCTGGAGGAAGTCGGCTATGACGCCCTAGACGTCGATACCCAGAACATGCAGGCACGGCGTACCCGGGATGTGTTCATCGATCTTTCCGCCGTCGCCAAAGGGCACGGTACCGACCGGGCCGCAGCGTACCTGGATAACCAGGATATCGAGCATTACCTGATCAACATCGGGGGCGAGCTGGCTGTGCGTGGCTATCGCGACCATCAGCAACAGACACCTTGGCGAATCGGTATAGAAGTACCCGAAGACGGACGACAGCAAGCCCAGCATGTTTTACCGCTGCACGAGGTCTCGGTGGCGACGTCGGGCGACTATCGCAACTACTTTGAACAAGACGGTCGGCGTTTTTCACACACTATCGACCCACGTACCGGAAAACCGATCGACCATCAACTGGCCTCGGTGTCGGTGGTGCATCCCTCCAATGCCTGGGCGGACGCCTGGGCCACGGCCTTGATGGTATTGGGAGAGAAAGAGGGCATGGCGCTGGCACAGGAACAGAAGCTCAAGGTATTGATGCTGATACGCGACGAGAATGATTGGAAAAGTGTGGCCAGCCCTGCCTTTGCCGACCACTTCGGGGCTGAATTGCTCGATGAACTGGAAATCGTGCATGGCGACGCTGAGCCACTCGGCACTGATAATGAGGAGTAACATGCACGAACTCGATGTGGTGATACTGGCAGCGGGAAAGGGCACACGGATGCGCTCCAATCGTCCCAAGGTGCTGCATAGCCTGGCGGGAAAACCGATGGTGCGCCATGTATTGGACACTGCCGACAAGCTGACCCCTGAGCGCTTGCACGTGGTGATCGGCCACGGCGCCGAGCAACTTCGTGAAGCCTTGGCCGACACTCAGGCTCGCTTCGTGCTGCAAGCGGAACAGAAAGGCACCGGCCATGCCGTGGCGCAGGCGCTCGATGGCCTGGGGAGCGGCAAGGTGTTGGTGCTCTACGGGGATGTGCCCTTGATTCGCCGCGACACCCTGGCGGCGTTGCTGGATCAAGTCGATGAACAGCATATGGGGCTGTTGACGGTCACCTTGCCAGACTCCTCCGGCTACGGGCGAATCTTGCGTAATGCCGAAGGCGAGGCGGTGGCGATCGTCGAGCACAAGGATGCCTCGGAAAACGAGCGCGCAGTGAAGGAGTGCAATACCGGCATCATGGCCATGACTGCCAAGCAGCTCAAGCGCTGGTTGCCGCGGCTTTCCGCCGAGAATGCACAGGGGGAATATTACCTGACCGATGTGATTGCCATGGCCGCCGCTGATGGCGTCAAGGTGGCCACCGCCCAGCCGGCAACGGCAGTGGAAGTGGAGGGGGTCAACAACCGTGCCCAGATGGCGCGCCTGGAACGGGCCTATCAACTCGGGGTGGCTGAAACCTTGATGGAGCAAGGCGTGGCGCTGGCCGATCCGGCGCGGCTGGATGTACGCGGCAAGCTGACCTGCGGTCATGATGTCGAGATCGATATCGGCTGTGTCTTCGAAGGCGAGGTGGAGCTGGGAGAGGGCGTGCGTATCGGCCCTTACTGCATGATCCGCAACAGTACTCTGGGCGCTGAAAGTGTGATCGAGGCCCATAGTGTGATTGATGGCGCCGTGGCGGCGGGGCTCAATCAGATCGGGCCCTTTGCCCGGCTGCGCCCCGGCACGCGCCTGGCGGTCAAGGCAAAGGTCGGCAATTTCGTCGAAACCAAGAATGCCGATGTGGGAGAAGGAAGCAAGATCAATCACTTGAGTTATGTGGGTGACGCCAGTCTGGGGCGAGAGGTCAATGTCGGCGCAGGTACCATTACCTGCAATTACGATGGCGCCAACAAGCATCATACCTGGATGGGTGACGGTGCCTTTATCGGCTCCAACACCGCGCTGGTGGCACCGGTGAGCATCGGCCGAGGCGCGACCATAGGCGCGGGTTCCACCATTGCCAAGGATGTCGCCGACCACTCCTTGGCCGTAACCCGTGGCCGCCAGATCAACAAGCCTGATTGGCCACGCCCAAGCAAGGAAGAACTCTGATATTTCAGGGTCGGTATATCAAGAGCAGATGGTTAGCTAAACAGGGCTCACTGCCCGTTAATGCTCACTGAACAAGGAGAAGGGTATGTGTGGCATCGTCGCAGCCGTGGCGCAACGCAATGTACAAGGCATCTTGCTGGAAGGTCTGAAACGCCTGGAATACCGTGGATACGATTCCGCCGGCATGACCGTACTGCATGACAATCAGCTGACTCGCCATCGGGCTCAAGGCAAGGTGGCGATGCTTGAAGCCTGCCTTACCGAACAGGCCCTGCCGGGTACCTGCGGCATTGCCCATACGCGCTGGGCCACCCATGGTCGCCCCAGTGAAGCCAACGCCCATCCGCATCAGTCCAGTGAGCGGATTGCCGTGGTGCACAACGGCATCATCGAAAATTACCAATCGCTCAAACAATCGCTACGCGACAAGGGTTACCTCTTCACCTCGGAAACCGATACTGAAGTGTTGGCGCATCTTCTGGCCGACACGCAGCAGCAAGGCATGTCACTTTTGGCCGCCGTGCAGCAGTGCCTGGCGACCCTGAAAGGGGCCTATGCGCTGGGCGTGATGAGCACCCGCGACCCCAGCGTGGTGGTGGGGGCACGCCAAGGCAGCCCCTTGGTGGTGGGGGTGGGAATCGACGAGGCTTTTCTAGCCTCCGACCCCTTGGCGCTGCTGCAGGTCACCGACCGCTTTATCTACCTGGAAGAAGGCGATGTGGTGGAGCTGCGTGAAGGTGGAAAAATTTCCCTGTTCGATAGCCGGGGTAACGTCGTCGAGCGCCCGGTGCATACGTTTGAACACGGCGATGGTGCGGCCAGCAAGGGTGACTACCGCCACTACATGCTCAAGGAAATTTTCGAGCAGCCGGAGGTGATAGCCGCCGCCCTGGAAGGCCGCTTGAGTGATGAGGGGGTGCTGGTGGAAAGCTTCGGTCCCGAAGCTGTGGCGCATTTCCAGACGCTCAAGCAAATTCATATCGTCGCCTGCGGCACCAGCTACCATGCGGGCCTGGTGGCACGCTACTGGCTGGAGCGCTACGCCGGCGTGCCGGTGCAGGTGGAAGTGGCCTCCGAATATCGCTATCGTCAGGTGGTGGTACCCGAAGGTACGCTATTCGTCACGCTCTCCCAGTCCGGTGAAACCGCCGATACCCTGGCCGCGCTGCGTTTTGCCAAGACGCGCGGTTACGTGGGCAGCCTGGCGATCTGCAACGTGCCGGGAAGCTCGCTGGTACGCGAATCCGATCTTTGCCTGATGACTCGCGCCGGGCCGGAAATCGGGGTCGCCTCGACCAAGGCATTCACCACGCAACTGGTGGCCCTGATGCTGCTGACCCTGGCCATCGCCCGGGCACAGGGAGGCAAGGTTGACCGCGAGATCATTACCGCCCTTCGCGGCCTGCCAAAGCTATGCCAAGAGGTACTGGCACTGGACCCGGCGATAGAAAGCCTCGCCCAATCCTTTGCCGAAAAGCACCATGCCTTGTTTCTGGGACGTGGCGCGCATTTCCCCATCGCCTTGGAAGGCGCACTCAAGCTCAAGGAAATTTCCTACATTCACGCTGAAGCCTATCCCGCCGGTGAGCTCAAGCACGGCCCCCTGGCGCTGGTCGACAGCGAAATGCCGGTGATTGCCGTGGCACCCAACGATGACCTGCTGGAAAAGCTAAAATCCAACCTCCAGGAAGTGCGTGCCCGGGGCGGGCTCTTGTACGTCTTTGCCGATGAAAGCGTCGGCATGACCGAAGAGCCCGAGGTTCAGGTGCTGACATTACCCTATGTGCATGAAGCCCTGGCTCCGCTGCTCTACACCCTGCCGCTGCAGCTACTCAGCTACCATGTGGCGGTACTCAAGGGCACCGATGTGGACCAGCCGCGCAACCTGGCGAAAAGTGTGACGGTGGAATAGGAGTAAGATAAGGATTCGTGTATTTAGCTGGCCTGCTGCAACTATTTGCCGAAGATTGGCGCCTTGCGACGTAAGAGACCTTAGTGGGCATTTTCCAGCGGTTTGCGTTGTCGGTATACTACCGACTTTGCACGTCATGGCGTCTCGGTCAGACACTGCCGATTACGGCGCCGCCACGCGCGCAATTTGATGAGAAAAACTCAAGAGGTGATGAGAGTGGAATTCAAGCTGATAATGAGCGGTCTGGCGGCGTTGGGCTTCGTCGCGGGGATCTCTACCGCGCAGGCGGAAGTGAATCGTGAGGCAATTGCCGAGCGGCTCAAACCGGTAGGCGAAGTATGTGTCGAAGGGCAAGATTGCGGCACAGCTTCCGCGCCGGCTCAAGCCGCTAGCGGCGGTGGAGATGAAATCGACGGTGCCGGCATCTACAACAATGTCTGCATGGCGTGTCACGAAACCGGTGCCGCCGGCGCGCCGATTCGTGGCGTTGAAGAAGCCTGGATGGACCGAAAAGCTCAAGGTTTCGCCACCTTGCTCGAACACTCTATCAACGGTATCGGCGCCATGCCGCCGCGTGGGGGCAATCCCAACCTTTCCGATGAAGAAATGCGGGCCGCCGTTGCTTACCTGGTGGAACCGGTAATGGACGTGCCCGAGGAAAGTGAGGCCGTCGAAGAAGTGATGGCGGAAGAAGAAGCGACGACTGACGTTACCCTGGTCGATGAGGAAGGGGTTGAAGAGGCTGAAGTTGAACCTGAAGCGGTACACGCAGAAAAAGATAACGGCCTGGATGGCGAGCTGTTGTATGCCAGCAGTGGCTGTAACGTCTGCCATGACAATGGCGTGGCCGGAGCCCCGATTTTGGGTGATGCCGATGCTTGGGCGGCACGTCTGGAAAAAGGGTCTGCCACACTCTATGACCATGCGATTAACGGCTTCAATGCGATGCCGGCCAAGGGGGGTAATCCCAACCTGGCGGATGAAGAAGTGCAGGCGATCGTTGATTATATGATGGCTGAAGCACAATAAGACGCACCTGACAGCGCGGTGATCTAGCCAAAGCGTCTTATCCAGGCGTCTGAACCACAATGGGGTGTCCTTTTCAGGGCACCCCATTGTGGTTTGTGACCTTTTTTAAACCGATGCCGTCACCCCAATAACGAGCGTAGTCCGGCAATGGCATCCTTTCCCCGCGCCTGTTTTTTCTCTGGGTCTTCTTTATCGAGACGTCCTTCCCATTCCAGGTCATCCGCCGGCAGTTCTTCGAGAAAGCGGCTGGGCGCGCAGTCCATCAGCTCTCCATAGGTCTTGCGCTGGCGAGCGAGCGTCAAGGTCAGAGTGCGTCGGGCACGGGTGATACCCACATACGCCAGGCGGCGCTCCTCTTCCACGGTGCCTGCTTCGACGGCATTGCGGTGGGGAAGCAAATCCTCTTCCAGCCCCATCAGATAGACATGCGGAAATTCCAGCCCCTTGGAGGCATGCATGGTGAGTAGCTGAACGCGGTCGGAATCGTCTTCCTCGGCCTGTTGTTCGAGAATGTCGCGCAACACCAGCCGCGAGATGGCGGCTTCCACACCCTCGGTTTCCGTGTCTTCGCTGGCGCTGATATCTTCGGGGTCGCGTTGCATGGATTTTTCCAGCTGGTCGATCAGAATCCATACATTGGCCATGCGGCGTTCAGCCACGGTGGGGGCGCTGGCGTTCTGGTGCAGCCAGGCTTCGTAGTCCATGTCGCGCAGCATGTCGCGTATGGCGGCGATGGCGTCGCCCTTATCCATGCGCTTGCGCACGCCGTCGATAAAGTGGGTGAAGCGCCCCAGGCGTTCCACCGCCCGCTGGGGTAGTTGCTGTTCGAGACCCAGCTCATGACAGGCGGCAAACAGCGAGCCACCCCGTTCGGTGGCATAGTTGGCGAGCTTTTCCAGGGTACCGGGGCCGATCTCGCGACGTGGCACATTGACGATGCGCAAAAAGGCGTTATCGTCCGCCGGGTTGATCAGAAGGCGCAGGTACGCCATGGCGTCCTTGATCTCACCCCGAGAGAAGAAGGAGGTGCCGCCGGAGAGCTTGTAGGGAATCTGGTAATGCTGCAGTTTCAGCTCCAGAAGCCGTGCCTGAAAATTGCCGCGGTAAAGCACCGCAAAATCACGCCATTCGGCGCGTTCCTTGATGCGTCGGGTGAGTATTTCCCCGGCGACGCGTTCGGCTTCGGCCTCCTCGTGGCGGCTGACCACCACCCGAATCGCCGCTCCTTGGCCCATGTCCGACCACAGGGTTTTCTCGTAGACGTGGGGGTTGTTGGCAATCAAGGTGTTGGCCGCACGCAAGATGGTGCCGGTGGAACGGTAGTTCTGCTCCAGCTTGATCAGCTTCAAGCCGGGAAAGTCTTCGCCCAGGGTGACCAGGTTCTCCGGGCGGGCGCCGCGCCAGGCGTAGATCGACTGGTCGTCATCGCCCACCACGGTGAAGGTCGAACGCTCGGCCATCAGCAGCTTGACCAGCAGGTACTGCGAGACATTGGTGTCCTGATACTCGTCGACCAGCATGTAATGAATCTTGCGTCGCCAGCGCGCCAGGGCGTCCGGGTCGCGTTGCAATAACACCACCGGCAGCAGGATCAGATCATCGAAGTCCACGGCGTTATAGGCTTTAAGATGCCGCACATAGGCTTCATAGACCCGGGCGGCAAAGTGGCTGGCGTCATCTTCGGCATGCGAAAGGGCGTCGGTCGGCAATATCAGGTCGTTCTTCCACTGGGAAATCTGATGCTGTACGGCGTTGATCTGTTCAGCGTCGACCTGGGCGTCCTTGTTCATCAGGTCACGCAGCAGCGCCTTGGCGTCTTCAGGGTCGAACAACGAAAATCCCGGCTTGTAGCCCAGCGCCTTCAATTCACCGCGGATGATATTCAGCCCCAGGGTATGGAAGGTGGAAACGGTCAGTCCGTGACCTTCCTTGCCCTTGAGCAGTTGCCCCACCCGCTCCTTCATTTCTCGAGCGGCCTTGTTGGTGAAGGTTACCGCGGTGATCCGCCGGGCACTCATGCCGCATTCCTGCACCAGGTAGGCGATCTTGGTGGTGATCACGCTGGTCTTTCCCGAGCCCGCACCGGCCAGTACCAGGCAAGGGCCATCGATATAGCGCACCGCTTGTTGCTGGCGGGGATTGAGAGCCTTGATTCGCTGGTTGATGCTGGGCGTCATGGCGGCGGTTTTCCTCTACAATCGGCGGCGGTTAATGCGAAAAGCCCAAGGGCTTATTTACACAGGCGAGTGGCATGTTCGAGATAGCGTTGTTTGAACCCCGGGTTGCGCCCAATACCGGCAACATCATGCGTCTGGTGGCCAATAATGGCTGCCGTTTGCATTTGATTGAACCCCTGGGTTTCGATCTGGAAGAAAAGAAGCTGCGCCGTGCCGGTCTGGACTATCGTGACCTCGACAATGTGACACGTCATGCGGATTATGCGAGTTTTATCGGGGCATTGGCCGGGCGGCGGATTCTGGCGTTGACCACCCAGGGCACCCGGGCGTATAGCGACTGCACGTTCGAACCCGGGGATGTGTTGCTGTTCGGCTCGGAAACCGCCGGGTTGCCGGCGCATGTGCATCAAAGCCTGCCGGAGCAGCAGCGCCTGCGCATCCCCATGCAGCCCAATAACCGTAGCCTGAACTTGTCCAATGCGGTGGCCATCGTCAGTTATGAAGCCTGGCGCCAGCAAGGGTTTGCCGGCGCTATGGATCACTCGATACCGTAACGCTCGCGGTAAGCGCGAATGGCCTCGGCGTGGGGTTGCATGTCACTCCCGCCCTGGCTTTCCAGATAAGCCAGCACCTGCGCCAAGGTGACGATGCTGACCACCGGCATGGCATAAGTGGCTTCGACTTCCTGGATGGCGCTACGCTGAAGAAGGCCTTCGCTGCCCTGAGCGCGTTCCTGGCGATCCAGAGCGATCACCACCCCGGCCGCGCGTGCGCCGCTTGCCTTGATCAGTTGCATGACTTCGCCGATCGCGGTACCGGCGGTGATTACATCGTCGATAATCAGGATATCGCCTTCAAGCGGTGCGCCGACGATATTGCCGCCTTCGCCATGGGTCTTGGCTTCCTTGCGATTGAAGGCATAAGGCATATCGTGGGCGTGATGGTCGGCCAGGGCGACCGCCGTCGTGGCAGCGAGGGGGATGCCCTTGTAGGCCGGGCCGAACAGAACATCGGCCTGAATGCCGCTCTCGATGATAGCCTGGGCATAAAAGCGTCCCAGGCGTGCCAGGGCGGAACCGGTCTGAAACAGGCCGGCATTGAAGAAATACGGGCTGACACGCCCGGATTTCAAGGTAAATTCGCCAAATGAGAGTACGCCCTGTGCAATGGCGAACTCGATGAACTCACTCTGATAAGGCTGTAACGGCTTGGCCACGGCTGTCCTCACTGATGGCTGTCCTCACTGATGAGGAGGGCTGGAAATAATAAGGGCTGGAGACTGGGCAAGTTTTGCGGCGGGCGTTTACCCAAACGTCTAAACGTCGGGTATCATACAGCAGCGACGCAAAAGGGACGATCTATGAAAATTGCCAGTATCAACGTCAATGGTATTCGTGACGCCGTCGAGCGAGGCTTCCTGGACTGGCTGGCTCAGCAGGATGCCGACGTGGTCTGCGTGCAGAACATCAAGGCCAAGAGTTTCGAGCTGGAAGACTATATTCTCTATCCAGAAGGCTATGAAGGTTACTTTCTGGATGCCGAAGAAGACGGTTTCTCCGGGGTGGCACTGTATTGCCGCAAGATACCCAAGGCCATCATGTACGGCCTGGGATTTGGTCAGTGTGACCATGAAGGACGCTTTCTGCAGGCCGATTACGACCGTTTCAGCATCGCCACTTTCCTGATGCCCGACGGTAGTGATCAAAAAGCCAAGCAGGCGTTCATGGAGCAGTACCAGGAATATTTGAGCAAGATGGCCAGGAAACGTCGCGAGTACATTATTTGCGGCACCTGGCATGTGGCTCACAAGACCATCGACCTGGCCAACTGGTCCGATAACCAGCTGACCTCAGGCTTTCGACCGGAAGAGCGTGCCTGGATGGATCAGGTGCTCGGCCCCACCGGTTTCATCGATACCTTTCGCGAGATCAATCGCGATGCCGATGAATATACCTGGTGGCCGAAGCTGGATCAGGAAGTGCCGCGCGAACGTCAGGAAGGCTGGCGGATCGATTATCAAATGGTCGGCCCCAATTTCCGCCGCCATGTGGTGGATGCCTGGATCGACTATGACGCCACTTTCTCGGAATATGCCCCGCTGATCGTCGAGTACGACCTGACCCTTTGAGCTTGCATTGAGAGCTTGCACTCAGAACCTTGCAAAAGCACGAAACACCTTGCGTCGCCTTGCACGCCGGCTGTCAGCCGGCGTGCAGCACTATAGGTTCAGGGATATTATGGGGACGCAGTGGTTCTAGTTGCGAATACCCAGCGCTTCCCGCTGATGGTCGCGTAGCTGGTTGCCCGTCTGCTCGGCCAGGTCAAGCATGGCGTTGAGTTCCGCCCGCGTGAAGGTGCCCGCCTCGGCAGTGCCCTGTACTTCAATCAGCGAGCCGTCTTCCGCCATTACCACGTTCATGTCGGTACCCGCGCTGCTGTCTTCCGGATAGTCGAGATCGACCACCGGCACCCCCTTGTAGATACCCACGGAGACCGAGCTGATCAGTTGCTTGAACGGGTCGCTCTTGATCTTCTTCTCGCGCTGCAGATAGCGCAGGGCATCCACCAGTGCCACGCAGCCACCGGTAATCGCCGCGGTACGGGTACCGCCATCGGCCTGGATCACGTCGCAATCGATGGTAATGGTGAACTCGCCCAGTTTCTTCAGGTTCACCGCTGCACGCAGCGAGCGTCCGATCAGCCGCTGGATTTCCAGGGTGCGCCCGCCTTGCTTGCCACGTGTGGCTTCACGCCCGCTTCTGGAGTGCGTGGCGCGCGGCAGCATGCCGTATTCGGCGGTTACCCACCCCTGGTTCTTGCCGCGCAACCAGCGCGGTACTCCGGCTTCCACGCTGGCATTGCACAGCACTTTGGTATCACCGAACTCCACCAGCACCGAGCCTTCGGCATGGCGGGTGTATTCGCGGGTCAGGGTAATTTCACGAGCCTGGTCGGGCTGGCGCCCACTGGGGCGTACAACGTCAGAGCGCATGGAACCTCTCATGATTTGCAGGGAGAATAGTGGAAAACAAAGGAGCGCCATTCTACACACCTTGGGCCGGCCTTATCGGATAGACTGGCGCAAACCGTTGACCGAACAAGGAGCCACGTCAACTACTTCGCCCTAAAGGACGAGGCTTGTGACAGCAAGCCCGGTTGACCAGGGAAAGCGGTAGCCAACCCGCTACGTTTGCAATAGGTCGTCAAGACCCACCGCCGAATGCTTCGCTCAGTTCGGCGCTCTGGAAGATCAGGATCATGCTGGTGAAAGGTAAAGCGCCGAAGGTTCTGGTCGCTACCGCAAGGTAGGAGCCGGTTGCAGACATTCCCGAGGGGAGACAGGTTGGAAGACCTGCGTCACCAGGCCCGTAAGGGTTCTATTTAAGAAGGAGATCGCATGGCGGTGTTCGTATTGGGAAAGAACAAGCAGCCGTTAATGCCGTGTAGCGAAATACGCGCACGGCTATTGCTGGAGCGTGGTCGGGCGGTGGTGGTGAACCTGACGCCTTTCATGATCCGCCTGCGTGATCGCTGCCTGAGTGACTGCACCTTGCAGCCAACCCTGCTGGCTGCCGATCCGGGCAGCAAGGAAACCGGCCTGGCGCTCATGCGCCTGGAAAACAACGCAACGGAAGAAAAGGCACCGGCAACCCGCCATGTGCTTTGCCTGTTTCAGTTGGTGCATCGGGGCTTCCAGATTCGCCAAGCCTTGGAGCAACGTGCCGGTTTTCGGCGTCGGCGTCGCAGCAAGAACCTGCGTTATCGTCAGCCGCGTTTTGATAACCGCACGCGCAAGAAGGGCTGGCTGGCTCCCAGCTTGCAGCATCGTGTCGATACCACCATGGCCTGGGTGGACAAGCTGTGCCGTTGGGCACCCGTGACTCACCTGAGCATGGAGCTGGTGCGTTTCGATCTGCAGAAGATGGAAAACCCGGAGATTTCCGGGGTCGAGTATCAACAAGGTACGCTCCTGGGCTATGAGGTGCGTGAATACCTCCTGGAAAAATGGGGCCGGGAATGCGCCTACTGCGGTACCGGTGATACGCCCCTGGAGATCGAGCATGTGGTAGCGAAATCTCGGGACGGCTCTGGCCGGGTGGCCAACCTGACCATTGCCTGTCACGACTGCAACCAGGCCAAGGACAGCCAGTGGCTTGCTGATTTCTTTGCCACCAACAAGGGACTCAAGAAACGCCTCAAAGCCAATGGCTTGTCGGCGGAAGTCCGCCTCGAGCGCGTCCAGCGCCAGCACAAATTACCGCTGCGGGATGCCACCGCTGTCAATGCCACCCGCTGGGCACTGTTCGGTGCAATGAAGTCCACTGGTCTATCCGTCGCCGTGGGCAGCGGCGGTCGCACCAAGTACAACCGTCAGCGCCTGGGTATTCCCAAGCCCCATGCGCTGGATGCGGCCTGTGTCGGCAAGTTCGACACCCTGAAAGGCTGGCGGGTACCCACCCAGGTCATCAAGGCCATGCGACGCGGCAGTTATCAGCGCACCCGGCTCGACAAGTTCGGCTGTCCGCGTGGCTACCTGATGCGCCAAAAGCAAGTGAAGGGCTTTCAGACCGGCGATAGGGTCAGGGCGATTGTCCCGGCCGGCAAGAAGACCGGCAGCCACACGGGGCGCGTGGCGATTCGCAAGACCGGCAGTTTCAATATTCAGACAGAACAAGGCGCGGTCCAGGGGATTTCCTGGCGCCACTGCACCCTGCTGCAACGCGGTGATGGCTACGGCTACCATCAGATACCCACGACTCAACACTAAAGGAGGCGCGGACAGGGAGCCCCGAGTCGTGCGGCGCACGACGCGCTATCCCTCCCGGCGCTAAAGCAACCGGGTTTCCCGCGCAAAACGATGAAGCACACCTTCCCTGTACACAGCATGACGGCATTTTCCCGCACCGAGCAGGCGGCACCGTGGGGCACTCTGCAAGTCGAGCTACGCTCGGTCAATCAGCGCTATCTGGAGCCACATTTTCGTCTTCACGAAAGCGTGCGTGACCTGGAACCCACGCTGCGCGAAGCACTACGTACTCGCCTGGCGCGGGGCAAGGTGGAATGCAGCCTGCGCTTCGAGCCCGCCGAGACTGCCCAAGCTCCAGCGGTCAACCAAGCGCGGCTGGCGGCGCTGGCTGATGCCCTGAGCGCCGTTCAAGCGCAGGTGCCGAATGCCGTGGCGCCCACCACCCTTGAGCTGTTAAACCAGCCCGGGGTGATGGAAAGCCAGCATCTTGATCAAGAGGCCATCAAAGCCGCCGCAAAGGCGCTGTTCGACCAGGCACTTAACGAATTGCTCGATGCCCGTGCCCGCGAAGGTGAAAAGCTCGCCGAGATGATTCATGCCCGCCTGAAGGGGGTGCGTGAGCAAGTGGTTGTCGTGCGCCGGTTGCTGCCGGAGATTCTCGAGCGTCAGCGTGCCCAGTTGCTGGAACGCCTGGACGTCGCCAAGACCGAACTCGACCCCCAGCGCCTGGAAGCCGAGTTGGTACTGGTCGCCCAGAAAGCCGACGTGGACGAAGAACTCGACCGCCTGGAAGCGCATGCCATCGAGGTGGAGCATCAACTTGGCCAGAAGGGCCCCAAGGGTCGTCGACTGGACTTTCTGATGCAGGAACTCAACCGCGAAGCCAACACCCTCTCGTCAAAATCCGTGGTCGCCGACACCACTCGCTGCGCAGTGGAGCTAAAGGTGCTGATCGAGCAGATGCGCGAGCAGATTCAAAATATTGAGTGAAGCGGTTTATCTAAAAGCGCGTAATACCTCTTACTGAGTCGCGTAGCGCGAAGGGAGAGGATACAAGCGCGGCGTCCGAGAGGACGCTTTGCGTTCAACAATCGGCCTTCAAGAACTTCTTTGCCAAGCGCGCTCGATACCCGCGATTCAAGTCAAAGAAGCAGCGGCAGTCCGCCACCTTTGCCAGTTCGGCATTTGTGTATCGCAACGGCCAGATCACGCTGGCCAAGTGCAAGGAACCGATTAACATCCGCTGGAGCCGCGAGCTTCCGTCAGCCCCCCAGCACCGTCACGGTATCCAAAGACTGGGCGGGGCATCAGTTCGTCCAGATCGGCCGCTGGTACCCTAGCAGCAAGCGCTGCCATGGCTGCGGCTTTGTACTGGAATCCCTGTCGCTTGATGTTCGCATCTGGGACTGCCCCGGCTGCGGCACCCAAGGCATCGACCGCGACGTCAATGCCGCCCGCAACATCCTACAAGCCGGCACCGCGCTGTTAGCCAGTGCCGAGAGTTGAAGCACTACCGAGGGGCACTCGGGAAGTTACGCCTGTGGAGTTTGTGTAAGACCGGCAATGCCAAGGCATTGAGGCGACGGACAGCGAAGCAGGAACCTGGGAGGTAACGACCAGGGAATTCCCTTCCACAAGCGCGCTAGCGTTGAAGGTGGGGGAGGATGCCAAAAAAGCAGCTATTCACGGCCAGTTTTTTGTTGAAAAAATTCATCTTTTTGTTTCCTCCATGCCTGCCACACTAACCTTATCTATATAAGCGGTAGCTATAATCAAACCAAACCAAACCAAACCAAACCAAACCAAACCAAACCAAACAGAGGAGAGAGGCAGTGATTGAGGCACTGGTTAATAAGCTGAGTTACTACATGACTCTCTCCAACGAAGAAAAACAGGTGCTGGTTAAGGCGGCTACCCGAAGCTTTCATGTGGACAAAGGTGAGGTCATTATCAACGAGGGCGAGCGACCTGATTACGTCTATCTCATAGTAAAGGGATGGGCATGTCGCTACAAACTTCTGAAAAATGGTGATGTGTGCATCATGACCTACCTGATCCCGGGAGATCCATGCGATGTGCACATCACCATCCTTGATGTGATGGATCACTCGATACGTGCGCTTACTCCAATGACACTGATCATGTTTCCAGCAGATGAAATGCGCAACATAATGGAAAACCATTATCGCCTGGCGCGAGCGCTTTTCTGGTCGATCCTAGTGGATGAAGCCATTTTGCGAGAATGGTTGGTCAATATGGGGACTCGACCGGCCGGGCCACGCCTGGCGCATGTCTTTTGTGAAATGCTGATACGCTTGCGTATTGCCGGCTGCGCTGAAGATCACAGTTTTGAATTTCCACTGACCCAGGCGGAACTCGGCGAGTCGATGGGGCTGACACCGGTACATACCAACCGTGTTCTTAGAAAATTGCGTCAGGAAGGCTTGGTGTCGCTGGAAAAGAAACGTTTGACGATTCTCGACTGGGAGCGATTGAAGCAATTTTCTCAATTCGACCCGATTTACCTGCATTGCCAGAACCTGCCCCGATGAGCTTTTTTGGTGTGAATTGAAAGATTTTTCATTGCACAAAAAACATACTATTGTTGTACTGAAACAGAGCTTGGCATTAGGCCAGGCGAGATGATTGTGGTGCGTCCGAGTAGCCAAGGTATTGACGTGGTGGGGCGGCTTCATAACGGTTCACCGCGATAGTAGTGCCACAAGAATAACGAACCCACGCTGCGCCAGGGTGCCCAGTGTTCCACCATGCTGCGCGCCTGCTTGGGCGTGGGTTTATCGTCCATGCCTTTCAGGCGGCCCAGCGCCACGCGCAGGGCGAGGTCATCGGCGGGGAAGACATCCGGGCGCTTGAGCGAAAACATCAGGTAGATTTCCGCACTCCAGCGACCGAAGCCGCGTAGCTGGGTAATGGCGGCAATCGCCTCGTCATCATTCAGTATGTCCAATCCCTCGGCATCAAATACCTTTGTATGCACGGCCTCAGCCAGGCCTTTGACGTATTCCACCTTGCGCCAGGATAACCCCGCATCCCGCAGGGCTTGACCATCGACTTCGAGCACCGCTGAGGTGGTTATTTCCGGGATCAGTGTATTCACGCGGCCCATGATGGCACGGGCGGCTTGTGTGGAAATCTGTTGGCTGACGATGGTCGAGAAAAACGTCGCAAAGCCTGGGTCGCGCTGGCGAGGGGAAGGTGCACCCAACAGCGGATAGGCGCGGGCGATATCCGGGTCGGCGAGTACCAGATTCTGCATGCCGCGTTCGATATCTAATGTGTGCATAACCTTTCCGGTTTGAAAAATGAAGGAGAATGAACGTTACGTATCGTTTGTCCTTGGGCGGTATGGGTGTCACGGGAAAGACAAGCCCTACAGCTTGAGGGGAATAATGTGCGATACTGCGGGCTTTCCCGCAGCTGATCTGCTTTCTTCACCAATACTTTCACCAATACCTTCGCCAATACCAGGGAAGCGCTTCATGTCTCAAGGTACGCTTTTTATCGTTTCAGCCCCTTCGGGTGCCGGCAAGACCAGCCTGGTACGTGAATTGATCGAAAGCCTGGACGGGATACAGGTTTCCGTTTCCCATACCACCCGCGCGCAACGTCAAGGCGAAGTGAACGGAGTGAATTATCATTTTGTTGACGTGCCCGGCTTTGAGGCAATGATCGAGCGTGGTGAGTTTTTCGAGCATGCCAAGGTGTTCGATAATTATTACGGCACTTCGCGCCGCGCCGTGCAAACCATTCTGGATGCTGGCCAGGACGTGATCCTGGAAATCGACTGGCAGGGAGCGCGTCAGGTACGAATCCAGATGCCCGAAGCGGTGTCGATCTTCATCCTGCCGCCTTCGCGCAGCGAGTTGGAACGTCGCTTGGCTAGCCGGGGTACCGATGAGCACGCAGTGATTGCCCAGCGCATGTGTGAAGCCGTCAATGAAATGTCGCACTATGATGAGTACGCCTATCTGGTGGTCAACGATGACTTCACCACGGCGCTGCAAGAACTTCAGTCTCTGGTGATCAGCCGCCGCTTGACGCTGGCATGCATGCAATGTCATCACGCCCCTTTACTGGCTGCGCTCTTGTCACCCGAGCCCGGGGTCGAGTAATCTAGTCAGTCGACTACCCCATTGTTTACTGGGCTGGCCTATCGGGCTGGCCCGGTTTCGTCATTACAGGAAGCCCCCCATGGCACGTGTTACCGTCGAAGATTGTCTCGAGAACGTTGAAAATCGCTTTAAACTGGTAATGATTTCCACTCACCGTGCCCGTCAACTGGCGCGTGGCTCACGCGATGCGATGTTGCCCTGGGAAAACGACAAGGCCACGGTGATGGCACTGCGCGAAATCGCGGCGGGTCTGGTGAATCACACCATTCTCGACGAACCCGTCGAAGCGCCGGTACGTACACGCCCGGCGTTGGCTCCCAGCGCGCATATCGACGAGTAACCTTACGACAGAGGCGCGGTGAATGTTTACCATTGATGACCTGGGTGATCGTCTCGGTGGCTACCTTCCTCAGGAAGAGATCCAGCAGGTCAAGCGCGCCTTCTATTACGCCGAGCAGGCTCATGACGGCCAACGCAGACGCTCGGGTGAACCCTATGTCACCCATCCCCTGGCGGTAGCCAACATACTGGCCAACATGCACATGGACCATCAGAGCCTGATGGCCGCCATGCTGCATGACGTAATTGAAGATACCGGGGTTTCCAAGGAGGCCTTAGCCGAGCAATTCGGCAAGCCGGTGGCGGAGCTGGTCGATGGCGTTTCCAAGCTTACCCAGATCACCTTCGAGGACAAGGCCGTCGCCCAGGCAGAAAATTTCCAGAAGATGGTACTGGCGATGTCTCGCGATATTCGCGTGATCATCGTCAAGCTTGCCGATCGCCTGCACAACATGCGCACCCTGGGTGCCTTGCGTCCTGACAAGAAACGCCGCATTGCCCGTGAAACGCTGGAAATCTATGCGCGTATCGCCGGGCGGCTGGGCATCAATACCATCCGCGTGGAGCTGGAAGACCTGTCGTTCCAGGCCATTCACCCGATGCGTGCCGAGCGCATCAAGCGGGCGGTATCCAGCGCGCGCGGCAATCGGCGCAGCGCCATTCGCGAAGTGCAGAGTACCTTGCAGAAAAGCCTGGATGACGAACAGCTGGCGGGGACCGTGATCGGACGGCAGAAGCATCTGTTGTCGATCTACAAGAAGATGCGTGACCAGCGCAAGCCGTTCGCCGAGATCATGGATGTGTTCGGCTTCCGTATTGTCACCGAAGACGTGGCCAGCTGTTATCGCATTCTCGGCATCGTGCACAATCGCTACAAACCGGTGCCGGGGCGGTTCAAGGATTACATCGCCATTCCCAAGGCCAACGGCTATCAGAGCCTGCATACCACCCTGTTCGGCTCACGCGGCATGCCTATCGAGGTACAGATACGCACCCGTGAAATGGAAGCCATGGCCAACAACGGGATTGCCGCGCACTGGCTCTATAAAGCCGGACAGACCACCCATCCTATCGCCGAAGGCAGCCATGCCCGGGCGCGGGCCTGGGTCAAGGGGCTGCTGGAGATGCAGCGCCATGCAGGGGATTCGCTGGAGTTCATCGAACACGTCAAGAACGATCTTTTTCCCGATGATATCTACGTATTCACGCCTAAAGGCGACATCATGGAGCTCCCCCAGGGTGCCACGGTGATCGACTTCGCCTACAGCGTGCACACCGATATAGGCAACAACTGCATCGCTTGTCGTATCGACCGCCATCTGGCACCGCTGTCCACGCGCCTGGAAAGCGGCCAGACACTGGAAATCATTACCGCACCCGGGGCACGACCCAACCTGGCCTGGCTTAATTTCGTCACCACCGCCAAGGCGCGCTCTGCCATCCGGCATGCGCTCAAGCATCAACGTCAGGCGGAAGCCGGGCAACTGGGTCGCCGTTTGCTTAACAAGGCATTGGCGGAATTCGATACCAGCCTGGAAGAGCTGAGCGGTGGCGTGATGCCCCGGGTTCTCGCCGAGCTGGAGCTTCCCAGCGAAGATGCGTTGCTGGAATCGATCGGCCTCGGCGCTCGTGTGTCCAATGTGGTGGCCAGACGCCTGTTGGATATGGAGCAGGACACGCCTTCTGGACACGGCACTGATATGCATGAAGGCATGCGACCGTTAGTGATCAGTGGCGGTGAAGGCATGGTGATCAACTTCGCGCGTTGCTGTCATCCGTTGCCGGGCGACCCTGTGGTGGGTCATCTGTCGGTAGGCAAGGGGATCGTCGTTCACCGTGCGGAATGCCGCAATATCGTCGAGCACAAGAATGACCCCGACAAGCTGTTCGCTCTTGAATGGTCCGATGAGATCAGTGAAGACTTCCCGGTAGGGCTGCGCATTGAAATAGAGAGCCGTCGTGGCCTGGTGGCTGAACTGGCGGGACTGGTGACCGATGCCGATGCCAATATCGAGCGTATCGGTATCGAGGAGCGTGACGTGCGTTTGTCCACGGTTCATCTTACCTTATCGGTAAAAGGTCGTGTGCATTTGGCGCGGATCATCAAACGTATCCGCAACATGTCTAATGTGGAAAAGATTACCCGCGTTGCGAATTAAGCGCTATTTCAAAACTTTCAAGGAGTCAACATGAGCAACAAGGCTGTTATCAATACTGCCAAAGCCCCTGCGGCCATTGGTCCTTATTCTCAGGCCATCAAGGCCGGGAATACCGTCTATTTGTCCGGCCAGATTCCACTCGACCCAGCCACGATGGAACTGGTCTCGGAGGACTTTGAAGCTCAGGCGCGCCAAGTGTTCAGTAACATGCAGGCGGTGTGTGAAGAAGCAGCCGGTTCATTGAGCGATATCGTCAAACTCAACCTCTACCTGGTCGACCTGGACAATTTCGCCATCGTCAATCGGGTCATGGAGGAGTTTTTCTCCTCACCCTTCCCGGCACGTGCCGCGGTGGGCATCAAGGCGTTGCCCAAGGGCAGCCAGGTTGAAGCCGAAGCCGTCATGGTCATCGGCGACTAACCAGGATGCGGCTGTTTCTGGCCTTGCTACCTGCGCCCGAGCTGTGTAAGCGGTTCGGGCGTCTTGCCGGTATCGCCCACGCCCGTTGTGGCGGGCGGCGTATCCCCGAGCCGAACATGCACCTTACGTTGGCCTTCATCGGTGAGCTGGAAAGGGCGCGTGCCGTGAAACTTGCCGCCTGGGTCCAGAGGCTTTCGATCGAACCGGGCCACTGGCGACTGGACAGCTGGGGCAGCTTTCGCGGGCCGCGCATTGTCTGGGTGGGTGGCCAACGCCCCGAGCCTGAGTTGACACACTTGCACCAAATTCTATGGAACGCGCTTGAGAGCCGCGGCATTCATGGGCGTCCCGCCGACTACGTGCCGCATGTCACGCTGTTGCGGGGTGCCGACTCGCTGGACACCACGCCACTGCCCGAATTCGAGCTTGAATGGCACTATCATCGCCTTGAACTCGTGCATTCGATCACCGATGATCAGGGTGCCCGCTATACGACCCTGGCCCACTCGAATTCGACTATCGATTGAACGGGAATTGGCTATCTTCAGGCTTTTCTCCGTTCAGGCTTTCTCCGAGGCCAGGAAGCCGCCTTTCTCAAGCACCTGGCGATAACCTTCGCGAAACGTGGGAAAGCGGAATTCATAACCGGTCTCACGAATGCGGTGGTTGTCACAGCGCTTGCTGACGCGCCGACGCAAGGGTGACTGCATGGTGTCGGAGGCTTCCACCTTGAGCTGTTGTGCCAGCCAGAGCATGACGTTGTGCAGGGTAACGGGTTCGTTGTCGCTGCCCAGGTAAAGCGAGGCCACGTCCTGGTGGTTTTCCTGACACTCGATCAAGTGCGCGAGAATACCGGCGCAGTCGTCGCGATGAATGCGATTGGAGTAGATCACCGGTGTGACCGGCGAGATTCGGCCTTCCGCTACCTGATGAATCAAACGGTCGCGGCCCGGCCCGTAAATCCCGGAAAAGCGCACCACCGTGCCGGGCAACGAATGGTCCAACAAGGCCTGCTCGGCCTGACACATCAAGCTCCCGGAAAAGCTGGTGGGGTCCGTTGGGCTCTCCTCGCTGACCACTTCGCCTTCTTGCTGGCCGTAAACGCTGGTCGAGGAAACGAAAAACACGCGCCGGGGGGGCGTAGCCTGTTGTTCCAGCACCGAGAGGACGCGTTTCAACCCTTCCGGATAGGCGCTCTGATAAGCACTTTCCTCGAAGCGGTCGGCACTCACGGCGTAAATCACATAATCGGCCTGGGGCAAGGCGCTGGGCTTGCCGGTATCCAGCGTATCGAGATCCAGCGCCAGAGGCTCGATCCCGGTTTCCTGCAAGGCTGCAGTATTACGGCGCACCCCGATAACGCGATGGCCTTGCGCCACCAGCTGGTTACCCAGGTGGGTGCCGATATCGCCACAGCCGATAATTAATGTAGTTAGCTTCACCTTGCTTGCTCCCCTTGATAAATATTCCCTATCAGATACAAAGACTGTATCAGACATCATGTCTTCATCAGGCTTGACCTGTTAACTTCGGTGCTTGCTAAGCGAGGATGCCATTTGGCACTGCTATGACTCTAACAGAACTCCGCTATATCGTAACTTTAGCTCAAGAACAGCATTTCGGCCGTGCTGCGGAACGCTGTCATGTCTCGCAGCCCACCCTGTCGGTGGCGGTGAAAAAGCTTGAAGAAGAGCTGGGTACGCCGCTTTTCGAGCGTTCCAAGTCCACGGTGCAAGTCACGCCTTTGGGTGAAAAAATCATTATTCAGGCTCAACGGGTGTTGGAAGAAAGCAGCGCCATCTATGAGCTGGCCAGTGCAGGCAAGGACCAGCTGGCCAACCCGCTGCGCATCGGCGCGATCTACACCATCGGCCCTTACCTCTTCCCTCATTTGATACCGGCGCTGGCCAAGGCCGCCCCGCAAATGCCGCTTTACATCGAAGAAGGCATGACCGGAAACCTGCGGCGCAAGCTGAGAAGTGGCGAGCTTGATGTGATCATCATTGCCTTGCCGTTCACCGAGACCGATGTGGTGACCAAGCCGATCTACGATGAAACCTTCGAAGTGCTGATGCCCGCCAATCATCGTTGGGTGGCGCGCGAGACCATTCATAAGGAAAACCTGCTGGAAGAGCGCCTGTTGTTGCTGGGGGAAGGCCATTGCTTTCGCGATCAGATTCTCGAGGCCTGTCCGGCGATTACCCAAAAACTCAATAGTCCCACTAACACCCTGATTGCCGAAGGCGGATCGCTTGAAACCATTCGCCACATGGTGGCTTCGGGCCTGGGCATTACCGTGCTGCCGCAATCGGCACTGGGCACCGAGCAGTATGAAAATGCCATGCTGGTGAGCCGCCCGTTTGCCGATCCTTCGCCGTCGCGTACCGTGGCGATCGCCTGGCGAGCGAGCTTTCCCCGGCCCAAGGCCATTGATGCCCTGGCCAATGCGATCGCGCGTTGTCGCCAACCCAAAAAGCCCACCGCCCCCTCGGCGCTGGCATGAATTCTCTTCAGGCGCCGGTCACCTCACTCAAGGGCGTCGGTGACGCCTTGGCACTGAAACTGGCGCGCTTGCGCCTGGAAACGGTCGCCGACCTGCTGTTTCATCTGCCGCTGCGTTATCAGGACCGTACGCGTATCACGCCAATCGGTATGTTGAAGGCCGGGCAGGAGGCGGTGGTGGAAGGCGAGGTGACCGCCTGCGATGTGGTCAAGGGGCGCAGGCGAAGCCTTTTGGTGCGCCTACGCGATGGCGCCGGTATTCTCAGTCTGCGGTTCTTTCACTTTTCCCCCGCCCAACAGCAGCAGTTGCGCCCGGGTGCTCAGGTGCGGGCCTTCGGTGAAGCCCGCGCCGGTGCCACTGGGCTGGAAATGTATCACCCTGAATATCGCCTGACGGGCAATGCCGAACCGCCGGTGGAAGAGCATTTCACGCCGGTCTATCCCACCACCGAAGGGTTGAATCAGCCACGGTTGCGGGCCTTGGTTCAACAGGCATTGGCCCAGCTGGAAGCCGATCCTCAGGCCTTGCCGGACATGATTCCCGAGCCGCTTCGCGAGCGTTTTCGCCTGCCTGAACTGCAGCGATGCTTGCATCTTCTGCATCAGCCGCCGCCGGATACCGACCTTGCGAGACTCGCCAGCGGCCATCACCCCGCGACCCGGCGCCTGGCATTGGAAGAGTTGCTGGCCCATCAACTCAGCCTGCGAGAGGTAAGGCGGCGTATCCAGGCGGATGGCGCCCCGGTATTGCCGTCCGGGCGTAATCTTCAGGCGCGCTTTCTCACGCAATTGCCTTTTTCGCTGACCGGTGCCCAGCGTCGCGTGCTGGATGAGATCGCCCATGACCTGGCGTGTCCTGCGCCCATGCTGCGCCTGGTGCAAGGCGATGTGGGGTCGGGCAAGACCGTGGTGGCGGCGATGGCGGCGCTTTCCGCGCTGTCGGGCAACTGCCAGGCGGCGATCATGGCCCCCACGGAAATTCTCGCCGAGCAGCATTACCGCAATTTTTGCACCTGGTTCGAGCCCCTGGGGATCGATGTGGCCTGGCTTGCCGGCAAGCTCAAGGGCAAGGCACGGCTGGACGCCAAGGCGGCGATTGCCGACGGGCGCGCCCAAATGGTGGTGGGGACCCATGCGTTGTTTCAGGGCGATGTGCACTTCCACCGTCTGGGTCTGGCGATTATCGATGAGCAACACCGCTTCGGCGTTCACCAGCGCCTGGCGTTGCGAGAAAAGGGCGAAGCCGGGGGGCTGACGCCGCATCAATTGATCATGACCGCCACGCCCATCCCGCGTACCCTGGCGATGAGTGCCTATGCCGACCTGGATGTCTCGGTGATCGATGAACTACCGCCGGGGCGTACTCCGGTCAAGACCGTGGTGGTGCCCGATGAACGCCGCCCCGAAGTGGTCGAGCGCATTCGCAACGCCTGCAGCGAAGGTCGTCAGGCGTACTGGGTATGTACCCTGATCGAAGAATCCGAGGTTCTGCAATGCCAGGCCGCGGAAGCCACCCTTGAGGAACTGACCCAGGGCCTTCCCGAACTTGCCATCGGCTTGGTGCATGGGCGCATGAAGGCGGCCGAAAAAGCCGAGGTGATGGAAGCGTTCAAGGCGGGCGAGGTGGATCTGCTGGTGGCGACCACGGTGATCGAAGTGGGGGTGGACGTGCCCAATGCCAGCCTGATGATCATCGAAAACCCCGAGCGCCTGGGGCTTTCCCAGCTGCATCAGTTGCGCGGCCGGGTGGGCCGGGGAAGTACCGAAAGCTTCTGTGTGCTGCTTTATCATCCGCCCCTTACCAACGGTACCCGCAAGCGGCTAGGGGTGATGCGCGAAACCACCGATGGTTTTCGTATCGCCGAAAAGGACCTGGAAATACGCGGCCCTGGCGAGGTGCTGGGTACCCGTCAGACGGGCCTTGCCCAGATGAAAGTCGCCGACCTGGAGCGCGATGCTGACCTTCTGGACCAGGTGAGCGCGCTGGCCCGAACGATGCAAGAGCAGGCGCCTGAGGCCGCCCCGGAGCTGATTCGCCGCTGGCTGGGTGAGGAGGCGGGGCGCTACGGTCAGGTGTGAGAAGCGTCAAGGTCCGGTGAGGGGCCGGTTTGCGGCTTGAGGATCAAGCGATTTGCGGCATCGCCTAGCGGTATCAGTTGGCGGCAAATCAAGCGCAGCTGGCTCTGCACCGGACGATAGGCGACAACTGCCTGGCTCTCGTCTGGAGAAGTCGTCCGGGGTGGCTCGCCATCCAGCTGTACCAACAATGCTTCCACATCCCCTTCCAGCGCTCTGATGGGTTGACGATGCAACAGCTGATCGGCGCAGTACGCCAGTAGCTCGTCGATGCGCCGTGCCACCGGTATCAGGATGGCCTTGTCTTTCTCTTCGGTAAGACGGTGACGATGGGCGCCCAGCGCCGAGAGATAACTCAGTAGGGTATGATCCAACACCAGAAAACGAAGGCCGTCGTCGGCATCGTGTTTACGATAATGCCCGGGTTCATGCAGCATATTGGTGAGTATGGTCGACAGGGCGGCATCGGCGTTATGGGCGTCACGTCGCGCCAACCGATAGGCCAGGTCATCCTGTTTGCCGGCTTCGTACTGATGAATGATCTCTTCCAGATAACGCCGGTTGGCGTCCAAGGCATTGGCCGCCTGACGATACAGGCGCCGCCCCTGCCAATCCGGAAGAATGAAGAACACCGCAAGACCGGCGATCGCAGCACCCAGCAGGGTATCGAACAACCGCGGCCAGATCAGATCGAAACCACTGCCTACCTGATTGAAACTGCACAGTACCAGCAGGGTGATCGAAGCCGTCGCGATGATGTAGTGCTCCTCGCGGTTGGCGAAAAACGCGACGCCGGCGATCAATACAATCAAGCTCTGGGCCAGCGGATGGGGAAACAACGTGATCAAGGCCCAGCCGGCGACCAGCCCGAGCACGGTGCCGATGATGCGCTGAGTGAAAAAACGTCGGGTGGCGGCGAAATTGGGTCGGCACACGAATAGGGTGGTCAGCAGAATCCAGAAGCCTTGTTCGGGATCGATCAGGCGCATCAAGCCATAGCCTGCCAGCAGAGCGATTGAAAGGCGTAGCGCGTGGCGGAAGGTCGGCGAGCCCAGCGTCAGGTTCAGCCGGATGCGCTCCCAGGCATCGCTCAGGCTGGAAGGCGAGCGGTTGAACAGGCCCTCATCACGCCGAGTATCGCTGACATCGGGGTTGTGCGCGGTGGCCAGCTGTTCCTCGAGGGTGGCGAGGTTATCGGCCAGCGCCTCCAACGGAAACAGCAGCTCGCGCCAGCGTGGCTCACGCATGGCATGCAGGTTGTCGATCGACGCGCGCAGATCCAGGAGGGCTTGTTCGCTCTGGCGATGATCGAAGGGGCGGTTGAGCAGCAGCGCCTTGCCCAGACGCTTGCAGGCCAGCCCTTGCTGGTCGAGCAGCCGCTGGCAGCGAAACAGAACATCGTGATGAAAAAAGGCGTCGGTCAGGGCGGCGTAAGGATAATGGGTGGAGCTTGCCCGTTCGTGAATGTCCTGGGCGGCGAAGTAAATACGCAGATAACGGTTGAGCTTGTGGTCACCGCGCTGGCCTTCAAGGCGGCGAAAGATCATCTCCTTGGCCTGGTTGAGCGCCTCGACCACCTGGCCGTTCTGGCGCGCCAGGGCCAGGCGTCGCCCTTCGATGTCTACATCGCGGAGTGGTTCGAGCAGCGCCGATTTGAGGATCAGGTACTTGCCCAGTTCCTTGTAGACCCGCGCCATGCTTTGCTTGAGCGGCTGGCGCTCGAACAGCGCGCACCACACGACCGAAATCAGGCCATACCAGGCCGCGCCGGCAAGCAGCAGCAATGGCTGGCGCCAAGGGCCCTCTTCGGGCACGCCACCACGATGTTCGATATTGATCATCGTATAGATGGAGAGAATCAGGGTGCCGGCGGCGATGGTGGCGAAGCGTTGCCCTATCGCTCCCAGCATGATCAGAGTGAAGGTTGCGGACCCCAATCCCAGGGCGAATAACCACGGCCAAGGATAGAGCCATTGCACGATCAGCGAGGCAATCGCGAAGCAGGAAAGTGTCACCAATAATGCCTGCAGCCGCCCTTGCCAGCTGTCGTCGGTTTCCGAGAGGGCACTGGCGCTTATCCCCAGAAATAACGGAATCACCAGTGCCGCCTCGTCCAGCACCCAGCCCAGCGTGATGACGCCGCTAAACGCCAGGAAAACCCTTAGGCTGTAGGCGAATTTGTCGAGCGTCCAGAGACGCCGCAAGGACAATGAGAGCGAAGTCGACATGCTAGCTAAGTGACACTTTCGTATAGCCCTTGCGGGCGGGTATGGACGACTCGAACATTCCCAAGTGCTTGAACGTTCACAAGTGCTTGAGTAGTTTCTGTAGCTTGGTCATGTCGGAAGAATCGCCGACCAGGCGGACCTTGCCTGACATCATGCCCTCGAGAAAGGCTTTTTGGGTGGGTTTCTTGAGGACTTCTAGTGCGGTGTCCTGGTCATCGAAGCGTAGCTCGAGATCAAGATCCACCGGCAGTCCTTTGCCGGTGGTAATGCCTCTGGGCGACATGCGGTAGTAACGGGCGACCGTCAGGTCTTCCGTGGCAATGCCCCAGTCCAAGCCGCGCATTCGCTCAAGTTGCTCGCGAAAGCGCGGCTTGCGGCGCAGGGCTCGCTTGAGCAGAAAGCCCAGGAACCACAGCGTCAGTTTCAGCTTCATCAGGAAACTGCATCCTTGAGCGCTTTGCCGGGCTTGAATGCTACGTTCTTGCTGGCAGGGATCTGCAAAGGCTCGCCGGTTTGCGGATTCTTGCCGGTACGGGCGGCACGTTCACGCACGGTGAAAGTACCGAAGCCGATCAAGGCCACGTCATCGCCCTGGGCGACACTGTTGGTGATTTCATCGAGAATCACGTTGAGTACCTGGCCGGCTTTGTCCTTGGACAGATCGGCACCTTCGGCAATGGCGGCAGCGAGTTCGGGTTTGCGCATGGGGGGAAACTCCGTTGTAGTGATGGCAGTGGTTAAATGCAGTGGTTGAATAAAGTGCTTGTTGATAACGGGGTGTTTAAATGATGCCCCGGGTAACAGCAAGTCGAGCGTAACAGTCTTACCCAGCCTAGCCTTGAATGTAACGAAAATCAGCCTAGCAGTGCTGGTGCCGCTCTGGAAAGCTCCACTTTCCTTCTCACGCAGCTGCCTGTCAACGCAAAACCAATCAAACGTCCGTCTTTGTCTTCGGCCAAGGCACTGAAATTGTGTTCTTCGCCTTCGATTCGCCAGCGCGCAGGCCGTTGAAGTGGCGGCAAGGCAACCACTGGGAGCAACGGCGTCTTCACTATCACCGGCCAGGCGCCGAAACTTACCGTCGTCGGCGTGCCGCTCAGGGTGGCCGCCAGTGCCTTGGCGCTGGCTTGTAGCGGCTGAACGTACATGGCGTTGACGCCATCCACGCAGGCTGCATCGCCCAACGCATAAATTCCGGGCTGGGAGGTTTGCAGGGTACGATCCACATGGATACCGCTGTCATCGGCATGAATACCGGCACGTTGCGCAAGCTCGATGCGTGGTACAAGGCCGGTGGCCATGAGCACGATGTCCGCCGTGACAGTGTCTGCATTATCTAGGCGAATGCTGACGTCGTTGCCGGAGAGGGCCAGCTCGGTGATGGTGCGTCCCAACTCGAGATGTATACCCGCCTCGACGAAGGCGTTGCCCAGTGCCTTGCCTAGCGGGGGCGGCAATAGGCGAGGCAAGGGCGCGGCCTCCGGGGCGATAATACGCACTTGGTGACCAGCGGCATGCAAGTCGTTGGCGAATTCACAGCCCACCAGGCCGGCCCCGATGATTGCCACCCGCGCCGAACCGTTGATTTGGCTCAGGGCGGTGTGAAATCGATGATAGTCGTCCAGGTCGTTGATCGTGAACAGGCGCGAGGTCAGCGCTTCGGGAATCGCAAAAGGCACCCGGGGTGCTGCACCGGTGGCCAGCACTAAATCGGTATAGGCTTGTTGTCGGTTATCGGCGAAAAGCAGTGTACGCTGTGCAACATTGATGGTGGTGACCGAGGTATGCGGCAGAACGTCAATATCGAGTTGTGTCGCCAGGTCAAAGGCCGAGCGTACAGCGAGGCTTTCGGGTGAAAGCCCTTTGGCGAAACCGGTGGAGAGCAGCGGTTTGGAATATTCGCTGCCGCTGTCCCGGCTGACCAGGGTGATCGGACGTTGGGTATCCAGTTTTCTGAGGGCGCGTACCAGGCCGACACCGGCCATCCCACTGCCGACTATCACCAAAGGGTGGTTGGAAGCGTGCATAGTTTCACCTGAAAAACCTGTGTGGCCACCATGTTACACTAGGCGCACGGCTATTTTTTGCGGAGAGCGCAGTGACGCTTGATGTTATTTTTCCTGTCTGGCGTCCGGTGGCAGCGGCGCGACCGGCCATGAGTCATGCTTGGTGGCAGTGGGTGGCGTCCACCGATTCGCTGACCACACGCTTGACCCGAGCGGGCAAAGAACAACCTTTTCGCGTCAAGCTGCTGCGCCAGGAAGTGGGGCGCCCCTTACCCGATGAAGCCCAGGCGCTGGGAATTCCCCTGGGGCGGCATGCCTGGCTGCGTGAAGTGGCGCTGTGCCTGGGCGAGACGCCCTGGGTGATGGCCCGCTCGGTGGCGCCGCTTTCCCAATTGCACGGACAACGCCTGGAGCGGCTTGGCGAGCGTTCGTTGGGTAGCTGGTTGTTCCAGCAGCCGGATCTGGTACGCGGGCCTCTGGAAGTCAGCAATCACCCGGCGCGTTTTGCTCAGGCGCGGCTTGTTCAGGCGGAGCTTGTTCAGGCAAAGGGGCCTTGGGCACGGCGTTCGGTGTTTCGCCATGGCGCTCTGTCATTGCTGGTGCAGGAATATTTTTTGGCCGAAATGGCGGAAGAACTGGCGCTGCCTTCGCGCTAGGCTACTCTCTCAGTGATTTTTCTATTCACGCTCAGTGGTTTTTTTATTCGCGAGGTAATCATGGATCGTTCCCTTTTGCGGCCTTCGGGATGGGCGCGCGTGCCCGATTTCTTGCACCTGATGCGCCTGGATCGCCCGATTGGCACCTGGCTCTTGATGTGGCCGACGCTCTGGGCGCTGTGGGTGGCTGCTGAAGGGATTCCCGGCCGTAATGTGCTGTTGATCTTCATCGTCGGGGTTTATCTGATGCGTGCCGCCGGTTGCGTGATCAATGATTACGCCGACCGCCACTTCGACGGCCACGTCAAACGCACCAAGAATCGCCCCCTGGCGACCGGGCGTATCGGGGAGGGTGAGGCTCAGGCATTGTTCGTCATGCTGGTACTGGCGGCCTTCGTGCTGGTGTGGTTCACCAACCTGTTTACCGTCATGCTGTCGCTGGTAGGGGTGGTGCTGGCGTTCATCTATCCGTTCATGAAGCGCTATACGCATTTTCCTCAGGCATTTCTGGGGGCCGCATTCTCCTGGGCGATTCCCATGGCCTTCGGCGCCGTCCTGGGTCACGTGCCCCTCGAAGCCTGGCTGTTGTTTGCCGCCAACGTCGCCTGGACAGTGGCTTACGATACCCAATACGCCATGGTCGATCGTGAGGATGACCTGAAAGTCGGCATCAAGTCGACCGCCGTACTGTTTGGTCGGGCCGATCGCCTGATGATCGGTGTGCTGCAGCTAGCCACCTTGCTATTGCTGGGCTGGGTGGGGGTTCGTCTGGCGCTGGGCGGCTTCTTCTGGCTGGGACTGGCCGCCATGACGGCGACCTTTGTCTATCAGCAGTACCTGATTAGTGATCGTCAGCGAGACCGTTGCTTTCAGGCGTTCTTGAACAATCACTGGTCGGGCCTACTGGTCTTTGCCGGCATCGCTCTGAGCCTGTGGCCGAGCGGCACTTGACATCCTCCCCCACCTTCAGCGCTAGCGCGCTTGTGGAAGGGGATTCCCTGGTCGTTACCTCCCAGGTTCCTGCTTCGCTGTCCGTCGCCTCAATGCCTTGGCATTGCCGGTCTTACACAAACTCCACAGGCGTAACTTCCCGAGTGCCCCTCGGTAGTGCTTCAACTCTCAGCACCGGCTAACAGCGCGGTGCCGGCTTGTAGGATGTTGCGGGCGGCATTGACGTCGCGGTCGATGCCTTGGGTGCCGCAGCCGGGGCAGTCCCAGATGCGAACATCAAGCGACAGGGATTCCAGTACAAAGCCGCAGCCATGGCAGCGCTTGCAACCGGGGAGGAGTCCCTATACTCCCTTCGCGCTACGCGACTCAGGAAGAGGTATTACACGCTTTTAGATAAAAGCCGCCCGGGCCAGGCGTGCCTCAGTGCTGACCGTGCTCCATACCCATTGAGCTATCTTCCGGTGCGGTCTGTACCTCAACCTCCACATCGATATCGCCGCGATGAGCAAACTCAAGCGTCAGCGGAAAGCGCTCGCCTTCCTGGAGTGGGCTGACCAGATTCATCAACATCAGATGATAGCCTCCGCCGGGGCGCATGACCTGGGTCGTGCCGGGTTCCACTTCGAGCTGTTCGATACGGCGCATGCGCATGATGCCATCGTCCATGGCCATATCGTGTATTTCCACGCTTTCACTGACAGGAGAGCGGGCGCCGACGAGAACCGCCGGGGTGTCGTCTTCCACGCTGATGGACAGGTAGGCCGCACCATGAGGCACACCGGGGGGCGTAGGGGTGGCAAACGGATGCAGCAGATGTAGCCCGTCGGGGGATACATTCTGGGCCTGCACGCCACCCGCAGCGAGCAGGCCTGCCGTGACAAGAGCCGCAAGAGAAAAGCGCATCATAAATATCCTCGGTAAGTGGGCCTGGGTAAGTGGGCAGGAATTGCCAGATGACATCATAGCGCCGCCATCCTGAAAAAGACGCTACTGGGTCACCATGTCGCGTTGCTCACGATAATGGCGATCCCACATCAATACCGCACCGGCCACGGCGCCGGGAATCAGGAAGAGGTTGGCCAAGGGTAGCCAGGTAATCAGGGTGACCAGCCCGCCGTAGCTTAGGCTCTGCCACCAACGGCCGTTTAAACGTTTGCGCATCTCGGCGAAGGTAACCTTGTTGTTATCCATCGGATAGTCAAGGTAGGTGATCGCCATGACCCAGGCGGAAAACAGCGCCCAGAGCAAGGGGGCGAACAGGTTGAGGCCGGGAATCCAGCTAATGATGAACAGCAGGACGGCCCTTGGCAAAATATACCCTAGCTTGACCAGTTCGCGCCCCACAGCATCCACGGCGGTTCTGGCTAGACCGCGATCATCCAGGGGCTGACGTCCGGTCGCTTGAATTTCCACCTTGGCGGCCAGGAAACCGTAAAAAGGGGCGGCGATAAAATGCGTGACCAAGGTAAAGGTGAAGAACACCACCACCACCAGGCTCAGCACGAACAGCGGCCAGATCAGCCAGGATAGCCAGTCGAGCCAAGCGGGCACCATGGCCATCCATCCTCCGAGCCAGCCGCCGAAGTGAGTGATCACATAATGCAGCATACTGACGTAGACCAGCAGATTGACCAGGATGGGAATGAAGACATAGCGGCGTAGCCCCCGGCTATAGACCAGTCGGGTTCCCCGAAGAAGGGCGGTGGAAGCATTCAGCATGGTGGTGTTTCCAGAAGATGAGCAATATAAATGCATCGAGCACCAGCCGCGTGGGACGGAAGGTCTTCACCGCGTCTGGATCCTGTGCTTTACTGAACCTCTAAGCTTACTGCAATGCAGCAAATCGAGCCAAGAGGCATCCAGCCGCACTTTTACGCCATGTTGCCGGGGGTTGTGATAGTCTCGCCCGGTTTGGAATATCCTCTTTCTCTTGTATAACAATAATCTTGTAAAGCGAAGCGACCATGAACGTTCTTGAAACCGATCTGGATGATGCACCGGCTCCCCGAGGGCAGCTCACATTGAAACTTCTGGCATCGCGCCAGGATACCAATTTCTACGGCGATATTTCCGGTGGCTGGCTAGTCAGCCACATGGATCAGGCCGCAGAGCTTGCCGCAGGGCGCAAAGCCGGTGGGCGTACCGCAACGGTGGCTATCGAAGCCATGGATTTCCTGAGCCCGGTACGAGCGGGGTCGATGGTGAGTGTGTATACCGAGGTGCGTGAGATTGGCCGCAGTTCAATCAAGCTAGACGTAGAAGTATGGGTGCGTCCGCCTCACGGCTGCAGCCTGGATGAACGCCAGAAAGTCACCGAAGCGCGTTTCGTGATGGTGGCGCTGGATGATAATGGCCGGATTCGCGCCGTACAGGGTGACAATGCCTGAACACTTGCAATAAGGGCGCCGAAGGCGCCCTTGGATGCTCTGCCATGACTGAGCATCGACCCTGATCGTCCACATAGTGTCAGGAGATGACGTTATCGCGATTTTTCAGGTAAGCGTATTCACCTACATCGGTGAACGGGCGGACCAGCTTCTGGAAGGCCGCGTAGGACTCATAGACCATGCGTGATTCCTCGTCGTTATCGACCTGCTGTTGAATCACATTCTTAGAGGATTCATACAGGGCCTGCATGACGTCTTCCGGGAAGGTGCGCAGCTGGACGTTGTGTTGGTTGACCAGGGTGTCCAGGGCCTGCGCATTACGGAAGGCAAACTCGCTGATCATTGCCAGGTTGGCCGCCTGAGCGGCTTCAGTGACAATCGCCTTGAGGTCGTCGGGTAACGCATTCCAGGCATCCAGGTTGATGGTGCCTTCCAGAATTGCGCTGGGCTCGTTCCATGCCGAGGTGTAGTAATAGTCCGCCACCTGATGCAGGCCGAAGGCCAGGTCGTTATACGGACCAACCCAGTCGGCGGCATCCAGCACCCCGGTCTGCATGGAGGTGAATATTTCCGAACCCGGTGTGGTCACGGTGGTCACCCCGATGCCATTCATGGCTTCGCCGGCAAGCCCGGGCAGGCGTAGCTTGAGCCCCTGCATGTCTTCAAGCGAGTTGATTTCCTTCTTGAACCAGCCTGCCATCTGGGCACCGGTATTGCCGACGGCAAAGGGTTTGAGGTTGTGCTTGGCATAGATCATGTCCCACAGATCCTGTCCATCGCCATGGTACAGCCAGGCGTTGGTTTCGGTAGTGTTCATACCGAAAGGCACCGCAGTGAAGAACTGTGAGGCGGCTACCTTGCCACGCCAGTAATAAGCAGTGGAGTGCCCCATTTCAGCGGTACCCGCCGCCACGGCGTCAAAGACTTCCATCGCGGGCACCAGCTCACCGGCACCGTGGACGCGAATACGCATGCGCCCACCTGAAAGGGCTTCGACACGTGCAGCGAAATCATTGGCACCGGTGCCCAGTGCTGGAAAGTTTTTAGGCCAGGAGGTGACCATATCCCAGGTAATGGTTTCCTGGGCACTAGCGGTGGAAACAAAGGGTGCGGCAGCGACGCCGGCGGCGCCGATGCCGACGGTCTTGAGAAAGTTACGGCGTTGCATCATGGCAGAGTGACTCCGGAAATTGTCTGATTTTTTATACATATGCATAAGGTGTCATGCCTATGTCCGGCGGTCAGTATGCGTCATGGTGGTTTTGTCGGGCAAGCGGGTTGCCCCACTCAAAGAGGCGTCAGCTTGGCAAAACCCAGTACCAGCCACTTATCGCCCTCGCCTTCGAAGCTGACATGCACCCGCGCTCGCGCCCCTTCGCCCTCGGCATTGAGAATCACGCCTTCCCCGAACAGGGGGTGGCTGACCCGTTGCCCTACATGCAGGCTGGGCAAGTCATCGCCGCCATCCACACCTTGCTGGGCAAAAGGCGACGGGCGGGAGGCAGTGACCGGCCGAGAGATCTGGCCGCGCAGACGCACCTCCTCCAACAGATGCTCGGGAAGTTCGCGCAAAAAACGCGAGGGACGCGGAAAAATCTCCTTACCGTGCAGGCGACGGGTTTCGGCATGGGTCAGGTAAAGCTTGTGCATGGCGCGGGTCACTCCCACGTAACACAGGCGCCGTTCCTCCTCGAGGCGCCCGGGCTCCTCCAGCGACATCTTGTGGGGAAATAACCCTTCCTCGACACCGGCGATGAACACCACCGGAAACTCCAGGCCCTTCGCCGAATGCAGGGTCATCAACTGGACACTGTCCTCGAACTCATCGGCTTCATGATCGCCGGCATTGAGTGCCGCTTCAGAGAGGAAGGCTTCCAGGGCGGCCATGCCTTCCCCCGCCACCGGCGGTTCGAAGATATCGCCCTGGGTGAAGGCCCGGCCGGCGGTGACCAGCTCTTCGAGGTTTTCCACCCGGGCCTGGCCTTTCTCGCCGCGCTCGCTCTTGTGATGTTCGATCAAGCCGGTATGGGTGATCACATGATCGATGATTTCATGCAGGGAAAGCCCCGCGCAGTCGTTGTCCAGGCGCTCGATCAGGTTGGCGAAGGCCTGGATGGCATTGGCGGCGCGGCCCTTGAGTTTGGCGTCAGCCAAGGCATCGTGCAGCGCCTGCCATAACGAGACATTTTCCGTGCGTGCACGAAAGCGCAGGATTTCCACCGTGCGTGTGCCTATGCCACGGGTGGGTACGTTGATCACCCGCTCGAGCGAGGCGTCGTCGTCGCGGTTGAGCAACAGGCGCAGGTACGCCAGGGCGTTCTTGATCTCCAGGCGCTCGTAGAAACGGTGGCCGCCATAGATGCGATAAGGCACCCCTTGGCGGATCAGGCTTTCCTCCAGCAGGCGAGACTGGGCGTTGGAGCGGTAGAGAATGGCTATCTCGCGGCGCAGGAAACCTTCGGCGACTTTTTCCTTGATTGTCTCGACGATGAAACGCGCTTCTTCCAGGTCATTGAAACCGGCATAGATCGAAATCGGCTCGCCCTGGGCGCCTTCGGTCCACAGCTTCTTGCCCATGCGTTCACTGTTGTGGCTGATCAGGGCATTGGCGGCATCGAGAATCGCGCTGGTGGAGCGGTAATTCTGTTCCAGACGCACGGTATGGGTGCCGGGAAACTCCTGCTCGAAGCGGCGGATGTTTTCTACCTTAGCGCCGCGCCAGCCGTAGATCGACTGGTCGTCGTCGCCCACCACCGTCATCGGCGTCTGTTGGCCGGTAAGCAACTTGAGCCAGGCGTACTGCAGGGTATTGGTGTCCTGAAACTCGTCTACCAGTACATGGCCGAAACGTTCGCGGTAGTGGGCCAGAAGCGTAGGGTTATCGCGCAGCAGCTCCAGGCTTCGCAGCAGAAGTTCACCGAAATCGACCAGCCCACCCCGCTCACAGGTCAGCTGGTAGCGTTCGTACAATTCGACCATCTGACCCAGATAGGCATCGCCGTGAACGTCCACCTGTTGGGCGCGCAGGCCTTCTTCCTTGCAGCCGGAAATGAACGACTGCACCTGGCGTGGCGGAAAGTTCTCCACATCGATCGAATAATCCTTGAGCAGCCGCTTGACCAGACGTAGCTGGTCGTCGGAATCGATGATCTGAAAATTTTGCGGCAGACGTGCCGCCTGCCAGTGAGTGCGCAAAAAGCGATGGGCGATGGAGTGAAAGGTGCCCACCCATACATGGCGCAGGGATATGCCGAGAAGCACTTCCAGGCGGGTGCGCATCTCGCGGGCGGCCTTGTTGGTGAAGGTCACCGCCAGCAACGCATAAGGCGAAAGGCCTTCGGCCTGCATCAACCAGGCAATGCGATGCACCAGCACCCGGGTCTTGCCCGAGCCTGCCCCGGCCAGCACCAGAAGGTTGCCCTGGGGGGCGCTGACCGCCTCGCGCTGGTCGGGGTTCAAGGAATCAAGAATCGCCGTGACGTCTTCCATACAGGCCGCTGCCGGGTCGAAAATGGGCGCCAAGTTTAGCACAGTTACGGTTTAGCACAGACATGGCCTAGCACAGAGACCATGGCGTCTTGGTGCTTATCCTTCCTCGGGAAAGCGCAGCGGGGTGAGGCTTTTCTTTACCGCCTTGAGCTGTTGCGCCAGCTTGGGTCCGCGTGTCTTGGCCACCCCCACGGCGAGCACGTCGATCAATACCAGATGAGCGATGCGTGAACTCATGGGGGTATAGATTTCCGTGTCTTCGTGGACGTCGATATACAGCGGCAGGCTGACTTCCTCAGACAACGGCGAGCCACTGGGGCACAGGCCGATCACCGTGGCACCCGCTTCCCGGGCCAGGCGGACACTGGCGACCAGTGCCTTGGTGCGCCCGGTCTGGGAAATTGCCACCACCACATCGCCTTCCTTGAGGGTCACCGCCGACATGTTCTGCATATGCGGGTCAGCGTAGGCGGACGTGGAAATCTGCAGCCGAAAAAACTTGTGCTGGGCATCGAAGGCCACTGCGCCCGAGGCGCCGAAACCGTAGAATTCAACGCGGTTGGCCATGGCCAGTGCATTGACCGCACGCCCCAGGGCATCGTTGTCCAGGCGGTCACGCACGGAAAGCAGGGTGCCCACGGTGGAGTCGAAAATACTGTAGGAGAATTCCGCCACCGAGTCGCTATCGTTCATCGAGAATTGGGCGAACTGGCTGCCGGTGGCCAGCATCTGGGCCAGTTGCAGCTTGAAGTCCTGAAAACCATTGCAACCCAATGCTCGGCAAAAGCGCACCACCGTGGGTTCGCTGACCTTGGCCTCAGTGGCCAGGTCGACAATCCGCATGTGGATAACTTCTTCGGGGTTGCGCAGCACGAAGCGTGCCACCTTCTGCTCGGAGCGGCGAAAGTGCTCCATGCGGCGTCTCAATTCATCGAACAGGGCGCGACTCACGTTCAGCTCCTCGGTAATGATACATAAGCGACGCCGGTCAATCGGCGCCCCGTCACAGTATGCCTGACTGATAGACGAAATGGGCAGGGAAAGTGGCGACACCCAGGCGACAGCGACATTGGCAGCCGCTGTGCATGAGAGCGTCGCCGTGAGCAGTTCTAGCGGATAGCGGCTGTCGGGCGGTGATGTGCTGCTATCGCTCAGTCTCCCGGCCCGCACTCCATGCAGTGCTCGATGATTCCCGGCCCTTTGCGCAGCTTGGCGTTGAGGTCATGCAGGGCGCTACGCAAGCCCTCTTCCAATACCGGGTGATAAAAGGGCATCTCGAGCATCCGGCTCACGGAAAGTTTCTGTTCCAGCGCCCACGCCAGCAGGTGCGCCATATGTTCGATCCGCGGGCCGAACAGTTCCGCGCCCAGAAACTGGCCGCTGCCATGCTCTGCATAAAGACGCAGCATGCCCTGATTTTCGCGAATGGTTATCGCGCGGCCTTGTTTGTCGAAGGTGACTTCCCCCACCGCAAGGCAGCCATGGCCGCCATAACGCTGCTCCAGCTCCCCGCGGCTGGGGCCTAGCGTGGCTATCTGGGGATCGGTGAAGACGATAGCCAACGCCACATTGCGTTGAGTGACTCGGCAGTCCGGGTAGCGTCCGGCATTATCGCCCGCGATACGTCCTTCATTGATGGCTTCATGCAAAAGAGGAAGTTCCTGGTCGGCATCGCCTGCAATGAAGACGTGACTTGGCTCACCGCTGGCATCCAGGCATTGCAGGGTGAATCGATTGAAGCTGGGGATTCCCTTGTCGTCGAGTGTCAGCCCGGCATTTTCCAGCGCAAGCTTATCGACGTTAGGGCGTCGACCGGTAGCGGCCAGCAAGTAGTCGAAGTGCTCGGTCAGGCGTTGACCGGTATCGCGCTCAAGAAAGGTCACCACGACCTGGTCGCCTTCGCGTTCGATGCTTTCCACCTCGGCATCCGGGTCGAGATAAAACTCCGCCTTGAAGGTCTGGTCGGCGTAGTCGCGCAGGGTGGCGTCCTGAAACGGCCCCAGGCTACCGCCGATGCCGAACATGCGTATTCGCACACCCAGCCGATGCAGGGCCTGACCCAACTCCAGCCCGATGATACCCGGGCCGAACACCGCCACCGATTCCGGCAGGTCGTCCCAGTCGAAGATATCATCGTTAACGATCAGCCGGTCTCCTGCGCCTTCGAAGATGCCGGGCCAGGTAGGGCGTGAGCCGGTAGCGATGATGATGTTACGCGCCCGTACCCGGCTATGTTCACCGACGGCCAGGGTATGGGCGTCGATAAACCGGGCATGACCTTCCAGGCGCTTGACTTCATCAATGCGTTGCATGGACGTCAGGACGCTATCCACAAAGCCGTCACGCTCATGCTTGACGCGCGCCATCACCGCGCAGCCATCGATCGTTACGTTTTCCACCTCTACGCCGAATCCTGCCGCATCACGCACCTGATGCGCCCTTTCAGCAGCGGCGATCAGTAACTTGGAGGGCATGCAGCCTACCCGGGCACAGGTAGTGCCATATTCTCCTTCTTCAATCAGCACCACGTTATCCGTGTATTTATTGGCGGCATGCCAAGCGCTCAATCCTGCGCTGCCGGCTCCGATGATGGCGATATCGACGTCTCGTTGCTGCATTTGGCTTCCTCTGGCGTGACGTTATTTACTTGACGACGGCATATGAAAAACCGCTGAACGGTATGATGAGCCGAACGTTATAACGAATAGAACGTTAGGGCGAATAGCGAAAACGAGCGTTGAGGGAATATTGCTTTCCAGAACGTCATCATTTCGTCAACTGGATTATAGTAAAAATGACGTGTCACGCTGCATCACCAGTAAGTGATGCTATGCAGATAGGGGAATACAGGGATAGGCATCTGGAGGAGCGACGCTATGCGTAACGTCGAACGGTTAACTTCAGTCAAGAGTGAGCTTCTGGATATCTTCATGAGCATGGGGCTCGATGAACATATTGAACGTCGGCGCCACGCCGCACAGCGCAATTTTCGCGCCCGTCGAGGAATAGAATTGCATCGGGAATTTCAAAAACTCTCACGGGATATCGAGCTTTTACCGGATGAAGAGGAAGATGCGCTGGAAAGCAAATTGCATTGAAATTGAAAAGTGCCTCGCCCGCTGAGTGACGAGGCCCTTTATCGCCCGATAACTAACCTGATAGTTAGCGTTAGAGCTTGTGAGGGCGTTAGATAAGCCCGGCGACAAACACGATGATCACGCCGATTGGCGCAATGATACGTGCCACGATATTCCACAAGCTGATACCGGTGGCGGACAGCCCCAGTTCGGTTTCTACACTTTCACGCTTGAGACACCAGGCGACGAAGACGATGGCACCCAGGCCGGTCAGCGGCAGCAATATCTTGCTGGTGAAAGTGTCCAGAAGATCGAAGATATTTAGCCCGATGATCTGGAAGTCCGCCCACACATTGAACGACAACAGGGCTGCAACTCCCAGCATCCATACCGCAACGCCGCTGACCAATGTGGCGCTGACACGTGGCAGGGAAGTGCGCTCTTCCATCATTTCCACTACCGGCTCAAGCAGCGAAATAGCCGAAGTTAGGGCAGCGAAGGTAAGCAGCAGGAAGAACATCAGGCCGAGCAGGGTGCCTCCCGCCATGTTGCCGAAGGCTAGCGGCAGGGTGACGAAGATCAACCCGGGGCCTTCGCCGGCACTCAGGCCATTGGCAAACACGATGGGGAAGATGGCCAGGCCCGCAAGCAGGGCGATACCGGTATCCAGAATGATCACGGTACGCGCTGTGCTGATCAGATTGACGTCTTCTCCCAGGTAGGAGCCATAGGCCATCATGATGCCCATGCCCAACGACAGGGTGAAAAATGCCTGGCCCATCGCGGCCAATACGACGCCGCCATTCACCGCACTCCAATCGGGGCGGAACATGAAGGCCAGCGCTTCGCCGAAGTGACCGCTAGCCACCCCATAACCCACCAGTACCAACATCAGCACAACCAAGGCGGGCATCATCGAGCGTGCCGCACTTTCCAGCCCCTTGGTCACGCCACGCGCTACAATCCCGATCACCAGCAGCATGAAAGCAGTGTGCCACAACAGCAAGGTACCGGGACTTGCCAGCATGCTGCCGAACAAGTCGCTGATGCTGTCGGCGTCCTGGCCGTTGAAGGTGCCGATGACCGTGCCGAGCGTGTAGTTGAGCGACCAGCCGCCAATCACGCTGTAGAACGAGAGTATCAAGAATGCGGCCAGTACACCGCTGATACCCACCAGCGCCCAGGCCGGCGACTTGCCGTGCTTACTGGCTAGCTCAGCCATCGAATTGATCGGGTTTTTCTGCCCCCGCCGCCCGATCATCCATTCGGCAACCAGCACCGGTAAACCGACCAGTGCCACACACGCCAGGTAGATCAGCACGAACGCTGCGCCGCCGTTGTCGCCCACCATGTAAGAAAAACGCCAGATATTGCCCAGGCCGACCGCCGAGCCGGCAGCGGCTAGCACAAAGGTCATCCTGGATGACCATTGCGCATGTGCAAGCTTTGCCATACATCACCTTTTTGTTAGCTGGATGGTTTTTAGCTAGATAGTGTTTAGCTAGGTAGTTTTTAGTTGGATAGTTTTTAGCTGGATAGTGAATTGCGTACCTCGGGCCAGCGCGATAAAGCGCTGCGAGGAAAACAACGGTTCGGAACGTCATAAATTGATATTACTTTCCGAAGTGAAGGCAATTTATCCGATCAAAGCGGTGTATGCCAGCGAAGCGGCCTGAAAAGTTAACTTAAAACAGCCGGGTTTGCTGTTCACCAGCAAAAGGAGGCAATTCGGGTAGATATGAGTCCTTGGCCAGTGGCTTGTAGAGGCTACGTGCCATCTCGGGAGCTTCCCGGTTGTCTGGGGTATGCACAAATAAGAAAACGGTTTTCCCCTGACTTATCCACAGGTTCAGGCGTTTTTCCCAAGGCGCGAAATAACGCTTATTGATTAATTTGTCAATATGGCCAATAAACCGAATTACCGGAGAATCTCCTGTGGAAAGCACGTGTAATGGGAGTTTGGGTTTTTCTTGCTGCGCTTTGGCCAGGCCGGAATGACCATGAGCCGGCGTGGAGAACAAGGGGCGAACGTCCAGCATTACCCGATTGGCCCGATAAGTTATCAACAATCGGTTGAGGGCTTTTTCAGCCTCTCCCTTGTGGAAAAACTCGGGGTGGCGTACTTCCACGGCGCAGGGTAAGTCACGCGGCCAACCTGCCAGCAATGCCTTCAGCTTGGGTAGCTCTCGGGATCCGAAATCCCGAGGTAATTGCACCATCGTGGGACCCAGGCGTGCATGCAGCGGGGCGAGGGCATGCAAGAACGCCCAGGCATCTTCCAGGCGAGTCAGGCGTTGCTCATGCGTAATCGAGGCGGGCAGCTTGAAACAGAAGCGAAAGTGAGGGGGGACCTGCCGCGCCCAAGTCGCTACGATGTCACTTCGTGGCGCGCCGCTATAAAAGGTAGTATTGCCTTCTACGCTGGAAAACACCTTTGCGTAATCATGCAGGAGCTCACGCCCTGCGTGGGGTGGATACAGGCTGCCCAGCCAGTCGGCGTTGGCCCACATGGGTAGGCCGAGGTATATCGGCAAGGTCATGGCGTCGATCCGTTCAAGGCCCATTCATCGATTCCAGCGCAATGTAGCACGAGGAGGCAATGGTGGGGATCAACTGGCAATGGCTGGGTATGATCATGATAGGGGGCGCACTGGGCGGCATGTTGCGCCTGGCGGTTTCCAATGCACTGGCCCGCCTGATGGGCAGCCGCTTTCCCTGGGGCACCCTGGCCGTCAACCTATCCGCAGCCGCCGCGATCGGGCTAGTGGCGGGGATGCTGCTGGCGCCTGATCTCAGTGCCCGGAGCCTTGTGTGGTATATGTTGGTCACCGGCTTGCTGGGAGGCTATTCCACGGTATCTTCATTAAGCCTGCAAACACTGAGTCTATGGCAAAGTGGCAGGCATCAGGCGGCTATCTTCAATATGGGGGGGACCTGCCTGGGAGGATTGATGTTGCTGGCGCTGGGATTCTGGTTGGGGCGTGCTTTATGGTGACAACTACTTCGGTGACGGCTACTTCCCTGAGGCGTCGTCGAGAGGCGATGATTTATCTTGCCGCTGGGCTGGGTAGCGCCCTGGGAACGGCGAGTCGCTATCTGGTAAGCATCGTGTCCCTGAATCTGTTCGGTGCTTATTTCCCTTGGGGCACTCTGGGCGTCAATCTACTCGGGTCGGCCTTGATTGCCGGCGTGGTCACCGCTGCGGCTCACAGACAAGGCTTGCTGGCCCGCTGGCAGCCCTTTCTGGTAGCGGGATTCTGCGGAGGTTTCACCACCTTTTCGTTGTTCAGCCTGGAAGTCTTCGTGCTGTGGCAAGGCGATGATGCCTTCCTGGCGGTGATCTACGCCCTGGGTAGCCCTTTACTGTGGCTGGGAGCGGCTTGGTGCGGGCAACGTTTAGCGAAGCGACAAGCAATCTAGTGAATTCGGAGACTAAAACGATGAGTCAGGATAAAGTGCTGGTGCTTCACGGCCCCAATCTCAACCTTCTGGGAAGCCGGCAACCGGAGATTTACGGTTACGAGACCTTGGCCGACGTCAATCACGCCCTTTATGAGAAAGCCACTCTCAATGGGTGGGAGATCAAGGCGTTACAAAGCAACCATGAAGGTGAGCTGATCGATGCCATCCAGGCGGCACGTCTTGATGGAACCACCGCCATCATCATCAACCCCGCCGCCTATACCCACACATCGGTTGCGATACTCGATGCGCTGAATGCATTCGAGGGGAAGGTCTACGAGGTGCATATTTCCAATGTGCACAAGCGTGAAAGCTTTCGTCATCACTCCTATGTCTCGCTACGTGCGGACGGTGTGATCGCGGGATTGGGCACCCAAGGCTACCAGGCGTCGCTGGACGCCCTGATCAAGGCGGCAGGAACCTGAACATCGCTGTTCAAAACGCTTCGTCTTTCAAGCCAGGCGAGATAAAAAAGGGTGCCTTGCGGCACCCTGGCTGTTTGAATTTTCCTGATCTGAGCCAGTTGCTCGCGGAACCGTTCTGGCAGGCGCTCGAGTAAAACTCGCCGAACCCTAGTCTAAGTCTATGAAGTTAAAACGTATTATCTGAAAAATTTCTTTCACGCTACAGCTTTGATGATTTTATAAAGAGTGTAAAAATCGTGACGTAAAAAATTAATCTAAAATAATTAGTTTTTTGTAATAAAAAAATAAGACTTTCTATCTAAAGCGGAATACACTCCGATTCGGTGAAGTGCGTTTTTGTTTTTAGTCAGCGCCCTCTCTTTCACTGCTTTTTCCTGTTCCAGTAACCTCTTGCCGACTGCGGCGAGAAGATAAAGAAATTAAATAAACACTATTTGTTATTCGACGCTTTAAAGCGCCGGAAGCCGGTGAGTGTATCTGTAATTTTTGAAAAAATTCTAAATATCCTAACAAATAAAAGTCTGTGTTTTCCTACAGGCTTTAATTAAATAGAAATTAAAATGCCAAGGAAAATTAATATGGCGTATAAAAAACTTATTCCCTTTGCACTACTCGCGTTAAGCCCAGGGGTGTTTGCCGCACAACTTCCCGGCGGCACTCTACCCAGTGCCGGCAGCCAGCTTCAACAGATCCCGCCAACGCCGACCGTGGAAAGAATTGCGCCGGAAATTGAGGTGCAACAGCCACAGGTACCGGTGATGGGTGCCGCAGGCACGGCGAAGATCGAGGTCAATTCACTGCATCTAAGCGGGCAGAGCCTGTACTCCGAGAAGGAGCTGCTCACGCTCACCGGTTTCAGGCCGGGCGCGCAACTTAGCTTGGGCGAGCTACAGGCAATGGCCTCCCGGATTACCGATTTTTATCACCAGAACGGCTATTTTGTCGCGCAAGCCTACCTGCCTGCACAGGAAATAGAGGGTGGTGCGGTGACGATCGCGGTGATGGAAGGTCGCTACGAAGACGTCACTCTACGCAATCAGAGCGATCTCTCGGACGGCCTGGCCGATGGCCTGCTCAGTGGCCTCGATAGTGGCGAAGTGATCAACCGCGCGCCGCTCGAGAGCCGGCTTTTGCTGCTGTCGGACATTCGCGGTGTCAACGTCCAATCGACCCTAGTGCCGGGTGCGTCGGTGGGTGCGGCTGACCTGATTGTCGATGTCGCCCCCGGCCAGCGGGTGACAGGCAGTATCGATGCCGACAACGCCGGCAACTACTATACCGGCGAGGAGCGTCTGGGCGGAACGATTCATGTCAATAATCTGGCAGGACGAGGAGACGTGGCCAGCCTGCGCGTGATGAGCAGTTTCGACGGCCTCGATTATGCTCGCGCCGCCTACCAGATGCAGTTTGGCAAGGCGACGGCCGGCGTGGCCTACAGTCATCTCGAGTACGAGCTGGGCAAGGAATTCAGTGGTCTGGGTGTCGAAGGCGATGCACAGGTTGCCAGTATCTTCGGCCGTTACCCGCTGGTCCGTTCACGCCAGAGTAATCTCTACGCGCAACTTGGCTACGACTACAAGACCTTCGAAGACGGGTATGGAAACGACATCTATGTCAGCGAAAAGACTGCCAATGTGGTCACGACGGGTCTCCACGGTGACCACCGCGATGAATTGGGTGCGGGCGGTCTGACGGCCGCTACCGTCTCCTGGCATACCGGCGAAGTCGATACCCAAACAACTGATGAGAAAACCTTTACAGAGAAGAGCAACGACCATTTCGACAAGCTGAGCTTGAGTGTCATGCGCTTGCAGCAACTCACCGACACGCTATCTCTCTATGGGTCGGTAAGTGCCCAGTTCACCGCGGACAATCTCGACAGCTCGGAGAAGATGTCACTCGGTGGCATGTATGGCGTGCGCGCCTATCCCCAGGGCGAAGCCTTTGCCGATGAGGGCTATCTGGCCACCCTTGAAGCACGTCTCCTGCTGGCGGGCCTTTCCGAACAAGTGCCTGGCAACGTGCAACTTATCGGCTTTGTCGATGCGGGTACTGTGACTGTCTATAAGGATCCTTCGGACGACGATGATGCTGACAATGATCGGACCCTGAGCGGAACCGGTGTGGGTGTCAACTGGGTCGACTATAACAACTTTTCCGTCAAGTCTTACTACGCCCATAAGTTGAGTAATGAAGAAGCCACTTCAGCACCGGATTCGGACGGTCAATTCTGGTTACAGCTGGTCAAGTATTTCTGATCGCTCTTCTTACACAACGGTAGTTACCCAATTAACAAGACATGCAACATACTTGGAAAAACATCATGAACAAGATCTACCAATCAATCTGGAAGCAAAACATCGGTACCTTTGTCGCGGGATCCGAGTTTGCAAAGAGTGGAAGCAGGAAAAATTCCAATGGTAGTAACAGAGTTTCAGAAAACAGAGTCCTATTTATACTGAAGCCTCTTATCGCGTCGATCTTTCTGGCTGTCGCCGGCAATGCCTGGGCCTTGCCGGTGGGAGGCGAGGTGTCAGTCGGCAGCGTCAATATTAGTGGCGACACTACGGTGATGGATATTACTCAAACCACCCAGAATGCCGCCATCAACTGGCAGGCGTTCGATATTACCTCGGGAGAGGCGGTGAACTTTGTCCAGCCCAACAGTAGTTCGATTAGCCTCAACCGGGTGCTGGGGTCGGACCCCTCGGCCATCATGGGCACTCTCACTGCAAACGGCAGCGTGTTCCTGATCAATCCCAACGGCGTACTGTTCGGTAAAGACGCCTCGGTCAATGTCGGCGGCCTGGTGGCCTCTACGCTGGCAATCAGCGACAGTGATTTTGCAGCGGGAAACTTCAATTTTGTCGGGACGGGTGACGGCAGCATCGTCAACCAGGGCACAATCAATGCCGATGGCGGCTATGTCGCCCTGCTCGGCGCCAATGTCAGTAACCAGGGCACCCTTCAGGCCAATCTCGGCACTGTAGCGCTGGCGGCAGGCGACGCCATCACCCTCGACGTGGCGGGCGACGGCCTGTTGAATGTGGCTGTCAACCAAGGCGCGCTGGATGCGCTGGTGCAGAATGGTGGGATGATTCAAGCCGATGGCGGCAAGGTCTTGATGACCGCTCAATCGGCGGGCGATCTGTTGCAGTCCTCGGTCAACAACACCGGGGTGCTCCGGGCCCAGAGCATCGAAAACCGCAATGGCACCATCATGCTGATGGGTGACATACGCAGCGGCACGGTGAAGGTCGGCGGCAGCCTGGATGTGTCCAGCGCCGATGCCGGGGAAACCGGGGGTAGCGTCACCGCGACCGCCCATCACGTCGGCCTCTATGATGCGTTGATCGATGCCTCCGGCGACGCCGGCGGTGGCAGCGTGCTGATCGGTGGCGGATACCAAGGCAAGGACCTCGCTGTGCAGAATGCCAGCGCTACCTACATGAGCGCTGGTTCAAACATTTATGCTGACGCCATCACGACGGGTGACGGCGGTACGGCAGTGTTGTGGGCGGACAACTCAACCCGCGCCTACGGCAGTATCAGCGCGCGTGGTGGTGAACAAGCTGGTGACGGCGGCCTGATGGAGACCTCCGGTGGCTGGCTGGACGTGGCGGACATCAGGATCGATACACGCGCACCCAATGGGACCGTGGGCATGTGGTTGCTCGACCCGGCGGATATCACCATCTCCAGTGCGGCAACCACGGGCGCCACACCAACCGACAACGTCTTCGCCCCGGATTCGGGGGTGAGTGCCGCCAATATCAATGTTGCCGACCTGGTCACCGGCCTGGGCGCCAGCAATATCACCGTGGCCACGGAAAATAGCGGCGCAAGCGGCACCGGTAATGGCGATATCACAGTCATGAATGCCATCACCTGGACCGATCAGACTATCCTGACGCTTAACGCCGATCGCGACGTCAACATCAATGCGGCGATTACCGGCACCGACGGTAGCCTAGTAGCCAACGCTGACCGTAATGTGAACGTAAACGCCGTCGTCACCACTACCACCGGCGACCTTACCTTCAATGCGAAAAACGACGTGACGCTGACAGGGGCATCAACGATCACCACCGGCAACCTGACGGCGCTTGCCGGGAAGGATGTCAATGTGGGGGCAGCGATTACGGTGACGACTGGTGACGTCATACTGATCGCCGACAATGACGGTACCGGACCGGGCGCCGACATCGGCGGCACCGTAGACATTACCTGTGCCGAATGCATAACCATCAATACCGGCACCTTGAGGGTGCGTTTCAACCCCGCCAGTTATGCCGACACTAACACCGAGATAGGTGCTTACGATCTAAACCTGAAAGACGGTGGCGGAACCCTGGATGCCAAGGCCTGGGTGTTCGGGCTGGGCGACGACAAGGTCTACGACGGCCTGCGCGACACTACCGTCAGTGGCCTCGAACCCGATATCAACGGCATACAGCCAGAGCCAACCGGTGAGCTGGAGGTAAGTAATGCCGAGTTTGATACCAAGGATGTGGGCACCGAGAAGCTGATTACTTATCAAGCCAGCTTTGATGACACCGACTATGAGCTCTTTGCCCCCTTCGGCACTACGGAGGGAACCTATGTCACCAGAGCGGATATCACCCCGGCACAGCTGACCATCACGGCTAACGATGCCGAGAAGGAATCCGGCGTGGAGCTGGATCCGGAGACCTTGACTTACGAGCAAGAGGGCCTTGTGCCAGGAGAAACTATTGGTGACGTCACCCTGACCAGTCCTGGGATAGTGGCAACGGCTGATGTTGGTGATTATGTCATCACGCCCAGTGATGCGGAGCCAGGCACTTTCGATCCTGGTAATTACGCCATCAATTACGTCGAGGGGACGCTGTTAGTCACCGCTGTTGCAGTCGATCCGGTGGATCCAATTCCCGATCCAGTTGATACCACTGTTCCTGGCGACACGACTGATCCGGTAGATCCCAGCACTACTGACCCAAGTACAACGGATCCAAGCACCACCGATCCCGGCGACCCTGTCGCTCCGATTTCGACAGATCCGGAAACCACTGATCCTGTCGAGCCTGATCCGCTTGATCCAAGCACCACCGACCCCGACGAGACAGACTCTGGATCGGAGCCGAGCTTGCCGTTGGCAGCAGCATTGCCTCCTGAAGAGGCCCTCAGGCCAGTCATCTCTTTTCCAGATGAGAGCGGCTACTCGCCCGAGGATATCAGCGAGGGGCTAGCGCTGACCTTCGCGACCGCCGCCGTCAATATGCCGACATCGCAGCTGGAGCGCCTGGAGTCGCCAGCGGAAAACGACCTCGTGACGCAGCCCGATGCCTATGTACCACCAGTCTATGCGCCCAAGCAAGACCGCTTCTAAATCTGAAATATTAGGAGAATAAACGGCTACCAGCGCTATCCAGGCGCTGGTAGCCGTTGTGCGTAACCTAACCTAACCTAACCGTTGGAAAATCGCCGCAGGAGACATGCCCTTGAATCGATTGAAAACCCTATGTCTATGGTGGCTGATAATTGCCTTTGTCGCGCCTCAAGCTGCTCAGGCAAATTCCTATGACGCCTCAGATTCAGCGCAACGATTCACCGTTGAACATGCATCAGAGCAAGTGAAAGACATCGTTAACTGGATTATCGACTCGGAGGATAATCTCGCCATGCCCTTCATGATTATCGACAAGCGAGAGGCCAAGGTTTTCATGTTCAATGCAGAAGGCCAACTTCGTGGGGAGTCATCCGCCTTGCTGGGGATGGCGGTGGGGGATGATTCGGTGCCGGGCATTGGCGAGCGAGCTCTGGCGAGCATTCTTCCAGAAGAGCGCACGACGCCGGCGGGCCGCTTCGTGGCCTCGTTGGGACGCAACCTCAAGGGTGGCGAGATACTCTGGATAGATTATGAAACCGCCATTTCCCTTCATCCGGTCGTCACCGGCACCCCTAGGGAGCGCCGGGAGGAACGATTGGCGTCACCTCATGCAGAAGACAAACGGATATCCTATGGCTGCATCAATGTGCCGAAAGCGTTCTATACAACCTTGGTAAGCACCGCATTCAAGAACTCGAATGGTATCGTCTATGTGCTGCCTGAAACCCGCCCGAATCATGCCGTATTTGCATCCTACTATGATGTGAAGTGATTCGTTTGGGGGCCCCAAAAACGACGAAACCCCACAAGAAGTGGGGTTCGTCAGTCGTCTTAAAGGCCCCGTAGGGCTTTTTTGGCCGTTCCTTCGCCTTGGCGGAAGTCACGCCTTCAAGCACTCTTTTTCGGCTTGTCCTTGTCTGTCTCCTTGTCCTTGCCTTTGTCGGCTTTGGTCGCTTCGGCGTCGCTTGGCTGGGGCAGCGAAGGTAACGATTTGGCCAGCATTTCCACACTGTGACGGTAGTAAAGCTGGCTCTTGTGATGCTCGCCGAGGCTGGCGAACAAGCGAGCCAATTCCGCACATACCACGCCGTTGGGTCGCTGGCGCTGGCTGGCTTCGAAATACTCCTGGGCCTTGCCCCATTGGCCGGTACGCAGTGACAAACGCCCCAGTGCCAACAGCAGTTCCGGGTCGTTGGGCCGTTCCTGCAACCATTTCTCCGCTTTTGCCAGCTGGCGGGCGGCATCCACGTTGATCAAGCCGTAACGGGTTACCAGGCGTGTGTCCCAATGCTGATCCAGCGAATGGCTGAGCAAACGCTCGGCAATCGGCTCTTCACCCGCCCGCACCAGCGCTTCGGTGTAGAGCATGATCAGTTCGCTATTGGCACGCAGATAATCGGGCATGTCCGCCCACAAGCTGCGAACCCGCTCGATATCGCTGGGATTCTGCGCTTCGAAAACGATCAGTTCACGGTAGGCGCGGTATTCCAGTTGCTCGCGTTCCTGCAGCGAAATCAGACGTTGAGCGGCGAGCCGGGGAAGCAGATGGCGCAAGCCTTCCCAGTCACTGACGCTGAGATACACCTGCTTGAGCAGCTTGAGTACCTGGGGATGGTTGGTCAGCTTCTTGTCCAGCCGAGTCAGGATGGCCAGCGCCTCTTCGGGTTGCTGACGATCGATCATCAGCTGAGCCTGCATCAGGCCCACGGCGGTATCGGCGCCCGGCGTGGTCAACTGGGCATGGTTGAGATGCTCTTGGGCTTTTTCGTAATGCCCCTGGTAATGCGCGGCCAGGGCGGCGGAGAGGTAGTTGACTAATGGCGTGCTGGAATCATCAGCCGACTTGACCAAGGATTTTTCCGCCCGTTTCCAGCGCCCTTCGGTCAGTGCCACCAAACCGTGTACGGTCTTTTTCATCGCCCGATGATTGCGTGCACGCGTGTTCCAGCGCTTGAAGCGGCCGACCGGCCGAATCAGAGCGCCCAGCAGGCGCAAGGCGAAGTGCAAGACGATGAAGGCACCCAGCAGCAGTACCAGGCCGAACCAGAACGAGGTCTGCATTGAGGTATCGCCAATACGGATCAGCCAGTAGCCGGGTACTGACATCATGAGATGCCCGAACAGGGCCCCCACCGCCAGGCCGAGGACTACCAGCAGTAGCAGTTTTCTCATGCATCACCTCCATCATCGCTGCGCGACTGGAACCTGCGCTCGATGAAACGCGCCAACGCTTGCTGAGACGCGCTGATGTCCGGCAGTTCCGGCTGAATTTGTGTCTGCTTGAGTTCCTCAAGACGATCGATCACTGCCTGGGTTTCGCTGCGGCTGGTGTCATAGTAGCCATTGAGCAACTGAAGGGCCTTGTCGATGCTGGCTTCGAACAGTTCCTGTTCTTCCTTGAGCAGGGCCAGCTGCGATTGTTCGAGAACCAGGCGCAGGCTCTGGCGCAGGTAGGATTCCTGTTCCGGGGTGATCAAGGCTTCCAGCGCTTCATCGTGATGACGAATCACCACCAGATCTTTCAGCTCGGCACCGAAGCGGGCCAGCTGGCGCTGGAAAGACCCTTCAGGCGGCTCCTCGATCCGTTGTTCGGCAGTCACCGCCGGCTCTTCGATTTCCTGGGAAAGCCGCAACTTGGCGATGCGTTCCTGCTGGGCGTTGAGAGCGAGATAGACACCGGTGCGGTCCAGCTCGGGTACGGCTTCCAGAGCAGCCAGTTCATTGGCGATTTCGCGGCGAACCGGGGTCAGTGCCGGGTTGTCGGCTTCTTGCAGGCGTGCGTCAGCGGTGCGCAGCAAGGCGGCAGCACCTTCGACGTCACGTTCGAGCTGCAGGCGCTGGTTGGCCAGGCGTAACAAGTAAGCGGCTTCGGCATGCAGCCACTCGCGCTCGTCAGTGTCCTGTTCGCTGGAAAGCTCATCCAACACTTGATCCAGTGTGTCATTGACGTTACTGCGGTAGCTGGCGAAATCGTCACGTAGTTCCTCGACGGCGCTGTTCAGCACCTGGTCGCGCTCGGTTTCGCCGCTTTCCAGGCGTGCTTCCAGTTCGTTCAAAGCCTGCATGGAAGCGCTGGCTTCGGCCTGCTGGGCCACACTTTCCAGGCGTTGTTGCTGTGTTTCAAGGCGCTGCCACCCTTGCCAGGCGATAAACGCCAGGATAATGGCCAACAGAATGACCAACACCAAGGCCAGAGCACCGATCTTGCCGCCACTGCCCCCCTTGCTGGCCTGGGAGGAGGTGGACGCCGGTGGTGGCGTCGAGGCGCCCTTGGCGCTGGCGGTCTTCTTGTCGCTATCACTACCGGTAGCCGCAGAGGTTGCGCTGTTAGCGGACGGGCCGCTGGTAGAAGAGCCACTGCTGGAAGAACCGCTGGCAGAAGAGGACGAGGCAGGCTTGCCGCCGGGTGTCGTCGGCTCGACGCTGTGTTCCGCCGGCTTGGCATCAGCATTGCTCTCGGGCCGGTTACGTCGCCGGGAGCGATGATTACGCGATGAATGGCCTTTGTTTGCGGCCGTATCGCTTTTGGCAGCATTTTCGCTGCCTGGCTCAGGGGCGGAAGAGGTGCCGCTAGCCGATGGATCGGTCGTGGCGGAAGAAGAGGGTGACGCCTTGGCGGTATCCCCGCGTGGCTCTGAGCTTTCGCTACGGGCGTCGGACGTCTTCTTTGCGTCGTCCTGTTCGTTTGGTTGTTTGCTCATTCTGTCGCTAGCCCTTGTTAAGTTCCTGGATCGACATCGGCACCCTTCGGGTTACAGGCCCGAGCCAACGCGGCTGTCAGTGCATTCGGTGTTGCTCCCGACGCCACCATGGGGGCACGAAAGCCCAGTGTGTCGGCCAGTGTAGCCAAACGGCGACTGGAAACGATTAGCGGTTGGTTCAAGGCTGCCTGATCGCACCATTTTGCCAGATGTTCAAGCAATTCGCCGCTAGTGACGACCAACGCTTGATAATTTCCATCTTGAAGACGCCGCTGCAAGTCGATAGACGGTGCTTTGAAACAGCGCCGATAGACCGCCAGGCGCGTCACGTTTGCACCACGTTCGGCTAATGTTTCGCCGAGTAAGGCGCGGCCGCCTTCCCCCGCCACCAGCAGGATGCGCTGGTTAGCCAGCCCTTGCAGCGACCCCAGCGCCAGCAGCGCTTCGCTGGTGTCTTCCCCGGCTTGAGGCGGCGGCACATGTACCGCCACGCCGAGAGTTTCATGGAGCGTGGCCGCTGTAGCGTTACCTACTGCATAGTAGTCGATCCCGACCGGCAACTGTGGCCAGTAACGGTCGAATGCCTCGCTCAGACATTGGGCGGCAAAGGGACTGACCACTACAACCTTATGAAAATTGTCGATGTTTAGCCAGGTAGTACGCAAGGCGGGGGGGTCGGGCAGGGCTTCCAGGGTCATCGCCTCAAGGCGTTCAACCTCGAAGCCCTGCGCGATAATGGCGTCAGCCAATACCTCACCGCGCTCACCCGGGCGGCAGATCAACACCGGTGCACTCATTCGCTGGCGCCGTAGACCTCAGCGAGTATCTCGCCGGCGCCCAGGTCAAGCAGCTCTTCGGCAACGCGAATGCCCAGGGCTTCAGGTTCGTGCATCGAACCACGGCCTTCGGCACGCAGCACTTGGGTGCCGTCCGGGTTGCCCACCAAGCCGCGTAACCACAGGGTCACATTGTCGGCCTCGATGATGGCGTGACCCCCGATGGGAACCTGGCAGCCGCCTTCCAGGCGGGTGTTCATGGCACGTTCGGCACGCACGCGGGTCGCGGTGTCCGGGTCATCCAGCGGTGCCAACAAATGGATCAGCTCGGGATCGTGCAGGCGACACTCGATGCCCAGCGCCCCTTGGCCGCAGGCGGGCAAGCAGACTTCCGGCGGGAGCGCCAGGGCGATGCGTTCCTCAAGTCCCAGGCGCTTCAAGCCGGAGGTGGCCAGAATGATCGCCTCGAACTCACCAGCATCGAGCTTGCCCAGGCGAGTCTGGACGTTACCGCGTAAATTCAGGATCTCCAGATCCGGGCGGGCTTCGCGCATCTGTAGTCCACGCCGCAGGCTGGCGGTACCCACGCGGGCGCCTTCCGGCAGCTCATCCAGGCTGGCGTAGTGGTTGGAAACGAACGCATCGGTGGGGTCGGCACCTTCCAGGATCACCGAGAGCCCCAGACCCTCGGGAAAGTGCATGGGCACGTCTTTCATGGAGTGCACCGCGATGTCGGCACGACCGTCGAGCATCGCTTCTTCCAACTCCTTGACGAACAAGGCCTTCCCGCCGATTTTGGAAAGCGGTGTATCCAGAATCTTGTCGCCTCGGGTGGAAAGGGGAACCAGCTCCACCTCAAGCCCCGGGTTGGCCGCCATCAAGCGGTCACGAACGTATTCAGCCTGCCACATGGCAAGTTGGCTTTTACGCGTGGCAATGCGTAGCTTGGTAATGGTTTGCACGTGATTCTCCCTTTGCCGCTGACACGGCCAATCAACCTGTGATAGGCCTCATCATAAAGCACCCGGCCACACAGTAAAAATAGTCGTAAAAATAGTTAGCAAGGTTCCCCGCCGTGCGATGGCTGTGGGGTGAGTAAAACGGCGTGCCGCGAGAGGGGGTGACTCTGGTACACTTTCCGGCAATCTCCATGATCATTTTTCGTGATTATTTTTCATGTGTGTTTTCGACTTCATTGTTTGCAGGATATCCGCCAGATGAGCCAAGCCACTAACCAGTCCTGGGGCGGTCGCTTCAGCGAGCCCACCGATGCGTTTGTCGAACGTTTTACTGCCTCGGTCACCTTCGACCAGCGCCTGGCACGCCAGGATATTCGAGGCTCGGTCGCCCACGCCACCATGCTGGCCCGCGTCGGTGTGCTGAGTGACGAAGAGCGTAACGCCATCGTTGAAGGTCTCAACGAGATCGCCGCCGAGATCGAGCGCGGCGAGTTCCAGTGGTCGGTGCCGCTGGAAGACGTTCACATGAACATCGAGGCGCGGTTGACCGACAAGATCGGCATTACCGGCAAGAAGCTGCACACCGGGCGCTCACGTAACGACCAGGTAGCCACCGATATTCGCTTGTTCCTGCGTGACGAAATCGATGTGATCGAAGTCGAGCTGGTGCGTCTGCGTGAAGGCATGATCGAGCTCGCCGACCGCGAAGCCGAGACCATCATGCCCGGCTTCACTCACCTCCAGACCGCCCAGCCGGTTACCTTTGGCCATCATCTGCTGGCTTGGCAGGAAATGCTGGCCCGCGACCACGAACGCCTGCTCGATTGCCGCAAGCGAGTCAATGTGATGCCCCTGGGCGCTGCCGCCCTGGCCGGCACCACCTACCCGATCGACCGCCACATTACCGCGGAATTGCTGGGCTTTTCGCGCCCGGCGGAGAACTCCCTGGATGCGGTGTCGGATCGCGATTTCGCGATCGAATTCACCAGCTTCGCCAGCATTCTGCTGATGCACCTGTCGCGCATGAGCGAAGAACTGGTGCTGTGGACCAGTGCCCAATTCGATTTCATCGATTTGCCGGATCGTTTCTGCACCGGCTCTTCGATCATGCCGCAAAAGAAGAATCCCGATGTGCCGGAATTGGTGCGCGGCAAGACCGGACGTGTCTACGGCCACTTGATGGCTTTGCTGACGCTGATGAAATCCCAGCCGCTGGCCTACAACAAGGACAATCAGGAAGACAAGGAGCCGCTGTTTGACGCCGTCGACACCGTGCGCGACTGCCTGAAAGCCTTTGCCGACATGGTGCCCGCCATCGAACCCAAAAAGGCCAACATGGAGGTCGCGGCGCTCAAGGGGTTCTCTACCGCCACCGACCTCGCCGATTACCTGGTGCGCAAGGGCGTGGCGTTCCGCGATGCCCATGAGATCGTCGGCCAGTCGGTCGCGTTCGGGTTACGCGAAGAAAAAGACCTTTCCGAGATGAGCCTCACTGAGCTCAAGCAGTTCTCCGACATCATCGAAGAGGATGTCTTCGAGGTCTTGACCCTAGAAGGCTCGGTCGCGGCGCGTAACCATATCGGTGGCACCGCTCCCAATCAGGTGCGGGCAGCGGCGCAGCGTGCGCGTGATGCAGTGAGCGTGCTCAAGGACGCGATGTGATGCGTGTTGTCAGCGGCTTGGTAATATTCGCCGTGGCAATACTGCTGGCCGGCTGCGGCCAGAAAGGGCCGTTGTACTTGCCATCTCCAGAGCAGTCGTCACAAGAGCCGACTTCACCAGCGCAGCCCGAGCAAGCGCCATCCACCTCGCCAGCGGTCGAGCAGGAGACCTGAATGGATTATTTCAATTATCGCGACGGCGTGCTGTATGCCGAAGAGGTACCCCTTTCCCGCATTGCCGCCGAGCATGGCACGCCGTGCTATGTGTATTCCAAGGCCACGCTTGAACGGCATTTTCGTGCCTACACCGAAGCCTTGGGCAGCCATTCGCATTTGATCTGCTATGCGGTAAAGGCCAATTCCAACCTGGCGGTGCTGGGGCTGCTGGCACGGCTGGGGGCGGGGTTCGATATCGTTTCCGTCGGCGAGCTCGAGCGCGTCCTGGCGGCGGGCGGCGACCCGGCCAAGGTGGTGTTTTCCGGCGTGGCCAAGCAGGAAGCGGAAATGGCCCGTGCCCTGGAAGTGGGTATCAAGTGCTTCAATGTGGAATCGCGCCCTGAGCTTGAACGCCTCAATCGTGTGGCTGAGCGCCTGGGCAAGGTTGCCTCGGTGTCGTTGCGCGTCAATCCGGATGTCGATGCCGGCACCCATCCCTATATTTCCACCGGCTTGAAGGACAACAAGTTCGGCATTGCGGTGGATGATGCCCTGGATGTGTATACCCAGGCGGCGGGGATGGCGCACCTGAAAGTGGTCGGGCTGGATTGCCACATCGGCTCCCAGTTGACGGAAACCGCACCCTTTCTGGATGCCCTGGAACGCCTGCTGGTGTTGCTTGAGCGTCTGCGCGACCAGGGGATCGAGATCGACCACCTGGATCTGGGGGGCGGCCTGGGTGTGACCTATCGCGATGAACGACCGCCGCAGCCGTTCGATTACGCCACCGCCTTGCTCGAGCGGCTTTCGCGCTGGGAGGGCGGCAAGCGTCTGACGCTGCTGTTCGAGCCCGGTCGCTCGATTGCCGCCAACGCCGGGGTGCTGCTGACCCGGGTCGAGTTTCTCAAGCCCGGAGAGACCAAGAACTTCGCCATCATCGATGCTGGCATGAACGACATGATTCGCCCGGCGCTGTACCAGGCGTGGCAGGCCATCGTGCCGGTGGACACGCGCCATGCCCGGGAGTCGGCGCTTTACGATGTGGTCGGACCGGTATGCGAAACCGGGGACTTCCTGGGCAAGGAGCGTGAGCTTGCGATTGCTCCGGGGGACCTTCTGGCGGTACGTTCAGCGGGCGCCTATGGCTTTGTGATGGCCTCGAATTACAACAGCCGCCCCCGCCCGGCGGAGCTTATGGTGGATGGCATGGAGTGTCATGTGGTGCGTGCTCGCGAGCGCCTGGCGGATTTGTGGGCCGGCGAAACCTTGCTACCGGCAGGGAGCGTTTGATGCTGCTGCATTTCACCAAGATGCACGGGCTGGGCAATGATTTCGTGGTGGTCGATCTGGTGACTCAGCGCGCCCGTCTGCGCAATGAGCAGATTCGACAGCTTGCCGATCGTCGTCTGGGGATCGGTTTCGACCAGCTGTTGATCGTCGAGCCGCCTCGCGACCCGGAAATGGATTTTCGCTACCGTATCTTCAATGCCGATGGCAGTGAAGTGGAAAACTGCGGCAATGGAGCCCGCTGTTTCGCCCGCTTCGTGCGCGATCAACGTCTTACCCACAAGCATGAGATTCGGGTCGAGACCGCCGGTGGCCCGCTGGTTCTCAAGGTGCAGCATGACGGTATGGTGCGCGTGGACATGGGACGACCGCGCTTCACGCCCTCGGCATTGCCGTTCGATGCGCCGGGCGACCAACCGTTGCATAGCCTGGCGGTCGGCGACGAGACCCTTGAGCTGGGGGTGGTATCGATGGGCAATCCGCATGCGGTGATCCAGGTCGATGATGTGGATACTGCGCCGGTGGAGCGTCTGGGGCCCTTGGTGGAAGCGCATCCGCGCTTTCCCCAGCGGGTCAATGTTGGTTTCATGCAGGTGCTCTCGCCCAGCGAGATTCGTCTGCGTGTCTATGAGCGTGGCAGCGGCGAGACCTTGGCCTGCGGTACCGGCGCCTGTGCCGCCGTTGCCAGCGGAATTCGCCAAGGGCTATTGAAAAGCCCGGTTAAGGTAACGCTGCCGGGTGGTGACTTGATGATCGAATGGCCGGACCCGGAAGCTGCGTTGATTATGGTCGGCCCGGCAACACGTGTGTTTGATGGCCGCGTCGCGTTAAGCTGACGCGGCCAAGCGCAAACCGTCGCGATAGCGTAAACAGGAGTAAGGTGATGTCTTCAGCCCCCGAGCCGCGCAAAACCCTCGACCCCGATCAGGTAGCCTTCTGGCTGGCGCGTCATCCGGACTTTTTTATCGGGCGTGAAGGGTTGCTGCAGCAGCTCAAGGTTCCTCATCCGGATACCCAGGGTGCGATCTCGCTATTGGAACGTCTGGTGCTCGACCTGCGCCGGCGTGCCGAGCATGCCGAAAGCCGGTTGGAACACCTGCTGGAAACCGCGCGCCACAATGAAACACAGTATCGGCGCCTGCGGGAAACCTTGCTGGCCTTGGTAGAAGCCGAAGATCGAGACACCCTGGCTCAGGCCTTGGCCACCCAGCTCAGCGAGCGTTTTGCAACGCCGGCCATGGCGCTCTGGTGTCCGGCGGAACTCAGCGATAACGAACCCGCTCCGCCCCAGCCACCGCGTCAGGTGCTGGATCAGCATGCTACCAAGCGCCTGACCGCGCTGCTTGATGGACGTACCAGCCGCTGCGCCAAGTTAAGTGTCAGCGACTGGAAATGCCTGTTGCCGCATACCAAACCACCGCGCAAGGCGGGTTCTTGCGCCATCACTCGACTTTCCGCCGGGCAGCCGCTGGGGTATCTGCTGCTCGCCAGTCCCGACCCGGCAAGTTATTGCGCCAGCATGGACACCCTGTTCACCGAGTATCTGGGTGATGTGATGGCCCGCTTGCTGACGCGCCTGGGACCTTATGCTTGATACCCCGCTCGAGGGAAGTATCACGGCATTTCTGGCGCAGATGCGACGCCATGCCAGCCCTGCCACGTTGAAAGCCTATTCACAGGATCTCAGCGCCTTGCAAGCCTTCACGATGAGCCGTGATGTGCATGTCGCGGAAGCACTGGATACCGCCCTGTTGCGGGCTTTTCTGGGACGCGAACGTAGCCGGGGACTGGCTCCCAGCAGTTTGGCCCGACGCCGTGCGGCACTCTCACGTTTTGCCGATTACCTGGTCAAGCAAGGGATACTGGCGCATAACCCGGTAACGCTATTGCGCACGCCGCGCCAGCCCAGCCACCTGCCGCGGCCACTGGATGTGGACCAGCTCAGCCAGTTTCTGGATACCCCTCATGATGGCTCGCCGTTGGCATTACGCGACCAGGCGATACTTGAGCTGTTCTATTCCAGTGGCTTGCGCCTGGCGGAGCTTGCCGCTCTGGATGAGCCTGACGTTCATGGCCATCAGGTACGGGTCATGGGCAAGGGAAGCAAGCCCCGCCAGATACCGGTGGGCCAGCGTGCTCAGGTGGCGCTGGGCCAGTGGCAGGAGCAACGCCCATTGCTTGCCGGCCAGGGCGAAACCGCTCTGTTCGTCGGGGTGCGCGGGGCTCGCCTGGGCCATCGTGCGATTCAAAAACGTCTGGCGCAACTGGCCGTGGCCCGCGGTTTGCCGGAGCACTTGCACCCGCACCGATTGCGTCATTCCTTCGCCAGCCATCTGCTCGAGTCCAGCCAGGATTTGCGCGCGGTGCAGGAACTCCTCGGCCATGCCAATCTGGCTACCACGCAAGTCTATACCCGGCTGGACTGGCAAAGCCTGGCGGCCAGTTACGATGCGGCCCATCCGCGTGCCAAACGTACCTCGGCCGCGCCTGAACAGAAACCCGAAAAACCGTAACGTCTGCTTGGGAAAAACGCTTCTTGTCATGGAATTGTCATCAGGGCATGGTGTGATTGTCACTGACCTGTCATTGTTCGATCACGAGGCCGCCCATAATGACCGCCAAGACCGTTCTGATTGTCGATGATGAAGCGCCGATTCGCGAAATGATCGCGGTTGCCCTGGAAATGGCTGACTACCATGTGCTTGAAGCGAGCAATGCTCAGGACGCCCACGCCATGATTGTGGATCATCAACCGGATTTGCTGCTGCTGGACTGGATGATGCCGGGCATCAGTGGTATCGAGCTTGCCCGTCGGCTAAAACGTGAAGAAGCTACCGCCGAGCTGCCCATCATCATGCTTACCGCCAAGGGTGAAGAGGACAACAAGATCCAGGGTCTCGAAGCCGGGGCCGACGATTACATTACCAAGCCTTTCTCCCCTCGCGAGCTGGTGGCAAGGCTCAAGGCCGTGCTGCGCAGAGCGACGCCACGCGGTGTCGAAGAGGTCGTCGAGATCGATGGCCTTCTGCTGGACCCCATGAGTCATCGCATCAGTGCGCATGGCAAGTCCCTGGAAATGGGGCCTACCGAGTACCGTCTGTTGCAGTTTTTCATGACCCACCAGGAACGCGCCTACACCCGTAGCCAGCTGCTGGATCAGGTATGGGGAGGCAATGTCTATGTCGAGGAGCGCACCGTGGACGTGCATATCCGTCGCTTGCGCAAGGCATTAGGCGATGCCCATCAGCACTTGATTCAGACCGTGCGCGGTACCGGCTACCGGTTTTCGGCCAGAGGCTAGGGTGCGATTGTGGAGCCGTGAGCTATGGCGTCTGGTATGGTCGGCAACGCTGGGAACCCTGGTCGGCTGGCTGATAGTGACGCCGGGGCTGGGTCTTGCGGCGGGCTTGGCGATATGCCTGGTTTATCACTTGCGCCGATTGCGCGCCCTGTACCGCTGGATGACGTTATACCCGGAGCAGGAACCTCCTGCCGCGACCGGGATGTGGGGTGAGCTGTTCGACCAGCTTTACCGTTATCAGAAACGCCAGCGCGTCACCCAGCAACGCCTACGCGCGATACTTGCACGGATACAGGAATCCTCGGAAGCCATGCGCGACAGCGTGGTGATGCTCGACCGCCATGGTGACCTGGAGTGGTGGAACAGTGCCGCCAGCGCCATGCTGGGGTTGCAAGCCGCGCATGACCGGGGCCAGCACATCACCAATCTGCTGCGTGACCCACGCTTCGTCAGTTACTTCAAGGCCCAAGACTATCGCGAATCCCTGACCTTGACGTCTCCCATCGACGAGCGCCGCATCCTTGAATACCAGCTGACGCTTTACGGTGATGGCGAATGCCTGCTCATGGCTCGCGATATCACCCGGCTGCATCGCCTGGAACAGATGCGGCGCGATTTCGTGGCCAATGTCTCCCACGAGTTGCGCACACCCCTGACGGTACTTTCCGGTTATCTGGAAACCTACAGCGATCTGGCTGAACAGATGCCGCCGCGTCTGGGCCGCGGTCTTTCACAGATGCAGGCGCAAACCAGCCGTATGCAGAATCTGGTCAACGATCTATTGATGCTGTCGCGCCTGGAGATCGACCAGGGCGGTGAAGATCATCGGCCGCTGCTCATGGAGACGTTGCTCGATGGCATCCGCCGCGATGCGTTGGCACTTTCCGGTCACCGTCATGCAGTGACTATCGAGCTTGAGTACCAGGCGCAACTGGTGGGCAGTGAACAGGAAATTCGCAGCGCGGTTTCCAACCTGGCTTTCAACGCCGTGCGCTATACCCCGGAAGGCAGCCACATCACCCTGCGTTGGAAGACTCACCCTCGGGGCGCCTGCATTGAAGTTGAGGATGACGGGGAGGGCATCGACCCGGTGCATATTCCGCGCCTCACCGAACGCTTCTACCGTGTGGATAAGGGACGCAGTACTGAAACCGGCGGTACCGGCCTGGGGCTGGCAATCGTCAAGCATGTGCTATTGCGCCATGAGGCGCACCTGGAAATAGACTCCCACCCAGGCGAGGGAGCCCGCTTTCGTTGTGTGTTTCCCGCCAAGCGCCTTGTGGCTTCTGTCTAATCTGTGTCCAGGCATCTTCTGTAGCTAGCGCCAGGCGGGCGTCGATCTTATCGTTTCAACCTCAAGCTTTTTTAACCTCAAGTCAGGGCTTTTTCAGCATGTTCTCATCGAGCTCTTCCGGAGCGGTGTGGCGAATATCCAGGCCCTTGACCAGATAGACCACGTATTCGGCCAGGTTGTTGGCGTGGTCACCCACCCGCTCCAGGGCGCGCAGCACCCACATGACGTTGAGCACCGAGCTGATCGAACGGCTGTCCTCCATCATGAAGGTCATCAAGGAGCGCATGGCGCTGCCGTACTCGTCATCCACCAGCTTGTCTTCGTGTACCACCCGCATGGCCAGTTCGGTATCGAAGCGGGCGAAGGCGGTGAGCGAATCGCGCAGCATCTTGCGCACATGCTCGCTGATATGCCGGACTTCCACCAAGCCTTTCACATGACTGTTGCCTTCGCTCAAGCTGAGGGCATTGCGGGCGATCTTGCTGGCTTCATCGCCGATACGCTCAAGGTCCGAGGTGGCGCGAATCACCGCCACCACCAGGCGCAGGTCGGAGGCGGCCGGCTGGCGGCGTGCCAGTATCCGGGTGCATTCATCGTCAATCTGAATCTGAAGGTCGTTGACCTGGCGGTCGTTGTCACGGATCTTCTCCGCCAGGCGAGAGTCATTGTCCAGAAGGGACTTGACTGCCTCCTGTACCTGTTGTTCCACCAGGCCGCCCATGGCCATCAGATGGGTCTTGAGTTCTTCCAGTTCCTGATTGAACTGACGGGAAATGTGCTGGCTATGCGTATCGCTGGTGATATCCATTGTATTTCTCCTGGGCCGGTGGCCTGTGTTAGCCGCTGGTTACGCCATACGGCCGGTAATGTAGTTTTCGGTGCGCTGCAGGCGCGGATTGGTGAACACGCTATCGGTGGGGCCGTATTCCACCAATTCCCCCCCTTGGAGAAAGGCCGTGTAGTCCGAAACCCGGGCTGCCTGCTGCATGTTATGAGTGACCAGCACCAGGGTCAGTTGCGACTTCAGGTTGCGTATCAGCTCCTCGATCTTGAGCGTCGAGATGGGGTCGAGCGCCGAGGCCGGCTCATCCAGCAGCAGTACATCAGGGCGCACCGCCAGGGTACGGGCGATGACCAGACGCTGCTGCTGCCCACCCGACAAGGTCCAGGCAGAGCGGTACAGACGATCCTTTACCTCCTCCCACAGCGCGGCTGACTGCAGCGCCCATTCGACAGTGTCATCGCGTTTGCGTTTGGGCATTCGGCCTTGCAGGCGCAGACCAAAGGCGACGTTTTCATAAATCGACATAGGAAAAGGATTGGGGTTCTGGAACACCATTCCTACCCGTCGACGCAATTCCGCCACGTTCAGCTGGGGGGCGTGAATGTCCCGGCCCTCCAATTGAATGTTCCCGCTGAGAGTCACCGACTCGTTCAGGTCGTGCAGCCGGTTGATGGCCCGCAACAGGGTCGACTTGCCACAGCCGGAAGGTCCGATGAACGCCGTGACCCGGTGACGCGGTACCTGCAGTGATAAGTGCTGCAAGGCGGGCACGCCGGCGTAGGCCAGACTGAAATCATTGATATCCAGACAACTCTCGGTCGTGGCGAAATGCATGACCGCAGCACTGTCGGAAGCGGAGCTGCCGGGAGCGGATTTCGGTAACGACGCTTGCATCAGTTTCCTCGTTCGCGCCTGAGATGATGACGCAGAAATATGGCAGTCAGGTTAAGCACCAGCACAATCAACACCAGAAGCAATGCCGTGGCGTACACCAAGGGCAAAGCAGCCTGGACATCTTCGCCGTGAAAGGCGGTATCAAAGATATGGTAGCCAAGGTGCATAAACTTGCGCTCCAGGTGCAGATAGGGAAATTCACCATCCAACGGCATCTGGGGCGCCAGTTTGGCGACACCTACCAGCATCAGGGGCGCGACCTCGCCGGCGGCGCGCGCCACGGCGAGAATCACCCCGGTCAGCATGGCCGGGGCGGCCATCGGCAGCACGATCCGGGTGAGCATTTCCAGGCGGGTGGCGCCCAGGGCCAGCGCCCCTTCGCGCTGGGCATCGGGAATTCGCGCCAGACCTTCTTCCGTCGCCACGATCACCACCGGCAAGGTCAGAAGCGCCAGGGTCAAGGATGCCCACAGCAAGCCCCCGGTGCCGAAAGTGGGTGAGGGCAGGGTGTCGCTGAAGAACCATTCATCGAGGCTTCCCCCGATGCCGTAGACGAATACTCCCAGGCCGAAGACACCGTAGACGATCGAAGGGACCCCGGCGAGATTACGCACCCCGATGCGCACCAGCCGCGTCAGGCGTCCTTGATGCGCAATTTCATTGAGATAGATCGCTGCCAGCACGCCGAAGGGGGTCACCAGAAGTGACATCAGCAACACCATCAGGACGGTACCGAAAATGGCTGGCCAGACGCCGCCGCCGGTATTGGCCGCTCGCGGCCCCTGGCTGAGAAAACGCCATACAGCGCCGCCCCAAGTCTGAATATTCTCACCCATGGACATGGCATTGGGGCGCTGGGCCCGATGAATGTCATGTAAGGGTTGCTGTCGTCGACGCCCCTCGACGCTTTCCACTATTAGATAAGTATCTCCGGGCAGATAAGTATCACCAGGCACATGGCTGTCACCGGAGGCGGCACTGGAGGGTGCGCCATTGGCTACCGCGTTTCTCTGGTTCAGGTGCTGCTGCAACGCCTGCCAGGCAGCTTCGCCTTCCAAGCGCTCGTTCGGCGTCACCACGGCCACCAGTCGGCCGACGAAATCTCCCCAGGACGCGCGGTCGAGAAGCACCAGGTCAGCCGGGGTGGAACGCGTTTGAATGGCGTCCAGCGCCACCCATTGCCAGAGCGCACCGTCGAGGTCGCGATTGGCGGTGTAATACAGCCGTTCATGGCCGGGGCGGTCAGGCAGGGGAGCTTCGCGCACCGCATGCCCGGCGATGACCTGGCCATCGGCGAGCGTGACTTCTTCAATCGGTGCCGGCCAGAAATGGCCCAGGCCGCGCACCACCAGCAAGCTCATCAATGCGGCCAGCATGAGCAGCGAAAGCGCAACGCTCGCCGCGCTCAACCATGGCCAGGCCTCATCACGGTTTTTTGCCAGGCGCTGGATCATGGATGGCCTTCCAGGCGCCGGTAACGACGTCTCAGTCGTTGACGCACCGCTTCCGCCAGGGTATTGACCAGGAAAGTGAACACGAACAACGCCAGGGCGGCGAGAATCAATAAATGATAGGTCAGGCTGTCGGGTGCGGCTTCAGGTAACTCAATGGCAATGGCCGCTGAAATCGAGCGCATGCCTTCAAAGGGACTGGCACTGAACAGGGCGGTATTGCCACTGGCCATCAAGACGATCATGGTCTCGCCCACCGCACGCCCGGCCCCGATCATCACTGCTGAAAATAGCCCAGGCCCGGCGGTAGGCAAGGCCACTTTCCACAGCGCCTGCCAGCGGGTGGCGCCTAGCGCCTGGGCGCCTTCGAGCAAGCTTTTAGGCACGTCGGCCAGGGCGTCTTCGGCCAGGGCGTAAATACTTGGAATCACAGCGAAGCCCATGGCCACTCCCACGATCATGGCATTGCGGGTGGCATAGTCGATGCCCCACTGCTTATCCAGAAAACGGCGCAAGTCACCTTCGGGCAGGTACTGTTCCAGCTGGGGCGTGACCCAGAATATTAAGACAATCATCAAGACGAACCAGGGCACCAGCCACAATCCCGCCCAGCTCAAGGGAAGCGTGCGCTGCAGGCGAGTGCCGAGGTGATGCCAGGCCACTCCCACGAGCAGGGCGCTCAGTGGTAAGCCGATTACCAGCAGCAAGGTGCCGGCCAGGTGACGCTCAACCCAGGGGGCGATGATCAGACCAGCGATAAACCCCACCACCACACCGGGAATGGCCTCCATCATTTCCAGCGTGGGTTTGAGCCGGTGGCGCAGGCGGGTGGACATGAACAGCGCCGAATACATTGCCGCACCCAGCGCTAGGGGCACGGCGAACAGCAGCGCGTAGAAAGCGGCTTTCAGGGTACCCCAGGCCAGCGGGGTCAGCTTGGCCAAGGCTAGGGTGTCGCCCAGACGCAGCAGCGGCAGCGTTTCCCAGAGCAGAAACACGGCGATCGCCAGTACCGCTAACAGAACACCGATGCCGCCAGCGGTGATCAAACCGGTAGCGAGGCGGTCGCGGGCCAGGCGCAAGCGCTGATTGAGCGTATCGGGTGATGGTGTCATGGTGAAATCAATGAAGACTCACAAGTGGAAACGCTGGGTGAGCAAGAGGGACGCTGACCCAGCGTAAGACAATTTTATGACAGCCGGGTGACAGCTTAATCCCCGGAGAGTTCTTGCGCCTTGAGTGTAGGGGCGGAAAGAGGCACAAAACCAGCGGCTCGGGCAATACGCTGCCCTTCGTCGGAGAGAATCAGTTCGATAAAGGCCCGCTCGGCAGCAGGCAGTGTCTCATTCGGCGGTAGGTTGACGTAAAGATACAGAAAGCGCGACAGCGGATAACGGCCGGACTGAATGGCTTCTTCGGTAGGCAGGACGGCTTGGCTATCCTGCTCGGCTATCCCGAGTGGGTGGACCATCGGCGTCAGATGATTGTAGGCGGCATAGCCCATGGCACCGGGAGATTCGCCCACGGCGGCGATGACCGCCGAGGAGCCGGGATACTCGCTGATATCACGGCGAAATTCGCCGCCGCATAGCACCCGTTGGCGAAACAACCCATAGGTGCCGGAGGCCAGGTTGCGGCCATGCAGGGCAATCTTGCCGTAGGGCCAGTCAAGGGTGGCGGGAAAGGCTTGCCAGCGTCTCAGTGGTGCCTGTTCGCCACATGCCCGTGTGCTGGAAAAGATGGCATCCAGCTGAGCCAGGTTCAGCTGGCGCAAAGGATTGTGACGATGCACCGCTACCACCAAGGCATCCAATGCTACCTTCAGTTCAAGCAGCGGATAACCATAGCGCTTCTCGAAAGCCTGGTGTTCCTCGGCTGTCATCCGGCGTGACATCGGCCCTAACCGCGTGGTTCCGGCGAGTAGCGCCGGCGGGGCGCTGGCGGAACCGCTGGCTTGAAATTGCAGCCGAACGTCGGGGTGGCGAGTCACCAGGGCTTCACCCCAGCGCAGCATCAGCCCGGCCATGGTGTCCGAGCCTACGGCCCCCAGGGTGCCTTCGATATTACCGGCCCATGCCCCGGGAGAGCTTGTCAGCAGCACCGCCAGCAGTAGCCGGATAAACAGCGCCCGTGCTCTGTGAAGGGGTGCTTGGATATTGCCTGGATTACCCATGGCGCCGTGAATGTCACTGTGGATATGCTTGTAAATAGGAAGTGAGCCGTCTTCGTTCAAGCGGTTGCCCTCTTGTGTTTTCCTGTGCCTTTGGCAGTGTATAGCACCACCGAGCCGCCATCAGGCCCTTCTTGAACGCCTTCTCATGAGCGGAGTAAACCATGAAGCGATTGCAAGCGCTGACCTTCGACCTAGATGATACATTGTGGGACAACCGCGGGGTGATGCAGCGCACAGAACATGGCCATTACGCCTGGCTGAGCCAGTGTCTGGATGCTTGGCAGCAGACGCAGGGTGGCGAACCCCTGCAACTTGCCGAGCGCCTGGGGCTGGCCGATTATCAGAGCCGCCGTTTACAGCTGGCGCAAACCCATGCCTTGCGGCGTGGCGACTTCACCTGGCTGCGTGAACGGGCCTTGGCTGAGCAGCTACAAACTCTGAAACTGCCACGCAGCAGCGCGATCATGTGGGCCGCCGCCGCCATGGATGAGTTTCGCCGTTTGCGTCTGGAGGTCACGCCTCATCCGGAAGTAGCGCCGTTGCTGGCTTGCCTGGGGCAACGCTTCAAGCTGGCGGCGATCACCAACGGCAATATCCACCTGGCCCGGCTGCCCTTTGCAAGCCACTTCAATGTCATGATTGCTGCCGGTGAAATGTTGGCGCCAAAACCTGATCCGAGGCCTTTTCTGGCGGCACTGGCGCGGATGGGGGTGGCGCCCTCAGCGGCGCTGCATGTGGGAGATTCCTGGTGTGACGATGTGTTGCCGGCCCAGCGGCTGGGAATGCAGGTTGCCTGGATAGCTCCCCTTCAGGCGCCGCCACTTCGCTTGCCATCCGGGGTGCACCGCCTGGCTCACGTAAGTGATTTGCCGGCGTTGATCGAGCGCCTTGCGCCTATGTCTCGTTCGGGGGTGACAACCACTGATCCAGGCGCTGCGACAAGGTATCCACCCCTTCCCGCTTGAGCGAGGAGAACAGTTGAATCGACACCAGGTCCTCCCATTCATGCAGGCGTGAGCGAACCTTCTGCAGCGCCGCCTTGGCGGGACCGTTCTTTAGTTTGTCCGATTTGGTCAGCAAGATGTGTACCGGCATTTCGCGTTTGTCGGCCCAGCCCAGCATCATTTGGTCGAATTCGGTCAAGGGGTGACGCACATCCATCAGCAACACCAGACCACGCAGACTGAATCGCTCGCGCAGGTATTCGGACAGGTGGCGTTGCCATTCGAGCTTGACCGCCTCGGGTACCTGGGCGTAACCATAACCGGGCAAGTCGACCAGGCGCAGGGCTTCGTCGTTGGCCACGCTGAAGAAATTGATCAGCTGAGTACGCCCCGGCGTGCGCGAGGTGCGGGCGAGCCCTTTCTGCTGAGTCAAGGCATTGATAGCGCTGGACTTTCCGGCATTGGATCGTCCGGCGAATGCCACCTCAGCGCCTATGTCGGACGGGCACTGGGCAAGTGTCGGTGCGCTGGTCATGAAGCTGGCAGTAGGGTAGTTCAAGCGCTTGATAGGCGCGTTGTCCTGGGGGCTTGTAGGCATGTAGAAAGATCCTGAAAATGACAAAACCGCAAGGGCAATAGCACGCAAATCACTCCTTGAAACAGCGATTTGGATGCAAAGTGGTGAATCTACCCCTAAAGCAGGTCGGGAGTTGCATTCCCGCCGCCTAGGTGATTCGGTATAATGCAAGTGTTTTGTATCTGCGACCTGTGGCGTTAGTGTACCATCGCGCTCTGGCCGGCAGCGACCAACCAACGCCTTGTTCGCCACCGTGGCACAGGGGCGGCTCAGCTTGGTAATGTTGATAAGACCGGGCGGCGCCCAGGATGCGTAGCAGTCAATAACCTAACGGCATAGTGGAACAGCAATGAGAAAGTTACTGGCAAGCCTGGCAATTACCATGGGTGCCGTCGGCACCGTTCACGCCGACCTTCAAGCTGACGCGGATGCGGCGGCGGGTCGGGAAAAAGCGCAAACCTGTGCAGCCTGTCACGGTCAGGAAGGTCTTAGCTCCGTGCCTACCTTCCCGCACTTGGCGGGGCAACAAATGTCGTATATCGCCAAGCAAATCATGGACATCCGTGACGGCAACCGTGTGGTAGCTCAAATGGCCGGTCTGGTCGATAACTACTCCGACCAGGATGCGTGGGACGTTGCGGCTTACTATTCCGCTAAAGACCCCAACGTAGGCCAGGCCGTGGATGAAGGTGAGTTATTGGCACGTGGCGAAGAGATTTTCCGTGCCGGTGACATGGCCAAGGGCATCCCCGCCTGTGCCGCCTGTCATACACCGACCGGCCAAGGCATTGGGAGTGCCGTCTATCCGGCACTTTCCGGACAGTTCACTCAGTATACTATCGCCACTCTGAAAGATTTTGCTGCCGGTGAGCGTGCCAATGATCCGAACCGTATCATGCGTGACATTGCCTCGAAGATGAGCGATGCCGACATGCAGGCCGTGGCCAACTATCTTCATGGTCTGAATTGATCTTCACAGCCTGAATTGATCCAGCCCGGTAGCGCAGCGGTTGATCGACGAATCCGGCCATGGCCGGATTCAGCAGCGCCATTACGAAACGGTTGAGGAACCCGGCGCGGCAAGTGCTGTCGTAACGTTGCTTTCCCACGGAGAATCAATGACATGTTAAAGACGCTAATGGTAGCGGTAGCTGGTTTGACCCTTTCCACGTTGGCCAACGCCGCCCAGTTGGTCGAAGGCGAGCATTACACGGTGCTCGACAAACCGGTGGAAACGCAGGTCGAAGAAGGTCAGATCGAAGTCACCGAAGCCTTCTGGTATGGCTGCCCGCATTGCTACAACCTCGAAGATCCGCTTAACGCCTGGGTAGCCGAACAGCCCGATGACGTCACCTTCCAGCGGCTGCCCGCTACCATGGGGGGCGATTGGAACAAGCATGCCCAGGCATTCTATGCCGCTCAGGAACTGGGAATTCTCGACGCCGTTCATGAAGACTTCTTTCATGCCATTCATGAAGACGGCCAGAGCTTGACCGCAGTCGATGACGTGGCTGAATTTTTCAGTGATTACGACGTCAGCGAAGACGAGGCGCGTGATGCTTTTACCTCGTTTAATGTGCGTCGTCACGTCAATGAAGCCAATAGCCGTATGCGCGACATGCGCCTGATGGGCGTACCGGCCTTGATCGTGGACGGCCGTTACGTGATCACTCCCAGCAGTGCCGGTAGCCTGGACAATATGCCGCAGATCGCGGGTGCCCTGGTCGAACGTGTGCGCACGGAGCGTGCTGAGTAAATGTCCAGACTGGGCAACAGGTTGCCGCTGCAGAAAGGCGGCAATTTGCGTCTGTTGACCTTCAATCTTCAGGTCGGCATTCAGACCTCGGCCTACCACCACTATCTCACCCGCAGCTGGCAGCACTTTCTGCCTCATCCCCAGCGGTTAAAACGACTGGAGATGATGAGCGACGTGCTCGGAAATTTCGATATTGTCGGGTTACAGGAGGTAGATGGGGGTAGCTTTCGTTCAAGCCGAATCAACCAGGTGGAGTATCTGGCCACGCACGCCGGGTTTCCTCATCATTTCCAACAACTCAATCGCAACCTGGGGCGCATCGCCCAGCACAGTAATGGCTTGCTCTCGCATTTGGTGCCCAGCCGGATCGAAGAATATCGCCTGCCCGGCACCTTACCGGGGCGGGGAGCCATTCATGCTCGCTATGGCGAAGGGCCGGATGCGCTGCATATCTTCGTTGCGCATCTGGCGCTTAGCCATCGTGGCCGTGTACGCCAGTTGAATTACCTGAGCGAGATTATCCAGCCGTTGCGGCATGTGGTGGTCATGGGGGATCTAAACTGTACCCAGGATCAGCTGCACGCTCATGAGCGTTTCACTAGCGCCTTTCCTTTGCATCCAGTCAAGCCGCTGTTGAGCTATCCTTCCTGGCAGCCGCGGCGTGGGCTCGATCACATCCTGTTGTCGCAATCGCTCCAAGCCACTAACGTCCGTGTGCTTGACCATCTGTTTTCCGATCATTTGCCCATTGCGGTGGATGTTGCGCTGCCTGAGAAATGCCGCCTGGCATTACAATAACGTCATAGCGACGTTTCCATACTGACGGTTTTATACCGATAAGCTTGTGGTGAAGGCGACGCGAACGTATAGGCAGCGTTGGTTGATTTAGCGTGCGCTTTTGGGCGTTTTTTGGCACTCTGGAAGATAAATCCTACAATATCATCCCCCTTTCATAGCGAGAACGCCATGTCCACCACGTCCTATTCCGGTGAATTGCCTGCCGTGATAGCCAAACTGGATCGTTGCTCCGAACTGTTGGGCCGTAGCCTTTCCTGGTTGGTTCTGGCAATGATGCTGGTGCAGTTTCTGATTGTGGTATTGCGCTACATGTTCAGTGTGAACAGTATCTTCATGCAGGAATCCGTCATGTACATGCATGCCGTGGTTTTCATGCTGGCGGCTGCCTATACCCTGCGCCACGATGGGCATGTTCGCGTGGACATCTTCTATCGCGGCATGCGTCCCAAGCGCCAAGCGCTGGTGGACCTCCTGGGTACGCTCTTTCTGTTAATGCCGGTCATGATATTCGTGATTCTCACCAGCCTGGGTTATGTGAGTAGCTCCTGGCGTATTTTTGAAGGCTCGCCGGACTCCGGGGGCATCCCCGGTGTCTTTCTGCTCAAGACGCTGATCCCTGCATTTGCCGGCTTGATGATCCTGCAAGGCCTGGTCGAGGCGGTGCGCCATTGGTGGATTCTTACAGGACGCCTGGTCCCTCTGACCGTTGAACAAGAGCCCCACCTCAAGGAGCGCATCTGATGTTGGAATTCATGCCACTGGTGCTCTTTGCAGTTATTTGTATCGTATTGATGTTCGGTTATCCGGTGGCGCTATCCCTGGCAGGGACGGCACTGGCCTTTGCCGGTCTGGGAATGGGGCTGGAAGCCATGGGTGTCGACGCCCACTTTGATGGGGGGTATCTCTCGGCCTTTCCCAATCGTCTCTACGGCATCATGACCAACCAGACGCTTCTGGCGGTACCCTTGTTCGTGCTGATGGGGGTATTGCTGGAAAAATCCAAGGTAGCCGAGACGCTTCTTGACGCCATGGCACTGCTGTTCGGCTCGATGCGTGGCGGGCTGGGCATTTCCGTGACCCTGGTGGGGATGCTGCTGGCAGCCTCTACCGGCATCGTTGGCGCTACCGTGGTCACCATGGGGTTGATGTCGCTGCCCACCATGCTCAAGCGTGGTTACAGCGTGCCGTTAGCCACAGGTACCATTTGTGCCACGGGTACGCTGGGGCAGATTATCCCGCCGTCCATCGCTTTGGTGCTTCTGGGTGACGTGCTCTCATCGGCGTATCAGCAAGCCCAGCTTTCCATGGGAATCTTCAGCCCCAAGACGGTCTCCGTGGGGGATCTGTTCATGGGCGCTCTGGTACCCGGCTTGCTGCTGGTCGTACTCTACATCGCCTATGTGGCCTTCATTTCCTGGTGGAAACCGGAAGCGGCTCCTCCCGCCGACCGCAAAGAACTGATGGAAGAGCTGGGCCATACCGGGGGGATCGGGCTGCTGTTGTTGAAAGGCATGGTGCCGCCGATCGTGTTGATCGTCGCCGTACTGGGCTCGATTCTGGGTGGTTTCGCCACGCCTACCGAGGCCTCCGCCGTGGGTGCCTTCGGCGCCCTGATGCTCGCGCTTGCCTATCGGCGCTTGAGTTTCAAAGTGCTCGGGGAAGTGCTGCGTTCCACCGTCAACGTCACCACCATGGTGTTTCTGATTCTTATCGGTGCGGCATTGTTCTCGCTGGTATTTCGTGCATATGGCGGTGAAGAGCTGGTTACCGGGCTGTTCGAGGGCATGCCGGGCGGTGTGGTCGGTGCCACGATTATTGTCATGCTGGTCATCTTCCTGCTTGGGTTCATTCTCGACTTTATCGAAATCACTTTCGTGGTGGTGCCGATTGTCGGTCCTATCCTGCTGGCCATGGGGGTGGATCCGATCTGGCTGGGCATCATGATCGCGATCAACCTTCAAACATCCTTTCTTACCCCGCCCTTCGGGTTTGCCCTGTTCTACTTGCGCGGGGTTGCGCCTGAATCGGTACCGACCTCGGCCATCTATCGCGGCGTCATTCCGTTCATCGTATTGCAACTTGCCATGTTGACTGCGCTGGCATTCATGCCACAGTTAGCGACCTGGCTGCCGGATCAGTTCTGAACATGAGAGCTGAACGCGGTGCTGCAATGCACCTTTGCTCGGTAACGGGCATCTCGAAACAATGTTCATAACAAAACCAGGGTACATCGCATGAAACTCAAGTCACTTGCCATGGCCGTGGCCATGACCACCGTCGCCTCTTCAGGAATGATGGTGGTATCAAGCTTCGATAATGCAGCTCAGGCCCAGGAAACCTTCGAGTGGAAAATGGTCACTTCCTGGCCCAAGAATTTCCCGGGGGTTGGCCAAGGCCCTGAGCGTCTGGCGGAACTGGTCGAGGAAATGTCCGATGGCCGTCTCACCATTGAAGTCTTCGGTGCCGGCCAGCTAGTGCCGGGTTTTGAGGTATTCGATGCGGTATCCGAAGGCACTGCCGAACTGGGACATTCCGCTTCTTACTACTGGAAGGGCAAGGCACCAGCCGCGCAATTCTTCGCCGCGGTACCGTTCGGCATGAATGCCCAGGAAATGAATGCCTGGCTGCATTACGGCGGAGGCATGGAGCTGTGGAATGAGCTGTACGAGCCTTTCGGTGTCGATGTGCTGGTCGCCGGGGCGTCCGGTGTGCAGATGGGCGGTTGGTATAACAAGGAAATCAATTCCGTCGATGATCTGGACGGCCTGAAAATGCGCATGCCCGGCCTCGGTGGGGAAGTGATGAATCGCATGGGTGTGGCTATCGTCAACATGCCGGGTGGTGAGATATTCACCTCACTGCAGTCCGGTGCCATCGATGCCACCGAATGGATCGGTCCCTACAACGACCTGGCCTTCGGTCTGCACCAGGCAGCGGACTATTACTATTATCCGGGCTGGCACGAGCCGACCGTGATGTTCGAGGCGATCATCAACGAAGAAGCCATGGCATCATTGCCTGCCGATCTGCAGGCGATCCTGAAAACGGCGGTACGCGACATCAATGCCTCGGTGCTGGACGAGTACACCGCCCGTAACAACGATGCGCTCGAAACGCTGATCAACGAGCACGACGTCGAACTGCGTCGCATCCCTGACGACGTGCTGGACCAGGCCCGCGAGCACTCCGAAGATGTGGTGGCTGAGCTGGCCGAATCCAGTGAGCTGGCAGGTCGCATCCATGAATCGTATCGTGACTTTCAGGACAAGGTCGTCAACTATCATGCGATTTCTGAGCAGGCCTATTACAATGCTCGCAACCCGGAAGGCGGCACCGTCGAGTGATCTGACGGGATTAAAAAGCCCCTCCAATACCAAGCCAAGCCGCCTCCGGGCGGCTTTTTGCGTACACTGAGGCACGTTCTTTTCAACACGATCTTTTCAAGAGCAGGTGTCTTCAAGAGCAGATGTTTTCAAGAGCAATGATTTAAAAACAGCTTTCAAGAACCGCAAAGCAGGATGTCATGGCAAAAAACTTTATTCCCAATGTATTGACCATTGCCGGCTCCGACCCCTCGGGCGGTGCCGGTATCCAGGCAGATATCAAGACGTTTTCGGCCCTGGGGACCTATGCCACCAGTGTGATAACCGCGCTGACCGCCCAGAATACTCAAGGGGTGGCCGGCGTCTGCCCTGTTCCGGCGGGATTTATCGGCCAACAACTCGACACCCTGTTGCAAGATGTGCGCATCGATGCGGTAAAAATTGGCATGGTGGCGAGCCTTGAGGTCGCCGAGGTGATTGCGCAGGCCTTGGCCCGCCAACGGCCGCGCTGGGTGGTGCTCGACCCGGTCATGGTGGCCAAGAGTGGCGATACGCTCGTGGATGACGCCGGCATCACTGCCGTACGTAACGTTCTGGTGCCTCTGGCGGATGTGATTACGCCTAACTTGCCGGAAGCCGCCGTCTTGTTGGGGACAGCGGTTCCCCGAAGCCGCGAAGAAATGCTGGCGTTGGTGCCTGCCCTGCGTCGACTGCGGGCGAAAGCCGTGTTGCTCAAAGGCGGTCACCTGGAGCAAAGCGACTGCCCCGACCTGCTTATCGACGCGGATAGCTGCGAATGGATGGAAGGCAGGCGTGTCGAGACCCGCAATCTTCACGGCACCGGTTGTTCGTTATCCTCCGCGATTACCGCACGGTTGGCTCAAGGCGATGCATTATCCCCGGCGGTGGCCTTCGCCAAGGCCTGGTTGAGCGAGGCTTTGACGCAAAGCCACCGATTGGAAGTGGGTAAGGGCCAGGGTCCGGTGCATCATTTTCATGGTTGGTGGTAAGCGGTCAATCGTAGAGAAGGAGACAACATGAAGGCATTGATTCAGCGTGTCAGCCGGGCGGATGTCAGCGTCGCCGGGGCCAGCGTAGCCGCCATCGACCAGGGCCTGCTGGTGCTGGTCGGAGTGGAAAAGCAGGATGGCCAAGAGGCGGCTGACAAGCTGCTGCACAAGTTGCTGCATTACCGGGTGTTCAGCGACCCCGACGGCAAGATGAATCTCAACGTGCAGCAAGTAGAGGGCGGCATATTGCTGGTGCCACAGTTCACCTTGGCCGCCGATACGCGCAAAGGGCTGCGCCCCGGCTTTTCCAGTGCCGCCGTGCCCGCCGAGGGTGAGCAATTGTTTAGTTACCTGCTTGCCCAGGCAAGGCGTGCCTGGCCGATTGTCGCCAGTGGACAATTCGGTGCCGACATGCAGGTATCGCTGATCAACGACGGCCCGGTGACGTTCCTGCTCGAAAGCTGAAGCTTGCGACTTTCAGCATGTGTTCATTCGCTGCTGGAAACTAACTGTGCCTCCATGGCTTCGAGTTCCTCTTCGGCGGCAAGCCACTGTTGCTCGGCGGCATTGAGGCGGGTGGTCAGTTCGGCTTGGCGCGCCAATACCCGAGTCAGCTCTTCCTTGCGTGCGCCATCGGTATAGAGGTCGGCATCGCCGAGCTGCTCTTCCACCTGACTGAGTGCCTGCTGAGCGGTTTCCATCTCCCGTTCGACCTTATCGCGCTTGCGCTTGAGCGGACGCAATTTTTCCCGAAGTTCGGCGCCGGCCTTGCGTGCGGCCTTGCGCTCTTCGCGGCTTTCACCGCCTCCCTGTTCCGCCTGGCGTTCGGCCTTTTCGCTGCGGCTGTCGCGGCGCACGTTTTCCAGGCGCGTCTTCAACCAGGCGCGATAATCCTCGAGATCGCCATCGAATGGTTCGACGCGATGGTCGGCCACGCGCCAGAATTCATCCACCGTGGCGCGCAACAGGTGACGGTCGTGAGAGACCAGAATGACGGTGCCCTCGAAGGCCGCCAAGGCTTCGGTCAAGGCTTCGCGCATTTCCAAGTCGAGGTGGTTGGTGGGCTCGTCCAGCAGCAAAAGGTTGGGTTTTTCCCAGGCGACCAGGGCCAGCGCCAGCCGGGCTTTCTCCCCGCCGGAAAAGGTCGCCACCTTGCCGAAGGCGTCGTCTCCATGAAAACCAAAGCCCCCCAGAAAGTTGCGAATTTCCTGGTCGCTGGCGGTAGGCGACAGGCGTTGAACATGCACGAATGCGGTGGTGGAAAGGTCCAGGCTTTCCAGCTGATGCTGGGCAAAATAGCCGATAGCCAGATGCTCACCGGGAACCCGCTTGCCCGAAAGAAGCGGTAAGTCACCGATCAGCGACTTGATCAAGGTGGATTTACCCGCGCCATTGGGGCCAAGCAAACCGATACGTTGGCCGGGAAGCAGTGACACCTTCACTTGCTCCAGCTGTACGTTCTCGTTGCCATCCTTGTCGCGGTAGCCCAGCCGAGCGTCATCCAGCACCAGCAGGGGGTGAGATGTCTTGTCGGCGGCAGGAATGGTGAAGTGAAAGGGTGAATCGACATGGGCCATGGCAATGGTGCCCATGCGTTCCAGCATCTTGACCCGGCTTTGTGCCTGACGGGCCTTGGTGGCCTGAGCCTTGAAGCGGGCGATGAAACGCTCGATTTCCTCGCGGCGCGCCTGTTGCTTGGCGGCTTCGGCCTGTTGCAGGGCAAGTTTCTCCGCCCGGGTACGCTCGAAACGTGAATAATTTCCGCGATACAGGGTCAGTTGCTGCTGATGAACGTGAACGATGTGATCACAGACCGCATCGAGAAAATCTCGGTCGTGGGAAATCAGCAGCAAGGTGCCGGGATAACGGCCGAGCCACTGCTCAAGCCACAACAGCGCATCGAGATCCAGGTGGTTGGTGGGCTCGTCGAGCAGCAATAGATCCGAGGGCATGAACAAGGTGCGTGCCAAATTGATGCGCATCCGCCAGCCCCCGGAAAAAGCCGATAATGGACGCTTGAGATCTGCCTGGACGAAGCCGAGCCCCACCAGCAACTGGGCCGCGCGGGATTCGGCACGATAGCCGTCCAGGGTTTCGATCAAGCCGTGCAGTTCGGCTTCACGGTGAGCGTCGTCGCGCCGGCGTGCGTCTTCCAGTTGAGCTTCGGCTTCGCGCAAGGCATGGTCGCCATCCAGAACGTAGTCGAGAATGGCACGGTCGAGTGTCTCCACTTCCTGGGCCATATGAGCGATTCGCTGGCCCCCGCTCATGTGAATATCGCCACGATCCGGACCCAGTTCACCCAGCAACAGTTTGAACAGGCTGGTTTTACCGGCCCCGTTGGCTCCGATGATGCCGGCCTTGACGCCGTCATTGAGGGTAAGGTCGGCGTCTTCCAGTAGCGGCTGGGTGCCGCGTTGCAGGGCAACTTGGCGCAGTGCGATCATGCAGGCTCCCGAATCAAAGGGTAATACGATGGGTGATTCTAACCGATTGGCGCACTTGGAGCAGACTCCTCTGTGGGACTTTGCCTTGAAATGGTACTCATGCCCCGGTGTTGAAGCCGCTTGCCTGCGCTTGCAGGACGAGGCCGGGGTGGATGTATGCGAATTGCTGTTTCATGGCTGGCTGTATAGTCACGGCCTTCAGGCCTCGCCTGAGCTGGTGGAAAAGTACCAGGAAGAACGCCTGCGTTGGCAGCATGAGGTCACTGCTGTGTTACGCGAGTTGCGTCGTGGGCTCAAAACCGAGGCAGCTACCAGGCAAGGGGTGATGGCGCTGAGAGAAACGCTCAAGCAGGCGGAGCTTCTGGCGGAGCGTGAAAACCTTCAACGCTGGCAGGAGTGGGCGTTGGACGAAACGACCTTTGAAGCTCGCTTGCGAGTGATGCCAGTATCCCCGGGTGACAGTGCTTGGTGGCTAAAAAACCAAGTGGTTACGCAAGACCAAGCAGACCGGGATGAAGCGCTGGATTATTCAGCCTCAACCCTTGAAAGTGCCTGGCAGACGTTGGGGCGACAGCTTGACCCCCTGCATGTAGCGCGCTAGCCTGAATTCAAATTACGTCTGAAATGACTGCCATCTTGCTTAAACGCCGGGTGGTGATACCGCTTCGGGTAATCTGCATAGCCAATGGTTATGCAACCTATTGCAAGGGGAACGACTTGATGAAAACAGCCCAATTGATGAAAACAAGCAAGCTTCTAACCACCGCAAGTATTGGTGCCCTGCTATTTGGTCTATCGGCAGCCGCCTATGCCGACAACTGGCGTTATGCCCACGAAGAATACGAAGGTGACGTTCAGGATGTGTTCGCTCATGCCTTCAAGGATTATATCGAAGAGAATTCCGATCATTCGGTTCAGGTCTACCGCTTCGGCGAGCTGGGCGAGTCGGATGACATCATGGAGCAGACGCAGAGTGGTATCCTGCAATTCGTCAACCAGTCCCCCGGCTTTACCGGCTCGCTGATTCCCGAGGCGCAAATCTTCTTCATTCCCTATCTGTTACCTACCGATATGGAAACTGTGCTCGAGTTCTTCGACGAAAGCGAAGCCATCAACGAGATGTTCCCGGAGCTATACGCAGAGCACGGCCTGGAACTGCTGCAGATGTACCCGGAAGGCGAAATGGTGGTGACAGCCGACGAGCCGATTACTTCTCCCGAGGACTTCGATAACAAGAAAATCCGCGTGATGACCAATCCGCTGTTGGCCGAGACCTACAATGCCTTCGGCGCCACCGCCACGCCGCTGCCTTGGGGCGAAGTCTATGGCGGTTTGCAGACAGGCATTCTCGATGGCCAGGAAAATCCGATCTTCTGGATCGAGTCCGGCGGTCTTTATGAAGTATCGCCACACCTGACCTTCACCGGTCACGGCTGGTTCACTACCGCGATGATGGCCAATCAGGACTTCTACGAAGGGCTTTCCGAGGACGACCAGCAGTTGGTCCAGGATGCCTCTGATGCGGCCTACGACCATACCATCGAGCACATTCAAGGGTTGGCCGAAAGATCACTGGAAAAGATCCAGGAAGCCTCCGATGAAGTGACAGTGACCCGTCTCACCGAAGAGCAGATGCAGGCATTCAAGGAACGTGCCCCGCAGGTTGAGGAAAAATACATCGAAATGACGGGCGAAGGCGGCCGTGAATTGCTGAACCAGTTCCATGAAGACCTCGAAGCAGTGACCGAGGACTGATATTACTGGCAAGAGCAAGTGACAAGGGGGCAGCTAAGCTGCCCCCTTGTCGTTTGTACCTGTACCTGTATCTGTATCTGCGTCCAGCCAGCGTTGAACCGAACGGCATACCAACAGGGGCTTTGCCGGTAAGCTGCTAGGAAGCCATGTTTTTACTGCATCAGCTGCAGAAAAGGGAGTGCGGCCATGTCTGATGAAGAAAATGAAAGAAATTACCGGTCCGGCCTTCCGGGGGTACTCGGCACGGTCGATACGCTAATCAGCAAACTTGAAGCAGTCATTCTAGCAATGGGCGTCTTGTTGATGGCTTTCAACACCATTGCCAATGTCATTGCCCGTTTCGTATTCGGGGAGAGCATTTTCTTTTCCGGTGAAATCAATCGGATATTGATCATCATGATCACCTTTGCGGGGGTCGGTTATGCGGCGCGTCACGGTCGTCATATCCGCATGTCGGCGATTTACGATGCGCTCCCGGTGGGAGGGCGCAAGGCGCTGATGATTTTCATCTCCCTGTTCACCGCGATGGTGATGTTCTTCCTGCTTTACTACTCGATCTACTACATTCTTGACCTCTATTCGCGAGGCAGGATTCTTCCGGCGTTGGGATTCCCGATCTGGGTGATCTATATCTGGGTGCCATTGGGGTTCTTGATCACGGGTATCCAGTACCTGCTGACGGCTATCAAGAACATGACAACGCGTGATGTGTATCTATCGACCGCTGTACTTGATGGTTACAAGGATACGGAAACGGAAGTCTGATCTAGGGCGTCATGCCCGGGGGAACGAATAATGACGACGATAATGGTTGTGACCATGATTGCCTTGCTGTTGCTGGGCTTTCCCATGATGGTGCCGTTGATAACCGCGGCGGTCATCGGTTTTTACATGATGTTCAATGGCTTGGGTCAAATGGAGACCTTTATTCAGCAGATGGTGGCGGGTATTCGCCCAGCCTCGCTGATCGCGGTTCCCATGTTCATCCTTGCCGCCGACATCATGACGCGTGGCCAATCGGCGAATCGCCTTATCGCCATGGTGATGTCCTTTATCGGGCACGTGAAAGGTGGGCTTGCAGTGAGTACCGCCGCTTCCTGTACCTTGTTCGGCGCTGTCTCGGGTTCCACTCAGGCCACGGTAGTCGCCGTCGGTTCACCTTTGCGCCCCAAGATGCTCAAGGCCGGCTATTCCGACTCCTTCACCTTGGCTTTGATCATCAATGCCAGTGATATTGCCTTTCTGATCCCGCCGAGTATCGGCATGATCATCTATGGGGTCATTTCCGGTACGTCGATCGCCGAGCTGTTCATTGCAGGTATCGGGCCAGGGCTGCTGATTCTCTTGATGTTTTCAGCTTACTGCGTGCTTTACGCGGTGATACGTGACGTGCCTACCGAGCCCAAATCCACCTGGCGGGAACGTCTTTCCGCCGTGCGTCAGGCATTATGGCCGCTGGGTTTTCCGGTGATCATCGTCGGAGGCATCTACGGCGGTATTTTCAGCCCTACGGAAGCCGCCGCTGCCTGTGTGCTTTATGCCATTCTGCTTGAGTTCGTGGTGTTCCGCTCGCTGAAGATGAACGATATCTATGCGATTGCCAAATCCACCGGCCTGATCACCGCGGTGGTATTTATCCTAGTGGGAGTGGGCAACGGTTTCTCATGGATCATCTCGTTCGCCCAGATTCCACAGGCTATCCTCGAAACCGTCGGGGTCAACGAGGCTGGGCCTACAGGGGTGTTGATCGCCATCTGTATCGCCTTCTTCGTAGCTTGCATGTTCGTCGACCCCATCGTGGTGATCCTGGTGTTGACGCCGATCTTTGCACCGGCCGTGGCGTCGACAGGCCTGGACCCGGTGTTGGTAGGTATCTTGATCACCTTGCAGGTTGCGATAGGGTCGGCGACACCGCCCTTCGGGTGCGACATATTCACAGCCATCGCGATTTTCAAGCGGCCCTACTGGGATGTGATAAAAGGCACGCCTCCGTTTGTTTTCATGCTGATATTGGCTGCGGCACTGTTGATCATGTTCCCGCAAATCGCGCTGTTCTTGCGTGACTTGGCCTTCCGGTAACCATCCATAAGGAGTCGCTGAATGTTCAATCGCATACTGGTACCGGTGGATGGTTCGAGGGGCGCCCTGAACGCACTGGAAAAAGCGGCAGCGCTACATTTGTTGACCGGTGCCGAACTTTATTTGCTGTGTGTCTTCAAACATCACAGTTTGCTTGAAGCATCGCTTTCCATGGTACGTCCGGCCAAACTCGATATACCTGATGAAGCACTCAAGGAGTACGCCACGGAAATCGCTATGCACGCCAAGGCGCACGCTATCGAGCTTGGGGTTGATGCGCTTAGTGTGCGTTCCTTTATCAAGGGAGGGCAGCCGTCGCGCATTATTTCGCGTTTTGCGTTCAAGCACGATTGTGACCTTATCGTGATCGGTGCCCAAGGCACCAATGGCGAAAAAGGTGCGTTGCTGGGTAGTGTGGCGCAACGTGTGGCGGGCTCGGCACACTGTCCTACACTGGTGGTGTGATCGAGACGTCTTACCGAGATTTCTGATTCGTACTGATAGCGGGCCGAGGCGGATGCAGCCTCGGCCCGCTGGTGTTAGGCTTTGTGTGAAACTGGTTATTTATTGATGCATGGCGCTTTTTCCTATTAGCTTTTCTTTTTAGCTTTTTCTTATCAATCGTCTAATTAAGGTTATGTAATGAAAACACTGCTTTCTTCTACTGTTCTGACAGGTCTGTTGGTCGCCTCGCCCTTGGCGTTGGCCGCACCGGAAACCGAGCAAGAACAACTGGCCTACAGCCTTGGGGTAACCTTGGGCGAAAGCATGCAGGAAGACATCAGCGATCTGGACATGGATACCTTTACCCAAGGCATGCGTGATGTCTTTGAAGGCAATGAACTTGCCTTGAGCGAAGAGCAGATGTCCGACGCCTTGATGGCTTTTCAGCAACGCTCTCTGGAAGCTCGTCAGGCCGAGGAGGAGGAGGCTGCTCAAGCCAACCTGGACGTCGGTGAGACCTTCCTGGAAGAGAATGCCGCTCGCGAGGAAGTCAAGGTAACCGAATCCGGCCTGCAATACGAAGTGGTCGAGGCTGGAGACGGCGCTACACCGGGGTCTGAAGACACCGTCGAAGTTCATTACGAAGGCATGCTGCTGGATGGCACCGTATTCGATAGCTCGTACGATCGCGGTGAACCGGTCAGCTTTCAGGTCAGCCAAGTGATCGAAGGCTGGCAGGAAGCGCTGCAGCTGATGAGCGTAGGCGACACCTGGATGGTCTATATTCCCGCCGAACTCGGTTATGGCGCTCAAGGCCAAGGTCCCATCGGCCCCAATGAAACACTGACGTTCCGCGTGGAATTGTTGGACGTCGAGTAACCGCCATGAAACGCACCATGACAGTTTGTGTGCTGATGGGTCTGGGAATGTCAGCGTCACTGCATGCGGAGGAAACGGCTGAAACCCCGATGGCGTTGCCTGCTTTGGCAACCTCTACCGAGCAAGTGAGTGTGGTGGGGGTATCCTCCGGGGGATATATGGCCAGCCAGCTGGCAGTGGCTTGGCCAGAGCGTTTTAACGGTCTGGGCGTGCTGGCTGCCGGTCCCTGGGGTTGTTCGCAAGGCTCGCTTAGCCTGGCGTTGAATCAATGCATGATGACGCGCCGGGGATTGCCTGATCTCGACCAACTGGAGCAGCGTCGCCAGGATTATGCCGAGCGCGGCGAAATCGGTAGCCGAGAGGCGCTTAGCCAACTGAAGGTCTTCATTTGGCATGGCGAGAATGATCCGGTGTTCGACCCCAGGTTGAGCGATGCGTTGGCGGAGCAGTTTTCCACCTGGCTGGATGCGCCTGACCAGCAGCTCAAGGTGGTGCGCGATGAACAGGCGGGACATGGCTGGCCGGTACGCCTGCCCCAAGAGGAAACCGTAGCGCCCGAGACGTTGGGAGACTGTCAGGAAGGTGGGGGAAGCCACGTTTTATCCTGCGACAAGGGTGTTGCCGACGATATGATGGAGTGGCTGCATCCTCAGCGGGAGGCGCAAGCCTCTGGGCAGGACGGTGAATTACTGCGCTTCGATCAGGCGGAATTCGATGCCAAGGGACTGGCTGACGTGGGCTACCTGTTCCTGCCGCCGGGCTGTGCCGACGGCGATTGTGGGGTAACACTAGCGCTGCATGGCTGCCAGATGAGCCATGAACAGATCGGTGAGACCTTTGTGCGTTACAGTGGCTTGAACCGTTGGGCACTTGAACATGAGCAAGTGGTACTTTATCCCCAGGCAACCACCACTTTGGGCAACCCCCAGGGCTGTTGGGACTGGTGGGGGTTTGCCGAAAGCACCTGGCAGATAAGTCCCCTGCATGAAACACGCAGCGGTACTCAAATCGAAGCCTTGATGGCCATGCTGTCGCGTCTGCAGGAATCTACCGAGAGGTCATCTCAATAGAGCCCTTCTCACGACGAGGGGCGTCTCAAGAGAGGGCCCCTCTCAACCTTCCAGCACGCCTTGAAGCGCTGAAACCAGGGCATGGGGGGTGGGTGAATACAGCACTCGCTGAAGAAGCTTGCCCTCAGGGTTGACCAGATATAATGAGGCGCTGTGGTCGATGGTGTATTCCATGGACGACTCCGGCGTCTCTACCCGCCGCCAGATCACCCCGTAGCGCTCAGCCAGTTCTTCAAGCTGCGCCTGGCTGCCGGTAGCCCCGATAAATTCCTCGCCGAAATAACCCATGTATTCCTTCAGGCGTTCCAGTGTATCGCGCTCCGGGTCGACGGAAACCATCACCGGCACGACTCTTTCACGCTGCTCGGCGCTCAGTTTCTGTAATGCCTGACGCTTGACCGACTGATTCATGGGGCAGATGTCGGGACAGTAGGTATAGCCGAACGAGAGTACAGCGATCTGGTCGTCGGCCAGCTGGGTCAGTGAAAAATCGCCTTGAGTGGACGGTAACTCTACCGGGCCGCCGATGATATCCCCATTGGAGGAAGAGGCTTGCTGGTGGTCGTACCAGGCAATGCCGCCGAACGCTATCAATACAAGCGTAACGGCGCCGATTCCCAGACCGAGTATTTTTCGTGACATCGTTAACTCCGGGTTACGTCGAAATCGAACCAGCTGCCCATCTTGCCCTGTGGGGTATCGATAATCACACGGGCACGCCAAGGCATGACTGCTTGAGTGCATATACCCACTTGGCCGATCCCTGAAAACAGATTGGGTGCGGTTTTTTCAAGCGGAAAACGGTGCAGGCCCATGTCCATGTCACGCCCGACGAAATCCACCTCGGCAGAGCTTGCCTGAATGTCTTCCAGATGCAGGTTCAAGGGCAGGGGTTGTAGCGCCTCGATATGGCCTTCCGTATCGATGGCCAGGGAAATGCGACCATGTTTACCCAGCGTCGCCGAGCAGGGTGCTTCATGCAAATTGCACCCCGGCTGGGCAGGAAACCAGGTTACGTTGGTATCGTCACGTAGCCAATGCGTGAGTAAATACCAGCCGCTGACGGCAAGCGCCAGGCAGGTGAGTAACGTCAACAGCCGTAGGATGGGATAGCCTGGCGATGCGCCGGCGGATTCCGGAGTGGTGTTCATGGCAGAATAAGTGACTACGCAAGTGTGGCGGAAAGTGTTTTCCATACTAGCAGCATTTAGCGTGAAGCCCCTGTGCCGGGATGTCGCAGAATACGAGGAGGAATAACCATAATGGGAAGTGTTGCGGGTGCGCTGGGGCCACTTTTCTTGCTGATTCTACTGGGTGCCTTGCTGGGCCATTGGCGCCAGCCGAGTGCCACTTTCTGGCCGCAGATGGAACGCTTGATCTATTTCCTGTTGTTCCCCGCCATGTTGGTGTCCACTCTGGCCACTGCCGACGTCAACCAGGTGCCGGTAGGCCGCCTGGCATTGGTGCTGTTGGGCGCCATTCTACTAGGCAGTTTCTTGCTGTGGCGGCTGCGTCACTGGCTCGGGCTGGAGGCGCCGGCCTTCACCTCGGTATTTCAGGGGGCGGTACGCTTCAATACCTATGTGGGCGTCGCCGGAGCGGCGGCCTTGCATGGCAGCTTGGGCGCCACCACAGCTGCGGTCGCGGTGGCTTTAATGGTGCCGGTGGTCAATGTGCTGTGTGTGGGAAGCTTTATCGCTGCCGGTACGTTGGGGCCTTCCAGCCTGGGCAAGAGTTTTGCCGCTCTGGCGCGCAATCCTTTGATCCTGGCCTGTATTGCAGGCATTACGTTGAATCTTTCCGGGGTGGGCTTGCCCGGCTGGAGCGGAGGTGCCGTGGAGCTTGTCGGGCGCGCGGCACTGCCGCTGGGGTTGGTGGCGGTGGGGGTGGCGCTGCGCCCGATGGCGTTGTTGCGTCTTGATCGCGGCCTCGTTGCCTCCAACATGATCAAACTGGGCTTGATGCCGCTAATGGTGCTAGTGCTGGCGACATTACTGGGGCTGGATACGGTCAGCCGCGATGTTGCTTTGCTGTTCGCCGCGCTACCCACGGCCACATCAGCCTACATCTTGGCGCGCCAATTGGGCGGTGATGCTGAAATGATGGCCGCCTTGATTACCGGTCAGACACTCTTGGCCATGGTCACGTTGCCTCTCTGGCTACGCCTGGCGGGAGGATGAGAAAAACTAAATAAAAAAGATTCGCATTATTATTGACGCGTTAAATGAGAATGATTACAGTGTGGGTGTGGCGTTGGTGAGGCGCTACACGACCAAGACGGAACTTGCCAGTTTCTGTCATGGTTTCTCCCTCTCATTGCTAGTCACGGTCTTTTGCCGCCCTCCTGCAGGGCGGCTTTCTTTTTTCGCAACGCCCCCCCAGCTTTATGCCATGCCCCCGTGTAGGTTACACATCAGCCCAGTGGAACAGGGCTGCGCGCCTCATTGACGATCCAGTCATGCACCGCCAGAACCCGGGGATCATCCAGAGCGCCCGGGCTATTCAGGATACCGTAATGCATGCCGGTGGCGACCCGCTCGGAGAAAGGCGCAACCAAGGTGCCGCTTTCCAGCTCGCCGCTGATCAGCGTCTGACGAGCGATGGCCACGCCCATGCCGGCGGTCGCCGCTCCAATGGTCAGCTGGTTGCGGTTGAAGGTGTAGCCACGCTGCACGTTGACATGCGGGGCACCGATGGCTTGCAAGTAATATTCCCATTCGGCGTAGTCATGGCTACCACGCCAAGCCGTGACGTCATGCAGCAAGGGGTACTCGGCCAGATCCTCGGGGCGGCGCAACGGTGGGTGCTTGCGTAGCAGCGCCGGAGAGCAGACGGGAAAGATGTACTCCTCCATCAACGGCGTGATCGAAAACCCTGGAATCTGGCCATCGTTGAGGTCGATGGCCAAGTCAAAGTCGACGTCACGCAGCGAGATGGTGCTGTCTTCGGCCAGCAGATGCAGCTCGATATCGGGAAAGCGCGCCTGCAGGCGTGGCAAGCGCGGCATCAGCCAGCGGGCTAGAAAAGAGGGCACGCTACGTAGCCGAATGATACCGCTCATCACCCCGGAGCGCAGCCGTTTAACCTCGAGCCCCACCGCTTGATAAGCCTCATCCACCACGGCGGCCAAACGGCTGCCTTCTTCGGTCAGCTCAAGCTGGCGCGGGCGACGCAGGAACAACTTGAAGCCCAGCCGCTTCTCCAATTGCTTGATCTGTTGACTGATGGCGCCGGTGGTGACATTCAATTCCTCGGCGGCACGCGTGAAGGATAAGTGTCTGGCGCTGACCGCGAAAACTTTTAGCCAGGCGTGGGTCTGGGCGTTGAGCTGACGGTTCATGTTTGAGTTCTGCTAAAGTGTAGGAAAGATATTATCGATTGTGCCCAGTGCAAAGTGCGTTGAATATAGCGAAAACGCCTATTTTAGGCAGCTGGCCATATTGATAGTTTCCTTTATGATTTAGACGGGCTCATGCATGGCTGCCAGATAGAGTTCAGCTAAATATTGAGTTGATGGCGATGCTCGATGTCGCCTTGGAGCAAACGAGATGTCCATCAGTGTATTCGATCTTTTCAAGGTCGGCGTTGGGCCGTCGAGTTCGCATACGGTAGGCCCGATGCGTGCCGCCTACGACTTCGTGGCGGCACTGCGCGACGCCAACCGGCTGAGGCGTGTGGCAAGAATGGAAGTACAGCTGTTTGGTTCTCTCTCCGCCACGGGCCTTGGCCATGGTAGCGACCGGGCCGTGATCATGGGCTTGATGGGGCAGCGCCCCGACCATATCGACCCGGCGATGATCACGCCCGCCATCGAGGCCCTACAAGCCACCCAAACCTTGCAGCTCGACGGCCACCTGGCGGTTGCCTTCGACTGGTGCCGGGATATGCAATTGCACGAGGAAAGCCTGCCGCATCACCCCAATGCCATGCGTTTGATCGCCTACAGTCGGGATGGCGAACTGTACCGCAACACCTATTATTCGGTGGGCGGTGGCTTCGTCATCGACGAGGCGCAGGCCAGCACCGGTGAGCTGGATAGCGATACCACGCCCTTGCCGTATGACTTCAACTCGGCGGCTGAATTGATGAGGCTTTGTCGCCGGCATGGCCTGCGTATCAGCCAACTGATGATGGCCAACGAAATGGCCTGGCGCAGCGAAGCCGAGGTTCGTGCCGGGCTTCGAAAAATCTGGGAAGCCATGCAGGCGTGCGTAAAGGCCGGTCTTCAACATGAAGGCATTCTGCCCGGCGGGTTAAAAGTGAAACGCCGGGCAGCGGCATTGCACCGTCGTTTGCTGGTCATGGAGGAGGATAACAGCGTATTTGCCTCGACCTTCTCGGCCATGGATTGGGTCAATGTCTTCGCGCTGGCGGTAAACGAGGAGAATGCCGCCGGGGGGCGTATGGTGACGGCGCCTACCAATGGGGCGGCGGGCATTATCCCGGCAGTCTTGTGCTATTACATGAAATTTCACGACAAAGCCCGAGAGGAAGACGTGGTGGATTTTCTGATGGCTGCCGGGGCCGTGGGCATCCTGTGCAAGAAGAATGCGTCAATTTCAGGAGCCGAGGTAGGGTGTCAGGGAGAGGTCGGTTCGGCTTGTGCCATGGCCGCTGCCGGCCTTGCCGAGGTGCTTGGGGGCAGCGTGGGTCAGGTCGAGAATGCCGCTGAGATCGGGCTCGAACATAACCTGGGGTTGACCTGCGACCCGGTAGGAGGGCTGGTTCAGATCCCCTGTATCGAGCGCAATGCCATTGCGTCGGTGAAAGCGATCAATGCCGCTCAGATGGCCTTGCGGGGCGATGGCGAACACTTCATCTCGCTCGACAAAGTGATTCGCACCATGCGCGATACCGGTGCCGACATGCAGGATAAATACAAGGAAACGTCCCGTGGCGGCTTGGCGGTCAATACCATCGAGTGCTGATAGACCTGGTTTCATGGAAGAGTCACAGCACTCGAGGCTGATAGAGCCGCCGTTTTCAGTCGCTACGCTGGTAGATCAGATCCCATACGCCGTGACCCAGGCGTTCGCCGCGGGCTTCGAACTTGGTGAGCGGACGAAAGGCCGGGCGGGGCACATAAGGGGCACTCGATGCTTCGGCGGTATTGGCGAAGCCGGGAGCGGCGTCCATGAGCTCCGCCATCCATTGGGCATAGGCTTCCCAATCGGTGGCCAGGTGAAAGTTGCCACCGGGCTTCAAGCGGGTCCGAATCAACTCGACGAAGGCCGGCTGCACGATACGCCGCTTGTGATGCTTCTTCTTCGGCCAGGGGTCGGGGAAGAACAGTTGCAATGTATCGATCGAACCTTCCGGCAGGCACTGCTCGAGTACCGCCAAGGCGTCTTCGCGATAAATGCGCAGGTTGGTCAGACCGCGCTTGTCGGCTTCATCGAGCAACTTGCCCACGCCTGGGGCATGCACCTCGATACCGATGAAATCGGTTTCAGGGTGGCTCTCGGCCTGTTCGATCAGCGAATTGCCCATGCCGAAGCCGATTTCCACCACGCGTGACGCCCGGCGCCCGAACAGGGCATCAAGGTCCTGGAGGCCGTCGGCAAGACTGACGCCCAGACGCGGCCAGATAGCTTCCAGCCCGCGGGTCTGGGCCTGGGTCATGCGCCCGCCGCGGATCACGTAGCTTTTGATGCCGCGCCGATGCAGCGGGGCGTCCGGGTTTTCCGGGCCGCTATTTTCCGCAGCCGTTTCTTCGTTACCGACGTTGTCGTATGGTTCTATCATCGTTTTGCGCGGGAAACCCGGTTGCTTTAGCGCCGGGAGGGATAGCGCGTCGTGCGCCGCACGACTCGGGATTCCCTGTCCGCGCCTCCTTTAGTGTTGAGTCGTGGGTATCTGGTGGTAGCCGTAGCCATCACCGCGTTGCAACAGAGTGCAGTAGGGCCAGGAGATGCCCTGTACCGCGCCCTGTTCGGTTTGAATATTGAAACTGCCAGTCTTGCGGATTGCCACGCGACCCGTATGCGTGCCGGCCTTCTTGCCGGCCGGGACAATCGCCCTGACCCTATCGCCGGTCTGAAAGCCCTTCACTTGCTTCTGGCGCATCAGGTAGCCACGCGGAAAGCCGAACTTGTCGAGCCGGGTGCGCTGATAACGGCCGCGCCCCATGGCCTTGATGACCTGGGTGGGTACCCGCCAGCCTTTCAGGGTGTCGAACTTGCCGACACAGGCCGCATCCAGCGCATGGGTCTTGGGAATACCCAGGCGCTGACGGTTGTACTTGGTGCGACCGCCGCTGCCCACGGCGACGGGTAGACCAGTGGACTTCATTGCACCGAACAGTGCCCAGCGGGTGGCGTTGACGGCAGTGGCATCCCGCAGCGGTAATTTGAGCTGGCGCTGGACGCGCTCAAGGCGGACTTCCGCCGACAAGCCATTGGCTTTGAGGCGTTTCTTGAGTCCCTTGTTGGTGGCAAAGAAATCAGCAAGCCACTGGCTGTCCTTGGCCTGGTTGCAGTCGTGACAGGCGATGGTCAGGTTGGCCACCCGGCTAGAGCCGTTCCGAGATTTCGCTACCACATGCTCGATCTCCAGGGGCGTATCACCGGTACCGCAGTAGGCGCACTTTCTACCCCATTTTTCGAGCAGGTATTCACGCACCTCATAGCCCAGGAGCGTGCCTTGTTGATACTCAATGCCGGAAATCTCGGGGTTTTCCATCTTCTGCAGATCGAAACGCACCAGCTCCATGCTCAGGTGAGTCACCGGCGCCCAGCGGCACAGCTTGCCCACCCAGGCCATGGTGGTATCGACCCGGTGTTGCAGGCTGGGTGGTAGCCAGCCTTTCTTGCGCGTCCGGTTGTCGAAGCGTGGCTTGCGATGGCGCAGGTTCTTGCTGCGACGCCGACGCCGAAAACCGGCACGTTGCTCCAAGGCTTGGCGAATCTGGAAGCCCCGATGCACCAACTGAAACAGGCAAAGCACATGACGGATCGCCGGTGCCTGCTCGTCCGTTGCGTTGTCTTCCAGGCGCATAAGCGTCAGGCCGGTTTCCTTGCTGCCCGGATCAATGCCCAGCAACGTCGGCTGTAAGGTGCAGTCGCGCTGGCAGCGATCACGCAGGCGGATCATGAAAGGCGTCAGGTTCACCACCACCGCCCGGCCACGCTCCAGCAGCAGTCGGGCGCGCTTTTCACTACACGGCATCAACGGCTGCTTGTTCTTTCCCAATACGAACACCGCCATGCGATTTCCTTCTTAAATAGAACCCTTACGGGCCTGGTGACGCAGGTCTTCCAACCTGTCTCCCCCCGGGAATGTCTGCAACCGGCTCCTACCTTGCGGTAGCGACCAGAACCTACGGCGCTTTACCTTTCACCAGCATGATCCTGATCTTCCAGAGCGCCGCACTGAGCGAAGCATTCGGCGGTGGGTCTTGACGACCTATTGCAAACGTAGCGGGTTGGCTACCGCTTTCCCTGGTCAACCGGGCTTGCTGTCACAAGCCTCGTCCTTTAGGGCGAGGTAGTTGACGAGGTCTCGAGTAGCGTGGGGTCGGGTTTCAGCTGTTGATACGACCGGCAAAGGGGGAAGACGGCTCAGCGCTCTGGCGGCGCGGCATCCGCCCGGCGAGAAAGGCGTCGCGTCCGGCCTGTACCGCCAGCTGCATGGCACGGGCCATACGCAGCGGCTCACGCGCATGAGCGATGGCGCTATTGAGCAGAACGCCGTCGCAGCCCAGCTCCATGGCCATGGCGGCATCCGAGGCGGTGCCGATACCCGCATCCACCAACACCGGGACGGAGCTCTGTTCCACGATCAAGCGCACGTTATGCGGGTTCTGGATGCCGTGACCGGAGCCGATCAACGAGCCCAGCGGCATGATGGCGCAGCAGCCCATGGCTTCCAGTTCACGCGCCACAATGGGGTCGTCGCTGGTGTAGACCATGACGTCGAAGCCGTCGGCCAGCAGGGTTTCGGCGGCTTTCAGGGTTTCCACGACGTTGGGGTAAAGGGTGGTTTCGTCACCCAGCACTTCCAGCTTGACCAGTTTATGGCCATCGAGCAGTTCGCGCGCCAGGCGGCAAGTGCGTACCGCATCCTTGGCGGTGTAGCATCCGGCGGTATTGGGCAGTAGGGTATAGCGGCTGGGAGGCACCACGTCCAGCAGGTTGGGCCCCTCGGCGTCTTGCCCCAGGTTGGTGCGACGCACGGCAAAGGTGACGATTTCAGCGCCGCTGGCGGCAATCGCTTCGCCGGTTTCCTGCATGTCCTTGTATTTGCCGGTGCCCACCAGCAGCCGTGAATGAAAGGTCTGTCCGGCCAGTGTCAGTGGGCTGTCGTTGAATTGTTGTGTCATTGAACGTTTCCTCAAGATAAAGCCGGTAGCTTAACCACCACCGATGGCATGGACGATTTCTACTTGATCGCCGTCGGAGAGAGGCGTTTCGGCCAGCTGACTGCGCGGCACGATTTGCTCGTTGATCTCCACGGCGATACGGCGACCGGTCAGCCCGAGTGTCTCGACCAGGTCGGCCGCCGTGACGGCGCTGTCGAGCGCATGAGGTTCGCCGTTGAGTTGAATCTGCATGGCATCCTCTCAAATGATATGAAAACGCCCCTATTGTAGCGGCTCAGACAAGACCAAGGTATGGGAAAAGGGGAATAAGACAATGCCAACAGGAGAGACAAGGATGCGTGACAAGGCATGGTGGGTGGGCGTGGCGCTTTCCGGTGCGGTCATGGTGATCGCCGGCGCTTATGCCGCCCATGGAATGGCGGCACATGCCAGTGCCGTCATGGTCGGGGTGTTTGAAACCGGTGTGCGCTATCAAGCCTGGCATACTCTGGCGATGCTTGGGGTGTTGGCTTGGCGTGCGTCCATGCCCCTGGCGGGCCAGCGCTGGGTATTAGGGCTGTGGGCGCTGGGAATGCTGGCTTTTTCGGGGTCGCTGTATGCCATGGCGCTGGGGGGCTGGAACCTTGGCCTGGTAACCCCGCTCGGTGGGGCGCTGTTGATCGCCGGCTGGCTGGCGCTTGCGGTGGTGGCCTTGATGGCCGAGCGCCGCCGCTCTTCGGAACCCAACGCCTAGCGTTGTTCCGGTAGCGCGTAGCTTGCCGTGACATGCACCACTGGCCGGATGTCGTCGCTGGCCGAGAATATCTGCACTTCGCCCACCGCCAGCCGGCGGCCGAGCTTGAACAGCTTGGCGTGGGCGATAATGTCGTGATCGCCCGAGGCGGCCCGCAAGAAATGGCAATTTAGATCACAGGTGACCGCCATCGCTTCCGGGCCGATTTGCGCCAGTATCGCCACGTACAAGGCGACATCGGCAAAGCCCATCATGGTGGGGCCGGAAACCCGAGGGCCGGGGCGCAGGTGCTGGTTGCCGATCTTCAAGCGCATGGTGGCGCTCATTTCACCCACACCTTCGATCTTGCCCATGCGCTGGGGAAATACCTCGTCCAGAAAATGCTCGATTTGCTCGACAGTCATCACGGTCATTGGGGTTATCCTTGGATGATGGTGTGGTTGTAAGGATCCGTTAACGTTAACGTAAGAAAGCATAATTAAAAAAGCCCCGAGGTGCGAGCTCGGGGCTGAGTCGTGCAGTATTGGCCGCTTACTTGGCCTTGTGCACCTGGCGCCATTCGTGGAGCAACGGTTCGGTATAGCCGGAAGGCTGCACGCGACCCTTGAAGATCAGGTCGCTGGCGGCCTTGAAGGCGGTGGAGGCGTTGAAATCGTCACTCATGGCGGTGTAAGTCGGGTCATCGGCATTCTGCTTGTCGACCACCTTGGCCATGCGCTTCAGGGTCTCTTCGACGCGCGCTGCGTCAACGATACCATGGTGCAGCCAATTGGCGATGTGCTGGCTGGAGATGCGCAGCGTGGCGCGGTCTTCCATCAAGCCGACGTTGTGGATGTCCGGAACCTTGGAGCAGCCCACGCCGTGTTCGACCCAGCGCACCACATAACCCAGGATGCCCTGGCAGTTATTGTCGAGTTCCTGCTGAATCTCGTCATCCGACCAGTTGGCGTTCTCCGCCACCGGCACGCTAAGCAGGTCATCCAGAAGGTCCGGCTCGCCCTGGTCTTCCAGTTCGCGCTGAACCTGGGTCACGTTGACCTGATGGTAGTGCAGCGCATGCAGAGCGGCGGCGGTGGGTGAAGGCACCCAGGCGGTGTTGGCACCGGCCTTGGGATGGCCGATCTTCTGCTCGAGCATGTCGTGCATCAGATCCGGCATGGCCCACATGCCCTTGCCGATCTGAGCGCGGCCACGCAGCCCGCAGGCCAGACCGACCAGAACGTTGTTGCGCTCGTAGGCACCGATCCAGGCAGCGTTTTTCATGTCGCCCTTGCGGATCATCGGCCCGGCTTCCATGGCGGTATGCATCTCGTCACCGGTGCGATCCAGGAAACCGGTGTTGATGAACACCACCCGTGACGACGCTTCTGCAATGCAGGCCTTGAGGTTGACCGTGGTACGGCGCTCCTCGTCCATGATGCCCATTTTCAGGGTGTCACGCTGCATGCCCAGAATGTCTTCGACGCGCGAGAACAGGTCGTTGGCGAAGGCCACTTCCTGGGGGCCATGCATTTTCGGTTTGACGATATACACCGAGCCGGTACGCGAATTGCGCGGCTGGCTGGCATCCTTCTTGAGGTCATGCAGGGCAAGCAGCGAGGTCATCACTGCATCCAGAATCCCCTCCGGCAGCTCGTTACCGTCGGCATCGAGTACCGCCGGTGTGGTCATCAGATGCCCCACGTTGCGCACGAACATCAAGGAGCGACCGGGCAGGGTGACGCTACCGCCATCGGTGGTCTGCCAGGTACGGTCGGCATGCAGCCGACGTGTACTGGTCTTGCCGCCTTTTTCGATCTGTTCTTCGAGATCGCCCTTCATCAGGCCCAGCCAGTTGCTGTAGACACCCACTTTATCTTCGGCATCCACGGCGGCGACGGAGTCTTCGCAATCCATGATGGCGGTGAGGGCGGCTTCCGCGACGACATCCTTGACGCCCGCCGGATCCGTCTTGCCGATCGGGTGGGTCGGATCGATCTGGATTTCCAGGTGCAGGCCGTTGTTGGCAAGCAGGATGGTCTCGGGCTTGGCGGCATCGCCGGTGAAGCCGATCAGCTTGTCCGGGTCCTTGAGGCCGGTTTCACGCCCGCCTTCCAGGGTCACGATCAAATGCTCGTCGCGCAGCACGTACTTCACGGCATCACGGTGCGAGCCGGTGGCCAGCGGTGCGGCACGGTCAAGCACGCCACGCGCGTAGGCGATGACCTTTTGGCCACGCTTGGGATTGAAGCTGGTGCCTTTTTCGGCGCCATCGGCTTCGGAGATGACATCGGTGCCGTAAAGCGCATCGTACAGGCTGCCCCAACGGGCATTGGCAGCATTCAGCGCGTAGCGAGCGTTGCTTACCGGAACCACCAGCTGGGGACCGGCCTGAACGGCGACTTCACGGTCGACATTGGTGGTGGTCGCCGAGACATGTGCCGGTGCTTGAACAAGGTAACCAGTTTTCTTTAGGAAGGCGCGATAGGCAGGCATGTCCTGTACGGGGCCTGGGTTTTCGCGATGCCAGGTATCGAGTTCTTCTTGCAGGGTGTCACGAGTTTTCAGCAGTTGCTGATTCTTGGGTGTCAGGTCGTGAAACAGGGCGTCTACACCTGCCCAAAAGGCACTTTCATCAATACCGGTACCCGGTAGTGCCTGTTCCGTGATGAACTGATCCAGCTCGGCGGCCACCTGCAGGCGGTGACGCGTGATACGCTCGCTCATGGAATCTCTCCTGTGGAATGCCCGTGGGCGAATTGAGAGGCCACGGTCAGGGTGAAGTTACTTTGTGGAAAATACTTCCATATTTGGACTGTCATGTAAATAGCGTAAACGCTAAAGCCCCCGAATGCTCGACCAAATGATAAGCTTTACATCGGCCGCCTATGGGTTATACGGAGATATTGCATGAGTGATTTCCGTCATTTCGAGAACATATTTCGTGAGTGCCAAGAGGCGTCACGCTTGTCTCCAATTATAGTGGGTGGGCAGCTGGCAGACGTCCTGCAGGGCTATTTTTCTCATTATGGGTTGGAGACGCTGTTTGCCGAATCAAGCGAATTATATGCCGGTTATGTGGATACCGGGCACTTCCAGTTGTGGTGCCAGGTATGGAGCCCCCCGAAGCCGATAGGCACGGCGTTCGTGGTGCACGGTTATTACGACCACCTAGGGCTCTATCGGCATCTGCTCGAACGGCTGTTGGCGCAACGCTTTCGGGTGGTGTTATGGGACTTGCCCGGCCATGGCCTTTCCAGCGGGCCACGGGCGACGATTGAAGATTTTGCAGACTACCAGCACTGTCTGACCTACCTGCAGAACTACCTTGAGCAACAGGGCCTGGCCCCGAAACCCTGGCTGGGCGTCGGGCAAAGTACCGGTGCGGCGATTCTGGCCACCGATGCCCTGACCCGCGCCGATAATGCCCAATGGTCGGGACTGGTATTGTTGGCACCGTTGGTGCGCCCCTGGGGCTGGAGTCAGTCGAGCTGGGTGCATTGGTTGGCAAGTCCGTTCGTGAGCCAGCTACCGCGCAAGTACCAAGCTAACACCACCGATAAGACCTTCACCGACTTCCTGCGTGAACGGGACCCACTCCAGCACAACCACTTGAACGTGGCCTGGATCAGCGCCATGCGCCGCTGGATGCCTCGGTTGCTGGCGTTGCCACCCAGCCAGGTGCCCACCTTGATTCTTCAGGGCGAGCAAGACCTTACCGTGGATTGGGAATGGAACCTGGCGGTGCTGCAGGAAAAGTTTCCTCAAGCGGAAGTGCATCGTCACCCCGAGGCGCGCCATCATCTGGTCAATGAAGCTGAGCCCATTCGCCAAGTGTTGTTCAGCGCTCTGGATGGCTTCATCGACCACTTGGCGCTGTCGGCTAGCCACATTTCAACAGCCGATCCAGCTGACGATAACCAATCGCCTCCATGAGATGCGGTTGTGCCGGGCGAGGCTCCCCTTGAAGATCCGCCAGGGTCAGCGCCACGCGCAGTATCCGATGATAGGCGCGGGCCGAAAGCCTGAGTTTTTCCAGCACCTCGGCAAGCCAGGCGCGCTCATCGGCTTGCAGGGCGCAGGCGGCTTCGAGTTCGCGTCCACCCAGATGGCTGTTCAATGCCCCGCGCGCCAACTGGCGTTCCCGTGCAGCGATGACCCGCTCGCGTACCGCAGCGAAGGATTCGCCCTGGGTCTGGGCGGTGAGTTGCTGCGCCGGCAAGGCAGGCACTTCCACTTGAAGATCGATGCGATCCAGCAGCGGCCCGGAAACCCGCGCCTGATAACGCTGGATCTGGGCGTTGCTGCACTGACAACGTTGGCGCGGGTCACCCAGATGCCCGCAAGGGCAGGGGTTCATCGCAGCCACTAACTGGAACTGCGCCGGATAGCGGCGTTCGTGGCTGGCGCGGGCCAGATGGATGGTGCCGGATTCCAGCGTTTGCCTGAGCACTTCCAGCACATGACGGGAAAATTCGGGTAATTCATCCAGAAACAGTTCTAGGTGGGCAAGCGAGATCTCGCCGGGCTTGGGTTTGGAGCCGCCACCGACCAGGGCCGCGGCACTGGCACTGTGGTGCGGTTGCCGGAAAGGTCTTCGCCCCCAATGCTGGTCCAGCGTCAGCCCGCAGACCGAGCGCATGGCTGCCACTTCCAGGGCTTCATCGTCGCTCAGCGGCGGTAAAATGCCGGGCAACCGGCTGGCGAGCATGGTCTTGCCGGTGGCACGGAGGACCTGCAAACAGGAGATTATGGCCACCTGCTGCGGCGACTTCCAGGGCGCGGCGTGCCTGATGCTGTCCGCGCACCTCGGCCAGGTCGTCGATCAGGCCTTCCGCCTTGGCCCTGGAGCCCAGCCGGTGCGGCACAATGGATTCCTGGCCGAGCAGATGGGCGACCACCTGCCAGAGGTTGTCGGCAGGCAATACCGCCAAGTCACCGGCCAGGGCGGCTTCGTCGGCGCATTCACGGGGGATGATCAAGCGGCGCCCCGTGCGACGGGTGGCCAGCGCAAAGGGCAGCACCCCGGGAAAAGCGCGCAGCTTGCCGTCCAGCGCCAGTTCTACGGCGCACTCCATGCCTTCCAGGGCTTCCACCGGAAGCTGGCCGGAGGCCGCCAGGATCCCCAGGGCGATGGGCAGATCGAAACGCCCGCCTTCCTTGGGCAGATCCGCCGGGGCGAGATTCAGGGTAATGCGCCGGGTGTTGGGAAAATCGAAGCCGGCGTTGACCAGCGCACTGCGTACCCGCTAGCGGCTTTCTTTCACGGCGGTTTCCGGCAAAGCCCACCAGGGTCAAACCCGGTAGGCCGTTGGCCAGATGAACTTCGACATGCACTTCCGGTGCTTCCAACCCCAGCCCGGCACGGGTGGCGACAATGGCCAGTGTCATGAGCGTTCCCTCGCAGTTTTTCCCCAACCTAGCCTATTTGACCCTCTCGTGTAAGCCGAAGGGGTTAGGTGTTCCCAGGAAAATTGATCCAGAACAGTCTGGGCAGGTTGATCCTGCCCGTTTCGCGAGTGGCGGCGACAAGGTCATGCGGTCAGCGAGGGGAGCATCATAGAAACCGAACATCAAAAAAACCAAGCCCAGCGGGTGTGGGCTTGGGTTGGATCAGGAATCGCCGGGCTTGGGGGATTTGGGTGAGGTGTCCGCCGCTTTGGGGGCATCGTTGTCGGCGTCCACCGGGAGGGGCGGTGCTTCGGCTTCCATGGGGGGCGTGTCTTTAGCCGGGACAGGCGCGGCGGAAGTGGACTGTGCTTTATCCACCGCCGCTTCTAGGGCGGCCACCTGGCTTTCCAGGGCCTCGACACGGGCGCGGGTACGCTGCAGCACGTCCATCATGATATCGAAATCTTCCCGCGACACGAGCTCGAGGCGGTCGAATGCACCGCGCACGACCTGCTGCATGCTTTTTTGAATGTCTTCGGGGGCTTGGGATGCATTCTGCAAACGCTCGCCGATTTGCTGAGCCAGCCGGCTAATGGGGTCTTGGGGCGCCATGGCACTCTCCTGAAAGTAAAGCCTGTGGAATTTGGCGTTGCTTTTTACGGTATCCCTCACAGGATACGCAACCCGATGACGACGCGCATGTGCTTGTCGGGGTCTTTTATGCATCAAAATGATGCGAGCGCCGTCACAGGCTGTTCTTTTATGGTGCATCAGTGGAAAACAACTCTTGGAATCCCTCTGGCTTGGCCACGAAAATACAAAAAATTTAAAAATAAATTACTGAAATAAAAGAGTTAAATTATTGGTGGCACGGTATGCGCATTAACGGTTCAGGTAGTTGCCGGGCGGCATTTGCCGCTGTTCACCAAAGGAGTTCCGGATGAAACTCATTACCGCCATCATCAAACCATTCAAGCTGGACGACGTGCGCGAAGCCCTGGCAGAAAATGGGGTTCAAGGGATCACCGTCACGGAAGTCAAAGGCTTCGGTCGCCAGAAAGGCCATACAGAACTTTACCGGGGTGCCGAGTACGTGGTGGATTTCCTGCCCAAGGTCAAACTGGAGGTCGCGGTCGACGACGACCGTCTGGAAAGTGTTCTGGATGCCATCTGTAACGCAGCCAATAGCGGCAAGATCGGGGACGGCAAGGTGTTCGTCACCCCTCTTGAAGATGTCATCCGTATTCGTACCGGTGAACGCGGCGCCGATGCCGTTTAAATCTGATGCCATTTAAACCTCTCGCCGTCTAGCGACTGCGTCGTTTGCAAGCTTAAGGGGACATTCCAATGACGGAATTAACAGAGCTGAGTTATGCGCTCGATACCTTCTATTTTCTGATCTGTGGTGTGCTGGTGATGTGGATGGCCGCGGGCTTTTCCATGCTGGAAGCCGGTCTGGTGCGCTCCAAGAACACCGCTGAAATCCTGACCAAGAACATCGCCCTGTTCGCCATCGCCTGCACCATGTACCTGCTGGTGGGCTACTACATCATGTACTCAAGCCCGGGCGGTGGGTTTTTGCCTAATCTCGGTTTCCTGCTGGGAGGCGAAAATAGCGTGGAGGCGGTGACCGCCGGAGGCGATGATGCCCCCTACTATTCCATGCGTTCCGACTTTTTCTTCCAGGTGGTGTTCGTGGCTACCGCCATGTCGATTGTCTCGGGTGCCGTGGCCGAACGCATGAAGCTCTGGGCCTTCCTGGCTTTTGCCGTGGTGATGACTGCCTTCATCTACCCGGTATCCGGCTACTGGACCTGGGGCGGCGGCTGGTTGTCCGAAATCGGGTATTCCGACTACGCCGGTTCGGGAATCGTCCACCTGGCGGGTGCCGCCGCGGCGCTGGCCGGTGTCCTGGTGCTGGGTCCGCGTAAGGGCAAGTACGGCAAGGACGGGACTATCTTTGCTATTCCGGGTGCCAATATGCCGCTAGCCACCTTGGGCACATTCATTCTGTGGATGGGCTGGTTCGGGTTCAACGGCGGCTCTGAATTGAAGATGTCCGATGTGGCATCCGCCAATAACGTCGCTCAAGTCTTCGTCAATACCAATGCCGCCGCCGCCGGGGGTGTGATCGCCGCACTGGTCCTGGCCAAGCTGTGGTTCCGCAAGGCGGACCTGACCATGGCGTTGAATGGTGCTCTTGCCGGTCTGGTCGCGATCACCGCTGACCCCTTGTCGTCTTCTGCGCTAGGCGCCGCGGCCATTGGGGCCGTGGGCGGGCTGATCGTGGTGACTGCCATCGTCACGCTGGACAAGATGAAACTCGACGACCCGGTGGGCGCCATTTCCGTACACGGGGTCGTGGGCATCTGGGGTGTGTTGGCGGTGCCGTTATCCAATGGCGATGCCACCTTCGGTGCCCAGCTCATCGGTATCCTGGGGATCTTCGGTTGGGTGTTCCTGGCCAGCCTGGTTGTCTGGCTGATTCTCAAGGCCGTGATGGGCATCAGAGTCAGTGAAGAAGAAGAATATGAAGGTGTGGATATCACCGAATGCGGTCTCGAAGCCTACCCCGAGTTTAGTGCCAGCAAGAAATAAAGCAAAAACAAATAGCTGTCGCTTACCTGGTGAGCTGGCGTGCTCCTTCTGGCCTCCCTTCGGGGAGGTCTTTTTTATTCTGTGACCTGGGCGGTGTATGCTTGGGCGCTAAGCTCGATAACATGATCCATAGAGGAATTGGCGATGAAACTGATCACAGCAATTATCAAGCCGTTCAAGCTTGACGACGTGCGCGAGTCGCTGTCCGAAATTGGCGTGCAAGGCATCACCGTGACGGAAGTGAAAGGCTTCGGCCGTCAAAAGGGTCACACGGAGCTTTATCGAGGCGCCGAGTACGTGGTGGATTTTTTGCCCAAGGTGAAGTTGGAAGTGGCGGTGGATGATGAAATGGCAGAGCAGGTCATTGATGCCATCACTCAAGTGGCCAATAGCGGCAAGATCGGCGACGGCAAGATTTTCGTGATGCCGTTAGAGCAGGTGATTCGTATCCGTACCGGCGAAACCGGCAAAGACGCGGTGTGATCGTCACCGGGTTGCGTCAATCAAGTTAGCTGCGGCAATAAAAAGTCCCATCGCATTGAAGCGGTGGGACTTTTTTCGATGACGACTTTTCGATAACGCCGGGGCGGGATTACTTCTCGACGAAGGCGCGCTCGATCACGTAATCGCCCGGCTCACCCATACGTGGCGAAATATTCAGGCCCAACTCATCAAGCAAGGTACTGGTGTCGTCGAGCATGGCCGGGCTGCCGCAGATCATGGCGCGATCCTGGCGCGGGTCGATGGGGGGCAGGCCGGTATCCTCGAACAACTTGCCGGTGCGAATGTGGTCGGTCAGACGGCCCATGGTATGGAACTCTTCACGGGTGACCGTGGGATAGTAGACCAGTTTTTCAGCGATCTCTTCACCCAGGTACTCATGCGCGGGCAGCTCACGGGTGATGAAATCCGTATAGGCCAGCTCGGAAACGTGGCGTACCCCATGAATCAACACGATCTTTTCGAAGCGCTCAAAGACTTCCGGGTCCTGAATCAAACTCATGAATGGCGCTAGACCGGTGCCGGTCGAGAGCATATAGAGATTGCGCCCCGGCAGAAGGTCATCGGTGACCAAGGTGCCGGTGGGCTTGCGGCTGACCATGATCTGATCGCCGACCTTGAGGTGTTGCAGGCGTGACGTCAGCGGGCCGTCAGGCACCTTGATACTGAAGAACTCAAGGTGATCTTCGTAGTTGGGGCTGGCGATGGAATAGGCGCGCATCAAGGGCTTACCGTTTACTTCCAGGCCGATCATGACAAATTGACCATTCTTGAAGCGCAGGCTGCGCTCACGGGTGGTGCGAAAGCTGAACAGCGAGTCGTTCCAGTGATGAACGCTGAGGACTTCTTCCAAGGCGAATTTGCTCATGATGACTCCTTGCTGTTGGGTCGCTTTTTATTCGCTTTAAGAATAAAAAAATTGAGTAAGGTTGCCGACAAGTCTAAAAAACTTTGCTATATCTGTTAAACAGATAATATGAATAACGTTTATCAGTGTTTTGGATAAACGATTTGGATAAACGATTTTGATAAGGCATTCCGCCAACGCTATTTTTTCAACCCGATGGGCCGGCATTTTTGCCACCGAGGTAATTCATGCATTACACCCTGCGTCAGCTGGAAGTGTTTGTGGCGGTGGCTCAGCATGAAAGCGTTTCTCAGGCGGCACGCACCTTAGCGCTTTCCCAGTCTGCCACGAGTACGGCGCTTGCGGAGCTGGAGCGACAATTTGACTGCCAGCTGCTGGATCGCATCGGCAAGCGCTTGAAACTCAATGCGCTGGGATTTCAGCTACTGCCCAAGGCGGTGGCGTTGCTTGACCGGGCCGAAGAGGTCGAAGAACTGCTGCGTGGTCAGCAGGGCGTAGGCTCGCTGGATGTGGGGGCAACGCTGACCATCGGCAATTACCTGGCAACCCTGTTGATCAGTGACTTCATGCAGCGCTATCCGGGTAGCCGGGTGCGACTGGCGGTGCGCAATACACGCAATATCATCGAAGGCGTACGTCAACACTCATTGGATCTGGGCTTGATAGAAGGCCAGTGCGATGACGAGGCAATCATCAGCCAGCCGTGGGTGGAAGATGAGCTATGCGTGTTCTGCTCGCCACGTCATCCGCTGGCGGGAAGTCAGAACCTTGAACTCGAGCGCCTGTTGCGCGAGGACTGGATCATGCGCGAACAAGGCTCGGGGACGCGCATGACCCTGGAGCAGGCCGCACGCCATCGGCGCAGCCGTTTCAATACGTTGCTTGAACTTGAACATACCGAAGGCATAAAACGGGCGGTGGAGTCGGGGCTGGGCATCGGCTGTGTTTCGAAGCTGGCGCTGCGCGATGCGTTCCGGCGCGGCAGTCTGGTACCGCTGCCCACGCCGGAGCTGGACTTGAAACGCCAGTTCACCTTTATCTGGCACCGTCACAAATACCTGACCACCGGCGTAAGGGAGTTTCTGCGGTTGTGCCGCGAGATGACCGCCGGGGCCAAGCGTAGTGATGAAATCGCGCTGCCTTACATTCCTTGAGTCTGGGGCATTTCCAGCAAACGACCGGGAGAAGGGCGCTCTGTCAGCGTAAAGCCGCCTACCACATCCGCCAGTCGCAAGGACTGTTCCTTGAGCTGTTCGGCGGCCACCGTGGATTCCTCGACCATGGCGGCATTCTGCTGGGTCATGCGATCGAGCTCGGCAACCGCCACGTTGACCTGTTGAATGCCGTCGCTCTGTTCGTGTGTCGCGGAACTGATCTCTCCCAGCACCGCCGTGACCTGGGTGATGCTGGCCACGATTTCCTGCATGGTCTTGCCTGCGTCACGCACCAGGCGCGTGCCGGCATCCACCTTGGCGCCGGAAGCTTCGATCAATGCCTTGATATCGCTGGCGGCGTGGGTGCTGCGGCTGGCCAGCTGGCGTACCTCATTGGCGACCACGGCAAAGCCACGTCCCTGTTCGCCGGCACGGGCGGCTTCCACCGAGGCGTTCAGCGCCAGAAGGTTGGTCTGAAAGGCGATACCGTTCATGACGGTGATGATCTCGCTGATCTCTTGCGAGGATTGAGTAATCTCGTCCATGGTGGTGACCACTTGGCCGACCGCTTTGCCGCCTCGGCCGGCGACTTCCGAGGCCTGGCGAGACAGTTCATTGGCTTCACGAGCGGAATGGGCGGTGTGCTCGACGGTACTGGTGATTTCTTCAATCGAAGCCGAGGTTTGCTGCAGGCTGGAAGCCGCATTTTCAGTGCGGCGGGAGAGATCCTGGCCACCGTGAGCAATTTCACTGGCGGCAGTTCGTACCGAATCACTGCTATCCCGGATGGTCATCATTACCGTTTCCATCTTGGCCACGAAATGATTGAAAGCGGTGGCAATCTGGGCGACTTCATCACGGCCTTCATCCGGGAGGCGCTGGGTCAGGTCGCCATTGCCACCGGCGATACCTTCCATGGCGTCGCTCACATAACGCAGCCGGCGAAAGATGACCTTGAGCAAAAGGCTTAGAAAGATGCCGGACGCCAGCGCCACAACCACCAGCGTCAGCAACGAGGCACTGACGATGCCGCGCAGCCCTGAGGTGGCTTCATGCTTGTCTAGGGCCACACCCAACATCCATTGACTGCCTTCAATGGGCGTGATGGAAAGCAGGGTGTCGCGTTCGGCGATGCCAAGGGGATGCTCGCCCTTTCGGCTGGCCAGGCTTTCCATGCGTTCAGCGGTAAGCTGGTCGTTGAGTCGCGTTGAGGGTTCAAGGATAAGGTCGCTATCCTGATGAGCGATCAGGGTACCGTCTTCAGCGCTCAGGAAGGCGAAGCTTGAGGGTGTCGGTGAAATGGCGGCGACATTGGCAATAATGCTATCGATCACCACATCGCCGCCGAGCACCCCGTAGAGTCTGCCATTGCGTTTGACCGGTGTGGCAAAGGTCACCACCATCTGACCGCTATTGGCGTCGATATAGGGTAACGATACGATGCTTTGCCCCTGCTCTACGGCATCTTTATACCAGGTGCGCTTACGCGGGTCGTAGTCATCCGGAGGAACCCAGCCATCCGAGGTGATTAAGCTGCCGTCGGGGCGCCCCAGGTAAGTGGAAAGAAAGCCACCCGATTCTCCCGCCTGTTTCAGGGCGCTCACCGGGTTGTCGCCGGTAACCGGGTCGCGTGCCGCTTCCATCATATGGGTGCGCGAGCTCAGCCAGGTACCAATGGCCTCGGTATGTCCTTGGGAAACCGCGGATAACTGTTGGTTTATTTGCTGGTCGTTATGGGTTTTGACGGTGAGATAGCTTGCAGTGCTATTGATCAACAAGGCCAGGGTGATCACGACGAGCGTCGTGATCAGGATACGTATTCGCAGGGAGGAAAACATGAACACACTCGCGGTAGAGAGTCTTATTGTCACCGACACGCGGGTGTCACGTGTCGGCGCGAAAGACACCTATCGGCAAGCGGATCTCAATCTTTAGCCGAACGTCGTAGGTTTAGCGCAAGTCGCTGACGGCTTCCTTGATTTCTTCCAGCGGTGCCTTGCTCAGATCCTTGGATAGAGTATGCAGAACCAGTTTGCGGGTGGAATTATCCAGTTCGTCTCGCAGCAGGCCGAGAAACTTGGGAGGGGCCACCAAGATGAGTTTTTCCATACGGTTCTCGACGCGTGCCTGGTAAAGCCGGTCGGCGATTTGCTTGGCAAATACCTTCGCTTCATGTTTCGAGGCGATGCCTTCCGGGTAAGAGGACCGTGAACCAGGCCCCATCGACTCACTCACATCAGCGCCCCTATCCGTGACGAGGTCACCTTCGTGCAAACGCCCTTCGGCATGCACCAAGCTTTCCTTTTCGGTCACTGTCAGGGCGTCACGGGTGAAGATTCGAGCGCGAGCGGCATCGGCTACCACGATATAAGTCGTCATGGGGTCACTTACTCCTGTGGGTGAGTGTCAGTTAAACCATGGCAAGACTTGGGGGAATGGTCAACTACCGCTGCCGCTACAAAGAGTCACGGTGCCCCAAGACTCGCTATTCCAATCCCATGACTCAGTGACCCAATATCTGGCTGAGAAACAGCTGTGTGCGCTCGGATTGTGGGTTGTTGAAGAACGGCTCAGGTGCATTTTCCTCGATGATCTGTCCCTGATCCATGAAGATCACCCGGTCCGCCACGGTCTTGGCAAAGCCCATTTCATGGGTCACGCACATCATGGTCATGCCTTCATGGGCAAGCTCGACCATGACATCCAGCACTTCCTTGATCATTTCCGGATCCAGCGCCGAGGTCGGTTCGTCGAACAGCATGACGTCCGGGTGCATGCACAGCGACCGTGCAATGGCCACGCGCTGCTGCTGGCCCCCGGAAAGCTGGCCCGGGTATTTTTTCGCCTGCTCGGCGATCTGTACCCGCTCCAGGTACTGCATGGCTTCCGCCTCAGCCTCGCGCCGTGATTTCTTCTGGACCCACATCGGTGCAATACAGCAATTTTCGAGGACGGTCAGGTGGGGAAACAGGTTGAAGTGCTGAAACACCATTCCCACGCTTCGACGAATCTGTTCGATGCGCTTCACATCCTGGGTCAGTGGGACGCCACCCACCACGATCTCGCCTTTCTGATGTTCTTCCAGATGGTTGATGCAGCGAATCAGAGTGGACTTGCCCGACCCCGAAGGGCCGCAGATGACGATACGTTCACCACGCTTTACTTCCAGATCGATGTCGCGCAGGACGTGAAAGTCACCGAACCATTTATTGACATTGTGCATCTCGACCATCAGGTCTGCTGACTGTGTGGCTGTTTGATTCATGATGATTTCCTGACAGGTTCCTGAGGGATCAGCGCTTGTGGCCGGTGTGCAGCTTGCGTTCGAGGTATTGGCTGTAGCGCGACATGCTGAAACAGAAGATCCAGAACATGAAGGCGGCAAAGACGTAGCCTTCCAGCGAAAAGCCCAGCCAGCGCGAGTCGGAAAGCGCAGCCTGCACGATCCCGAGCAAGTCGAACAACCCGATGATCATTACCAGGGTGGTGTCCTTGAACAACGAAATGAACGTGTTGACGATGCCGGGAATCATCATCTTGAGCGCCTGGGGCATCACGATCAGGGCGGTACGTTTCCAGTAGGTCATGCCCAGGGCAGCGGCAGCTTCCTCCTGTCCTTTGGGGATCGCCTGCAGCCCGCCACGTATGACTTCTGCCATGTAGGCGCTCTGGAACAGCGTTATCCCGATCAGGGCGCGTATCAGGCGGTCTACACTGAGTTCCGAGGGCAGAAACAGCGGCAGCATCACCGAGGCCATGAACAGCACCGTGATCAAGGGCACACCACGCCAGAACTCGATGAACACCACACAGAAGCTCTTGACGATGGGCATGTTCGAGCGCCGCCCCAGTGCCAGCACGATGCCGATAGGTAACGCGCCCACCATGCCCACCACTGCCAGGATCAGGGTCAACATCAACCCGCCCCAGCGATGCGTCGGCACCCGCGGCAGGTCGAAATAGCCACCGTGAAGCAATACATAGGCGATGACCGGAAAAGCGGTCAGGGCGAAGATCGCCACCCAGCGCTTGTAAGGCAGGCGCGGGATCGCCAGCCAGGCAATCAGAATGGCGAAACCTGCGAAGACGATATTGCCTCGCCATAGCTCTTCCTGGGGATAGAGCCCGTAGATGAACTGGGTGAAGCGTGCATTGACGAATACCCAACAGGCACCTTCGCCGGAGCAGTCATCGCGCGAGGTACCGATCCAGTCGGCATTGATGAATGCCCACTGAATGGTGGGTACCAGAAGAATGTACAGCACGTAGAGCCCGAGTAGCGTGAAGACGCTATTGATCGGTCCGCTGAACAGGTTGGCGCGCATCCAGGCTAGCGGGCCGATGGTGCTGCGCGGCGCCGGCTGCTGGGGAATCATGTCTTGATTATGGATCATGCTTGTCTCCTAACCTCGCCTGGGCCTAGCGTTCCACCAGCGCAACGCGGGCGTTGAACCAGTTCATGAACATGGAGACCAATAGACTGATGGTCAGGTATACCGCCATGGTCATGGCGATGACTTCGATTGCCTGGCCTGTCTGGTTCAGTGTGGTGCCGGCGAATACCGAAACCAGATCCGGATAGCCGATGGCGGTGGCCAGCGACGAGTTCTTGATCAGGTTCAGGTATTGGCTGGTCAGCGGGGGAATGATCACCCTCAGTGCTTGGGGGATGATTACCAGACGTAGCACCAGCTTGCGGGGCAGGCTCAGTGCCTGGGCGGCTTCGGTCTGTCCGTGGGAAATCGCCTGAATACCCGAACGCACGATTTCGGCGATGAACGAGGCGGTATAGATCGATAGCGCCAGCCACAGTGCCAGGAACTCGGGAATGATCGTAATGCCACCGCGGAAGTTGAAACCGCGTAGCTCCGGCATGTCCCAGGTCACCGGTACGCCGGTGGCAACCAATGCCAATAGTGGAAGGCCGAAAATCAGCAGCAGCGATATCCAGCCCGCCGGCAGGCGCTTGCCGGTGGCATCCTGGCGCCGCTTGTTCCATACCACCAGCACGATGCTGGCAATGATCGCCACAAGGAACGTCGCCGGGATGATGCCGAAACCCGATTCGAACAACGGCTCAGGCAGGTAGAGCCCGCGTACGTTGAGAAACACCGCTTCGCCGAAGGCGAGGCTGTCCCTTGCGCTGGGCAGGGTACGCAGCACGGCGAAATACCAGAAAAAGATCTGCAATAGCAAAGGGATGTTGCGAAAGATCTCGATATAGCCATTGGCCAGGCGTGCCAACAGCCAATTGGGGGATAACCGGGCGATACCCACGGTAAAGCCGATGATGGTCGCCGCGAGAACGCCCAAACCGCCTACCAGCAACGTATTGAGCAGCCCCACCAGAAAGGTGCGTCCATAGGTGCTTTGAGAAGAGTAATCCACCAACGTCTGGACGATGCCGAAACCGGCGGTGTTGCTGAGAAAGCCAAAGCCGGTGGTGATGCCGCGAGCTTCCAGGTTGGCCTGGGTGTTTCCCACGATATACAGCAGAAAAGCTGCCACGGCAGCAACTAACAGCAGCTGAAAGATGAGGGCGCGCTTGGCGCGGTCTCGCCAGAAAGGGGGCTTTTGGCCCACTGGGCGAGCATTGGGTCTAACGGACATGGGTTGCGTCTCCGCCACACGGAAAGTCATTCAAAAGGCCCGCCATGCTCTTGAAAAGGGCGGCGGGCCAAAGGTCAAGCGAGACGCTTAGCGAATCGGCGGTGCGTACTGGATGCCGCCCTCTGTCCATAGAGCGTTGACGCCCCGTTCGATTTCCAGCGGGGAGTCCATGCCCACGTTACGGTCGAAGCTTTCACCGTAATTGCCCACTTGCTTGATGATGTTATAAGCCCAGTCGGCCTCGAGACCCATGGCTTCGCCGTAGTTGTCACTCTGGCCCAGGATACGCGCGATGTTGGGGTCTTCGGAGCTCAGCATGTCGTCGACATTGGCGCTGTTAATACCATATTCCTCAGCATTGATCATGGCGAACAGCGACCATTTAACGATGTTGAACCAGGTGTCATCCCCTTGACGAACCACGGGCCCCAGCGGTTCCTTGGAAATGATTTCCGGCAGAATCATGGAGCCTTTAGGGTTGTCCAGCTGAATGCGCAGTGCGGCCAGCTGGGAGGTGTCGGAGGTCAGGACGTCACAGCGCCCCGCCTGATAGCCGCCCACGGTCTGTTCGGAGGTGTCGAAAACGATGGGGTCGAACTGCATGTCATTGGCGCGGAAGTAGTCGGCCACATTAAGTTCGGTGGTAGTCCCGGATTGAACGCAGATGGCCGCCCCATCAAGCTCTTTGGCACTGCCAACGCCCAGGTCACGATTGATCATGAAGCCGATGCCGTCGTAGAAGTTCACGCCGGTGAAGTTCAGCCCCAGAGTGGTATCACGGGTGGTGGTCCAGGTGGTGTTACGCGACAGGACATCGACTTCACCGGACTGCAGGGCGGTGAAGCGCTCCACGGCATTCAGCGAAATGTAGTCCACGGCTTCGGAATCACCGAGCACCGCAGCGGCCACCGCGCGGCATACGTCCACATCTAGCCCTTGCCAGTTGCCCTGGTCATCGGGAGAAGAGAAGCCCGGCAGACCATCGCTGACACCGCACTGTACGGCGCCGTTGTTGCGTGTATCTTCAAGCGTATCGGCCTGAACGGTCGTCACGCCCGTCAGTGCCAAGGTGCCGGCTGACGCCAGCAGTACCAAGTGTTTCTTGTTCAGCATGTGAGTTCCCCACCTACGAAAATAATATGATGCATGCCTAAGCATGTACCCTAAAACCTAGCAAAGAAGGTGCCAACATGGGTATGGCTGTGAATTCATCGAGCTTTCAACGCTCGACGAAAACGACTCGAAAAGGCGCTGGGGCTGGGGTGAAACAGACTGTTCGTGGGGTCGCAGAACCCTGCCGATATCTGCTCGGCAGGGTCTTGCAGGGTTTCGAGAATCGTTCTTGAAGACAGCTCTTGAAAATAGCTCTAGAAAACAGTTCTCGGAGGGATCAGCGGGAAAGCAATCAGCGAATCGGCGGTGCGTAGAGAATGCCACCATCCGTCCACAAGGCGTTGAGACCACGGGAAATGGCAAAATCGGAGTCCTGGCCTACGTTACGGTCGAACATCTCGGCGTAATTGCCCACTTGCTTGATGATCTGGTAGGCCCAGTCGGCCTCAAGGCCCATGGCTTCGCCGTAGTTGTCACTCTGGCCCAGAATGCGCGCGATGTTGGGGTCTTCGGAGTCCAGCATCTCATCCACGTTGGTGCTGCTGATGCCGTACTCTTCGGCATTGATCATGGCGAACAGCGACCATTTGACGATGTTGAACCACTGATCGTCACCTTGGCGAACGGCGGGTCCCAGGGGTTCCTTGGAAATGATTTCCGGCAATACCACGGCACTTTCCGGATCGCTCAGCTGCATGCGCTGGGCGTAGAGCTGAGAGGCGTCCGAACTCAGGACATCACAGCGGCCCTCTTCGAAGCCGATGATCGACTGTTCAGGAGCATCGAATATGACCGGATCGTAACTCATGTCATTGACCCGGAAATAGTCCGCCAGATTCAGCTCGCTGGTGGTACCCGCCTGGGTACAAACCGCTGCGCCATCCAGCTCCTGAGCACTCTGAACGCCCAGGTCGCCGGCCACCATGAAGGCCTGGCCATCGTAATAACTGACGCCGGTAAAGTTCACCCCCATGCTGGTATCGCGGCTCGACGTCCAGGTGGTGGTACGCGATAACATCTCCACTTCGCCGGACTGCAGCGCGGTGAAGCGTTCCACCGAATCCAGCGGCACGAACTGGACTTTTTCAGCATCGCCGAGTACCGCCGCTGCTACGGCGCGGCATACATCGGTGTCCAGGCCGAGATAGGTATCCTCATCGCTGAGCGCGGAAAATCCCGGCTGGGCGGCATTCACGCCACAGCGCAAGCTGTCATTTTCCAGCACATCATCCAGCGTCGCCGCCTGGGCCAGTAACGGCCCGGCCATTAGCGCGGCCATCCCCACCATCAATTTGTTGCGCATACTTTTCCCCTTTCTTGGCATTGTTTTCGGTACTGTTTTTAGAACTGTCTTTGAATCGTTCTTGGAGCCGTTATTGGCATTGAGCGTTGTTCGGTGGCCCCGCCACCGAACAACGTCGCAGCACTTCGCTACGCTTATTCGGCAAATGCCCGGCGCATGAAGGGTGGCAGCACCAGGGCGCCACGATGCGCCTCAGGCGTATAGTAGTCCAAGGGCATTTCGTTGCAGGCGGCATCTTGTTCACGAAAAGCGCCGACATCGGCATTCTTGCCCGCCAGGGTCACGCTCCACCAGCCCGAAGGATATACCGGTTGCGGGAAGGGCAGCGTCGCCACGCTGTCGAAACCTGCTTCCTGCATGTCCCGGCGCAGTTCACGAATGATCGAGCCGCTGTGATAAAGCGGCGATTCGCTCTGTTGCACCATGACACCGCCGGGCTTGAGGATGCGGTGGCAACGCTTGAGGAAATCGGTCTTGAACAGGCCTTCCGCCGGGCCCACCGGGTCGGTGGAGTCGATGATCAGGACATCAATGCTTTCATCGGGGGTGTCGTCCACCCATTTCACGCCATCGGCGAACAGCAGTTCGGCACGTGGATCGTGATTGGCTTCCACCAGGGCGGGGAAGAAGCGCTCGGCGGCCTTGGTGACCTCTTCATCGATATCGATCTGGGTGACCTTTTCCACCCCGGGGTGACGCAGCACTTCCTTCAGCGTGCCGCAATCGCCCCCACCGATGATCACCACACGCCTGGGGTCGGCATGGGTGAACAGGGCCGGGTGGGCGATCATTTCGTGATAGAGGAAGTTGTCGCGATCGGTGAGCATCACACAGCCGTCCAGCACCATCAGGTTGCCGAAGGTTTCGGTGGCGTAGACTTCAAGGTGTTGATAGGGGCTCTGCACGTCGAGCAGCTTTTCGCTCACCTTGAGCGAAAAGGCGCTGCCGTGGCTGTCAAAGACTTCGGTGAACCACTGGCCGTCAAGCGATGAGGTCATTACTTGGCTCCCTGAGAGGCAGTGCTGGCAATGCCGCGATGATACGCCGGACTGAGTTCATGCAGCGCATCCATGAAGGCGGTGACGTGGTCCGGGTTGGTAAACTGGCTGATGCCGTGGCCGAGGTTGAAAATATGCCCCGGCCCTTCTCCGTAGCTGTCCAGTACCCGGGCGACTTCCGCACGAATGGCCGAAGGCCGGGCGAACAGCACATTGGGGTCGAGATTGCCTTGCAGTGCCACTTTATGCCCCACGCGCTGCCTCGCATTGGAAAGCTCGGTCGACCAGTCCAGGCCCACGGCATCACTGCCGGCGGCGGCGATGTGTTCCAGCCACTGCCCGCCGTTCTTGGTGAACAGGATGACCGGCACACGCCGCCCTTCATGGTCGCGAATCAAGCCGGCGACGATCTGCTCCATGTAGCGCAGCGAGAATTCCAGGTACGCCGGCGTGGAAAGGGCTCCACCCCAGGTGTCGAAGATTTGCACCGCCTGAGCGCCGGCACGAATCTGGGCGTTGAGGTAGTCGGTGACCGCAAGCGCCAGGGTATCCAGCAGCTGGTGCATGGTGTCCGGCGTGTCGTAGAGCATGGTCTTCACATGGCGGAAGTCCTTGCTCGAGCTGCCTTCGACCATATAGGTGGCCAGCGTCCAGGGGCTGCCGGAAAAGCCGATCAGCGGCATGCGACCGTTGAGTTCGCGGCGGATGGTGGAAACCGCCCGCATGACATAGCCCAGGTCACGCTCGGCATCGGGAACGCTGAGCGCGGCGACGTCTTCCGCGGTACGCACCGTCTTGCGAAATTTCGGCCCTTCGCCGGTTTCGAAGTAAAGGCCCAGCCCCATGGCGTCGGGGATGGTCAGAATGTCCGAAAACAGGATGGCGGCATCCAGAGGGTAGCGTTCCAGTGGCTGCATGGTCACTTCGCAGGCCAGGTCATGGTTGCGGCACAGGTCCATGAAGCTTCCGGCATCGGCGCGTGAGGCACGGTATTCCGGCAGGTAACGCCCGGCCTGGCGCATCATCCATACCGGTGTGCGGTCCACGGGCTGGCGCGCCAGGGCGCGCAGGAAACGGTCATTATGCAGAGGTTGGATAGACATGGAAGACTGACTCTTGAGACATTTGCCTGCATTGTACTTGAGTTGGGCGGAGGTGAGATAGCACGTACAGGCGCGCTACAAGCTCGCGATGCTTCGCCACAGCGGGCTGAAGCGACGCATCGCCTCGCTGGATAGAGCGTGTATCCACGCCGTTACTTCAAGGCGTTGGTCGCTGCGGTGAAGCCTATCAACGACACTTCCACCGCATGGGTCTGGCGTGCATTGAAAGGCCGGAACCCAATGCGAATCACGTTACCGCTGCGCATGGTATCCATGAGATTGCCTTCAATAGGTAAAATGGCATAGCAGCCCTGTTCCAGGCAGGTCGCGAAAGGCACGCGGACTTCGTCGCCGTCGTCTATTTGCATCACGATACCCGATGACACATCCAGCCCGAGGGGTAGCAGCAGCTCCAGGATGGGCGGTGCGTCGTCACCATTGCGCAAGACACTCGCCAGCAGCAATCGGCTACTGCCTTGCTCGTTTTCCATGTTCAGTGATTGCTGGGCCTGGCAGCGTTCCCCCTCCGGCATATCGACGCACACACTGCGCCAATCCTGGTGTTCTGTGATGCGCGGCTCGTTCGCCAGAGCGCTCAATGGAACCAGCAGCAATAGCAGCAGTAGATATAAGGTCTTGAGTTGGTTCGTCATGGGCAGGCTTCTTCCTTGTTAAAAAAATAGCTGAGATTCCACCATACAGGCGGATCGGGGCCAGGTGAATCAACCATGGCTTCATGGCAGCGCCTTTCGTATACGCAACATTCGTGAGCCCGGCGCCGGTTCCTGCTAGAATGGCTCCCCTTTTGCCGACTTGGCGTGGCTGATCCCGAGGTACCCCGTGACGATTCGCTTCATTGCCGCTTCTCAGCTGCCTACTCCCTGGGCGACATTCACCATGCATGGTTTCGAAGACGAAGCCACCGGCAAGGATCACATTGCGTTGACCTTAGGCGATGTGGCCGATGGTGAGGCGGTGCTGGGCCGTGTGCATTCGGAGTGTTTGACCGGCGATGCGCTGTTTTCCATGCGCTGCGACTGTGGCTATCAGTTGCAGGAAGCGCTCAAGCGTATTGCCGAAGAAGGGCGAGGGGTGTTGCTCTACCTGCGCCAGGAAGGGCGTGGGATCGGCCTGCTCAACAAGATTCGTGCCTACCATCTTCAGGATCAGGGTCGCGACACGGTACAGGCCAATGAGGAGCTGGGCTTTGGCGCCGACATGCGTCGCTATGATCTTTGCATCCCCATGCTCGATCATTTGGGCATCAAGTCACTTCGGCTGATGACCAATAATCCACGCAAGGTGGATGCCCTGACCCGGGACGGGGTGATCATCACCGAACGCCTGCCGATCACCACCGGCCTGAATCCGCATAACGAGCAGTACCTTTCCACCAAGGCGGGCAAGCTCGGTCACATGATGGCACTGGGAGACTTCACCCAGGCCAGCGATGTGGACATCGAACGCAAGGAGTGAGGTGCTTCTTTGGCCCTTATTCACATGGAGCCGGCATGAATGCAGATAGCCGCAACGCCCCCCTGGCGGCCCAGGTACGAAAGATCCTCGAAACCACACCCGAGGCGCAGCTGCCGATAACCTACCAGCAACTTGCCGACGATCTGGGCCTTGGCCCGCCGCGAACGATCCAGCGCGTTGCCATGACCCTCGAAGCGCTGATGCGCGAGGACGCCGGGCAGCGACGCCCCTTCATCGCCGCCTTGGTGATCAGCAGGCGAGGCGAAGGATTACCCGCTAAAGGCTTTTTCGATCTTGCCGTCGAGCTCGAGCGCTTCCCGCCGAACCCCGTGCAGCACGCGAGCGCCTATCATGCCGAGTTTCGCCAAGCGCTTGCCCAGCGTTAAGCGCCTGCAATGTGGTAGCTAACGTCTGGCACCTGAGTTCGATAGGCTGCGTTCTTTCAGCGGTTCGATGATTGCGATTGCGGCGGTTCGATCACCCAAGATTCGAGCTCTACCTCATCCTTGCAGCTGTCATCCACCTCGGCATGCGGGTCGTCAAGAAAGGCGTTGACCATGGCCGAGCGGCATTCGTTGACGGGGTTGTGCCCCAGCCCCTGGTACTCCACGAACTGCAGGTTGGGCATGGTCTTCTTGAGGTGTTCGCTCCAGCGCGTACCGCAGCAGGGGTCCATCTGGCCGTGAATCGCCAGGGCCGGTATGTCGGTGGCGGGCGGGTCGTTGTGCTCGGGAGGCACGTCGCCATCTTCACCCCACCAGCCGCATACCCAGGGTGGCTCGAAGCCGAGTATGGCGGGTTCGCGCTGTACCGCGGCGATCGAGTCGTCACGGCTGGGCCGGTTGCTGCCCATGTCGTTGCACACATGGGCCAGGAAATAGCCCAGCGCATAGTTGGGCGCTTCGGGTTCCGGGTTGTAGTCGTCGATCAGGAAAAAGTCCTCGAGACGTGAATAGTCGTCGGCCTGAATGTCGGTGACCAGGCTCGGAAGCTCGGCATAGACGCTGGGAAGAAACAGGTAGAGGGTGTCGAGAAAGGCGGCGCCGTCGAAATACAGGGTTTTCTCGCGGCCATCGCTGTCTTCGACCGTGGCCACAAAGGGCCGCTCATCCAGGGTTCGGCGGGCCCTGTCCACCGAGAGTAGCCAGGCAGGCAGCAGCTCCCGGCATGCCGGATCCTCAGCCACGCATAGCGCCAGCACATCGTTGAAGGTCTGCTTGGCGGTGTAGAACTCGTCGACGGGCGGCCGGTTGCGCAGGTGGGCGAACCAGGGCCAGCCGAAAATCGCGGCGCGCACGCTCTCCGGATGATACTGAATGTACGACAGCACCGTGCCGCTGCCGGTCGAAGAGCCGAAGGCGTCGATGTGCTCGTAGTCGAGCAGCTGACGGATCTCGTCGACATCCCGCGACACGCTGTACTGGTTGTACTGGGCCACCTCGATGCCTTCCTCCTCGAGCTTGTCATAGCAGTCTTCCACGACACGGGTGATGCTTTCGAGCCGCTGCATCGGGTCGAGCGAGGAGGTGATGGCCGGGGTGTGAACGATGTTGTGGTAGGGCGAGACATGGGCGTAGTCGGGGCATTCCAGCGCCGGTTCGGAGTGGATGTAGCCGCGATGGTCCATTGTCACCAAGGTGCGCTCGCCGATATCCTTGCGCAGCTGTTCTAGGTAATCCAGGTTGCCCAGCGAGGAGTAGCCGGGGCCTCCGGGAAAGAAGAACACCGGCACCTCGTCCGTCTTTTTGCCTTCCGGCTCGATCACCGCCACCGGCATCCGAATGATATTGCCGTTGGGTTCATCCCAGTTTTCCTCGCCGTAAAAGGTATAGCACTCGGCGCCCAGGGTCCTGAGCGCTTCGGTGGGGCAATCCGTGCTCTCCATGAGTGGTATCGTGCCGGTCTCAGCGGATTGGGCATAAACAAGGGAAGGTGCGAATAACAACGACAGGGCACCTGCCAGTAGCCGGCTGCGAGACCGGCCATGCTGCCAAGGAGGGAAATCCATGCCATGCCTCCATCAGGGTTGTTCTTGCTGTTATCGGGGAGTACCGACTCAAGTTAGTTGTCCGCCATGAGAGCGTCAAACGGATGACGACGGCCTGAATGAAGGCACTGCCCGAGGCGTCGACCGCTTGGCGGCAAGGGCGCCGATAGCCCCCAGCAGGCCCAGAAGCATGCCGGCGGCACCCAGCCACCCCGGCAGTTCCTTGAAAAGCAGCGCCGTCCAGCCCAATGTCATCGCCGGGGTCAGGGCGATCAGGGCGGCACTTTGCCCGACGCCGAAGAGCCGCAGGCTCTCGTTGAAGAAGCCGTAGCTGCCGAAGGTCGCCAGCACGATCAGCCAGGTCAGGGTGGTGAAGGTGTCCATGGACAAGGGCGGCGGTGCCACTCGGCCTGCGTCCAGATACCCGGCGGCCATAAAGAAGACCAGCGTGGCTGCGCCCAGCTGCACGGTTAACCGGGCCTCCAGGGGCAGTGTCGCGGGCCGACGTGCCGCCATTACGCTGCCCAGGGTCACGGCGGCGACTGCCAGCACCGGCAGGCCGTAGGCCCAGGCCGGGGCACCGCCCATGCCTTGAAAATCATCCAGCACACTCACGCCGGCACCCAGAGTCGCCACGCTCATGCCCAGCCATTGAAGCGGCACGGAGCGTTCGCCTAGCCACCAACCGGCCAGAGTGATGGCGGCCAAGGGTTGCAGGGCGCCAATCAGCGCCGCCACATTGACGCTGACGCCGGCCTTTACCGCCAACAGCATGGCAAGCAAGTAGATGCCCACCGTCAGGCTGCCTATCAAGGCCTCATGGGCAAGGCTCGGGAGATAGATAGCCCGTCTGCTTCGGCAAGTCCGAAAGCCCCACCATAGCCCCACCAGCAAGGTAGCCAGCGCGAAACGCCAGGCATAAAGCGCCAAGGTGGGTGTGTCGATGGCCACGGCCAGCCGGCTGCCCACAAAGCCGCTACTCCAGCAAATTACGAATCCTGCCGCGACAATCCATCCCCCCAGAAAGCTCGGGGTCGGATGTGACAATGAATGATAGAGCTGGCGCGTGATAGCGGTCATGCAGCCTCCGGGCGTGTCATGTGACTTGTGACGACAGTCTGGGAGGCATACAGTCTTCAGGGAATCGACAATTACTTCACTGAGCGTTCAATATGGCTGAACCCCCCTTGAACACCCTGGATCTCGAGGCACTGCGCAGCTTCGTGGTGGTGGCGCGTCTGGGCACTTTGGCGGCGGCCGCCCAGCAACGCCATCGCACGGTCAGCGCGCTGAGCATGCAGATCAAACGCCTGGAAGCGAGCCTGGACACCCGCCTGCTGGTGCGTAGCGCAAGGGGCATGACACCCACCATGAGCGGCGAGGTGCTACTCGGAGAAGCGCGCGAATTGCTGCGTCAGCATGATGGCATGGTGGCGCGAATGACGGGGCGGGGGCTGAGCGGGCGGGTGCGCTTCGGAATGCCGGAAGATTATGCGACACGGATTGTCGGAAGGTTGCTGCCCGATTTCACGGCCCGCCATCCAGAGGTGGTGCTGGAGGCCGTCACGGCCACCAGTGGCGACCTGGTCAAGCAGCTGGAAAAGGGCGACCTCTCGTTGATCGTCGCCCTGGATCGCCCCCATTCGCTGGCGGGGGGCACGCCGCTGTGGCAAACCATGCCGGTGTGGGCCAGCGCCAGGGAGTTGGCGGTAGCGGCGGATAAGCCGCTGCCATTGGCGCTGCATCCACTGAATTGTCCTTACCGCCATTTGGGCGTCGAAGCCCTGGAAGCCGTGGGACGTGCCTGGCATGCCGTCTTCACCAGCACCAGTATTCATGTGCTGGAAGCCGCGGTGGAATCGGGGTTGGCCATCAGCATTCTGGAGCGCAGTCGGCTGACCCCGACCATGCGCGAATTGGGCGGGACCGACGGCTTGCCGCCCTTATCAAGCTGTCAGGCCCAACTGCATTACGGACGCCACGTCTCCGCGGCTTCCTGGCCCGCCGTCGAGGCGCTGGGCGAGATGTTGACCCAGCATTTGACCTGGCGGTCTTGAGGCCTTTCAGAGCAAAACACCCAACCCTTAGGCGTCGCGAGCCTTGCGAATGCGCTCATAGGCATTGGTGATTTCGCTGGTACGTGCCTGAGCGACTTCGCGCATGCTGTCGGGCAGGCCCTTGCCGGCGAGCTTGTCGGGGTGGTTCTGGCTCATCAGGCGGCGGTAGGCTTTCTTGAGTTCGGCGTCACTGGCCTCTTCCTCGACGCCGAGCACGCGATAGGCATCCTTGAGTGCTTCTTCGCTGGCGCCCTGGGAGTTTGCCGCCGCCCCGTGGAGCATCGCTTCGATCTGCTGGACTTCCGCCTCGCTGCATCCTAGTCCGCGAGCCACGCGCAGAATCATCTCGTGCTCGGAAGGGTGGAGCACACCGTCGGCGGCAATAGCGGCAAGCTGAACCTGCAGGAAGACCTGACGCAGGGCGCGCTGCCCCTTGGTCAGGCGTTGAATCTCGGCCAGTTCGGCGTCCAGGTCGAAGTCATCGGCCCGGCCGCGCTCGAAGGCCGCACGCGCCTGAGTACGTTGCTGCTCTTGAAGATGGAGTTGGTCGAATAGCTTTTCAGCAGCACCCAATTCGCCTTCGGTCACCTTGCCATCGGCTTGGCACAGACAACCCATCACCGAGAAAACCGAATCCAGGAACTGCGTCTGGGTGCGAACGCGTACCATGTTCAGGCCGCGACGAATCCGGCGGGCAAGCCACCACCCCAGACCACCGCCGATCAATATCCCCAAGGGGCCGCCGAACGCATAGCCCAGCAGGGCAAAAATCAATATCAGAAATAGCATAGGAATCTCGAAAAATACTGCATTGAGTAATCAGCCCTCGGGCAAGCGGGTGCGAATGGCTTTCTCGACGCCGTCAGCGTCCAAACCGCATTCGGCGAGTAACTCGGCGGGCGTGCCGTGCTCCACAAAGGCATCGGGCAGGCCCAGGTTGAGCACTTCCACCTGGACGCCTTCGGCGGCGAGGAGTTCGTTGACCGCGCTACCCGCGCCACCGGCGATCACGTTCTCCTCCAGCGTGACGATCAGCTCATGGTCGTCGGCGGCGGCAAGCACGGCATCGCGGTCCAGCGGTTTGACCGAACGCATGTTGAGGTAGGTGGCATCCAGGCGTTCGGCGACCTCGGCAGCCGCGGTGTTGAGGCTACCGAACGCCAGCAGGGCAATGCGTGTTCCCTGTTTTTTGCTGGTGCGGCGCAGCTCGGCCTTACCGATTTCAAGTGGCTCGAGATGGTCGGGTATCACCGCGCCAGGGCCGCTGCCGCGCGGGTAACGGACCGCCGCGGGGCCTGGGTGGTGGTAGGCGGCGCTTAACATGGCGCGGCATTCGGCCTCATCCGCCGGGGCCAGGATCACCATGTCGGGTACGCAGCGCAGAAAGGAAAGGTCCATGCTGCCGTGATGGGTGGGGCCATCTTCACCCACCAGACCGGCGCGGTCGATGGCGAACGTCACATCCAGGTGCTGCACGGCGATATCGTGAATCAGCTGGTCATAGCCGCGCTGCAAGAAAGTGGAGTAGATCGCCACCACCGGTTTCATGGCTTCACAGGCCATGCCCGCCGCCAAGGTGACCGCATGCTGTTCGGCAATCGCCACGTCGAAGTAGCGCTCGGGATACTCCTTGGAAAAGCGGATCAGGTCGGAGCCTTCGCGCATCGCCGGGGTAATGCCGATCAGGCGCGCATCGGTGGCGGCCATGTCGCACAGCCATTCACCGAACACGTTGCAGTACTTGCGTTTTACAGGGCCGGCTTGCGACGGGTCGAGTTTCGCAGGGGCGGGCGGCGACTTGGCGGCGGCGGGTTTTTCCAGCTTGGTGATGGCGTGGTAGCCGATGGGGTCTGCTTCGGCCGGAAGAAAGCCTTTACCCTTGCAGGTCTTGATATGCAGAAATTGCGGACCCTCGAGGTCGCGCAGGTTGTGCAATGTCTGAGTAAGCATTTCCAGATCATGGCCGTCGAGCGGGCCGATGTAATGAAAGCCCATTTCCTCAAATAAAGTGGCCGGGCTGACCATGCCCTTCATGTGTTCTTCCGTTCGCCGCGCCAGTTCCAGTGCGCCGGGCAGGTGCGAAAGTACTTTCTTGCCTTCTTCGCGCATCTTCAGATAGGGCTTGCTGGAAAGCACTCGCGCCAGGTAGGTGGCAATCCCGCCGACGTTTTCCGAGATCGACATCTCGTTGTCGTTGAGTATCACCAGCAGGTTGGCGTCGACATGGCCGGCATGCGCCAGCGCTTCGTAGGCCATGCCGGCGGTCAAGGCGCCATCGCCGATCACGGCGCACACCCGGCGCTTTTCCCCCCGGGCACGCGCTGCCAGCGCCATGCCCAGGGCGGCGGAAATCGAGGTACTCGAATGACCCACCCCGAAGGTGTCGTATTCGGACTCGGAGCGCCGGGGGAAGGCAGCCAGGCCGCCGTGCTGGCGGATGCTGAGCATGGCGTCTCGGCGCCCGGTGAGAATCTTGTGGGGATAGGCCTGGTGGCCGACATCCCAGACCAGACGGTCGAAGGGCGTGTCGAAGGCTTGATGCAGGGCCACGGTCAGTTCCACCACGCCGAGCCCGGCACCGAAATGGCCGCCGCTCTGTCCCACGCTGTACAGGAGGTAAGCGCGCAATTCATCGGCGAGCTGGGCCAGTTGCTTGGCGTTCATGGCCCGCAGCGCAGCGGGATGATCAAAGGAGTCGAGCAACGGCGTGGCCGGACGCTCGCGGGGAATCTTGTCGAACAGCTTCATGGGCATAAGGTCAGTGGTCACGCTCGATCATGTAACAGGCCAGATCGGCCAGCGGGATGGCGGCATCGCCTAACGGTGCCAGGGCAGCCACTGCTTCGTCCACCAGGGCCAAGGATTTTTGCCTGGCGCCCTCCAGGCCCAGAAGGCCGGGGTAGGTGGGTTTGGCGCGGGCGGCATCGGCACCGGAGGCTTTACCCAGTGTCGCGGTATCGCCGGTGACATCCAGGATGTCGTCGTGTATTTGAAAGGCCAGCCCGACGGCACGGGCGTAGCGCGTCAGGGCTTGCAGGCGCGGGTCGGTCTCGGCCACGGCAACGAGCCCCCCCAGACGCACGGCGGCGACAATCAGCGCGCCGGTCTTGTGGGCGTGCATATGCGCCAGGGCATCGACATCCGGATGGCCGCCCACTGCGTCGAGGTCCAGCGCCTGACCGCCCACCATGCCGTCACGCCCCGAGGCCTGGGCCAACGTCATTACCATACTGCCCAGACGTGGATGCGCGGAACCGGCCAGCACTTCGAAGGCCAGGGCTTGCAGCGCATCACCGGCAAGAATCGCGCTGGCTTCGTCGAACGCCTTATGCACCGTAGGCTGGCCGCGACGCAAGTCGTCGTCGTCCATGGCGGGCAGGTCGTCGTGAATCAGCGAGTAGGCATGGATCAGTTCGATGGCGGCGGCGGGGGCATCGAGGGCGCGTTCATCGGCGCCCAGCGCCTGTCCGGCAAGATACACCAGCAATGGCCGCAGGCGTTTTCCTCCGACCAGCAGGCCGTGGCGCATGGCGGCTTCCAGACGCAGTGCCGTCGCCGGGTTGCGATTATTGCGCCGCTCGTCGAAAAGCGCCGCCAGGGAGGTGTCCACGCGGGCACGGGCCTGTTCACGCAAGGCATCCAGCGTGACCGGGGCAGCGGGCTGTGAGGCTACCATGGGGGTGTCTCCTGTGCCGCGTCATCGTCGACTTCAAAGGCTTGCTCAGCGCCGCCTGCGCTGAAAGAGGCGACCTCCAGGCTGCCGTCAGGTCTTTCGCTCAAGGCGCGCACCTTGAGCTCGGCGTTATCCAGACGCTGCTGGGCGTCGCGGGTCAGGCGCACGCCTTGCTCGAAGGCGCTCAAGGCGTCTTCCAGCGACAGTTCGCCGGACTCCAGGCGCTCGACCAACGCTTCCAGTTGCTCGACCGTGGTGGCGAAATCCCGCTGAGATTGGTTGCTCGTGTCGCTCATGCCAGTGCCCGTCTACCCGGTGACTCGAAATAAAGCCGACAGTATACACCTTACCCCAGGGGTGGCGTCTGCCCCGCCATGCGGTGAATATGTGTCTCCTTCATGCGCGCAGCGCAGCATTTTCATCTTGCTTGGGCCGTTGTGGGGGAATCGGCTGTGCTAACATATTGCCCTTCCACGAACCGATACACGGCGGAAGCCGCCGACCAAGGGGTTGATTCAGCCATGGCCAAAACGTCCCTGGACAAGAGCAAGATCAAGATCCTGCTGCTCGAGGGCGTCCACCAGAGTGCGGTGGACAATCTTCATAACGCGGGTTACAGCAATATCGAATATCTGCCGACCTCGCTGGACGAGGACGCGCTGATCGAAAAGATCCGCGATGTACATTTTATCGGCATTCGCTCGCGCACCCAGCTCAACGCTCGGGTGTTCGATGCGGCGGAAAAGCTGGTCGCGGTAGGTTGCTTTTGTATCGGTACCAACCAGGTGGACCTGGATGCGGCCTTGGCGCGCGGTATTCCGGTGTTCAACGCGCCCTATTCCAATACCCGCTCGGTGGCGGAGCTGGTGCTCGCGGAAGCCATCATGCTGCTGCGCGGCATTCCCGAGAAGAACGCCCGAGCCCACCAGGGTGGCTGGCTGAAATCGGCCAGCAATTCCCATGAAGCCCGCGGCAAGACGCTAGGTATCGTGGGTTACGGCAGTATCGGCGCACAGCTTTCGGTGCTGGCGGAGTCGTTGGGCTTCAAGGTGCTTTATTACGACGTCATCGCCAAGCTGGGCATGGGCAATGCCTCCCAGGCCTCCAGCCTGGAAGAGCTGCTGAGCCGCTCCGAGGTGGTCAGCCTGCACGTGCCGGATTTGCCCTCCACCCGCTGGATGATCGGTGAGAAGGAAATCGCCGCGATGAAGCCCGGCAGCATTCTGATCAATGCCTCGCGAGGTAGCGTGGTGGAAATCGAACCCCTGGCGGCGGCAATCAAGGAAGGTCGACTCAACGGTGCGGCCATCGATGTGTTCCCGGTGGAACCCAAGGGCAACAACGAAGAGTTCGAAAGCCCGCTGCGCGGCCTGGAAAACGTCATCCTGACCCCGCACATCGGTGGTTCGACCCTGGAAGCTCAGGAAAATATCGGCATCGAGGTTTCCGAGAAGCTGATCACCTATTCCGACAACGGCACCACCGTCACTTCGGTCAACTTCCCCGAAGTGGCGCTGCCCGCCCATCCGGACAAGCATCGCCTGCTGCACATTCACGACAACGTGCCTGGGGTGCTTTCCGAGATCAACCGGGTGCTGTCGGAAAATGGCATCAACATCTCCGGACAGTACCTGCAGACCAACGAGAAGGTGGGTTACGTGGTGATCGACGTGGACAAGGCCTACGGTCCCCAGGCGCTGGAAGCCTTGAAGAAGGTCCAGCACACCCTGAAAATCCGTGCCTTGTATTCGTCACAGAACAGCTGACCCGTCAGACGCTGGTAAGCCAGGTACTTTCGAAGAAGTACAAAAAACGCCGCCACCCTAAGGGTGGCGGCGTTTTTATGTACGCGCCTTGCAGGGAGTCGTTCAACTTCCCCGCATTCTCGTTAAGCGTCAGGCCGTGGCAAGTACCGTCCGGCGGTCGCGTCTGGCACTCCACCACAGGGTGGTCAGAAACAGCGCCAGGCCCAGGAAGTCCATCAGCAAGACCCCATGAGGCCACAGCATCAGGGCGCCGATGGGGAACATGGCCAGGCGCAGCCACCAGGGCAGCTCGCTTTCCAGGTGGCCTTCCAGTCCGGCGATAATCGCGTAGATACCGAACAACGCGAAGGCGAACACCACCAGCATCTCCATTGGCGTGCCGGTGATCATTGGCGACCACACGAACAGTAAGGGAATAATGTAGAGCCCCTTGGCGATTTTCCAGGCGGTAAAGCCGGTGCGCATGGGCGGTGTCTTGGCGATGGCCGCCGCGGCGAAGGCGGTAAGGCATACCGGCGGGGTCACGTTGGAATCCTGCGACAGCCAGAAGATCACCATGTGCGCGGCGACCAGCAGCATCGACAGCGTATGCGGCGAAAGCGCCTGCTCGTAAAGCTGTGAGCGGAAGTTATCCGGCACCACCGCCAGCAGTTCCCGGGCGCCGGCGGCATCCATCGGCGCGTTCAGCGCTTCCAGGGCATCCGGGGCGGCGAGCATGAAGATCGCGCGTGCCTGCTCGGGTAGCTCACCGGCCATGATCAGCTCCAGTAGCTGGCTTTCCGCCATCAGGCCGTAAAGCGCCGGAGCTGACAGTGTGCCCAGCACGATATAAGCGGCGGTTACCGGCAGGCCCATGCCCAGCACCAGGGAGGCAATCGCGATCAACACCATGGTGATCAGGAGGCTGCCGCCGGCCCAGTCGGTGATCATCAACGAAAAGATGTTGCCGATACCCGTGGTGGACACCACGTTGACGATCAGCCCGACTGTCAGCAGCAGGATCGCGGTGGGAATCATGTTGCGGGTACCCAGCACCAGGGCGTCGATAACCGCCCGAAGGTTCATGGGGGAACGCGACAGCCAGGAAGCGCCCACCACCGACACGATAGCGATACCGGCGGCGTAGGTGGGGGTGAAGCCATTGATAAGCGCCGCGACCAGAATCACCAGCGGCAGCAGGAAATGCCAGCCGCCCTTGAGCACGTCGAGCAGCCGTGGCGCCTGTTCGGTTTCCATGTGCTGAGCATCGCTGCGCTTGGCTTCGATGCGCACGAACATGGCTACCGAAAGAAAGTACAGCAGTGCCGGCAGGGCGGCGACGCCGATGATGGTGAGGTACGAGACCTGGGTATAGGAGGCCATGATGAAGGCGCCCGCACCCATCACCGGAGGCATGAGCTGGCCCCCGGTGGAAGCCGCGGCTTCAACCCCGGCAGCGAAACGCGGTGGAAAACCGGCCTTGCGCATCAGCGGAATGGTGATCACGCCGGTGGAAACGGTATTGGCCACGCTGGAACCCGATACCGACCCCATCAGCCCGGAAGCGAACACCGCCACGAACCCCGGGCCGCCGACAAAGCGGCCAGCGGCGCAACGCGCCAACTCGATGATGAACTCGCCGGCGCCGGAACGTACCAGAAAGGCGCCGAAGAGAATGAACATGAAGACATAGGACCAGGAAATCCGGGCGATCGAGCCCAGGATGCCGTCACCGCCGAGAAAGCTGCGAAAGAGGACGGTTTCCCAGTTCAGTCCGGGAAAATTGAATACCCCGCCTACGTAGCGTCCCCACCAGGCCACGTAGGTCAGCGCAATGATACATAGCAGTGGGATGAACCAGCCGGTGGTGCGGCGGGCGAATTCCAGTACCAACGCCAAAGCGGTAATCGAAACGATCCAGTCGGCCAGGGAAAAGCGCACCCCACGGGCATAGAGGGCGTCTTCGAAGCCGATCAAGTAAAACGCACAGCCCAAGGCGGCCAGGCCGAGACACACATCGACCGCGAGCAACAGGCGTTGGCCGCTAGCGGAGCGCGCCTTGAACATGGGCACGGAAAGGGCGCACAACAAGCCGAACATGCCGAAGTGCAGGGCGCTGACCCAAACCTCCGAGACGGTGCCCAGGGTATTGAAATAGATATGCGAGAAGGCAACGACGATGGCGAGCAGGCTCAGAATCCGGCCAAGCCAAGGGTGGTCGAGGCGCTCCGGAGCGTTGCTTGCGGATTCGTCGCGCACCGTATCAGGTGTCGAATGGCTCATGGTGTACCTCATGAAACACAGTAAGGCATAGAGAGGTCATCCACCCGGCCGGTGCCGGGCGGATGCTGGACGAGAGGGGCATCAGCCTTCGAGAAGGTGCTCGGGAATTTGCATGCCTTGCTCCTGGAAATAGCGCGCGGCGCCTGGATGCAGCGGCATCGGCAGGCCGTCGAGGGCTTTTTCCACCGCCATGTCGCGCGTCGCCGGGTGAATGTTGTTCAGAAACGGCAGGTTCTCGAACATCGCCTTGGTGATCTGATAGACATGCTCTTCCGGCACATCTGCGTTGACCACCAGGATGTTGGGCTGGGAAATGGTGTTGATCGACGCGTCCTGACCGGGGTAGGTGTCGGCGGGAATGTCGAAAGCGCTCCATACCGGGTATTGGCCATTGATACGCTCAAGCTGCTCAGCGGTCACGTTCAGGGTGGTGATCTCATCGCTCATGTTGGCGTAGGCCCTGGTCACGGCGGAAGCCGGTACGCCCGCCGGTATGTTCATGCCGTCGATATTGCCGTTCTGCATGGAATCGGCGCTAGGGCTGTAACCCAGGTAGGCGATGTCCATCTGCTCTGGATCGATTTCCAGGCCGGCAAGAATCTGCCGACCGGAGCCTTCGGTACCCGAATTGCGCGCGCCGATCGAGAAACCACGGCCATACAGCTGGGCCAGGTCGTCGATGGTGCCGGTTTCGACAAGCTCGGCGCGCATCACGAAGTGTTCGACGTTCTGCCACAGCATGGAAATTGAGCGCACGTTGTCGTAGGCCTTGGGCACCGGACCTTCACCGGACCACGCCCAGGCACCGTACAGCGCCTGGAGAATGCCAAACTGCGCCTGACCGTCGTCCATCAGGCGCAAGTTTTCCGCCGAGCCCGCCGAGCTGATGGCGGAAATGGAAATATCGTGGGTGGGTTCGAGCTTGACACGCACCAGGGTGGAAAGCGCCACACCTACCGGGTAGAAAGTGCCCCCGGTGGTGGCGGTGCCCATGATGTACTGGCCGCCCTGGTCGTTTTCCTGAGCGATAACCGCGGAGGCGCTCACGCCTAGTGCAGCGGCGGTGGCAAGGCAAAGAGTGGTCTTGAGAAATTGGCGTTTCAGCATGGAGTGTCTCCTGGCTTATTGGAATTGTGGGAGTAATCGCTACCCCATATTCCAATAGAGCGAGAAACCGGCCATGTTTAAATAGACATATATGAATCAATGAGTTGTGTTTTTATTTATACGACTAAAGAAGAAGAGAGTGGCGCGACCACCGGCCATTTTTCGCCGGTGGTTTTCGCCTTCATCGGCAAGAAATGGCCGATGGTACAAGCCTGTCTGAAAGGCTTTCAGGGAGCCAGAAAGTCTTCGCGGCGCAACTGATGGCGTTGCATCTTCTGGTTGAGAGTGCGGCGAGGCAGGTCGAGCTCTTCGAGTACCGCTTGAATGTTGCCGGCATGACGCTGCAACGCCTCTTTCAGGACGGTGGCTTCAAATGCTTCCATACGCGCCGACAGGGCGCAGGACTGGTGGTTCGGCACAAGCGAGGTTTGCCAGGGCAGATCCAGCCCCAGAATAAAGCGCGTGGCGATATTGCGCAGCTCACGCAGGTTTCCCGGCCAACGATGATTGCCCAGGGCGCCAAGCAGTTGCGTGGTGGGTTCTAGCAGGGGCCTTTCGTGAACCTCGGCGGCCTGATGGCAGAAGTGGCGAAACAACAAGGGAATGTCCTCGCGTCGCTCGCGCAGGGGAGGAATCGCAAGCTCGGCAATCGCCAGGCGATAATAGAGATCCTCGCGAAAACCGCCCTCCGATACCATTTCCAGCAGGTTTTCCTTGCTGGCCGCCACGACTCGCAGGTGAAGGTGAATCACCTGGTTGCTGCCCAGGCGCGTGATTTCGCCTTCCTGCAGGGCGCGCAACAGCTTGACCTGTGCAGAAAGGGGCAGTGATTCTATTTCATCCAGAAACAGGGTGCCGTGGCTGGCGACTTCCAGACGGCCGATGCGCCGCTCGCCCGCCCCGGTAAAGGCGCCTTTTTCATGCCCGAACAGCTCCGATTCAATCAAGTCGCTGTTCATGGCGCCGCAATTCAAGGCCACGAAGGTGCCTTGGCTGCCGGTGCCGAAATCGTGCAGGGCACGGGCCACCACTTCCTTGCCGCTGCCGGTTTCGCCGTTGATCACCACGTTGGCGCGGCTGGCGGCCAGGTTTTCCACCTGGCGCCGCAGCGCTTGCATGGGCGCGGAGTCGCCGAGCAGTCGAGTGCTCAAATAGTTATGGCGCAGCGCCTGTTGCAACTGCAGGTTTTCCAGCGCCAGGGCGCGATGCTCCAGCGCCCGGCGAACGCATTCTTCCAGGCGCTCGGGCTCGAAGGGCTTTTGCACGAAATCCCAGGCCCCCTGCTGAATCGCCGCCACCGCCATGGGCACGTCGCCGTGACCGGTAATCAGAATCACCGGAGGGGGTGTGTCGAGCGCCTGCACGGCGGCGAACAAGGCCAGGCCATCCATCTCGGGCATCTTGATGTCACTGATCAAGACGCCGCACTGCTGGTCGCTCTGAAGTGCCTTGAGCGCCTCGCGGGCACGGGAAAACGTTCGCACCTCCAGCCCGGATACTTCCAGCCACTGGCTGAGAGAGTCGCGAACATCGGCGTCGTCTTCCACCAGCCAGACCGGCAGTGTGGCGGCAGGTATGCGAGAGAAGGTGCCGGCAGATGGTTGTGTCATGTAGGGAGCTCCTCGCCACGCGGTAACGCCAGACGAAACCAGGCGCCTTTGGCGACGTGATTGCCGGCGCTGAGCTTGCCGCCAAGATCCTGAACGATGCCGTAGCTGATGAACAGTCCCAGCCCCAGGCCTTCGCCCACCGGCTTGGTCGTGAAGAAGGGGTCGAACATCTGTTCGATAACCTCTTGGGGCAAACCGGGGCCGTTGTCATGGATGGTCAATAGCACTTGCGCCGGGGTTACCTCGGCATGAAGGTGAATCACGCCGTCCGGCGTGTCGCCCAAGGCATCCAGCGCATTGCCCAGCAGATTGGTGAGCAACTGCTCGAGGCGAACGTCGTCTCCACGCACCAGCAGTGGCTGCTGCCAGGCACCGTCGCGCTCCAGGCGCACTTTCTGTTGCTGGAAGCGCTCCTCGAGCAGTTCAAGCACGAAGTCGAGACTGGTCTGGAGGTCCACACTGTCTCGGCTGCCCCCCTTGCGGGCGAAGAGCTTGAGTTGTTCGATCAGCCGGGCCAGGCGTTTGCTCAATACCTGAATGCGCTGAAAGTTGGCGCCTGCCGTTTCCTGGCGGCCAAGCGCCAGCAAGCGTTCGCCGTTGGCGGCGTAGGTACGTATGCCGGAAAGTGGTTGGTTGAGCTCATGGGCGATACCTGCCGCCATGGTGCCCAGGGCGGCCAGCTTGCCTGCCTGGACCAGCTCGGCCTGGGCATCCTCCAATGCCCGGGTACGCTCCTGGACACGCTCTTCCAGGCGCACATTGGCTTGCTGGACGATCTGCGCCTGGGCATCGCGCATGTGCTGGCGTTTTTGGCGTTCGCGTAGCCACAGGCCTAGCAACAGTAACGCCGAAAGCGTGACCAGGCCGGCCAGGAGCATGTTGCGTGCACTGGTATAAAGCGGGCGCACCGGACTCAGGTAATGCATCGACCAGCCAAGCGTGGAAAGCGGCAAGGAGGTGACCAGAAAACGCTCGCCTACCCCCTGGGTATCCATGACCAGGGTACCGTCATGCAGACGGCGACCCAACAGGGGGAGCGGCTCATCGAGAAATTGACGTTGGGCGTGAATCTGGGCCAGGGCGGCATCGGAAAGCCCATCGATGTGCTGAAAACGCCATTGCTCGCGGCTGGAAAGTATCACTACGCCGTTGGCATCCGACAGCATGACGTTTTCATGCGCTCGGCGCCAATCGTCCTGGAGCGCTTCCAGCGAGACCTTGACCGTCAGCACCCCCGCGGTCGCCGCACCGGAAAGCGTGACGGCGTAAGAGGTGAAATAACCCGGCCGCCCGGTCGTGCTGCCTACCGCAAAGAATTCTCCGCTACCCTTGTGCATGGCGTCAAAAAAATACGGGCGAAAGTGATAATCGTGACCGACGAAGCTTTGTTCGAGTTCATGGTTGCTGCTGGCCAGGGTGACACCCTGGTCATTCATGAGAAAGATGGTTTCGGCGCCGGAACGTTCGGCCACCAATGCCAGATGCCGGTTGACTTGCGGCAGGGATAGATCACTGGGGTCGCGTAGCGCTGCCTGAATTAAAGGCTGCTGGGCCAGCAGGCCGGGCAGATAGGTAAAGCGTTCCAGCGCGCCTTGCAGGCTGCTGGTGTAGAGGGCCAGACGATTTTCGGCGTGGCGCTGGGCATCAGCTTGGGTTTGGCTGTATTGCCAATGCCATAACCACCACAGCCCCAAAAGGCCCAGCGCCAGCAAGGGTGGCAGAACCAGGGCGCGTAGCCCGATTTTCCTGTTCACTGCGATTGCCTCAAGGGTCTAGCCTGTCCGGCAGGGCCTCGACAAAGGTGCGGTAATCCTGAGTCACACAATCGGCGTAGCTCACGGCCAGAGTCGTCACCATATCGACGAAATGCTCCAGGCGTCCATCGAGCCGTGCGCAGACGCTTCGCGCGAAGCGGGCCGGGTCGTCCTGGTGCAGGGCACGTGCGCCACGCAGGTGTTCGCGCGCCAGAATCCGGCCCCATTGTTTGACCAGCTTGCGATAGGGCTTGGCGGCGTCGATTTTGTGGGTCGGGAAGTCGACCTTGAAGGGTGAGCGCTCGCGTACCGAGAACACCCGGTCGCCTAGATGCAGCCAGCCCAGATAGATATCTGGATGCTCGGCAATGGCGCAGAAAGCCGCCGCGTGGCGGATGCCTTCATGCGGAAAGGCTTTTCGCCAAGCTCGTTTCTCGGCCGCTGTCATCATCGCCCACCCCTCCGGCGGCGCCTGGTGCTTGACGTCGAGAATCACGTCGTCGTGTTCATGATCGCGTCCGCCTTCGATCAGTACGTAAAAACGCTCTCGCCCCAGCGAGCCGATCCCCGCATCCAGGCGCCGCGCCATGTCCTTGACTCGGAAATGATCCTCGTCCGCCTCGGCGCGTACGCTCTGCAGTGTCTGGCGGTACTCTTCCTCAACGGCCTTGCGCAGTTGGCTGGCCGTATGCGCCGGCAAACCGACAAGCTTATCCGGCCTATCGGCGAAGCAACGTCCCTCGGCGCTTTGCCGCGTCCATTTCTCCAGCATCTGTGCTCGACTGCGCTTGTCAGCCACTTTCTGCATGAAGGGCTTCAAGGGACCCTTGGCTGTATCGAGCGTTACCGCCTCTGGTGTTTCGCCGCGCGCATGACCCGCCAGTTCGTCATGGTAGCTTTCCAGTAACGCTTTGAGCGCCTTGCGAGTGCTCTTGCGCGACAGCCCAACGTTCTCGCGGGCATCCAGCACCAGACTGATGGCCAGGCGCCAGACGTCGTACTGGTAGTCGCCAATCAGCGCATCGTCAAAGTCGTCCATGCCGTAACGCACATTATCGTCATGGTGGCCGTAGGCGCCGAAATTGTAGGCATGTGCATCGCCCTGCAGCCACGTCTGAGTCTCGGACAGCCCGCCGAACAGGGCGAAGCGCCAGTCATGCCAGACATCGTTCCAATAGAGATGGTTGGTACCACGGAAGAAGCGGTACGGTGATGTTGCGAGTTTGTCGTATTTTGCCGCACGATCAGCGTCCGAGAGGTCGGCATTGACGGCCGCGATGGCATCAAGCACTAGCTGAGGGCGGTTATGGCGAGTCAAGGGTTGCGACATCCAACGATCTCCTGGTAATCATTGCCTCTACTATACGCAGTGCATCCAACCGATAACACGACAGCCACATGAAACCTGAGCGACCGGGTGCAACGCCTGCCGCAATGGACAAAAGTTCCAAGTTCCTTTAGCCATTGTCCTGCTATCGTGGCTCAAGGGTCAGCCTGGCAAAGCCAGGTTGGCTTGAAAGCCCGGATAACCACCCTCGTGCAAAACACAACAAGAAAGGAGCAACAAGATGACGACTAGCGTTACAACCGAGCCGCTGGTTCAGCGACATGCACAACAGGGCGTGATCACGCTGACACTCAACAGCCCCAAAAGCTTCAACGCCCTTTCCGAAGAAATGCTCGAAGCGCTCAAGACGGCGCTCAATGAGATTGCCCAGGATGAAGAGGCACGCTGCGTGGTGCTAGCCGCTCAAGGCAAGGCGTTCTGCGCCGGGCACGACTTGAAGCAGATGCGCACCAACCCGGACAAGGCCTACTATCAGACATTATTCGCCCGCTGCGGCCAGGTAATGCAAGCCATCGTCAACCTGCCGGTACCGGTGATTGCCCGGGTTCAGGGCATTGCCACGGCGGCGGGCTGCCAATTGGTGGCGAGCTGCGATATGGCGGTAGCCGCCCGTTCGGCACGCTTTGCCGTTTCGGGCATCAATGTGGGGCTGTTCTGTTCCACCCCGGCAGTGGCGTTGAGCCGTAACGTCTCGCGCAAGCGCGCCATGGAAATGCTGATGACCGGCGAATTCATCAGTGCCGATCAGGCCTGTGAGTGGGGATTGGTCAACCGGGTGGCGGAAGAGGATGCACTAGACGCTGCCGTGGCCGAGCTCACCGCGAGTATTTGCGCCAAGAGCGCCGTGGCGGTACGCACCGGCAAGGCGATGTTCGCCCGCCAGTTGGCGATGCCGCTGGAAGACGCCTATGCGTTTGCCGGAGAAACCATGGCCTGCAACATGCTGGCGGACGACGTGGCCGAGGGCATCGATGCCTTCATGGCCAAGCGGGCGCCGCAATGGAAACATCGCTGAGCGTTTTTGGTGAAGGCGACAGCACAGGGCTGGCACGTTATCCTGATGCGCTTTGACGTTTTCAAGCGGGAGAGACAGGGTGAATGAAGTCAAGCGCAGGACGGCGGGCCGCCCAGCAGGTACCAAGAAAGCCAGTGGCGGACACAGCCAGTCGTTAGTGCGTGGCCTGAACATGCTGGAATATCTATCGGTCAGCCCCGACGGCATGGCGCTTTCCGAGCTTGCCGAAACCGCCGACCTGGCCCCTTCCACCACGCACCGCTTATTGCAGGCACTGCAAAGCCAGGGATTCGTCACCCAGGAAAGCGAGCAGGGGTTGTGGCGCATCGACGTCAAGACGTTTCGTATCGGCAACAGCTTTCTCGAAGCGCGCGATTTCGTCGCCACCAGTCGTCCCTTCCTGCGCCGGTTGACCGCAGAAACCGGCGAAACCGCCAACCTGGGCGTGCGTGACGCTACCACGGTGGTATTTCTCGCCCAGCATGAATCCCCGCAGATGATGCGTATGATCACTCGGCTGGGTTCAAGGGCGCCGCTGCATGCTTCCGGTGTGGGCAAGGCGCTTCTGGCCTGGTTGCCGGAGGACGAGCGCGCACGCCTGCTTGAAGGGCGTGAGCTGGCTCAAGTGACGCACAACACCCTGCACCAACCCGAGGCACTGCTGAAGAATCTGAGCGAGGTTCGCCATCAAGGCTTTGCCTGCGACCGTGAAGAGCATGCTATCGGCCTGCATTGCGTGGCCGCCTGTATTCATGATGAAACCGCGACGCCGCTGGCGGCGATTTCGGTCTCCGGGCCTGTGGCGCGGATCCCCGAGCCACGCCTGATGGAACTCGGTGAGCTGGTGCGGGAAGTGGCCGCCGAGATCACCGCACGATTGGGAGGCCAGGCGCCCAAGTGCTGCTGATCGCATGCTGAGTCTGTTTGTCGTAGCGCTGCTAAGCGCCACGTTACTGCCCGGGGGCTCGGAAGTATGGCTGGCGCGCCAATGGTGCCTCGGTGAGCCGGTGGTGATGCTGTGGGTAGTCGCCACCGCTGGCAATACGTTGGGAAGCCTGGTCAATGTCGCCCTGGGACGCTACGCCAGGCATTTTCAGCACAAGCGCTGGTTTCCCGCCTCGCCTCAAGGGTTGGCGCGTGCCGAAGGTTGGTATCATCGTTTTGGTGAGTACAGCTTGCTGATTGCCTGGGCGCCGGTGATCGGCGACCCCTTGACCGTCCTGGCAGGTGTATTTCGCTTGCCTTGGTGGCGGGCACTGGCATGGATACTGATTGCCAAGGGCGGACGCTACGCGGTGGTGCTGTCGCTGGCCCATCTGTGGCTTTCCCCGCTGTGTCAGTAGCCTGACTTGTACAAAAAGTAGACAGACGTTAGCTTTTGATATTTCCCCACCGATACGGAGGTTATGGTGACGCCATTACGATTATTGCCCTGGCTGGGCATCTGGTTGTTGGCAATGCTGGTCTTGCTGGCAGCGCCTGTTTCGGCGCAGACCACCCTGACGCTGGACAGTCCCGCCGATTCACCGCAAGAATCATCGCAAGCCGAGCCCCCGGCGTATTCCACCCTGGCGGATCTGCTCGAGAACGACCAGGCACGCCAGGAGCTGATTGACCAGTTGCGTAACTTGGCTGCGCAAACCTCGGAAGGTGCCGAGCTTTCGCCCGCACAAGCTGCTGAAGGCAGTGACATGGCGCCGGCGGATGTCTCGCTGCCCCGCCAACTGGCGGAGCTGACCAGTCGTATGGTCAGCGAAGTGGGAGAGCAGCTGGGCCAGACGGGCTCGCTGGTGAGAGAACTGCTCAGTGCCGAGGGAGAAAGCACCTTCGATCTGGCCGCATTCACCAGCGCAGCGGTCAACCTGGGCCTGGTGATTCTCTCCACCGTCATTGCCTTCGTCTTGTTTCGCCGCTTTGCCAAGCCGCTATTCTCCAGGATCAGCAACTGGTCGCTGCATGGTGCGGGACTCAACCCGGTGCTGCGCCTGATATTGTGTGTGGCCCTGGCGGCCCTGGTGGATGTGTTGGTCGTGGTGCTGGCTTATGTCGCCGGCAACCTGATCGCCACCTTTGCGGTGGGGGAAACCGGTGAGCTTTCCACACGCGCCTCGCTGTTCCTGAATGCTTTTCTGGTGATTGAGCTGCTCAAGGCGGCGGTTCGGATGTTGTTTTCCTCGCGCTATGAGGGCCTTCGCCTGCTGCCGATTTCCACGCTGGAAGCCTCCTACTGGAACCGTTGGCTGGCCCGGCTGGTTGGCATGGTCGGCTATGGTTTGATGGTGGTGGTGCCACTGGTCAACTTCTACGTGGCCACGTCGCTGGGACAGATGCTGGGCACGCTTATTATCCTATTGGCGTTTATCTATGCCGTGGCGGTGGTGCTCAAGAATCGTGTCCACCTGCGCGACAACCTCAACCAGATGGCGGCCAATTCGAGCTTTACCGCCAGCCGCGTATCGTTGAAGTTGTTCGCGCGTACCTGGCACCTGTTTGCCTTATTCTACTTTTTGATGGTGCTGGTGCTGGTGCTGACACGCCCCGCCGACGCACTGCCCTTCGTGCTGTTCGCGACGCTGAAAACCCTGGCGGCCGTGGTGGTGGGTCTGTTGTTTTCCGCGTTCTTGACTCAAGCTATCGGGCGTCGTATCAAGCTTTCCGATGACCTGCGGCGCAAGTTGCCGTTACTCGAAACGCGCCTCAATTCCTACGTACCCAACGCCCTCAGGGTTATCCGCACGATCATCCTCATTGTGGTGATCATGGTGGTGCTCAATGCCTGGGGCGCCTTCGATCTGGTGGGCTGGTACGCCTCGGAAGCGGGGAGCGGTCTGGTCAGCAAGGTGTTCGGGGTGGCATTGATCCTGTTCATTTCCATCGCCACCTGGTTGGGGCTGGCTAGCCTGATCGAGCACAAGCTCAACCCCGAAACCGGGTCCGGCGAGCCGGATGCCCGGGCCAAGACGCTGCTCAGCCTGTTCCGCAATGCGCTGGCGATCGCCATCATCACCATGACGGCGATGATCGTGCTGGCGGAAATCGGCATCAATATCGGCCCCTTGATCGCGGGTGCCGGGGTGCTGGGTCTGGCAATCGGTTTTGGCTCCCAGAAGCTGGTGCAGGACATCATCACCGGGATCTTCATTCAGGTGGAAAATGCCATGAACACCGGCGATGTGGTCACCGTCGGGGGAATTACCGGCACGGCGGAGCGCCTGAGCATCCGCTCGGTAGGTATTCGTGACCTGAGCGGTACCTACCACATTATTCCGTTCTCGAGCGTGGATACGGTTTCCAACTTCATGCGCGAGTTCGGCTATCACGTGGGTGAATACGGGATTGCCTACCGCGAAAGCATCGACGACGCGATCATCGCGCTACGCAACGCCTTCGATGAGCTGTCGAAGGACGAAGAGCACAAGATGAGTATTCTGGCGCCGCTGGAAGTGGCAGGTGTGATTGCCCTGGCCGACAGCTCGGTAAATATCCGAGTGCGCATCAAGACGACCCCGGGCACCCAATGGGCCGTCGGCCGCGCCTATAATCGTCTGGTCAAGCTGCACTTCGATCAGGCGGGCATCGAAATTCCCTTCCCGCACACCACGCTCTACTTCGGTGTGGGCAAGGAGGGCGAAGCGCCCCCGGCCAACCTGCGGGTGATGCAGCAACCTTTCGATATCGATGGCCGCCCTGGCGGGCAGCCGCGCTCCGACGAGTCGAACCGTTCGGAGGACCCGCGCTCCAGACCCAACCCCGCTTTCAAGGGCGATTTCGACGACGAGGAGACTACCTGACTCGTCTTGACTAACTCATCTTGACCCGCTCGTCTTGAGCTGAACGCAAAAGGGCTGCCTCGGCAGCCCTTTTGCGGGTTATCCAACAGCAAAGGCACGGCTCAGAGAGGGGAATAGTTCTGAGAGGAATAGTTCTTATGGAGAATAGTTCTCCGAGTGCCGACCTTCCAGGTTGACCGATTCGCCGCCATCCACAAACAGGATCTGCCCGGCCACGAAAGGGTTGTCGAGCAGGTAGTGCAGTGCCTGCACCAAGTGGTCCGGGTCGCCCTGGCGCTTGAGGGGAATGCCATCGATGCGCCATTGGATGTAGTCGCTGGTGCGCTGTGAAGCAGGCAGCACCACTCCCGGCGCAATACCGTTGACGCGAATGCGCGGAGCGAATTCCAGCGCCGCCATGCGGGTCATCTCCGCTAGGCTTTTCTTGGAAAGCAGATAGGCCGCATAGGGGTATTGGTGATAAGCCACCTTGTTGTCGATGATATTGACGACGCGCCCCTCTTTCACCACGGCGGCGAAATGCTTCAGCAGCAGTAGCGGGGTGAACAAGTTGACGCGAAACTGGCTTTCGAGCATGGCCATGTCGGTCTCGGCCAGCGGTGCCGGGGCATAAGCCGAGGCACTGTTGACCAGTACATTCAGCCGAGGAAAGCGCTGCGATACCGCTGTGATCAGGTCGGCGACATCCTCTTGCATGAAATCGCAGCTGAATATCTCGCATTCCCGGCCCTTGGCGCGAATGCCGGCGGCGACTTCTTCGGCTTCATCGCGGGAACGATTGACGTGCAAGGCGATATCGAACCCGGCCTCGGCCAAGGCTTCGGCAAAATGGCGACCCAGCCGGGTGGCTCCCCCGGTAATCAGTGCAGCGTATGCGCTCATTGACTGTCCTTATTGATGCGGCAGGATGGCAGGCTGCGTGAGAGCAGCGTTTGTCAATAAGTTGTACAGCACTTGCACATGGGGCGTAAAGCGCTAGGCTGAGCACGAGACACTTTCATGCCGGTTTTGTCTATTTCTGCGTATATTTCTCTTTGCCATGGCAGCCATGCTGCGCTTCGATTTGAGCCCGATACAAGGTAGCCCGTTATGCCGCAACCGATATCACCGCCGGATACGTCGCAAGACATGCATGAATGCCTGATTTCGGTGGGTTCGAACATTGAACCTGCACGGCATATTGCCCAGGTCCAGAAGATTCTCGATGAGGAATGCGAGCTGATAAAGGCCTCGCGCAGCATCCGTACCGCTCCGGTGGGGTTGCAGGAGCAGCCGGACTTTCTCAATGCCGCCTTGCTGGTGAAAACCTCACTGGAAAGAGAGGCTTTTCGGGCTTATCTCAAGCAAGTGGAAGACAGGCTTGGTCGGGTACGCGGGCCGGTCAAGTCCGGCCCGCGTACCATGGACCTGGACATCATCGCCTGGGATGGCGAAGTGGTGGACGAGAGCTATTACCGGCATGACTACGTCCGCCATCCCGTGGATGAAGTGCTCGCAGGCAGTGGCCGACAGCTACACAACCGAGGCTGCCCTTCGCTGTAAAAGCTTATCAGGCAGCCTGAAAAGTCCTTAACGGTCGTGCTTGAAAAAGTACTTAACGATAGTGCTTGGCGCAGTTGACCAGCTCCTTGCTCACCGCCTCGTCTTTGCACTGATCGGCAATGTCACCCACGGTAATAATGCCCACCAAGTCTTTTTGATCCGGGCTTTTGAGTACCAGCAGGCGCTGAACTTGCTGCTCCTGCATGTTCTTCAGCACATCCACCACATCCGTGTCTGAATAGGTATAGAGAGCGGCGTGTGTTGCGATATCGATTGCGCTGTCTTCGGGACTCTTGCCTTCGGCAATGCCGCGGATGGTGATATCTCGATCGGTAATAACCCCCTCCACCTTTGCACCCCTGACGAGCGGCTCGAAGCCGGAATCGGTATCGCGCATCAGTTCAGCGACTTCGCGGATGGATACCTCCGCATTCAGGTATTCAGGGCGTGTGGTCATGACTTCTTTGGCTTGCATCGTTAGTCTCCCTTTACGTTTCATCAATCACTTGAAGTGCGTTAGCCGGGTGATTCCGTTACTTGCATGCTCTAAAAAAGCTAGTTGGCCATGGCGGGAATTTCAATTCGATTGACGTCCCAGAACTAAGCGAGAAAATTCGTTTGACCATGACGAAAATGCAATCGGCGGTGGGGCCGCTGCCGGAAGGCTGGCACGATGAGTTCGCCAGCGGCAGGGTGAACCTCGATGCGTATAGTGCGATGTACGGCTATCCCGATGCACCGTGACAGATCTTGTACGTTTATTTCGACAATACAATGAGCACCGCCACCAGGATTCCGGCGCCCAGGGAGAGCAGGCTGAACCGGCCAGGTTCCTTTTCCGCCTGTGGCAGTAGATGTGTGGCACCCACGTACACCAGTGCGCCGGCTGACAGGGAGAGCAGAACACCCAGCAGTGATTGGTCGATGCGGCTGATAAAGGGCCAAGAGACCAGCATGCCCAGTGGTGTGGAGAGTGCCGCGGCAATGACGGCGAGGAGCAAGGCGCTTTTGTCGCTGAAGCCGCCGCGCGACAGTAACAGATAGGTGATGATGCCTTCGGGGAATTCATGTAGCACCATGCCGATAGCGGCCAGCACGCCGGTCAAGGCGCTGACGGAAAAGGTGATGGAGTAGATGAAGCCGTCGATGAAGGAATGAAAGCCGATGCCGATCATCGGTACCAGGCCGATGCCGTAAGCCGGATTCGTGCCGCGCTCGCACACGAAGGCGGTGATGAAACGGTTGAGCAGGTGCATCAACACGAACCCGCCGAGCAGATAGCCGGGGGCATAGGGGCTCAATTCGAAAGACTTGGGAATAATGTGCAGGAAGGATACCGAGATCAGCACGCCGGCGGCGAAGCACACAAAGTAGATGCTGTATTTGCGTCCCCAGGCCTCGAAGCGGCGGATGGTGTAGATGCCGATGCCGGTCACCAGCGCCGCCAGGACACTGGCGACAAAAGCCGTCCAGAAGCTATTTGCCATTGTTATCTCCAGATTATGGCTGTCATCAGCCCGGCCACTGCGCCCCTACCACGACAAAGGCCCACGGCAGTAGTACAGGCACCGCCAACTCCTGGATCCATTTTTCTCCACTGTGTAATCCCAATGATGGCGCCGAGTTCATTCTCGCAAAGGGCAAACAGATTTACTCGCTTATTTCTGGGACAGCACACTAACTGAGTATAGATTAGCGCTACACCAGTTCAGTAACAAAAGGCACCGATTAACCTCAAGTATTGGGCGTGCCATACTGACGCAGCAACCGCCGATGAGTACCGCCATGAGCGCTTCCCGCCCCAGAACCATTGCCGACATCCAGCGTTGGCGCCGAGCGCGTGCCCGGCGAAGCTGGTTGACGCGTAGCTTCCGCCTGCAGGTCATGGTGCTCGTCGGGGTACTGCTGGCGGGGATGTTGCTGGCCCAAGGCACTTATCTCAATCATCGCAAGGCGGAAATCATCAGCGACCAGATGGGTGAACGCGCCCTGGCGGTGGCCAAGAGCGTGGCGAGTATTCCCGCGCTGATCGAGTCCTTTTCCGATGAGAACCCTGCCGCGACCATCCAGCCGATTGCCGAGCGCATTCGCCTGCGAACCGGGGCGCGCTATGTGGTGGTGGGCAATACCCAGGGGATGCGCTACTCCCACCCCTTGCCCGAGCGGCTCGGCTTGCCGATGGTGGGCGGCGACAACCAGCGAGCCTTGCTGCACGGCGAATCCTACGTCTCTGAAGCCACCGGCTCGCTGGGCGAGGCGATTCGCGGCAAGACGCCGGTCTTCGACGGCGAAGGCAATATTCTCGGGCTGGTCTCGGTGGGCTTCATGCTCGACCGAATCGCCATGGACGTGGGGCGGCATACCAGTTTCGGCTGGTGGCTGGTGGCGCTGATGATCGTGCTCGGCTTTGCCGGGGCCTACCTGCTCTCGCGCCATCTGAAGAAAGTGATTCTGGGCCTGGAACCCCATGAAATCGCCCGCCTGGCCATGGAGAAAGAGGCTATCCTGCAGTCGATCCACGAAGGTATCCTGGCGATAAACCGGGAAGGGCGCATCACCCTGGTCAATCAGCAGGCGCGGCGCTTTCTGGGGTTGGCCGCTACCGAAAAAGCCGTATTGGGCCAGCACATTCAGGCGGTGGTGCCTAATTCGCGCCTGCTTGAAGTACTGGAGCGAGGAGAGCAGCAGTTCGACCAGCAAATGTGGCTGGGGGACCATCCGGTGGTCGTCAACCGGGTGCCTATTTCCTATGAAGGCGAAATCGAAGGAGCGGTGGCGACCTTTCGTAGCCGGCGTGAAATCGTCGATCTTTCCCAGGCGCTTAGTCAGGCCAGCCGCGATGTGGACATGCTGCGCGCCCAGGCGCATGAATTTTCCAATAAGCTGTATACCATCTCGGGGTTGTTGCAGCTTGATCGCATCGACGATGCCCTGGCATTGATCCATCAGGAAAGCGAACGCGCCCAGGCGCAGATGAACTTCCTGATGCAGCATGTCGCTGATCCCGTCTTGAGCGGCACCCTGTTGGGCAAGCTGACTCGCGCCCGGGAACTCGGCGTCAGCCTGGAAATCGACGAACAGAGCTCGCTTTCCCAGCCGTTGACCGCCATCGGACAGGAAGTGCTGATGAGCGTGGTGGGCAACCTTCTGGATAACGCCTGTCACGCCGCCTTGCAGGGAGCCTCCGATGAGCCACAGGTGCGGCTGTTTTTCACCGATCTGGGCGAGCAGCTGTTGATCGAGGTCGAGGACAACGGCCCCGGCGTACCGGAGAAGGACATCGAGCACATCTTTCGCGAAGGCTATTCGACCAAGCCGGGCAAGCACCGTGGCATCGGCCTGGCGCTGGTGGTGCGGTTATGCCGCGAACACGGCGGTGCCGTAACACTGGAGGAAAGTGAACTGGGCGGGGCCTGCTTTATCGTGGTGCTCGATCGCTCCTTGTGTCGCGCGACAGCAGGTTTTTCCTGAGCGCCTGAGATCCCACGCCAACCACGACAAGACGATGCCCGACATCGCAGGAGGAGGGATGCCCGCTTCGAATTACGGACTCCTGATCATAGAAGACGACTTTCGCATTGCTGACATCCATCGTGCCTTTATCGAACAAAGCCCAGGCTTTGAGGTGGTTGCCGTGGCTCGCAACGGGGCGGAAGCCCGCGAGCTGATGGCGCGCCATGCATCGAATATTCAGCTGGTATTGCTGGATGCTTATTTGCCCGATGTAGAAGGCCTCGAACTGCTCTGGGCGCTGCGTCGCGATTACGTCCAGGTGGATATCGTCATGGTCACCGCCGCACGCGAGGTGGAAACCATCAGCGAAGCCTTGCGCGGCGGGGTGTTCGATTACTTGATCAAACCCACCGAAGCCGCGCGCATGGCGCAGATGCTGGCGCGCTTTCGCCGCGAACGCAGTGCCTTAGCGGCTCAGGGAGAAATGAGCCAGGAGGAGCTGGATCGCGCCCTTGCCAGGTTGCGCCCGGAAAGCCCCTCGAACGCAGGGATGCGCGCCTTGCCCAAAGGTATCGACCGCCTGACGTTACGCTCGGTGGTGGAAGCGCTCAAGCAGGCGCCTGAATCGCAGGCCGCCATGCAGGTGGCACGCGTCATGGGTGCAAGCCGTTCCACGGCGCGGCGCTATCTGGAATTTCTGGTATCGGTACAGGTGGTGGAAGCGGAACTGGGCTACGGTGATGTTGGTAGGCCCGAGCGACGCTATCGGTTGCAGACTGATGCCATCGGCTGGCTGGAAAGCCCTTAAGAAAGCCCTTGAAAAGCCGCTGTGAACAGAATGAACAAAATGCCCAAAATGCTCTTTTTGTGCTTTATGTTCACAAGCTTGTCACCAGGGTCTGCATTCTTCTAACGTTCGCAGCGTGAAGCACCACGCATCACCACAACACGCAGCACTACAACAATAGATTGAAACGTGGAGAACGCCATGACTCTCAAGCCTTCCTTGAAGTACGTAACCCTGCTGGCCCTGCCGCTAGCCGCCGTTACCACTTTTTCCAGCACTGCCAGCGCCTTCGAACCCAAGGGCAAGGTGGAATGTATCGCCCCGTCCGACCCAGGCGGCGGCTGGGACTTTACCTGCCGCAGCGTGGGCAATGTCATGCAGGAGCTCGATCTGGTCCCGGCGAATGTGCAGACCATCAACATGGCCGGTGCCGGCGGCGGGGTGGCATTTGCCCATACCGTGAGCAAGCGTGCCGGTGACGATCATCTGCTGGTCGCAGCCTCCACCGCCACCACCACGCGTCTGGCACAAGGGCAATTCCCGGGGCTCTCCGCCGATATGGTCAACTGGATCGGTGCTCTGGGCGCGGATTACGGAATTATCGCCGTGGCCGCAGACTCCGAGATCGATGACCTCAATGAGCTGATGGACTCGCTCAAGGAAGACCCGCGCAGCGTCAAATTTGCCGGGGGTAGCGCCAAGGGCGGCTGGGATCATCTCAAGGTGTTGATTGCCGCTCAGGCCGCCGATGTCGAGAATCTTCCGCGCATTGCCTACCTGTCGTACAACAATGGCGGCGAGGCCTTGACCCAGGTAATCGGTGGGCACGTTGACGCCTTCACCGGCGATATCACCGAAGCCCAAGGGTTCATGGAATCCGGTGACCTGCGCGTCCTGGCGGTGCTCTCCGAAGAGCGCCTGCCCGGCGATCTGTCCGATATTCCCACTGCCCGTGAGCAGGGCATCGATGCATTGGGCCCCAACTGGCGCGGCTTCTACATGCCGGCGGATATCTCGGAAGACGCCGAGGCGTATTGGACCGATGCCATGGACACCATCTACCAGAGCGAGGAATGGCAAAGTGTCATGACCCAGAACGGTTTGATGCCTTTCCACATGACCGCGGGTGAGTTCGAAGAATTCGTCCTCAACCAGATCAAGGATATCGAACAGCTTTCCAAAGATATCGGATTGATTCAGTAATGACTTTCAATGACCGCATCTTTGGGGTCCTGATGATCGTCCTGGCCGTTGCGTACGGCTGGGCCGCGACACAGTTCCCGGAACCGTTCGGGGGGGCCGAGTCCGTCGGCCCCGATACTTTTCCAAAATTGCTGGCCGTGGTGCTGGCGCTTTCCAGCCTGTATCTGATCGTACGTCCCGATCCTGACAATGCCTGGCCCTGGAACCGCACCGGCATCGAGCTGATCATCGCCGTGGTGGTGTTGCTGCTGTATGCCCTGCTGCTTCAGCCACTGGGCTTCATTATCAGCACCACGCTGGCGGTGGGAACGCTTTGCTGGCGGATGGGCGCGCCCCCGATGAATGCCTATATCACCGGCGCGGTCTCGGGGGTGGTGGTGTACTTTCTGTTCAGTTTTGCGCTTGATCTCGCCTTGCCGCTGGGTCTGCTTTCGTTCCTGGAGATGAACTGATGGAAACCCTCGGCTATCTGATGGATGGTTTCGGCGTCGCCCTGGCGCCGCATAACCTGATGTTCGCCCTGTTGGGCGCTTTTCTGGGTACCTTGATCGGTGCCTTGCCGGGGTTGGGCCCGGCCAACGGGGTGGCCATCCTGATTCCGCTGGCCTTCAGCCTGGGACTCGCCCCGGAAACCGCCTTGATCATGCTGACCTCGGTGTATGCCGGGGCGATGTACGGCGGGCGCATTTCGTCGATTTTGCTGAATATTCCTGGCGATGAGCCGGCGATGATGACCTGCCTGGACGGCTACCCCATGGCCCAGAAGGGCAAGGCGTCCGAAGCGCTGGCGATCTCCGCGGTGGCCTCGTTTGTGGGTAGTCTGATCGCTACCATCGGTCTGATCCTGCTGGCGCCGTTGCTGGCCAACTTCGCCCTGACGTTCGGCCCAGCGGAATATTTCGCGCTCTTCCTGCTGGCGTTTGCCACCCTCGGCGGGATCACCGGCAAGAACCCCATCAAGACAGTGGTCGCCGCCTGTATCGGCCTGATGATCGCGACCGTGGGAATCGATAACACCGGGGTGCCGCGCTACACCTTCGGCGTGCTCGAACTCTTCGAAGGCGTGGACTTCATCATCGCCATCGTGGGACTGTTCGCCATTTCCGAGCTACTGTTCTTCATCGAGGAACGCGCCGGTGGCGGCAAGGAAAAGATGAAGGTCAACAAGCTCTCGCTTTCCTGGAAGGATATCCGCGAGATTCTGCCCACCAGCTTTCGTGGTGGGGTGCTGGGGTTTGTCGCCGGGGTATTGCCGGGGGCCGGTGCCTCCCTGGGTAGCTTCATCAGCTATACCCTGGAAAAGCGTGTGCTGGGCAAGAAAGGCTATTTCGGACAAGGCGATCCACGCGGTGTGGCGGCGCCCGAAGCCGGCAACAACGCTGCTTCCAGCGGTGCCCTGGTGCCCATGCTGACCCTGGGAGTGCCGGGCAGCGGTACCACGGCGGTACTCTTGGCGCTGTTGATCTCGTTGAACATCACCCCGGGACCCTTGATGTTCACCCAGAACGCCGACATCGTCTGGGGCGTGATCGCGGCGCTTCTGATCGGCAACTTCCTGTTGCTGGTGCTCAACATTCCGCTGGTGGGTATCTTCGTCAAATTGCTTTCCGTACCGCCGATGTATCTGCTGCCGATCGTCACCATGGTGGCTTTCGTCGGCATCTACTCGATCAGTAACACCATCTTCGATCTCTACTTCATGGTGGCTTTCGGGGTGGGCGGCTATGTACTGCGCAAGCTGGAGATTCCGCTAGTGCCGGTGATTCTCGGCTTGTTGCTGGGGCCGGAAATGGAGAAGAACCTGCGCCATGCCATGGATATCTCCGATGGTGACTGGATGATTCTGTGGGACAGCGGGCTGGCCATCGGCCTGTGGGTCTTCGCGGGTCTGGGCTTGATCCTGCCCTATGTCGTGGGTCCCATTTTACGCCGTCGGATGCGTACGCCCATCGAAAAAGGCATGCCGGAAAGCGATTGATCTAAAAGCCTTGGCTCTGGAAGCTAAGTAGTTGAAAAAAAGCTATAAAAAACGGGGCGTCGACTTTCGTCGGCGCCCCGTTTTCACGAGCAAAACATCCGCTGTGTATATCGGGTCAATCAATCAATAATCCCTTGTTCGCGGGCCATGGCATAAGCCGCTTGCGGCCCTTTCCATAATGAGGGAAGCAGGATCAAGGAAACCGGGATCGCGGTAAGCACGATGAATTGTTGCAGAACACCGATTTGACCGGCTCCCATGTACAACAGGATGGCGGCCATCAGCGCCATGGTGATTCCCCAGAAAGCCCGAATGAGAGAGCTCGGGGCGTCATGGCCTGCGCCGACCACCGCAATCGAGTAGCTCATAGAGTCGCCGGTCGTCGCCACGAAGATACTGGTCAGCAGCAGAATGGCGAATGCCATCCAGGTGCCACCGGGCAGTGCCTGAGCCACCGTGAGGGTCGCCACATCGAACTGGAAGTTGTTGAGTGCCTCGGTAAGATCGATGGTACCGGTCAGTTGATAATAGATGCCCGAGCCACCCAGCAAGGTGAACCAGATCGTGGTGGCAATCGGTGCAATGACCGCCACTGCCAGAATCATCTGGCGGATGGTGCGGCCGCGAGAAATTCGCGCCACGAAAATGGCCATCAACGGCGCATAGCCGATGAACCAGGCAAAGAAGAACACCGTCCACCATTGCATCCACCAGGCCGGTGCGGTTTCCGCGGTCATGCTCGCCATGGTGAAGAATTGACTCAGGTAAGTGCCGGTACTTTGCAGGTAGCTGTTGACCAGAAACAGGGTGGGACCGAACACCACGATGACCAGGGCGATGGCCAGCGCCAGGAACACATTGAAACGGCTGAGCAGTTGGATGCCGCGATGTACGCCACTGACCGCCGAGCCGACATAGACAGCTCCCAATACCACCAGAATGCCCAGTTGGGTCGGGTAGCCTTCTGGCAAGCCAAATAGTTCATGCAGGCCGTAGCTCATCTGGGTCGCCAGAAAACCGATAGGCCCCACCGTGCCGGCCACCACCGCGATGACACAACAGGCGTCCACTACCCCGCCCAGCGGCCCGCGCATCAGGCGCTTGCCGAACACCGGGTAGAGCAGGGTGCGGGGTTGCAGGGGTTCGCCTTTCACGTAGTGCGCATGCGCCAGTACGACGGCGGATAACGAACCGAGCACCGCCCAGGCCAGAAATCCCCAATGCATGAACGATTGCGCCAAGGCACCGGCAACCGCTTCGGCGGTGCCTGCCTCGGTATCGAAGGCCGGGGGCGTCACCACGAAGTGATACACCGGTTCACCGGCAGCAAAAAAGACGCCGCCCCCGGCAAGCAATGTGCACAAGATAATCGAGAGCCACTTGAACGTACTCATCTCCGGCGCGTCGAGATTGCCGATACGCGCCTTGGCGGCGGGCGTCATGGCAAGGCCGATAGCGATGAAGAACGTCAGAATCAGCAGCAACTGAAAATAAGAACCCAGGGTCAGCGCCGTCCAGGCGAAGCCGCTGCTGATGCTGTCGGCGACAAGCTCGATGTCGTAAAGCGAAAGCAATACGAAGGCGAGAACGAATCCGATGGTCAATACAAGCACCACGGGATCGCCTAGCTTATGTGAGCGAGGAGGTGAATCGGTTTGAGTTTGAGCCATTGAAAGACATATCCAGTAGGAAAAAAGAGCATAAAAAAAACGCCACTCATTGAATGGCGCTGGAAATGGAGCAAGATTTGCCGAATTGTAACCCATGCCATAGACCAAGGTCTAATTTTCGCCAAGGTCTAAGTCTCTCATCTGGCCAGTCTTTTGTGGGCGCCTCATGTAGCGCCTAGGTATGCTTCGTCAGTGCCTAGGCAGTGCCTGGAATGGCGCAACCGCAACCGGGTGCCTGAAAGCACTTTTTTGGTGCGTCTGCCGAAAAGGCGCAGGAAGTTGGTGCTCAAAAGTAGTGCAGTTGCGCGAAAGCGGGTTGGACGTTTTGTTTCAACTTTTTGAATTTAAGCATTAAAAAATATTTTTCAGCAATGTGGCGCAGCCTTTGCAAGTGCTGGTGGCTGTTCCGCGTACCGCCTTGCACGACCGTCGAGCGTACGCGATCACCCTAACGAGCCCCTGCGGGGCGAAGGAGTTCCAGTGATCACATTGCAACCTAAACCACATGCCCGTTACCTGGCCACTGCGCTAGTGTCAGCCGCCGTCATGGGCGCCGGGGCTCAGGCAATGGCCCAGGCGCAAGACCCGATCAAGGTGGGTATTCTGCATTCGCTTTCCGGCACCATGGCGATCAGTGAAACCACGCTCAAAGATACCGTCGAGATGCTGATCGAAAAGCAGAACGAAGCGGGCGGCTTGCTGGGGCGCCAGCTGGAAGCCGTGGTGGTCGACCCGGCCTCCAACTGGCCGTTGTTCGCCGAGCGTGCCCGTGAGCTGCTTGCCCAGGAAGAAGTGGATGTGATCTTCGGCAACTGGACCTCAGTGTCGCGCAAGGCGGTATTGCCGGTGGTCGAGGAGCTCAACGGCCTGCTGTTCTACCCGGTGCAGTACGAGGGTGAGGAGTCCTCGCAGAACGTCTTCTACACCGGGGCGGCGCCCAACCAGCAGGCGATTCCGGCGGTCAACTACCTGCACGACCAGGTGGGTGTGGAGCGCTGGGTGCTGGCGGGTACCGACTACGTCTATCCGCGCACCACCAACCGCATTCTCGAAGCCTATCTGAAGGAAGAATTCGGCGTGGCGGACGCGGACATCATGGTCAACTACACGCCGTTCGGGCATTCCGACTGGCAGAACATCGTCTCCGATATCAGCCGTTTCGGCCGTGAAGGCAAGAAGACCGCCGTGGTCTCGACCATCAACGGTGATGCCAACGTGCCCTTCTACCGTGAGCTGGCCAACCAGGGCATCGATGCCGCCGACATTCCGGTGGTCGCCTTCTCGGTGGGCGAGCAGGAGCTGTCGGGTATCGATACCGGCCCGCTGGTCGGCCACCTTGCCGCCTGGAACTACTTCATGAGCGTGGATACCGACGCCAACTACGACTTCATCGATGCCTGGATCGACTACACCGGGGACGATATGTCGGTGACCAACGATCCCATGGAAGCGCACTACATCGGCTTCAACATGTGGACTGAAGCGGTACGCAAGGCCGGCACCGTCGAGGTCGATGCGGTCAAGGACGCGATTATCGGTGTAACCGTACCCAACCTCTCCGGCGGCTATGCGGCGATGATGCCCAATCACCACATCACCAAGCCGGTGCTGATCGGTGAAATACAGGACAACGGCCAGTTCGATGTGGTCTGGCAGACGCCTTCCACCGTGGTCGGCGATGCCTGGTCCGACTACCTGCCCGGCTCGCGTGACCTGATTGCCGATTGGCGCGCGCCGATGCGCTGCGGCAACTTCAACGTGGCGGAAGGTTCCTGCGGGGGTAGCACAGCGGTCGAAGAAGCCGAAGCGGCACTCGCCGAGTGATACCAGATAAGTAACACCACTCAAGCCTCGCCGCCAGGCAGCGGGGCTGCACGCTATCTCCTGACCGCTTGTTTATACAAAGGAAGAACCCATGCGGCGTATTCTTTGCTGTTGGCTGTGGGTGATGCTGGCGCTGGCGTTCGGCGCCCAGGCCCAAGGCACTTCTCCCGAGGATAAGACAGCCACCCAATTGCTCGAAGCGCTGGATACCGACTCCTACGCCGAGAAGGGCGAAGCGATTACCGCCATCGTTCAGAGCGACGACGAACGCGCCCGCGGCTGGCTGGAATCCTTATTGGACGGCCGCCTGCAGCGCAGCGACGACGGCCGCTTCGTGATCGTACTCGAAAACCGTGGCCGCGACTGGCCGGTCGAAGACGCCTTGAGCGGCGAACACCTCGGCGAAATGTCGCGCCGCGAGCTGGACCGCATCGGCATCAACAATGCCTTGCGCAACCAGCTGCGTAGCGCCATTGCCGTGGCGGATCTGTACTCCCCCGACCTGGACAAGCGGCGTGCTTCCGCCGAACGCTTATTGGGCGAAGTGGATGGCGATCTGGTCCAGCCGATAAGCGAGCTGATCGAACAGGAAGATGACGCCCAGGTGAAGCGACGCCTGACCCAGGCAGTGGCGATCCATCGGGCCGAGCAGGGCGAGATGGCCGGGGTCGAGGCGCTGCACGGCAGCTTGCATCCCCGAGCGCGCGTGGCCCTGAGCCGCGCCGCCCAAGGCGATGACCCGGTAGTCGCCGATGCCGCCCAGGCGGCGCTGACCAGCATCGAGCAGAACCTCAAGATCAATCGCGGCCTGGAGACCCTGTATTTCGGGCTTTCTCTGGGGTCGGTGCTGGTGCTGGCGGCCATCGGCCTGGCGATCACCTTCGGCGTGATGGGGGTGATCAACATGGCGCATGGCGAGTTGATCATGCTGGGCGCCTACACCACCTGGGGCATGTAGCAACTATTACCGGGCCAGCCCGGCCTGGCGTTGATTATGTCAATTCCCGCCGGTTTTCTGGTGGCGGCGCTCGCGGGCATCGCCATCGAGCGCGGCGTGATCCAGTTTTTGAAAGGACGCCCCCTGGAAACCCTGCTGGCCACCTTCGGTGTCAGCCTGATTCTGCAGCAGTTGGTACGTACCGTGATTTCGCCCCTCAACCGCACCGTGGTGTCGCCGGAGTGGATGAGCGGTTCGCTGGTGGTCAACGATGCGCTGTCGTTGACGCTGAACCGCCTGTTCGTGCTGGGCTTCGCGCTGGTGGTGTTCGCCGGGCTGATGCTGATCATGCGCCGCACGCGCCTGGGGCTTGAAGTGCGCGCGGTGACCCAGAATCGCAGCATGGCGCGCGCCATGGGCATTCGCGCCACCCGCGTGGATATCATGACCTTCGCCCTGGGTTCCGGGGTGGCGGGGCTGGCCGGGGTGGCGCTGTCCCAGCTGACCAACGTCGGCCCCAACCTGGGTCAGAACTACATCATCGATTCATTCATGGTGGTGGTGTTCGGCGGGGTGGGCAATCTGTGGGGCACACTGGTAGCGGGTCTTTCGCTGGGGGTGATGAACCAGCTCATCGAGCCTTGGGCGGGCGCTGTGCTGGCCAAGATCATCGTCTTGGTGTTCATCATCCTGTTCATTCAAAAACGCCCACGCGGACTCTTTCCGCAAAAGGGCCGGGCAGCGGAGGGCTAAGTCATGCATGCTTCAAAATTCTGGCTGGCACGGCCATTCAGCGAGCGTTCGACACAAGTTTTCCTGGGGGTGCTGTTGACCGCCCTGGCGCTTGTCACCCTGCTGCATGTGGCGGTGCCCCAAGGCAATCCGCTGCACGTCAGCGCCTATACCGTGAACCTGTTCGGCAAGTACCTGAGCTACGCCTTGCTTGCCGTGGCGGTGGATCTGGTGTGGGGCTATCTGGGGATTCTCAGCCTGGGCCATGGCGCCTTCTTCGCCCTGGGCGGCTACGCCATGGGCATGTACCTGATGCGCCAGATCGGCGACCGGGGCACTTACGGCCACCCGGAACTGCCGGATTTCATGGTTTTTCTCAACTGGGACAGCCTGCCCTGGTACTGGCAGGGCTTCGACATGGCCGGGTTCGCCTTCCTGATGGTGCTGCTGGCGCCGGGGCTTTTGGCGCTGGTGTTCGGCTTCCTGGCGTTTCGCTCGCGGGTCACCGGCGTCTATCTGTCGATCATCACCCAGGCGTTGACCTTCGCGCTGATGCTGGCGTTCTTTCGTAACGAGATGGGCTTCGGCGGCAACAATGGCTTGACCGACTTTCGCGAGATTCTCGGCTTCAGCCTGCGCAGCGACGCCACCCGCCTGGGGCTGTTTCTGGCCACCGGCGTGGCGCTGGGGCTGGGGTATATCCTGTGCCGGGCGATTGTTGGCAGCAAATTGGGCCGGGTGAGCATCGCCAGCCGGGACGCCGAGGCGCGCACGCGCTTTCTGGGCTATCGGGTCGAGCGCTTCCAGCTGTTCGTGTTCGTGGTCTCGGCGATGCTCGCCGGGGTGGCGGGGGCGCTCTACGTGCCTCAGGTGGGCATCATCAATCCCAGTGAATTCTCGCCGATCTTCTCCATCGAGATCGTGCTGTGGGTGGCACTGGGTGGCCGAGCCACGCTGTACGGCGCGGTGATCGGGGCGATTCTGGTCAACTACGCCAAGACCGTCTTCACCGGGGTGATGCCGGATGCCTGGCTGTTCGCCCTGGGTGCGCTGTTCGTGCTGGTCACGGTCTTTCTGCCCAAGGGCGTGGCGGGACTATTGGCCTACCGCGTCAAGCGTAAACCCAATGATCGAGACGACAACACGAAACCCCAGGAGGCAACCGCATGAGCTTGTTACGTTCCCTGGCCGATCGTGAGCGGGTGTTTGATTTTCTGGCGCCCCAGGCTTCCCCTGTGGATGTGCGCCACGGGCCGATTCTTTACATGGAAGACGTCACGGTGAGCTTCGATGGCTTCAAGGCGATCAATAACCTCAACCTGACCATCGACGACGGCGAGCTGCGCTGCATCATCGGCCCCAATGGCGCAGGCAAGACCACCATGATGGACATCATCACCGGGAAGACCCGGCCGACGACCGGCAGCGTGTGGTTCGGTAGCCGACATAACCTGCTCGACATGAACGAGCCGCAAATCGCCAGCCTGGGTATCGGCCGCAAGTTCCAGAAACCCACGGTATTCGAGGCACTTTCCGTGTTCGACAACCTGGAATTGGCCATGGCGGCGGACAAGCGCATCTTTGCTACCCTGACCGCCCGCATGACCGGCGAGATCAAAGACCGCATCGAGGAAGTGCTGGAAACCATCGGCTTGACCGAGCTCAGATATCGCCCGGCGGGAATTCTCTCCCACGGTCAGAAACAGTGGCTGGAGATCGGCATGCTGCTGATGCAAAAGCCGCGTCTGTTGCTGGTCGACGAACCCGTGGCGGGCATGACCGAGCAGGAAATGGAGCGTACCGGAGAGCTTCTCATCAGTCTGGCCGGCAAGCAGTCGGTGGTGGTGGTGGAGCACGACATGGGCTTCATACGCTCGATTGCCCGTAAGGTCACCGTGCTGCACCAAGGCAGCGTGCTGGCCGAGGGCAGCATGGATCAGGTCGCAAGCGATCCGAAAGTGGTCGAGGTGTATCTGGGCGTGGAAGACGAGGAGGCGGCCTGATGCTCAAGATCGAAAAGCTCGACCAATTCTATGGCGAAAGCCACACCCTCTGGGGGCTCGACCTGGAAGTGCCCAAGGGGGAATGCACCTGCGTGATGGGGCGCAACGGGGTGGGCAAGACCACGCTGCTCAAGGCGGTCATGGGCGAAGTGGCGGTTGCCGGCGGGCATATCCGCTACGCCGACGACGTGGAACTGACCCAGAAACCGCTGGAGGCGCGTGCGCGCCTGGGCATCGGTTACGTGCCCCAGGGCCGCCAGATATTTCCGCTGCTCACCGTGGAGGAAAACCTACGTACCGGCCTTGCCGCCCGCAGCGATGGCCTGAAGAAAATTCCCGAGCGTATTTTCGAGCTGTTTCCGGTACTCAAGGAAATGCAGCACCGCCGGGGTGGGGACCTTTCCGGTGGCCAGCAACAGCAACTGGCCATCGGCCGTGCCCTGGTCATCGAGCCCAAGGTATTGATTCTGGACGAGCCGGGGGAGGGCATTCAGCCCAATATCGTCGCCCAGATCGGCCAGGTGATCCGTCGCTTGATCGAGGAGGACGGCTTGACCGTACTGCTGGTGGAACAGAAACTGCCTTTCGCCCGCAAATACGCCGACCGCTTCGTGATCATGGACCGCGGCCGCCCTGTTGCCAAGGGCGAGATCGCAGCGCTTTCCGATGAGCTGATCAAGCAGCATTTGACGGTTTAAGTTATCCACACCCGGTTCAAAGTCTTGGGCCGGGCTGGAAGGGCAGCGCCCCGGCCACCGCGACGGTTTGATCAAACAAGGGATGTGCTGGGTTGAGCATGTAGTTGAACTCTCTTGGCACGACCACGCTCGGCAGTGCCAGGGCCAGACTCTGGCCGGACGCCAGCCAGCCATCGCCAAGTTCGGCGGTTTCTGCCGGCGCTGGCGCTTCCTGCCAGTTGCCCGGTAGATCCTCTGCGCCAACGCTTAAAATGCTCCCGGATGGCAGGGTCAGGCGCAGCAGCGCATACGCATTGAGCAGCCGATAGCTTTCCAGATGCACCATGATTTCAAGCAGCGCCAGCGACTCGGCGCCTGCCACATACACACAGGCATTCCCGGGACTGTTCCAGCGCCCACCATAAAGGCGTGCGCCCTCGCCATCGAAAGCGCTTTCCAGATACTTACGCTTGATCAGTCGATAGGCGGTGATCTCAGTCATGCAGAGACCCCGTGCTCTAGCCGTCCTATCAGGTTCAATACCGTTTGGTACTCGGCCGATGTGGCGCACATTTCGATGGGCCTGCGTCCGCCTAGCCCGATATTGGGTTTGAGCAGCCAGGCGCGGGCTCCCTCGGTGTCACCCTCAAACAGATCCAGCGCCGCTTTGAAGAGCTCGGCAAAGCGATATAGCCGATCGCTTTCCGCCATCTTGAAACGGCCCGATTTGGCGCGGCGGCTCAGTGTGGCAGAGGGAATGTTCACGTAGCGTGCCAGTGCCTTCTGCTCGATACCTGTCACCTGGGCAAGCTTGGGGTAGACCCGGTACTCCACGCCTTCATGCAGTAACTCATGCAGCTTGCGGCCTCGGGCAGGCAAGCCGATCTGTTGCCAGAAACCGGATGCCAAGGCTTTGGGTGGCTGGTATTGCGTGAAATGGATATCCATGGCGCTATCCTCATTTGATATTTCGAAGACATATCAAATGGTATACGTGGCGCTTTGGCTCCCGTCAAGTGGTGCGCGTGGCCAAGGGTGCGATCTCAGGGAGTTATTGGCTTTATAAGTTAAATACGCGTACCAAAACCGTGCACTTACCCTCACCCAGCGTGCCAAAATGGCGCGCTGGGTGTTTTTTGGTGCTGCTTTTTTATTAGCAAGTAATTGAATATAAATATAAAAAATCTAAAATTCACAATTTTGGCACATAGATTGCTTAGGTAAGGGCAGATCACGACGCCAATGAGCCTGCTTTATGACCCTATGTGCGCCAGCAATGCCAGTTTCCCCCTCCGGCCACCGTTTCGATGCAGGCCGTCACTGGGCGGCTTCGCTTGAGCTGGTGTTTGCCCGGCGCGATGGCGCTACTCGCATGGTGCAGGCGCGCCATCAGGGGCCGCTGCGGGTTCAGCGCCCCTTCTACCCGGAAGGCAGCAATGAGGCCTGCCATGTGTATGTGCTTCACCCGCCGGGCGGGCTGGTCAGCGGCGATGCGCTCACCATTAGCGCTCATGTAGAGCGCGGTGCCCATGCGCTGCTGACTACCCCCGCCGCCAATAAACTCTATAAAGCCGACAGCCAGGGCGTGGCGTGGACGCAGCACACCCGGCTCAGCGTTGACGATGGCGCCTCCCTTGAGTGGCTACCCCAGGAGACCATCGCTTTTGATGGCTCCAAAGGCGAGCAGCGCACCACCATCGATCTTCACGGCAGCGCCCGTTGCCTGGGCTGGGAATTGATGGCCCTGGGCCGTCCGGCAAGCGACTTGCCCTATGTTTCCGGGCGTATCGAGCAGCGTTTCCGCCTGACGCTGGACGGCAAACCGCTGTGGCTCGAACGTCAACCGCTCGATCCTTTGCACCCACGCTTCAAAGGCCGCTGGGGGCAGGGCGGCGCCACGGTGCAGGCCACGCTCTGGGTGGTGGGCATTGCCGATGCACCTGCCGCCGTTGAAGCCCTTCGTGAAGCGCTGCCGGATAACCCGCGCTGGGCGGTGACCGTCCGCCACGGTGTTCTGCTACTGCGCTATTTAGGCAACTCGCGCAACGAAGCCTGGGCATTATGCGAACAGGCCTGGCATGTTCTGCGCCCCCTGTGGATTGAACGAGACGCCCATACACCGCGTATTTGGTTAACGTAATCGGATGCACTGTTGGAGAAACGCACCATGGAATTAACACCGAGAGACAAGGACAAGCTGCTGCTGTTCTCAGCCGCCCAGCTGGCCGAACGCCGCAAGGCTCGCGGTTTGAAGCTCAATTACCCGGAAGCCGTGGCGTTGATCAGCTTCGAGATCATGGAAGGCGCCCGCGACGGCAGGAGTGTCGCTGACCTGATGAGTTTCGGTCGTGAAATTCTCAGCCGCGATGAGGTGATGGAAGGCGTCGCCGAGATGGTCGGCGAAGTGCAGGTCGAGGCCACTTTCCCCGACGGTACGAAACTTGTGACAGTCCATACGCCGATTAACTAATTATCAGCAACCAGGAGGCTGCCATGATTCCCGGCCCAATGATTCCAGGACAGTATCAGTTAAAAGCGGGTGATATCGAGCTGTGCGTGGGGCGTGAGCGGATTAGTGTCGAAGTGGCCAATACCGGTGACCGGCCCATTCAGATTGGCTCCCACTACCACTTTGCCGAAGCCAACCCGGCGCTGGTGTTTGATCGCGACAAAACCCGCGGCTACCGCCTGGATGTGGCCGCCGGTACGGCGATTCGCTTCGAGCCCGGCCAGCGCCGTGACGTCACGCTGATTCCCTATGTCGGCAAGCGGGAAATTTACGGCTTTCGTGGCGATGTGATGGGCGCGCTCGATGGAGGTAAGCAATGAAACCGGTTAACAAGATCAGCCGCCAAGCCTACGCCGACATGTACGGCCCTACGGTGGGTGACCGCGTGCGCCTAGGCGATACCGACCTGTGGATCGAAGTCGAACGGGACGCCACCCATTACGGCGATGAAGTGAAGTTCGGCGGCGGCAAGGTGATCCGCGACGGCATGGGCCAGAGCCAGCGCTTTGATGACACGGTGATGGATACGGTGATTACCAACGCACTGATTCTGGATTGGTGGGGCATCGTCAAGGCCGATGTGGGCATCCAGCAGGGCCGCATTGCCGCGATTGGTAAGGCCGGCAACCCGGATACCCAGCCCGATGTTGAAATCGTGATTGGCCCCGGCACCGAAATCATCTCCGGCGAAGGCAAGATCATCACTGCAGGCGGCATCGACTCCCACATTCACTTTATCTGCCCCCAGCAGGTCGAAGAAGCGCTGATGAGCGGCATCACCACCATGCTGGGGGGCGGCACAGGCCCAGCGACCGGCACCAACGCCACCACCTGCACCCCCGGCGCCTGGCATATCGGCAAGATGCTGCAAGCGGTGGACGATATGCCCATGAACATCGGCTTTCTTGGCAAAGGTAACGCCAGCCTGCCCGAATCCCTGGAGCTACAGCTCAAGGCCGGTGCCATAGGGCTGAAATTACACGAAGACTGGGGCACCACACCCGCCTCGATCAACAACTGCCTGAACGTCGCCGATAAGTATGATGTCCAGGTGGCGATTCACACCGATACCCTGAACGAATCGGGTTTTGTGGAAGACACCTTGGCCGCGTTCAAGGAGCGCTGCATTCACACCTACCACACCGAAGGCGCCGGAGGCGGTCACGCCCCGGATATCCTCACCGCCTGCTCCAAACCGTACGTGCTGCCGTCGTCGACCAACCCGACCCGGCCCTACACGGTCAACACCATCGACGAACACCTCGACATGTTGATGGTGTGCCACCACCTCGACCCCAACATTCCTGAAGACGTGGCCTTTGCCGACTCGCGCATTCGCCGGGAAACCATCGCCGCCGAGGATATTCTCCACGACCTGGGGGTGATCTCGATGATCGCTTCAGACTCCCAGGCCATGGGGCGGGTAGGCGAAGTGGTGTGTCGCACCTGGCAGACCGCCCACAAGATGAAGGTGCAGCGCGGTCTGCTGCCGGAAGACGAAGCCCTGGGTGCCGACAACTTCCGTGCCAAGCGCTATATCGCCAAGTACACCATCAACCCGGCGATCACCCACGGCATCGCTCACGAAGTAGGTTCCATCGAAGTGGGTAAACTGGCGGATCTGGTGCTGTGGAAACCGGCCTTTTTTGGCGTCAAGCCGGCGATGATGATCAAGGGCGGCATGATTGCGGCGGCCACCATGGGCGATCCCAACGCCTCGATTCCCACTCCGCAGCCGGTGCATTACCGCTACATGTTCGGTGCCCTAGGCCGTGCGGCGAGCCAGACCCGGCTCAGCTTTGTCAGCCAGGCCGCACTGGATGCGGGTATCAAGCAGTCGCTGGGGCTCAATAGCGAACTGGCGGCGTGCAAGAACGTGCGCCAGGTACGTAAAAAAGATATGAAGCTGAATGATGCCTGCCCCGACCTGACCGTCGACCCCCAGACCTACGAAGTGCGCTGCGATGGCGAAATTTTAACCTGCGAGCCCGCCACCGAGCTGCCGTTGGCCCAGCGCTACCACCTGTTTTAAGTACCGTTTTATAAGGAACCCTCATGCTGAGACTGATAGAACGTCTAGGGCCGGTGGAGGCTAGCGCCGCCAGCGACACGCTGACGCTGCCCTTCGAGCTGCGCATTCGCGGGCGCTTGAAAGCCCAGAGCGATAGCGGTCGCGAACTGGGGCTGTTTCTGGATCGCGGCCCGGTGCTGCGCAGCGGCGAAGGCCTGAAAGCTGAGAGCGGTGAAGTCGTGCGTGTCTGTGCCGCTGTAGAGCCGGTGGTCACTGCGCGGGTGGCCGCTGGCTTACCGCTGGCGCGGCTGGCCTATCACCTGGGCAATCGCCACGTACAGCTGGCGTTAGGTGAAGATGACAGGGGCGGCTGGGTACGCTTCCCCCCGGATCACGTCCTGGAAGAACTCGCCGTGCTTCTGGGCGCTGAGCTTGAGCACCACAACGCCACCTTCGACCCGGAGCCGGGTGCCTATAACCAAACGGGCGGTCACTCACACGGGCATTCGCATTCGGATGCCCACGACCACAGCCATGAGCACCACCATGCCCACTGAGCTTGCCGTGCTAGAAAGCCAAAGCGACGATCTGGCGCTGCTGGGTCTGCTGCAACTGGTCAGCCCGGCGCTGCCCATCGGAGCTTTCGCTTTTTCCCAAGGCCTGGAAAGTGCCTTCGAGCTTGGCTGGGTGACGAATGAAGCAAGCCTGGGCGACTGGCTTTCCGGCGTGCTGGAAGACGGCCTGACCCGCTGTGAGCTGCCGGTGCTGGTACGTCTGCAACGTGCCTGGGTGAAAGGCGATGCCAGCGCCCTGAGCGAATGGGATGCCTGGCTCTGCGCCAACCGCGAAACCGCCGAACTGGCGGCGGAGGATGCCCGCCTGGGCGCCTCGCTCAAGCGCCTGCTGGAAAGCCTTGAGCTGCTACCCAGCGAGCCCGAGCTTCCCGCCGGGACGGGCTATGTCACGGTTTTCGCCTGGACGGCCCAGATGCGCGGGGTGTCGATTCGCCAGACCTTGCTCGGCTTTGCCTGGACCTGGCTGGAAAACCAGCTGGCGGTGGCCTGCAAGGCGCTGCCGCTGGGGCATACCAGTGCCCAGCGGCTGGTCGAACGGCTACGACCCCAGCTGGTTGCGGCGGTAGACAAGGCGCTGGCACTGGATGACGACGACCTTGGCCCGGTGCTGCCCGGCCTGGCACTCGCCAGTGCCTTGCACGAAACCCAATATTCACGGCTGTTCAGAAGCTAAAGAGAACCATCAGGAGAGACACATGACACATTGTTTACGCATCGGCGTCGGCGGCCCGGTGGGTTCGGGCAAGACGGCGCTACTCAAGCAGCTGTGCCTGGCGCTGCGCGATTATTACGACATCGCCGTGGTGACCAACGATATCTACACCCGCGAAGACGCCGATTTTTTGCTCAAGCACGATGCCCTGGCCGCCGACCGGATTCTGGGCGTGGAGACCGGGGGCTGTCCGCATACCGCGATTCGCGAAGACGCTTCCATGAACCTGGCGGCCATCGACGAACTTCAGGGGCGCCATCCGAACCTGGAGCTGGTGCTGGTGGAGTCCGGCGGCGACAACCTCTCGGCGACATTCAGCCCCGAGCTTTCCGATCTCACGCTTTACGTGATCGATGTCTCCGCCGGCGACAAGATTCCGCGCAAGGGCGGGCCGGGCATCACCAAGTCGGATCTTCTGATCATCAACAAGATCGATATCGCCGAGCAGGTGCATGCGTCACTGGAGGTGATGGAGCGCGACTCGAAGAAGATGCGCGGCGAGCGGCCCTTCGTGTTCACCAACCTGTATGACGGCGTGGGCCTTGAGGAGATTATCCGCTTCATTCTCGACAAGGGCATGCTCGACGAGCGGCGTCCCACGGCCGCCGCCACGGCTTGATGGTTTCTATATACGGTTTATATACAAAATATATACAAAATATATACAAGGAAAACGTGATGACTCTGGTGAAAAATGTCTTTTCCCGCTCGCTGCTGGGCTTTTTCGCACTGGTATTGGCCAGCGTGGCCAGCTCCCACTCCGGCCATGCTCCCACGGAAGTCCACAGCCATACCGGCCATCCCTCGCACTGGCTGTTTCTGGGGCTTGTCGCTGTGGGTGGCGCCGCTCTGGTGCCCCTGGTGCGTATCGCGCGTCGGCGCTACAAGGCGCGCCAAGCCCAGCGTTGAGCCAGTCTGATGATATATGGCGATGGTGACCAGGCTTGACTAGGGTTAGGACTAAGTAGCCATTCCAAAAGCGAGGAGTCGCCCGGTCAATGGATGTCACCACGCTCAATCAGATGCTGGCCTCTGCAAAGGTGGATGAACAGCATCCCGCCGCCGTCGAGCTGGGGCGAGAAACGCTCGACACCACCAGTCGCCAGGAAGTATTCGAACGTTGCGCACGTCTCGCCGGCGGCATGGAGCAGCAAGGGCTGAAACGCGGTGACCGGGTGGTGATGCTGGCCCCCAACAGTGTCGACTGGATCATCTCGGCGCTGGGCATCCTGCATGTCGGGGGCGTGGTGGTACCGCTGGATACCCAGATGCCCGGCGAAGATATGCAGCATGCGCTGAACGATTGCGAGCCGCATTTCGCGATTACCACCCGGGCGCTGCGCCCTCGTCTGGCCGAGATCGAAGAGCAGGTGAGGCTGTTTGTGCTCGATGACGAATCTCTCGATGACGCTCAGGACGAAGTCGGAGCCGAGCCTTGGGCCAGGTTACTGGAAGCCGAACCGATACCGATTCGCGCGCGGGTGGAGGATGTCGCGGCACTGTTTTATACCTCCGGTACCACCGGACCCCCCAAGGGCGTGCCGCTGACCCATTTCAACATCGCCAGCAACGTGGAAGCGCTGCGCACGCAAAATCTGGCGGACAGTCGTGATCGCATCCTGGTGCCCTTGCCGTTTCACCACGTCTATCCCTTTACCGTGGGGATTCTGATTCCCTTGACCCTTGGCGCACCGATCATCATTCCCTTCTCGTTGGTGGGACCGCAGATTGTCCGGGCGCTGCGCGAGGGTGACGCCACCCTGATGCTGGCGGTTCCCCGCCTCTATGAAGCGATCTGGAATGCGCTGCACGAGCGCGTGGCCGGGCGCGGAAAACTGGCGGCTGAAGTGTTTTCAGGGTTGCTCAAGCTTTCGATTGTCGCCCGCCGACGCTTTGGTTGGCAGTTGGGGAAACGTCTGTTCGGCAAGCTTCATCAACGCATTGCCCCGCGCCTACGCCTGATGGTGGCGGGGGGCGCCGCGCTCGACCCTGAACTGGGCGCCAGGCTGCAAGGGCTGGGCTGGGATGTGGCCACTGGCTACGGGCTCAGCGAGACCTCACCGATTCTGACCATGAACCCGCCCGAGAGCGTTCGCCTTGAAAGCGCCGGCGCCGCCTTGCCCGGGGTCGAGCTGAGAATTTCCGAAAAGGGTGAGATACTGGCGCGTGGCCCCAACGTCTTCAGTGGCTACTGGAACCTGCCGGAAAAGACCCGGGAAGCCCTCGATGACCAGGGCTGGTTTCATACCGGTGATGTCGGCTGGCTGGATGAGGACGGCTATTTGTACATCCAGGGGCGCAAGTCGGCGATGATCGTGCTTTCCGGCGGCGAAAACGTCGATCCCGAACGCGTCGAAAAGGCCTTGACGGCCTCCGCGAAGATCCGCGAAGCTGGCGTGCTCGCGCATAAGGATCGCCTGGCGGCGGCGGTGGTGCCGGAGCCCGACCTGCTGCATGAAGCCAGCGGCGAAGACCTGCCCCGGGCCGTCGAAAGCGCAGTGAACGAAGCGGCCCGCGAGCTGCCCAGCCACCACCGCCCGGGGGAACTGCGTATCACGCTCGACCCCCTGCCCCGCACCCGCCTGGGCAAGTTGCGCCGCCATAAATTGAAGGCGCTGTTCGAGAGCCTGGGTAACGTTGACGAAACCTCCCCGGCCGCGCCCGAACCGATCACCCCGGAAGCCATGGCCCCGGAGGATCAGCAGTTGCTCTCCGACCCGGCGGCGGAGAAGACCTGGCATTATCTGGCCAGGCGGTTCAATGATATTCGCCTTACCCCGGACAGCAGCCTGGCACGGGACTTGGACATCGATTCACTCAGCTGGGTGGATTTGACCCTGGCGCTGCGCGAGCATGCCGGGATCGACTTGGACGATGCCGCCATTTCCCGGGTACAGAATGTGCGCGACCTGCTCAACGAGGCTGCGGGGGCTTCCGGCGCCGATGAAGCCGGGGAGGATTTTTTGACCTCGCTCGGCCAACCGGAAGACATGCTCAATGACGACCAGAAGGCGATGCTGGCGCCGCGCAGCGCCTTGCAACGAACGACCGGTGTGGTGCTATTGGGACTGGCGCGAGCCATCAGTTATCTGTTCATGGACTTGGAGGTGCGCGGTAACATACCCACCAAGGGCAGGTATCTGATCGCCCCGCGCCATCTAAGCTTGCTCGACCCCTTGGTGCTGGCACGGATACTCGACCGTCATCAGTTGGAATCGCTTTACTGGGCGGGCTGGACCGGCATGCTGTTTTCCGGGCCGGTGACGCATTGGTTAAGCCGCTGCGCGCGGGTGTTGCCTATCGACCCCGGCACTGCGCCACGCAGCAGCCTGGCGCTTGCAGTAACCTGTCTGGAACGTGGTTATAGCCTGGTCTGGTTTCCCGAAGGCAGGCGTTCGCTCGATGGCAACCTGCAAGCCTTCAAGCCGGGCATGGGGCTGGTATTGTGCGCCAAGCCGGTGCCGGTGATACCCATATGGATCGAAGGAACTTGGGAGGCACTGCCACCGGGGCGGCGCATGCCGAAGCGCGAACGGGTCAGGGTGGTGATTGGCGAGCCTATCGACCCCGAGCGCTTCAAGGGTGATGAACAGGCGATTGCCAGGCTTGTGCATGATGAAGTGGCTGCGCTGGCTAAGCGCTGAATAAAAAAATTGCCCTGACCGGGCAGGTGATGGTCAGAGCAATCGTAAAGGTTGTGGCAGGCCTTTTCCCCTTCCCTGTGTGTCGCGCGCTTTCCTTCACAGGCCTCGAGAGCCTTCCATGGCCACCACACCTTCACTGTGCACCGTACGGTTGGTTGCAGGCGTTAACCTGAGTTATAGAAAGCTAGACTTTGTTTGTTTTTTGAATGGCGTATCCGACTCTCTTGATCGGGTATTCAAGCCCCCGACCAGCCGGCGAGAATCGGCACATACACCACCAGCAGCAACACGCTGATCAACCCCAGCAAGTAGGGAATGATCGCCCGGGTAATGCGCTCCAGGGGCAGCTGGGTGACCGATGACGCCACATAAAGGTTGATCGCCACCGGCGGGGTGATCATGCCGATCGCCAGCCCCACCACGATGATCAAACCGAAGTGAATCGGGTCGATGCCCAGCTGAAGCACCAGCGGCAGCAACACCGGCGTCAGAATGATCAGGGCGCTGGCGGTTTCGATGAACACCCCGGTCAAAAGGATTACCCCCACCACCAGTAGCATGATCACGTAGGGGTTGGTGGAGATGGAGAGTACCGCTTGCGCGATGGCGCCGGGCACCTGCCAGCTGGAAAGCGTCCAGCTCAGCACCGCCGAGGTGGCGATCACCAGCATGATCACCGAGGTGGTCATCGCCGAGCGAATCAGGATGCGATACACATCGCCCAGCTTGAGATCGCGATAAACGAATAGCGATACCAGCAGGGCGTAGTTGACCGCCACCACCGCCGCTTCACTGGGGGTGAAGATGCCCGAAAATATTCCTCCCAGAATGATCACCGGGGTCATCAACCCCCAGCTGGCGCTTTTCAGCGTGCGCCAGATGGTTGCCAGAGAAAGCGGGGTGCCCTTGGGGTATTGACGCCGGTACGCCTGGGTAATCGCAATCGCCATCAACCCTAACCCCATGGCCAGCCCCGGCAAAAAACCGCTCAAGAAGAGCTTGGATACCGATTGCTGGGCGATCACCGCATAGATGATCATGGGCACCGAAGGCGGAATCACCACCCCGATGGTGCCGCTGGCGGCAATCAAACTGGCGGCGGAGGCCGGGTCGTAGCCTTTCTTGCGCAGCTCCGGCACCAGGCTCGAGCCCACTGCCGCCGTGGTCGCCGCCCCGGAGCCGGAAATCGCGGCAAAGAACATCCCCGCCATCACCGAGACCACCGACAAACCGCCGCGCAGAAAGCCGAACAGGGAGTCGGCGAAGTTGACCAGCCGCTCGCTGACCTTGCCCTGGGCCATCAAGTCGCCGGCCAGGATGAACATGGGAATCGCCACCAGGGCAAACGAATTGATGCCCTGGAACATCTGCTGGGTGACCACCATCAAGGGCACCCCGGCCTGGCTCAGGGCGACCAGGGTGCTGGCGCCAATCGCCAGGGCGATAGGCACACCCAGCAGCATGAAGCCGAAAAACAGGCCGAACAGTAGCAGCGTCATGGCTTCGGCTCCTCAAGTTGCTCGCCATCCACCCATAGCTCCAAGAGATCGACCAGGGCGTACCAGCCCATCAGGGCCGCGCTAAGCGGAATCACGGCGTAAACGTAGGTCATGGAGAGTCGCATCGACGCCGACTTCTGAAAGCTTTGCACCTGCATGTAGCGATAGCCGATCACCACTAGCGCCACCATGAAGGCCAGCACTATCAGGGTGGCGGCAATACGGGCGACTTGGCGCAGCCGCCCAGGCAGGGCGTCCACGGCGAATGTCACGGCGATATGCCGACCGCGCTGAAAGGCCAGGGTGGCGCCCAGAAAGGTGATCCACACCAGCAGAAAGCGGGCGACTTCCTCGGTCCAGCCCACGGCGGAGAACAGCACCCGGGAAATGATCTGCAGGGTGATCACCCCGATCAACGCCGCCATGCCCAAGAAAACCGTGGGCTCGATGACGGCGTCAACGCCCCGCTCGATACGCTGCAGGAAAAGCACCAGTGGATGGGTGTGGGCAGGCACTTAGTTTACTTCTTCCTGAATTCGCTGCAGATAGTCACCGAACTTGTCGCCATACGTGTCGTAGACCGGCGCAACGGCTGCCTGAAATGACTGGATATCGGGCGTTTCATTGATGTCCATGCCCGCCTCGCGCAGTTCGGCCAACTGTTCGGCTTCCATGACGGCATTTTGTTCTCTGGCGTGGGCGGAGGCTTCCTTCGCGGCGTCAAGCACGATGTCCTGGAGTTCCTCCTGAAGGCCATTCCAGGCCGGCAGGCCCATGATGAAGATCGCTGGCGCATAGATGTGCCGCGTCATGGTGAGATAGTCCTGGGTTTCTGCCAGGTTGAAGGCGTGGATGGCATTGACCGGATTTTCCTGGCCATCAATGGTGCCCTGCTGCAGTGCGGTCAGTGCTTCCGTCCACGCCATGGGTACGGCGTTAGCTCCGAGTTCGCGGAATGTGTCGACGTAGACCTCGTTCTCAATGACGCGCAGCGTCAGGCCGTCGAGATCTGCGGGCTCATTGATCGCATTCTGGCTATTGGTGATATTGCGAAATCCGCGTTCGGCGTATGCCAACCCCTTGAGGTTGACTTCCTGCAATTTACCCAGGATTTCCTGGCCAATCTCGCCATCCAGCACACCATAAGCGGCCTCAGAGGAGGGAAACAGGAACGGCAACTCGAAGACGGAAAACTCATCCACGAAATTGGCCACCGGCCCGTTGGTGATCACGCCCATATCGACGGTGCCGATCTGCATGCCTTCCAGCAGGGTGCGCTCGTCACCCAGGGTGGCGTTGGGAAATATCTCTATGGTTACCGCCCCATCGGTGTGTTCGCTGACCAGCTGCTGGAATCGCTCGGCGGCGATATGGTAGGTATCTTCTGTATTTACCACATGGGCAAGCCGCAGGGTGGTGGGGGCGATTTCCTCGGCTTGGCCGGCTAGGGGTAAACCGAACAGACCCGCACAGGCGAGGGAAAGCGTTAACTGTTTGAACCGACCGGTAACGGTAGTGTTGGATACGGGGTGAGGGGTGAAACGGGCGAGGTTGTTCACATGGGCTCCTGAGGGTTGGCTTTTCTTGTCGTGTGCAATCGCGGCGTTATTGTCTTCTTGGGGCTTCATCTATATCACATCGAACTTGCGGCACAAATTACTTATTTTTATTCCGCTATTCGTGGCGTTTATCCAAAAAATCTTTATAGATCTTGGGCTTGAGCGTGATGACGGTTAGCGCTAGCCTGCAAGTGTTTACCATTGATGGCATGCCCCTGGTGGAAGTTGTAAACGGCTGGCGAAATTGCCGGGCCTTTCTACCAAACCTTTCTACCAATGGCGTAGCCCGCTAAAGCGAAAGCTATGACAGGAACAGGAACAAGAAATGGACAAGTTACTGAACGACCTGGTGGCGATAGTCGGCCCCGAGGGGATGCTGCTGGGTAACGATGTCTCGCAGCGCAGCGTAGACTGGTTTACCGGTGCGCCTTGTCGCGCCAAGGCGATTGTCAGGCCGCGCACCACCGAACAGCTGAGCAAGGTAATGGCCTTGTGCTATCAGGCGGATCAGCCGGTGGTGACCCATGGCGGCATGACCGGCGTTGTGCATGGCGGAGAGGCGAGCCCTGACGAGCTGGTGGTCTCTCTGGAGTTGATGAACCGGATAGAAGAGATCGACTCCGTGGGTTTCACCATTCAGGTTCAGGCCGGGGTGACGCTTCAGCATGTGCAGGAAGCCGCAGGCGAGATCGACATGCAGTTTCCGCTCGACCTCGGGGCCAGGGGTTCCTGCACCATTGGCGGCAACATTGCCACCAACGCCGGGGGCATCAGGGTCATACGCTACGGCATGATGCGCGAGCAAGTCCTGGGGCTGGAAGCCGTGCTCAGCGACGGCACCGTGGTCAGCTCGTTGAACAAAATGCTGAAGAACAATGCCGGCTACGACCTGAAGCAGCTGTTTATCGGCAGCGAAGGTACCTTGGGCATCGTCACGCGGGCCGTACTGCGGCTACAGCCCTACATGCCCAGCGAGCAGACCGCCTTGGTCGCGGTGCCCTCCTTCGATGCCTTGACCCGGCTGTTGGGCTTTGTCTCCCGTGAGCTTGCCAATAGCCTCAGCGCCTTCGAGGCGTTATGGAACAACCACTACAGGCTGATGACCACCGAGAGCGGCAAGCATACCCCCTTGCTGGCGGATGACTCGCCTTTCTACGCCATCATCGAAACCTTGGGCCTGGACGAGGAACGCGATGCCGAGGACTTTTCGCTGATACTGGAGAAAGCGCTGGAAGCCGGTTTGATCACCGATGCGGTACTGGCCAGTTCCCGTGCCCAGCGCCAGGTCATCTGGGCGATAAGAGAAGACATCGAAGTCCTGGTGAAAGAGCTGAAGCCGATGTTTTCCTACGACGTCAGTTTGCCGATTCCGCATATGCAAGCGTACGCCGAGCAATTGGAACAGAATCTAAAGGCGCAGTGGCCCCAAGCGGCAAAGATAGTGGTATTCGGCCATCTCGGCGATGGCAACCTGCACATCATGATAACGGTGAGAGACGAGAGTCCTGAAAGCCGTCGCCAGGTCGAGCAACTGGTCTACCACCCTTTGAAAGCGTATGGCGGCTCCATTTCCGCGGAACACGGCATCGGCCTCGAAAAACGCGATTACCTGAGTATTACCCGCTCCAGCGAGGAAATCGCCCTGATGAAACGCATGAAAACCGCCCTCGACCCCAAGGGCCTGCTGAATCCCGGCAAGGTGGTGGCGCTGGATTGAGCTTGGGCAAGCTTGAACTTGAAAAGCTTGAACTTGAGAAACAGCCAATCGGTTCCAGCAGCAAACACGATCAGGGCGCGGGTTATATCAGCTCCCTGATTAGTTTTCTCAGCCAGCGTATGCCAGGGTCGTGATCCTTCCGTTCATCCCAGCAGAGGCATACCTTGAACGTCGGCACATCCAGGGGAAGGGCATAGAACTTCAAGGCGTTGTTGCGACAGATGGCATCGGCCGCGCTGCGGGTTACCACACACAGCAGGTTCGTCGAGACCAATATCTCCTGAAGCGGATTGATATATGGGGTCTTGGCCACGATCTTGCGCTCCAGCCCCAGCTTTTTTAACCTTTCATTGATCAATGACGGGCTGTCCTCGCGATGAGACAGGGCGATTTGCGGGGTGTTGAGGAATGTCTCCAGAGTGATATGGCTTTTATGCCCATGCCGCGTGGCATCGCCGACACAGCCGATCTCATCGTCGAAAAGATACTCATGGTGCGAGGTGAGCGGCAGGGTTTCGAGCTGCACCATGGCCAGGTCAATATCGTGTTGCTGCAGGACCTGCTGAGCCCCCTCGGCACTTGCGATGCGCGTCGATAGCATGTTGAAACACAAGCCCGGTGCGTGCGTCAGGCAGTGCTGAATGAGCTTGGGTTGTAGCTGCTGACTGACATAATCCACCAGGCTGACGCGAAACTCCCTTTTCGATGTGGTGGGCGAGAACTCGCTGTTGCTGTGAATCGCTTGGTCGAAATAGAACAGACCTTTCCCCACGGCGATATCCATCTGCCGGGCGAACGGGGTCGGCTGCATGCCATCCACGCTCTTGATGAATAACGGATCACCCAGTAACAAGCGGAGCTTTTTCAGGGAGTGGCTGACGGCGGGCTGGCTCAGGCAGAGCGATTCCGCGGTAAGCGTCAAACTCCGCTTCCGGTAGAGCGTATGAAAAACCAATAATAAATTGAGATTTATCTTATTGAGTCTTGATGTCAGTTTTGTATTGGTTGTTTCATCCATCAAGCGTTTCTCTTGTTTGGAACGGCTGTTCAAGCATCGTTGTAATGTCGCCTGAACAGCCGCCGGCCACAACAGAAAATCCATCGCTTGGGCCCACCTTGGCGGAAAGCCCGTTACGAGAGCTCGTTACGAGACTCAGTTACGAGAGCCTGTCAGTGAAGTGTGGCCTGGATACGTTCCAGATAGTCCCCGAACTGCTCGCCGTACTTGTCGTACACCGGCGCAACGGCTTCCTGGAAGGCCTGGATATCCGGCGATTCGTTGATCTGCATACCCGCCTCGCGCAGCTCGGCCAGTTGCTCGGATTCCATCTCGGCGTTTACCTGGCGCTCATGCTCGGCGGCTTCCTGGGCGGCCTGGGCCAATACGTCCTGAGCCGCTTCCGGCAGCTGGTTCCAGACAGGCATGCCCATCACGAAGATCGCCGGGGCATAGGTGTGCCGCGAGAGGGTCATGTAGTCCTGGGTTTCGTAGAGATTGAACGAATGAATCACATTGACCGGGTTTTCCTGGCCATCGATGGTGCCTTGCTGCATGGCGGTCAAGGCTTCGGTCCACGCCATGGGGATGGCATTGGCGCCCAGTTCGCGGAAGGTATCCACATACACTGGGTTTTCCATGACGCGAATGCGCAGGCCGTCCAGGTCTTGCGGCGTATTCACCGGGCGTTCGCTGTTGGTCAGGTTGCGAAAGCCGCGTTCGGCATAGGCCAGGCCTTTCAGGTTGACCTCAGCCAGCTTGTCGAGCAGCTCCTGGCCGATCTCGCCATCTAGCACGTCGTAAGCGGCTTCCGGCGAGGGAAACAGGAACGGCAGCTCGAACACCGCCATCTCTTCGACGAAATTGGCCACCGGGCCGTTGGTGATCACGCCCATATCCACGGTGCCGATCTGCATGCCTTCCAGCAGGGTGCGTTCGTCACCCAGCGAAGCATTGGGATAAAGCTCGATGCTCACCGCGCCTTCGGTACGCTCTTCCACCAGCTCCTGAAACTTGACGGCGGCAATATGAAAGCCATCCTGCTCGTTGACCACGTGCGCCAGGCGCAGCGTGACCGGGTCCATATCGGTAAATTCGGAAGCAAAAGCCGTACCGGCCAACGCGAGGGAAACCCCGAGTGCCAGCGTATTCAAAGCAAATTTTTTCATTGTGATTTTTCCTTGGGGAATAAGGCGATAACGCCTTGAAAGAATGCACCAAGGGAGCGAGAACGGTCAAACCGCTTTCCCGCGCCGGACTCGCCTCATGGCTGGACACATTGCCCGCGTACGGTTACGATACGCTCGCGTTGAAAAACGCAATGCGCCCGTAGCTCAGTTGGATAGAGTATCGGCCTCCGAAGCCGAGGGTCGCAGGTTCGAATCCTGCCGGGCGCGCCAAGAATATCAAGGGCTTACGTTAACGCGTAAGCCCTTATTTTTTGCCTGTGACCACCCTGTGACCAAATCGTGACCACAACCTCTTAATCACCTTCCTGATACGCCTATTCGGTTATGACCTTTGGCTTTTATTAGGCACAAGCTTGGCCACACACTTTATTGGCGTATACCCCTCATCAAAATTAAACCTTGGTTTTCTTTACGTCATGGCGCTGAATTATACTCACCACAATAATTGACCATAATTCCGTTCCTCTCCCACGTGACAAGGAGACTCTGGCCAATGCGAACCGTACCTATCTACCGAATCGGCAAGGACCAAGCTGTTTGCCTGCCCGCTGACATGGCCTATGAAGGCTTGGAGGAATTGGCTATCTCCCGGGACGGGGACGTGATCACCCTGTGCCCTGTTCGCCCATCCTGGGCATCCTTCCTCGATCTGCCGAAGGCTGACGATGATTTTCTGAAAGAACGCCCCGGGGTCATTGGTAGCGAAAATAGGGAAAAATAGAACCCCGGGAAGGACAATCCTGAGCGAACTACAGGAACCAGGCGCGTAGGGAAGAAAACATCCGTTTTATATGCCTGCCGGTAACGGCCAAGAGCAGTCTTTTAGTTACAACTGATATAATACCCGCCTTCAGCCGACCGAGTGAAGCGGATGACTGAAGAAAAGTAGCGGAAAGTGGATCGGCTGCAAAGCATTTTTATACGTCACCAGCCCCATTTTAATCGATCGTAAAGGGCAGCCAACTTCTTGAAACTACTAGCATAGTTAGATACGCCGTAATCAAATTTCGCCTCATTTTCAAGTAGAAACTTATGAAGTAGATCAAGATCGATTTTATCAGCGACCAGAAATGGAATGTAGGCGGCGGCGTTTTCCGGAGTACATGCCGCAAGTATTTCACTCATTGACATGTGTCGATATGTCCTGAAGAACGGCTTTCTGTAGGATTCCATACGAAATGACTTCAGCTCTCTCATCACTACTTTATCTAGCTTGTAAGCGGATGCTTGATACTGCTCAAGGTTATCAATACCGAGCTTTCTCAAATAGTAAAATACGGGCACATTTTGCGAACCCTTACAGGCTCTAGGCGCAACATGTGTTAATACTTGCTCACTATCATAATCTTGATTCTCATGCAGCAGGTCACCTAACAGTTCTGACACTCCTATCGACGCATAACCAACCGAAGAAGGGCCTGCTTGTTCTTGGTGCGCCACACCGACACCAACAAGAAATTCCACATCTTCTTTGGATTCAATTTCATCTATATCAACTACGCATATTTTTTCTTCTGGCTCGGATGATTGAACTAACTCGTAAAGCTGCTCTTTACAATAACGAAGCACCCTAGCTGGGATTTTTCTTTTTGTAGATTCTATAGCCCGGTAGACGGGCAGGTAATCGTTGGTTTTCACCAAAACGAGCGGGATCTGAATGCCATCGATTGTAAGATACGTATCTGAGATATTTGGTTCTTCACCATCCGCAAGCCTTTGTATGAAGATTAAGTTGCGACGTAATTTCTCAATATTTTCTCTTCCGATACAAGAGGATATAGCTTTTAGGAGGCTGCTAATATTTTCATCTGAGATTGAATAGCCTATAAACACCACGGGATGTTCGACAAAAACAGTTATTAACTTTGCAGCTAAATAGGTGTTTTTTTCATTAAATTTTTCATAGTCGGTGTCAGTAAGAACTAATGAGTCAGGCATGGTAGAACAACCATGTATTTTATATATTTCTCCGATTTCTTGAGGGTTCTGAAATAGCAGTTCTTTCTGTCCAATGTAGGTCTTATATTCAGGGAAGAGCTGTTCAACGAACATATCCCAGTTCGTGGTTATTACACCATCAACGTTCAATTTTGCTAGAAGTGCGACCTCTTCAGGGTATTCAGATTCCTTTGCTTTGGATTGATCTAATGTAGTTAGGTAGTTGGATACTTCTATTCTAAGGGCAGATGTCTCATCTTCTATTTTTGATTTATAGCGTTCTACGTTGGACGAATATTCATCAGCCGACCACCAATATTCATTGAAATCTTTTGCTAATAGCGACGCGACTTTAGGATAGTCACCGTTGGCTGAAGATAGGTAATACTCAAAAGGTCTTCCAGCAACGCAAAATTTGGAAAGTAGACCTCTCCAATTTTCTAAACCAAGGTATCTTCGAGAGAACCCTGATCCCAAAAAAAGGAATGGCCCGGCGGCGGACTCACGAAAAATTCCTACAAGATTCTCTTCCATCTCTATCATTTATGCCGGTTCCCGTGGCTAATTAATTGTGACGTATAACGCCGCGCTCTGCGGCAAATTTGGAGCACAACGGAAAAATTGTCCATCAGCAGTGCTTTGTTAGGCATTTTTTCGGGACTCCTGCAAAAGATCTTTGAGCATAAAATGCTCTACTCTAGTTACAAGGATGCATCCACTTGATGAAGGCCAGCCCCACACAATGCCAGTAACTTCAGCCATACTTGGATCCCAAGTTTTGTTCTCAGAAAAGCAAGCAACTCGCTTTGTATCCCAAACTAGGGATCCACTGAAGCCATGTGGATTTGGCAAATGAGACGTTCCATCAACGCTTCGGGCAAGGTCGGGCGGATAAAATAGAGAAAAATGGTAGTTCTGATCGCCTTCTTGGACAGATTCAGGAAATGGAGACTCTTGTGTTAGGTATGGAGTACCCCTAGTAATCAGGTGATCAAAGCTAAATACTGATCGTTCGCCGCTGTATCCAGCAAAAAACAATAGCTCATGGGTGGCAGGGCTATGTTGCTTTGCAAATCGTTCTAGCGGTATTGCTTTAGAGCCTGCTCCATACTGATCCCATATGCCCGAGTCGATTTTGCTAATAGCAATATCAATTGGGTGAGGCCTACAGCAAAACGGATTCGTCAGCCTAATGATGTTTTCATTTTCTATGAACTGACACCCTAGGGATGCCTCTTTGACCTTTCTTGCAACATGCTCATTCGTGACTAAGTACTTTTCTTCTTCTGCCTCAAAATACGACCCACTACCGTAGTGTCTTCCACGCTCAGGTGATTCTTGATATGAAATAGGCGATAAGTATGGTTTCACATGCTCAATCATGGCATTCACGGTATCACTAAAAATTCCTTGCCACTCATCTTCGGTCATTCTATCGATATCCTTATTGCCTAACGCCGCTATCTGAAGAAATTTAGGAGCGCCAGCGAGTAAATTTTCCGTAGCAGCGCCTTGTTATATTTCATTTCCCTTTTGCTCTCGAAATCACACCCATCATTGAATGAGAAAACTGTCCAAACTCGGCCTTCTGGTCGAGCTTATCGGAAACATATTTTCCAGTAGCTGCGGCCGCACCTACTGGAAGTAACGCACCTAAGAATGGTGCTAAAACAGGAAACATTGTTACGCCTAATGTGCCAGCAGCGATTAAAGCCGTGTATTTATGTTTTGCTTGATATTTATCATTAAATAATGAAACCTGCTTCTCATGTTTTGATATTGCCCTTTCAATATGAGAGCATACTTCGGCAGCAACATACCCTAAATCTTCGAGCTTGGTATTAGGTAAACTGTTAACTAAATCTCTTAACTCTCTCCTAAACTCAACATTCTCATCTGTCTTTCTCAAAGCCACGAGTTGCGAGTCTTTAATATTAGCTAAATAATCAAGTCTTTTAGACGTAAGAGACTGTAGAATTGCTGCGGTAGATTGATCAAATGCCGCAACGTCACCAGCAGATACATTCTTCATACTTGCGATAAGCTGGTAATAATGCGCCTGTGCATTAACACAGAGAAATGGATGGCTTTTGAGTTCATCGGAATTTTCCAGTAAATGGTAGTTTGGCATAATACGTTCAAAGATCGCGTTAGTTACAACACTAACATCACCTTTCGAAAACAGCTCATCACACCAATCTTCTGACCTCCATTGCCTCATTTCAGCCTTGTAATTTTCTAACTCTACTTTTAGAGGCTCCCCAGGCTCAGATCCGGGTGAGACAAAAAGCTTTGCTCCTTCAATTTTTTCAAAGTACAGGTCAGGGTATTTTCCAGCAAACTCCAAAATATCATGAGGGTGCGCTATACCTGAGTCTACATAATGTGAAAATACATCGGTGATAAGCTGAATGCCATTTTCTTGCGTTTGCAGATCATGTTCTTCAAGTGACTTCTCAAAACTTGGAAATACAAAAAATGGTGGGAGATCAAATTCACCCCCTTTGAGGTCACACAAATGCAATATAAAAAATGCCATCTGAAGAGGGATAACATGATTGAACTTTTCTTCGTCTCGTTTTTTCTCCAGCCATGGCATTACAGGGTCTGGAATTAAAACCGTATCGGAATATAGAAGTGATTTGCGCGTAGCATTTAACTGTGTTTCTAAGAAACGACTGCTTCCACCCAGATTCAATTTACATGCGTCTAATTTCTTAGCTGCGCCAAACGCTTTTCCACCTTCTTCCGAATATAGTTTCTTAAGTTCTGTTTCGAGAGTTGAAAATGCCACCATCGCACTTTCAGCTCTTCTAGGGTTCTCTTTTAAAGTACTAGCCATTCCTTGGATAGATTCCGAAAACCTATCCAGTAGTGAAAAGTCACGTGGCAGACACCCTGTCACGCTGAGGAAAAACTCGGTCAATATCTCAAAGTATCTATCTTGATAAATAATTAAGTCGTGTAATTCCTGCTGACTCACTTAAGTGCTCCTATTGAAATACAACATAGATTATCATGCCACCTAAGTAACACGGCAGAACCAGCATGCCGCTTCTGCCGTGATGTCCGCTTAGGGTCGTTAGCTGCCCCAAGCTCAGCACCCAAGCCTCGCGCCGTTACTTCCTCGCCATTACTTTACTGCATTTATTGCTCAGTTGAACCACTGAGGCCAGCCTACCACAGGATGATTAAGTCGACTGAGTGCCGTAAGCTGGGGTGGCCAACGCCCAACCCGCCAGACGAGCAGGATCTGCCATGGATAAGAAGGCCCTCAGCGAAAGGGATATTTGCACCAAGTTCATCACTCCCGCTCTGGAGCAGGCCGGGTGGGATATTCAAGCCCAGGTTCGTGAAGAGGTTTCCTTCACGGCTGGGCGGATCATCGTGCGGGGGCGCTTGCATACGCGGGGTAAAAAGCGGCGAGCCGATTACCTGCTCAGCTACCAGAAGAACCACCCCATCGCGGTGATCGAGGCCAAAGACAACAAGCACAGCCTCGGCGACGGTATGCAGCAGGCGTTGGCCTATAGCGATGCGCTGGACGTTCCCTTTGTGTTTTCGAGCAACGGCGACGGCTTCCTGTTTCATGACCGCACCGGCTTGAATGGGCAGACGGAAACGCCCAGGGCTATCGCAGATGGATTGGACATATTGCTTCGTGATCAATCACCCTGAGGGCATCATCATTTGCTTCATCAGAGAGATATCATGCCTATCGAGACGTCATGCTTTGATAACCTTCCTGATCCCAGAGGCAGCAATGCCCGTTATCCATTAAACGACGTCCTGTTCATTGCCCTGTGCGCCGTCATCAGCGGCGCCGAGGACTGTTCCGATATGGCGCTGTTCGCACGTTCGAAAGCTGATTTTCTCGGTCGATTTCTCTCACTGCCGCATGGAACGCCAAGTCACGATACGTTCAGCCGCGTCTTTCGGTATCTGGATCCAAAGGCCTTTCATGAGCAGTTTTTGACATTCATGTCAGATTTTGCAGCGCAGCTGAAAGGCGTCGTCGCCGTGGATGGTAAGTCCCTTAGACGCGCTTATGACCATGTGGATGGACAATCACCGCTACATCTTGTCAATGTCTGGGCAGTGGAGCAACGCCTGGTATTGGGACAGCTTCTGGTCGATGAGAAATCCAACGAGATCCAGGCCGTCCCCGACATACTCGAGTGGTTGTCGTTAACGGATGTGACGATCACTGCCGATGCGATGCATTGCCAACGTTCGCTCTCCAGGCAGATCACAGAGGCTAACGGCCAGTACGTATTGGCCGTCAAAGGAAACCAGAAGACGCTTTTCGATGACATCCGTTTCATGATGGAGCATGAGGCGGATACAACCGTTGTTACGGATAGCGGCCACGGGCGCATCGAAACGCGTTCGGCCACCGTCGTGTCAGACCTGAACTGGCTGCAGGAAGGCCATCAGTGGCCCGGCCTGGGAGCGGTTGGGCGCATTACGCGGCGTCGAGAACTGGCCAATAAAACAACAGAAGAAACCGCGTATTACTTGCTGAGTGACGCCATGTCACCGGCGCGAATGATCGATGTGACTCGCCAGCATTGGGCCATTGAAAATAGTCTGCACTGGGTGCTGGATGTCACGTTCAAGGAAGATGAAAACCGCACGCGTCGCGGTCATGGCGCTGAAAATCTGGCTCTCTTGCGCAAACTTGCACTTAACGCCACCGAACGAGAGCCCTCGAAAGGCTCCAAGAAGGGGAAACGCAAGAAAGCCGGTTGGGATGACGACTATCTACTCGCTATCATTCAGCAGTTCGCTCAACTGCGATAGCCCTGCGGAAACGCCCCTAGCGTTGGACGAGTTCCCTTCCCCTGAAATACTCTGGGAGCGCTACTGCCAGTACAAGGGGCTAGGCTCCGCCGAGCGCCCGGCGGTAGAGCAGCCCTATTTTGATGACGGCAGCGGCCGCAGCCCGCGCTACTATCAACGCGTCGCTATCAACCGCGCCGTGGAAGCCGTGGCTCGCGGCCAAGACCGCATCCTACTGGTGATGGCTACCGGCACGGGCAAGACCTACACCGCTTTTCAGATCATCTGGCGGCTGTGGAAGTCGAAGCAGAAGAAGCGAATCCTGTTTCTGGCGGACCGCAACATCCTGGTCGACCAGACCAAGAACAACGACTTCAAACCCTTCGGCCAGGCGATGACCAAGGTCACCCACCGCACGGTGGACAAGTCCTACGAGGTCTATCTCTCGCTCTATCAGGCCGTCACCGGCAGCGAGGAAGAGCAGAACATCTACAAGCAGTTCTCGCCCGACTTCTTCGACCTCATCGTCATCGATGAATGTCATCGCGGAAGCGCGGCGGTAGACTCCGCTTGGCGTTCGATCCTGGCGTATTTCTCTTCGGCCACCCATATCGGCTTGACCGCCACGCCCAAGGAAACCAAGGAAGTCTCCAACATCGATTACTTCGGTGCGCCGGTCTACAGCTACTCGCTCAAGCAGGGTATCGAGGATGGCTTTCTCGCCCCCTACAAGGTGGTGCGGGTGGATATCGACCGCGATCTCCAGGGTTGGCGGCCCAGTAAAGGCCAGCGCGACAAGCTCGGGCAGGAGATCGAAGATCGCATCTATAACCAGAAGGATTTTGACAAACAGTTGGTGCTGGTAAAGCGCACCCAGCTGGTGGCGCGCAAGATTACCGAATTGCTGGAGAGCACCGATCCGTTCCAGAAGACCATCGTCTTCTGCGAGGACATCGACCACGCCGAGCGTATGCGTCAGGCGCTGATCAACCTCAACCCCAAGCGAGTGGCCGAGAACCGCAAGTACGTGATGCGCATTACCGGCGACGAGGCCGAGGGCAAGGCGGAGCTCGACAACTTCATCAACCCCGAGGTGCGCTACCCGGTCATCGCCACCACCAGCAAGTTGATGACGACCGGCGTCGACGCCCAGACCTGCAAGCTGATCGTGCTCGACCAGCGCATTCAGTCGATGACCGAGTTCAAGCAGATCATCGGTCGCGGTACCCGCATCAATGACGACTACCACAAGCACTGGTTCACCATCCTCGACTTCAAGAAGGCCACCGAGCTGTTCGCTGACCCTGACTTCGACGGCGACCCGGTAAAGGTCTACCAACCGCAGGGCGGCGATACCCCCATCGCGCCGGACGACGAATTGGAAGAGGATTCCCTGGAACCCGGCACCAGTGCCGAGGGTGTCGCCGAGGAGCATGGTGATTACGAGGTGGAGGAGGGTGCCACCTGGGAGACCGACGATACCGGCTCACTGGGGCCGGAGCAGAGACCCGAGCCACGGCGCAAGTACGTGGTCGATGACGTGGAGGTCAGGGTGGTGGCCGAGCGGGTGCAGTATCTGGATGCCAACGGTGACTTGATCACGGAGAGCCTGCGCGACTACACCCGCAAGAAGGTGCAGGAGCAGTACGCCTCCCTGGACGATTTCCTGCGCCGCTGGCAGGATACCGAGCGCAAGCAGGCGATCCTTGAAGAGCTGGAGGAAAGCGGTATCTTCTGGGAAGATCTGATCAAGGACCTGGGCGACACGCTTGGCGACGAGCCCGATCCGTTTGATGTGATTTGTCATATCGCCTTCGACCGCCCGCCGCTGACCCGCCGTGAGCGTGCCGACCAGGTCAAGAAGCGCGACATCTTCAATCGTTACGAAGGTCAGGCCCGCCAGGTGCTGGATTCCCTGGTCGACAAGTATGCCGATGCCGGTATCACGCCCATCGAAGATACCAACGTGCTCACCATGGCGCCTTTCAACGAAATCGGCACGGTTCTGGAACTCTTCGAGGCGTTTGGCGGCAAGCCGAAATATCAAAAGGCCTTGCACGAACTGGAAGACGCGCTCTACCACATGCCTGCATGACAAGATGGCTAGCCTAATTTTCAGCCGCCCGGCGCGATTCATTTACGCCGGGCGGTCATGTTTGCTTTTATTGATGGAAAACGACTTACCATGGCAATCAGCAGCACGATCAAGTCCATTCAAGACATCATGCGCAAAGACGTTGGGGTCGACGGCGACGCCCAGCGTATCGGTCAGCTCGTCTGGATGCTGTTCCTGAAGATTTTTGATGACCGGGAAAAAGAGTGGGCAGCCCTTGATGACGATTACCGCTCGCCGATTCCCGAGCCGCTGCGCTGGCGAAACTGGGCCGCCGATCCCGAGGGCATGACGGGCAACGAGCTCAAGGACTTTATCGACACCATGCTGTTCCCGGGCCTGCAGCAGCTCCAAGCGCGTGGCGATGACTACCGAGGGGTGGTGATCCGCAACGTCTTCGAGGATGCCTACAACTACATGAAGTCCGGCCAGCTGATGCGCCAGGTCATCAACAAGTTGCAGGACGGCGTGAACTTCAACAAGGCCAGCGAGCGCCACGAACTCGGCGACATGTACGAGCAGATCCTCAAGGACCTGCAGAGCGCCGGCAACGCCGGCGAGTTCTACACCCCGCGAGCGGTCACTCAATTCATGGTCGACCGGGTCGACCCCAGGCTTGAAGAAAGCGTGATGGACCCGGCCTGCGGCACCGGTGGTTTTCTCACCTGCACCATCGAACACAAACGCAAGCATTACGTGCAGACCCCGCAGGACGAGCGGATTCTGCAGCGCACTATTCACGGCGTGGAAAAGAAACCGCTGCCCCATCTGCTGGCCACCACCAACCTGATCCTGCACGGCATCGAGATACCCGACCAGATCAAGCACGACAATACCCTGGCACGCCCGCTGATCAGTTGGGGTCCCAAGGAACGGGTGGACGTCATCGTCGCCAACCCGCCGTTCGGCGGCATGGAAGAAGACGGCATCGAGACCAACTTCCCCAGCGCCTTCCGCACCCGCGAAACCGCCGACCTGTTCATGACGCTGTTCATCCACCTGCTGAAAGACGGCGGGCGAGCAGCAGTGGTACTGCCGGACGGCTTTCTGTTCGGCGAGGGCATGAAGACCCGCCTCAAGGAAAAGCTGCTCACCGAGTGCAACCTGCACACCATCGTTCGGCTACCCAACGGCGTGTTCAACCCCTACACCGGCATCAAGACCAACCTGCTGTTCTTTACCAAAGGGCAGCCCACCGAAGCTGTGTGGTACTACGAACACCCCTACCCGGAAGGCGTGAAGAACTACAGCAAGACCCGCCCGATGAAGGTCGAGGAGTTCCAGACCGAGATCGACTGGTGGGGCAGCGAGAGCGACGGCTTCGCCAGTCGCGAGGAAACCGAGCAGGCCTGGAAGGTCGGCATCAAGGAGATCAAAGCCCGTAACTACAACCTGGACATCAAGAACCCTTGGCAGGGCGAGCAGATCAACCACGACCCGGACGAGCTGCTGGCCAAATACGCAAAGCAGCAAGCCGAAATCCAGGCACTGCGCAACCAGCTGAAAACCATCCTTGGCGATGCGCTCACCCGCGACGTGGAAGGCCAGACATGAGTGGGCAGGAGAGATTAACGGCGATCGCCACGGATGGCGGAAGTGTCGATGTGGCAGGAGCAGTCATCGATCACCTCGACCTCTGGACCAGCGCCGTTACCACCAAATCAACGGCGGGCAGAGGGCGAAACGGCAAGATCGAGCTGACCGGGATTAAGAAGCTTCGGGAGTTGATTATGGAGCTTGCTGTGCGCGGTAAGCTGGTCGATCAGGACCCCAGCGATGAGTCCGCAAGCGTGTTGCTGGAGCGTATCGCTGAGGAGAAGGCCCGGTTGGTCAAGGAAGGGAAGATCAAGAAGTTGCTGGAGGTTACGGAGGAAGATATACCTTACACGGCACCAAAAAGTTGGAAGTGGATCAAATTTGACAATTTATATCCCAGTTTTCAAAACGGAGCATCAAGCCGAGGTGACGCTGATGGTGAAGAAATCACCGTAATTCGACTTGCCGACATAAGCAATCTTGAGATATCCCTAGAAGACACGCGCCTTTTACCCATAAGTCGAAAGTCTATAAAAAAATACAGTATCGTCAAAAATGACATACTAATCATCCGAGTCAACGGTAGCGAAGACTTGGTGGGTCAGCTAATCCCTGTCAGAACTAGCCTCGAAGCGATATATTGCGATCACTTTATTAGAGTAAGAACTCCTGAAAACCTAGTGGCAGCAGAGTACCTTTGTATCCTGAGTGCCTCATCTGTCTTTCGCTCCAGAATAAAAGAACTATTTATCAGTACAGCTGGACAAAAAACAGTCAATCAAAAACATATCAGCTCTCTTCCAACTCCTCTGCCTCCACTTGCTGAACAATACCGAATTGTCGATAAAGTCGACGAGCTATTGGCCCTCTGTGACCGGCTGGAACAGCACGTCGGCGACCAGCTAGAGGCCCACGAAACCCTTGTGGATACCCTGCTCGGCACTCTCACCCAATCCGAAAACGCTACCGAACTGGCCGAGAACTGGACCCGCCTCGCCGCCCATTTCGATACCCTGTTCACCACCGAGCTGAGCATCGACAAGCTCAAGCAGACCATTCTTCAACTGGCAGTGATGGGGCGATTGGTGGAGCAGGACCCCAACGATGAACCAGTGACATGTCTTCTTCAACGATATGGCATCAAAAGCAAACCGCATTCTCTGCAAGGGTGGGCTGAAGTTGCTTTGGGTAGCGTGGGGAAAATTCTTGGTGGGTCTACTCCTACCAAGTCCAAAGCTGAATTTTGGGATGGAAGCATTCCTTGGGTATCACCAAAAGACATGAAGCTTCCCCTAATCCAAGACTCTCAAATCAGAATTACAGAACAGGCTTTGAAACAGACGACCCTGAAAGTAGTACCTGAAAACAGCCTTATAATGGTTGTTCGAGGTATGATTTTGGCTCACTCTTTCCCAGTAGCGATCACCGGTCGTGAGGTTACGATCAACCAGGACATGAAGGCACTGGTCCCCCCGAAAGAAATCAGCACGTATCTGCTTCTGTATATGCAGGCAGGTAAGTCCAAAGTAGTCGAGCTTGTGGACCGCTCAAGTCATGGCACATGCAAACTGATCTCAGAGAAGCTTTGGTCGCACGCTATTCACTTGCCGCCGATGGAAGAACAAGCCCGCATCGTCCAAAAAGTCGATGAACTGATGGCCATATGCGCCCACCTCAAGGAACGTCTGAACCAGGCCAGCGAAACCCGCTGCCAGTTGGCCGAAGCCGTCACTGATGGGGCACTGCACTAATGGTGGAAAACATGACTTGGGTGCGTTTATGGCTGACAGGCTTGGCTGCTATAACCATTCGTTATTTTCCCATTTTGGGAATATACAGTAGAATTCCCAAAAAAAGGAACCTCCTCACTCCATGAAGGTCTTAGGACGAGACAAACTCACCGACTTCATGCGCAAGCATGCTCCCGCCAAGAAGGCGCTGGAGGCATGGTACGCCGAGGCCGAGCAATATGAGTGGAAGACTCCGCAGGACATCAAAAACCTCTATTCCAGTGCGGACTTTCTCGACGGCAATCGGGTGATCTTCAACATTAAGGGCAACCACTTCCGGCTCGTGGTCAAGGTTCGCTATCAGAACGGCATCGTTGTGGTGGAGTGGGTCGGGACACACGCTGAATATAGCAAGAAGAAATTCTAAGGGAATGGCATCATGGATCATCTGAAAATCATCAAAACTCCGGAAGAGCATGAGGTTGCTCTGGCGCGCCTTATGGAGCTGATGGATGCTGACCCGCAGGAAGGTTCCCGGGAGGCCGATGAACTCGAAGTTCTGGCCATGCTGATCGATCAGTATGAGCAGCGGGAGTTCCCCATTGACCGCCCAGATCCGGTGGAGGCAATTCGCTTTCGCATGGATCAACAGGGCCTGAAGAATAAAGACCTTATCCCCTATATCGGTTCGGCCCCAAAGGTCAGCGAAGTGTTGAATGGCACCCGGCGGCTCAGCCTCAATATGATCCGCCGGTTGAACGCGGGGCTTGGCATACCCGCCGACATACTGATCCAGGAACCGATACAGGAGACGGCCAGCGAGAAAGACATCGACTGGCAGGCATTCCCCTTGGCAGTAATGCAAAAACGAGGTTATTTCGAGGGTTTCGAAGGCTCCCTGCAGGAATTGAAGGAATACGCTGCTGAGTGGGTGACCCGCTTGTTCAGTGGCGTACGGGGTGGCTTTGAGCTGGAGCCCGCAATGCTTCGGACCACCTCGCATCTTCGCACCAATGACAAGGTCAGTGACCATTACGCCCTGTGGGCATGGCAGGCGCGAGTTCTCCAGTGCGCGGCGGAGCAGCGACTCCCTAATACGTATCAAAGCGGTACGGTTAATCTGGAATGGATGCGCAATCTCGCCCAGCTATCCTGGTCTGAGAAAGGCCCGGAACTGGCGCGGGAGTACTTGGAAAAATCCGGCATCCATCTCGTCATTGAACCGCACTTGCCGAAAACTTACCTTGACGGCGCGGCCTGTGCAGGCACACGTGGCAGCCCGGTCATTGCTTTAACACTTCGCCATAACAGGCTCGACAATTTCTGGTTTACCCTGATGCACGAGCTTGCTCATGTCGCCTTGCACCTAGATGGAAATGAGGCTTGGTTTATCGATAACTTGGAAGCCGAATCGGGGGATGACAAAGAACAGCAAGCCGACGCCCTGGCGCAGAAAGCATTGCTGCCTGAAGGCATTGATTACCGATCCATTACTCGCGCATCGTTTGTCCGGCAGCTGGCGAATGATCTGAGCATTGCCCCAGCGATTATTGCCGGCCGGGTTAGATATGAAACAGGCAATCACCGGCTGTTTGGGAGCGCGTTCAGAGAGAAAGTAGCTGCAGAGATCGACGGTTAGCGAGCAAGGGCAGATGGCGCCCTCCAAGAGTGCAGAGCCGTAACTCCCCCCATATTTACACCCAAGGGCTGGTAAATGATCTGTGCGGAACTACAGTGCCCCCCGGATCATTTTCAATGACTTTTCGGTGACTTCTTGTGCAAGCTCACAGAGCCTTTGTCGTGGAGGTAGGCATAAGAACCCCCGCGTAGGTTCCTGTCGGGACCAAGAGGCAGGGGTCGTGTTACACAGCACGATAGGGCACTGCCCTGGAAACGACAAGAGTTATAGTTACCGCGGGCGATAAGGAGCCACCATGGCCATCGAACAAGGAATCTGGAAGCTCGCGAGCTCCTCCGGCGAGCTGCCCGAGAAATTGCGCCATGCGGGACTTGCCGACGAAGGGCTGCTGGAAGAGCAGATCATGCAGGATGTTTCGATTCTCAACCGGGACTGGTTGCTGATCGGCCGTCAGGTGCGCACCGCCTTCGACAAGCTGATCGACTTGATGGCCATCGACGCCAATGGCACGGTGATCATCATCGAGCTGAAGCGTGACAAGACCCCACGCGACGTGGTGGCCCAGGCCATCGATTACGCCTCTTGGGTAGTCACCTTGGTCGACTACCAGCTGATCGATATCTATCAGCAGTTCGCCGAACGCTATCATCGCCCACACGCTACCCTGGAAGAGGCTTTCGAGGCCAAGTTCGGTATCTCGCTGGACGCTGCTCCTCTTAACGAAAGCCACCAGTTGGTGGTGGTCGCCACCCGGCTCGATGCCAGTAGCGAGCGCATCATCAATTACCTCAACGAACATGCCCAGTTGTCGATCAATGCCATGTTCTTCGCCGCCTTCGAGGATGGCGGAAACCGTTATCTCAGCCGTGCCTGGATGATTGATCCAGACGAGCCGGCTCAGCCCACTTCCCGGAAGGCAAAGAAGGAACCCTGGAACGGTGAGTTCTACGCTTCTTTTGGCGACGACCGCCCGTGGGAGCTGGCACGCCAGTACGGTTTTATTGCCGGTGGTGGTGCGACCTGGTACTCCAAGACCCTTGCCATGCTCTCGGAGGGCGACCGAGTTTGGGTCAATATCCCCAAGACAGGCTATGTGGGTGTCGGTGAGGTCATCGGAGAGCGCTGGCGTGCTGATACCTATCGGTTTGAGACGGCGCTGGGCAGCAAGACCCTGCTTGAACTTGCCTCGCAATCGACATACCCGCACCTTTACCGCAACGATGACGACGAACAAGCCGAGTACCTGGTGCCAGTGCGCTGGCTACATACCGTCAGCCGTGAGGAAGCCTTCAGCGAAGTAGGCCTGTTCGGCAACCAGAACACCGTATGCAAACCCACCACGCCCAAATGGTCACATACCGTCAGTCGCCTCAAGCAGGTCTGGCAGATTTAGTGTCAAGGGTTGCTTAACCCTCACAATGATTTATTGGTGCCATTAGGCTGATACTCAAAGATATCTCCCACTTGGCAGTCAAAATATCGACACAATTCCTCGACTACCTCAAGTTCTACGCGGCTCGCCGTCTCGTGATATAGCCGCGTGATGGTTCCCCGGTTGATGCCGGTATCACGGGCCACATCGACGATTTTCAGCTTTCTCTCTCCCATGATTCGGGATAGATGACATTTGAGCATGAACCTTCCCAGGACGTTAGCTTAATCGGATGATTGTGGCGCATCGGGCATGGGGACATATTCGATGACATCTTCGACCTTGCAGCCAAAATATTCACAGAGCCGGTCTACATTTTCCGTACCGGTGTTATAGCCGCGCTGATTAGCGATCTTCGACAGTGTCGTGCGGTGGATGCCAGTCGCCTGTGACACTTCATCAAGGGTAACCCGCCGATTTTCTTGAAACCCTTTCTCAGCAAGTAGCTCTTTTAAACGAAATCGAATCATGGAGGTTGCCTTTTTCAATTGGCCGCATCCTATCAAATATTTTGGGTTCTCGCATCTTATGTTGAGCAAACGCTACAAAAGCTGCTTGACATCCTCTTTTAAGGTCTTATTATGTAGCGTGTAGTCTACATAAATCCACTTTAGGATTCATAAGATGTCTATGCACTACTTAACAACAGCTGAGTTAGCCGAGCGTATCAAGTACGACGCACGGACCATTCGTGAACGTTTGAAGGACAACGTGTTGCTGGAAGGCATCCACTACATCCGCCCGTTTGGCGGCCGCAAGATTCTGTACCTGTGGGAGCCTATCGAGCGCGATATGCAGCTGCACTCCAAAGAGGAGAGCATCGGCGTACCGATGGCTGGGGGAGGTGTGTGCCATGGGTAAAGTTGCCGCACGCAAAGAAACCGACAAGCTGTACTTTGATTTTCGTTACTTGGGCAAGCGCTGCCGTGAACAAACCGCGCTGGACGACACACCCGCTAATCGTAAAAAGCTGCAACGGATTCTGGAGAAGATCGAAGCAGAGATCACGCTGGGCTCGTTTGATTACGGGCGCTACTTTCCGGAGAGCCCACGGGTACAGACTTTGAGCAAGCGGGCGTTGACGGCTGCAGGCGGCTATCGGGCAACGCCTCTACTCATCCAGTTTTCAGAAACGTGGTTCGCAGAGAAGGAAATCGAATGGCGTGAGTCGCAAATTGTAACGGTGCAGGGGTGTTTGGATTGCCACATCTTGCCGGCATTAGGCAAGAAAGAGGTCGGCAGCATCACCCGTGCAGAGATTCTTGAGTTCCGGGCTTCCCTCGCCAAAGTGAATACCCGAAGCGGCAAGAAACTCTCTGCTAGCCGTATCAACCACATCATGACGCCATTGCGCATGATGCTGAATGAAGCCGCCGACCGCTACGAGTTTAGCTCACCCTACCGGGGGATTAAATCACTCAAAGTGCCGCGCACCGATGTGGAACCGTTCACGTTGGAGGAAGTGCAACTCATTATCGACAGTGTGCGGCCTGATTTTCACAACTACTACAGCGTGCGGTTTTTCACTGGCATGCGTACGGGTGAAATCGATGGCCTGACTTGGGAGCACGTGGATTTCTCTCGGCGTCAAATTTTGGTGTACCAGTCGCTGGTTAACGGGAAATTGGTGCCTACCAAAACAGACGGCTCCTTCCGCAGTATCGACATGGCCAAGCCGGTCTACGAAGCCTTGAAAGCCCAGCGAGAAGTGACGGGAAAGAGCGGCTACGTATTCACCACAGGTAAAGGAACCTCTCTTTCTCACCATAACGTCACCAAACGCGTGTGGTACCCGCTGCTTGAAGAGCTTGATCTGCGTAAGCGCCGGCCTTATCAGACGCGCCACACCGCCGCCACGTTATGGCTGGCGGCAGGTGAGAACCCCGAGTGGATCGCACGGCAAATGGGACATACCACCACGGAAATGCTCTTTCGTGTCTATTCGCGCTATGTCCCGAATCTCACCCGCCAAGACGGCTCCGCCTTTGAAAAAATGCTAGAAGCTCAGCGCGCCTAAGGAGAACCCAGTGAAAACACTCGATAATCTGATAATGACCCCCGAGCAGGCACGCGAATCTGTGAGGCTGACATTTGAACGCCAGGCTCGGTGCCGTGTTGAGCGTCGTTTGGCGGAGTCACTCGCAGCGGCTACCAACTTAGCCAATGGCACGGCACTGGTAATGTGGTTAGGCAATGGAGATGAAGCAAATAACCTTGAAGCCTTGGTGACATGGGTGGGGATGATGCTGAAGCAATTAGGCCTGATGGCTAACCGGCGTGCGATTCCGCTTTTGCTGGCCGAATTAGAACGCACCTTGTGGGCGTGGGAGGATCAGGCATGGCAGTAAAACAACAACCATCTGCCCAAAAGGCCGGCCTTCAGTTCGAAGTAGAGCTGTACGTCGCCGGTGTCGAAGGCCCCGAATGGCTAATGCAGCACCAAGTCTGGTCGCTCTACCTGATCGGCCCGAAGGGCAATCTCCGTGTCTTCTTGACCGACCGCAATGTGGCTGAAGCGGGGATTCCGAAAATGGGCCAGCGTCTTCAGGTAACGGTACGCTGGGCCAACTTCGTCAGTCAGAAACTCTGCTTCATCAAAGCCTATGAGGTGCTGAGCGGCTAGTTCAGTGGGACTACCATTATCAACTTATCCCCACCCCCTTTAAGCAAGGCGGTGGGGATAGTTTTTATGGTGGGATGATTATATCTGACGCCTTGTCGTCACTTATCCAATCCCAATACAAGGATCGCCATAAATGCCGCGAAGCGCACAGCTTCCCAAAGGGGTTGCTGTGTGTCCTTGTAGTTGCCGCGAGTGATTTTTAGGTTGGCATTGCCGTACCAATGCCGCGTGCGACCTGAGGGGGTGGGCGTTGGCATTAAATTGATGCGTTTATGAGGAATGTCGGTCGCTTTAGACCAATGCTGTTTAATTCTCTTCTCCTTTGCCGTGGCCTCGACTTCCACAACGAGATAAACATGCTGAAAACAACGCAGCGGTCGTAAGAGTTCACGAACTCGATTGATCGCCTTTGCATCGGGAAGCACGATATGCCCGATGCTGCGCTGCATGTGCTTACGTAAGGTAATAAGGCTCTCTTCAGCGATAACGGGTTGTGACTGATGCCAGTCGAGCAACCGGTGAAAAAACTGCCCGGCTTCCCTCAATACCGGCGGCTTGATAGGCGGTGCCATGCACCGACGAAGCTCGGGCATGTAAATGCTTTTTGAGGCAACACGACGTAAGCGGTCATTGCGGTTGTCTTCACGACTAAATTGCTGATTGCTGCGTCGCGTTTTGCGTTGCATCAGCGCTTCACCATTTTCTATCAAGAGATGAAGCTGCTCAGGGTCGAGGACGAACCGCCTGGCTGCCTGGTGAATAGCATCAACAAACGGTACGTCGCAGATTTCTTGTTGCTCGACTAGCCGCATGCTTTGATAAATCGTCGTGGCTTCGGGCCAGTCGAAAGCGGCTTCCAGCGGGTTATCGAGTGGATTATGTGTGGGCGCCTGGTAGGAGTGCCACTCTTTTTCAAAAAGGTCAGCCGCAAGGTAGTTCTGCCAATCATCTTTCAGGTATTGCAACAATTCACTGGCTTGAGTCTGGCCTTTTAGCCCGCAACGGTTACGCCAGCTACTGAGCGCCGTTTTAGAAGGTAGGTTAAGTAGCGCGAATTGCGTGTCGATACTGAGCATCGGGTTGAAGCGCTCACGCAGTGCTTGGCCTAACGCCCAGTCCAACAAGTGCGTATACGAGCTGAGTGTTTCATCGGGGCTGGCATGCCCTGCCCATAGTGCGAGTTGCCACAGCCGTTTGCGCGATGGCCGGCCTTGGGGCGCAAGACCGGCCAAGGCCGAAATGTCGGCGTCAGCGTTTGGCATCGCTACATTTCTATTATCGTCGAGTATCCACGCGCGTGGCAGTAGTTCGCCGGGTGCCTGCTCCAACAAGCGCAATAGCGTAAAGGTCACAAAGCTGTGGCGCAGGTGGTGATAGCGGAGTGAATCGTCACCGCTTACGGTTTTTAGGGCAGTCTGTATGGGACGAAATAGCTCTTTATCATCCAGCAGCAGGTAGCCGCTCCCGCTGCGGCAAAAGAGTAGTTGTTTTTCGACGGCCTGAGTAGTGGCCTCACCCCGCCGCTGTTGTGTCCACTGAATGAGTGATTTGCGTTCTTCGGGCATCAACAGCCATAGCGGCAGCCGTCGCGTTGCCGAATAGCTTTTGCCGCGACGGTACTGATTGGCACGGATGATCACTTCGCCCTGAACTTCGTCGTGGTCAGGAAGGTAAGCGATATCACGTATCAGTAACGAGGCACTCTCACTGCGGCGCAGCCCGAGGCGATACCCGAGTATTAGCGCTAGTTTCTGCATGGTGCGAAAGCGCGCAGGCTGATCTGATTTCTCAATCAGCGTCATGGCTCGGTGAAACTCAGCTGGGGTGATGATGTTTACATCAACGCGTTGCTTTGTCCCTCCTATGTACTCAAAGTCGATGTTCGGAAGCGCAAGGGTGTCGACCAGGAAATGGTGAAAATCACTGAGACGGTTTTGCATCTTCGCCCGCATGCCAGGTGATTTGGCACTGTTCAAGACGTTGTCATAAAGGGCTTGCCACTCATCGGCACTTGCTGACTGTATATCTCCAAACTCTTGGCTATGGGCGACGAGCGGGCGTGCTATGGTCGATAAATACGTAGCAGCAGATCGGGCGACGAGCTTGGATTTAACGCGCCCGCCTTTTTGCATCAATTTTTGACACCATTTTGCCAATAGCGTCACCATTGCACCGTTATTGTTTGAGACGACAAGAAATGCCTCAATATTGTTAGTTGCCTCGTGCCTGCCTGTTTGGCCTACTAAAGAAGCCGAGAAACAGCGCTGCAACTGACGAAGCTGTTTTAGTTGGTCGGAAACGGTAGTGCGAGTTTGATTGGGTGCTTGGAAGTCCAGGTAGACTTCATCGTCATCGGTCTTTACTGAGGTAGCGGTTAACACCTTTCGTTGAAGTAGACGCTGCCACGATGACGGACGCAGCGATAGCGAAATATCGGCTTTGCTCGCGTAGTGGGTGAGCAAGGGCGACATTTCCAGTGCTGCCGATGTTTTTGCCATTGATAGAAGGGCTGAGAAGCTCGCTGGCGGTGCATCATCGGCGATATTTTTGACATAAAACATCAGGCACTGCTCGACGGGCACGATACTTTTGGAAGCGGTCCGCGGCCACGCTTTGCCTATTGCTTGATAGGTGTTGAGGAGAAGCAACTGGCTAACCGGACTCAGGAACAACCGCCGGTAGCGAAAGCGCTGCTCTTTTTCGATTGAAGGTACCAATGTTGACGTAGAGGATGAGTCGTCAGCAGACGTCTCGCCATCTTTCTCTTCGCCCTCATCCTTTTCGTCCTTATCCTCCTTGTTTGACGACTGAATACATTCCTCTAATGTTAGAAATCCTGAGCCTGGGAAAAAGGTGATGCCTCGCTCGAAAGCGTCAGGTATCTGCTCAAGGCCGTGCCTGTTCATTAAGGCGCCTTCACGGATTAACTGAAAGAGCCACCGCCCCGTAAGCCATTTATGCAGGGCATCGCCGTTGAACCCTTTAGAATTTGGCATTGCCTCATGGGCTTCCACCAGATCGTCCCAAGGATGCAATTCGCTGAAAGAATGGGTCGTCACCGTCGGGGGCTTGCGGGTGACAGTGACCAATGGACTCGGAATCGTCACGTGCCATTTCAGTTTTGCATGGCCACGTTCTAGTCCTTTCACCAGCAAATTGTGGGCAATTTTCAGCGCTTTGGGTGAGGCTGTTCGGTGAAGCTCTTCAAATACGCCAGTGATTGCCTCGTCTGGGAAAGCAAGTCCGTGTTGTCCATTCAATGCGCCAGGTACGAGATTGTCCAACGTCTCAAGGGTGGCCAATAAACTCTTGTATTGGCCCATTGTGCGCTGATACCGACGGGTTTCTTGGCCATCGGTTGCCATTTTCGTGGGCTTCGCCAGTTTCCAGCCTGACCAGATAGTCTCATTATTCATCGTGGAACCCCCTGCAGAGCTTTCCAACCCTGTTGCTGCATCAAATGCGCTATCACCGGCGTAATATGATTGCAGTATTCGCGGGGGCAGAACGTCGAGTAGTTGGCCCAAGGCTCTTGTCCGGCATCCCAATGGCCCATAAAGGCATCGACTAGCTCGGAGCAGCAGCTGCTTTCCTTGAGCTGTGTATGCAAATAATGGCGATTGATATTAAGCGGAGGTGAGCCCGGCCAGTTCAGCTGGTCTTGTAGGCGCTTGGGAGTGACTTGTTTCGGATGGCCATGATGGTCGAGGAACATAAATGGCGTTTCCCACTCTTCTTGAAGAAAGAGCTGCAAGCGGCCAGTAACCCCGTCACGATGACGTAGATAGTACTGAAGCTGTGTGACCATGATGTCAGGTAGCGGCAAGAAGCGAGCGTGACTTTGTCGGTCATCCGTTTTATCCGCGATCGCGATCATACGGCGTGATAAGGAGATGTGATCCCATCTGGGTAATGGATCACGAATACTGCGATAGCCGGTGCAGAACATTAGCATCGCAATGGTGTAAGCCGTGTAGGCATTATGGAAATCTAGCAGTGCATGCGGCAATGAACGGGTTTTATCGGCTCGCTTGATATGTTGCAGCATATTCGACACGAGCCTTTCCACATACGCCGTTTTCGGCACGAGCTGAGATCCAACATGACGAGGTCTGCCATCATGGTCTTGGTTATTTGGAGAGGGAGGCTGAGAAAGGGCAAAGGGGTCGGTTGTAGTTGGCTTGAATGTCCCCAGCCACTGTTGCTTGATGGTCTCCATCGCATGTATATAGCGTTGTGTCAGATGCTCCGCGCTTGGGGCGTAATAATAAAGTGACGCCTGTTGGCCAAAGGAGGGCACGCGAGCCGTGATCAGGCAGGCCGCTGTTAAATCGGCGTCTCCCTGGTTGAGTGTATTAAAAAGGTGTGTGCTCAAACGGTGCGCCGTCAGTCGAGAACCTGTTTTACGGTTGGTCTCAGTGAGTAACGACTTCAGCTCACTTTCCAGTTGTGCCCGATCGTCGTTTGCGAACAGTGAAACTGAACGTTTTTTGACTTTTTGTGCGATATGGTGTGCATGATTCCCCATCAGCTGCCAGCAAAAAGGTACGATGGGAAGGGCCATGTGTTTTTGCGTTTTGCGCATGTGATGGGGCCATTCACCTGTCAGCTGGCGACTATTTTCCGGCCTATAAATTCCTGACACCCAGAATTGGTCACCATGGCGAACGTATATCGACTGATCCGTGATGGCATTGGGAATCCATTTATGGCGCTTGACGATCTGTGCATTTAGCACACTTTCCAAGCTACGGCCGGTCATTAATAGCAGCCCGATCACGCATCCAAGCTGGCGGCGCTGAGCTGCCTTCGGATGCTGGCTGAGTTGCTGCATTAACTGGCAAAGATCGAAAGAGCTGAGCTGCTCCCAGCGCCCGGGTAACAACTGGGCGGCTTTATCTAGAAATGTTTGCTGGCTACGCGCACGAAACACCGCTTGCAGAGAGGAATCTCCTTTTGCGGCTTTAATTGGCTGATCGCTCTGCGAAAGCTCTGTTGTAGGGCGTTCCTCTGTCGTTGATAACCCTGATGTACGTAGCTCACTCTCAGCCTGTTCACTAAGGTCCGGCGGGAGCGTGATGACCGAGGTGGCTGTCTCTTTCCAGCTATCATCAAGGTCGTCGTCAAAGCGGCGCTTGCGCTGAACGGTTGGCGTTTTTTCCGACGAATTGTGAGTTGCTTCCTGGTACCCGCGACGTGGTTGCCGTTTGTTCAGGGCGTAGGCGAAAAATCGACCTAATTGTTTTATATAGTTGTCTTGTTGCTGGCCCTCTCCCTCGTCTACCGCATGCGCATCGCATCGTTTGCGAAGCTCCTCAGTCGACTGATCTAAAGGCGCGAGAAAATCTAGCCAATCCGCTTCAATCAGTCGAACGACCTTGCAAGCAGCTTCCAAGTTTCTAAGGTAAGTGGTTGGTTTAAGGCGCTTTTCACGTTGTTCTATGAAATTTTCCTTTAAGTCAGCAGCCTGCATGTCGTTGCGCCACTGAAACGCAGCGTTGATGATGTGGGCAAGTAGCAATAGACGGCTATCAAGCTTTTTCGTCTCGCTTTGCTCTTGGGTAAGCTTAAACAATGCGCCATGTACAGGGTTGGTGCCGCGAATACCTTTTTCACCCTTGCCCGGCTGTGATGCCAACGGTAACTGACCACTGCAGAGGGCCTTTGCCAGTTGCAGTAGCGCCGGATTTTCCCAGCCCTTGCCGGCAATGGTTGCCAAGTGCTCGATGGTTTTTACCAGCAGTGGCTGTAACCGTTCGATGGAAAAGTAATCTTCACGTGGTTGAAACACTTCTTCAAGTAGTGCGTAGAGCTCTTCGTCTGAAATCATAAAACCAGCCATTAGAGGTCGCGTCGGTTGATGCCGAAGGCTTCAGAGAACGACTTTTTTCCCTTAAATAGTGGAGATAAATCCATAGCGATCTGAGGGAAGTGTGCCTTTAGGTATTGACGAATACTTTCCAAGTAAAGTGACGTCTTGTCGGGAGCTAAAGAGTGACAGGAGTCTGCTGACAAGGCTAGGCTTAGTGCTAGCGCATCCATGTTCTTTTTTAACGGTGTCTCGATAAGGTTAACGCGTATCTTTGCGCTAGCGGGTAATTGCTTTGCGAGGTAGAGTGACCAAAAATTGCCAATACACATGAAGCGGGAGCGATCATTGCCAGGCGAGTCTTCGTAGACGACCGGAGGCGACTGAAAAATAGCTATTTTTATCCCCTCTTCTGTCATGGTCCGTGCATCTCGTAGAAAAGGAGGACGAGAAAGCAAGAGGCGGCGCACAGGAGGAGTTAAGTGATCACATACCGCTAACTGAGACAGCGAGAGCTTTCTGGAGCCACAGTCTTTCAGCATTAAAACACCTGTTTTATTTTATGATGAGAGCTTTATGAGCTCACAGAAGGGTGTGTATTAATCACATGTCTATCTATTTTTATCACGATTTTTAAGCGGCGCAACCCCTAAGTAATAAAAAAGTTAAAAATAATTTGTCATGCTAAGGCCAGTGCTTGAGTTTTATATATAGTTTTTATGCGTTATATATAATGATGCAAATCAATAGAAAATTATTTTTAAAAGAATATTGAAGCTAACTTTAGAATTTCTTTTGGTATCGTCATCAATATTTAAGCATCGAGGCTTGAGTGGCCTGCATTCACCGGCACGATGTACCATCATAAGCCCCGCTCGCGTACCAGCTCTCCGGTCATATCACAGCGGAAGCACCTATTGACGCGGACTATTTTTGGGATAGGCGAACGGTTGCCACCCCCGCCGGATGGGAAGGGCTTTCCCCCAACCGAGAGAAAAATGAGGCGTTCTGGCAGCATCTAGTGGTGGTGCGTAACCCACGCCCGATACGTAGCCAAGTGGAACAGCACCTTGTCGAGCAGCTATTAATCCGCCGAGAAGTCGCTGAAGAAGATGCTATCCGCATTGCTTCGGGCATGCTGCAGCGCAAAAGCACCGTGCGCACCTTGCACAAGCTACGCCAAGGGTTGGGCCGCGCCATACGTCACCCGGATGATGGCGTACTGGTCACCCTGCTGGAGCCACGTATTCCGCGGCCTTCCGGCTACCCGGCGCGGCAAGGTGTGTATCCCAAGCGCACCTTGCTGGGCGCGATTCCGGCGCGTTTCTTGTTTGCCTACCAGAACGCAGCAGAACCGGGTGGGAAACAAGACAATACGGCTACAACAACGCAGCCGTTGGCAGTTCTTTTATAGCCCTAAAACGGCACAACCCCAGATCACTTCACGTGATGACACACCAGCAACGGTGTCATTGCGTAGGAGCGCAGCGACGCGGCAATCTCAGGCTCGGCCCGTATCCAACCACGCATGCACCGCACAGCTGGCCCTTAACCCAAACCCGGCACCCTCATACAACGCCCGCGCCGGGCTATTGCGATCATCCACCGCCAATACCACCTCTTCCACCCCGGCAGCCCTCGCTCGGTGTATCGCCTCATTTACCACTTGCCTGCCCAACCCACGGCTACGCCAGGCGGGTGCCAGCCCCATGTACATCAATTCCCAGTTACTGGCTTCCGGGTGCGGGGCAAGCAACAGCACACCGGCATCCTCGCCTTCGCAGCGCACTAGGTACCACTGCGCCGGGGCATGCGCGTCCTGCCGATAAAAACCCTGAAGCGCCTCTTGCACGCTAAACATCCCCTGCAACTCGGGGCAGTCCAGCGAGCCCTTCTCGACCTGGCCAAACACCGCTTCAAGGCGTTCAGGCGCGACATCCTCCACATGCGTAAAGCCGGCAACCGCTTCAGACACCGGCGCCTTCATTAGCGTTCGGGTGGAAACGCTCAGATAGCGCAAGCTCACCACCTTGGGAAAGCCGTTTTCTTCCAGTAGCGCGGCGGTTTGCAGGTCGTCCGCCTCAAGCACCGTTTTCACCACGCCCAGGCCCTGCCGCTTCACCCAGCAAATGGCGGCGCGCAATAATTCCGGCGCATGGTCACACTTAGTATGCGGTCGCCATAGGTTGGCTTCGTTACCCGGCAGTACTTCCACCCAAACCGCACCGGCGGGCTTGCCTTGCTCATCCGGCTTTATCAGTAAGCCGCTCCAATCGGGGTCAAGCCGTTCCAGCCGTTGTTTGATCGCCGCCGTCAGCTTGGCTCTGTAGCGTTCATCGTGCGCGGCGGCCAGCTGCAAGACGGCCTCGCGCCGCCATTGCTGGGGGCAGGTGATAACCGACATTCCGGGTGTGCCGGTATGCATCTCCATTCTCTGCATAATCTCCTCATTAGCACCTCTTATGACTACCAAGCCCATCTCTACGTTACCAAGTTTTACAATTATTTTTCATGTGAGCCCTAAAGAAAGCGACTGAGGCGCCGTTACTTAATACAACGGCGCACAATGTGGCCGAGCAGCAGGCCCAGCGGGCCATTGTCCAGTCAAGGAGAATCACACCATGTCAGTGATCAATACCAACATCACTTCAATGATCGGCCAGCAGAACCTGCGTGAGTCCCAGAACGCGCTCACCACATCCATGGAAAGGCTGTCTTCCGGCCTGCGCATCAACAGCGCCAAGGATGATGCCGCCGGTCAAGCCATTGCTAACCGCATGACCGCTCAAATCACTGGTCTCAACCAGGCAAGCCGTAATGCCAACGACGGTATCTCCGTTTCTCAGACGGCTGAAGGCGCGCTGAACCAGATCAACGATAATGTACAGCGTATCCGCGAGTTGACTGTTCAATCGGCCAATGGCACTAACAGCCAATCTGATCTTAATTCTATTCAAGATGAGATCAACCAGCGTATCGAAGAAATTGACCGCGTTTCTAAAGAAACTGACTTCAACGGCACCAAAGTGCTGGCAGAAGGCGTTCAGGAGATGGATATTCAAGTTGGGGCCAATGACAACGAGGTTATCACCATTGCTTTCGAGGCCATTAACTCCGACACACTCGGCATCGACTCTTTTAGTGTGAATGGCCCAGTAGATCCTGCAACAACGACTGATGCAGATCTTGCAAAAGCCACTACAACGGAAAACGCCGATCTTATTAGTGGCGGTTCTCTTGCACAAAATGAAGAAGGTGATTTTACCCTTAGTCTGAATGGCGATGACTTTACATTTACAGCTGTGGCTAGTGGTGGTACCGCAGCTAGCGGCAACGTCAATACTTCAGGAGGCGCTGTTGCTCTTACTAGTATTGTCAGTGGTGGTGCTTCTGGCGCGGTGCCAACCGATCTTTCTGCTGCTTTTGATAAAGCTAATTTAGAAACATCTGAGAATGGTGAGATCTATTACAAAGATGGCGAAGATTTCTATGCAGTTGAGTTTGAGCAAAGCGGCTCTAAGCTTGGTGTCAAGTTTGTAGACGGTGCGGATGCTCAACCTGTTGCTGAGCGCACAGAAAACCCACTGAGCGAGTTGGATTCAGCACTGAGCACCATTGATAGTTTACGCTCTGAGCTAGGTGCGGTGCAAAACCGCTTCGGGGACGCTATCACTAACCTCGATACTAACTCCACCAACCTCTCTGACGCTCGTTCGCGCATCGAAGATGCTGACTATGCAACAGAAGTGGCCAACATGACTCGTGCACAGATCCTGCAGCAGGCCGGTACTTCCGTGCTAGCCCAGGCCAACCAGATCCCGCAGTCCGTACTTTCTCTGCTGGGTTAACCTGACCGGTCAGGATAGAGCCAGCGCTTTATCGCTGAGTAACACAATGAACCGGCTCCTTTGTGGGGCCGGTTTTTTTCGCATTGAATACATCATTTTTTATCCTTACGTCGCGGGTGTGATTAGGTACACTAGTGACATTCATGTTTTAGGTTGATTAACACCATGGCTAAACAAGCAGCTGTACCCGCACCCGCTAATCAAAAACGTAAGCCCCGTCTGTTGTGGGCGAATCCATCCTGCCTGCTGGATACCTCCAGCGGGGCAAGCATGAGCGTGCGGCAAATGCTGCATCAGCTGGTGGGGCAAGGGTACGAGGTGCAAGTGCTAGGTGCCACTATATTCGATGACGTAAAAGGCATGGGGCGCTTAAAAGAACAGCACCCAGATTTCAAAAAGCAACTTAATCAGCTGATTGAAGCGAAAGACGATTCGCTTACCCATCAGTTATTAGTGACATACAGCAGTAAAAGAAGACACTTGACTTCTCACGAAGAAGAGCTGTGGCATGGCCAGTATTTGTACTTGCTTGATAGCTTCAAACCGGACGTAGTCTGGTATTACGGTGGGCAAACCCTAGAAACGCTAATTCCTGATGAAGCCCGCTCTCGTGGAATCCCGTCAGCATTCTACCTCGCCAATGGGAACTACAAGGCAACACGTTGGTGCCGAGATATCGACTTGATTCTTACCGATAGCCAAGCCACTGCGGATATGTACCGCCAAGACATAGGGTTTGTTGCTAAACCAGTAGGTAAGTTTATTGACCCGGCGACGTTTGTTGCTGAACACCACGAGCGTAAGCGACTGCTTTACGTCAACCCTAGCTGGGTCAAAGGAGCGAGTATCGTTGTTCAGCTTGCGCTGCAGCTTGAGCGCGCGAGGCCTGATATCGAGATAGAAGTGGTAGAAGCGCGTGCGGATTGGGCAGAAGTATTGCGCGAGACCTCAAAAAAGCTTGGCCAAGAGCGGAAAAGCCTTCCCAACATCATCGTTACTCCCAACACAAGCGATATGTGTGGGCCGTACAGCCGTGCACGTGTGTTACTGGCTCCAAGCCTATGGTGGGAAAGCTCTGGCCGTGTATTGGCAGAGGCAATGCTTAACAGTATTCCCGCGCTAATAACGAACCGCGGCGGCATGCCCGAAATGATCGATGATGCCGGTATCGCGTTTGACTTTCCTGAAGAATGCTATGAAGAGCCTCACCAGTATCTACTCAACGATGAAGAGCTGCAGCCACTGCTCAATGCTGTTATTGTCTTTTACGATGATGAAGCGCTTTACCAAACGTATGTAGAGCGCGCAAAGCGTGTAGGTGAGCAAAAGCACCATATTGATAAAGCGACGCAACGGTTAGTAAATGCCTTTACCCCTTTGGTGAAGCAGCGCGCAGGTAATAAAGACTTCACCTTTAGCGAGAGAAAGCGTCACCGCCATAACCTAACTAGTGTAGCGGGCAAGCCCGAGTTCAAGGTAGATACCTCTTTCCTGAGAATGGTACAGGGTAAGCATAGTAACGCAAAAACTCCTACACGCCCATTAGCGGCCCCAGATTTCGACTGGCAGATTAGCGGAAAAGTGATCGTGCTGGATAACCGCGCTAAGTTAATAAAAACTGGAGCGTCCGATAAGCTAGCAGCACTTGGTGCTTTCGGCATTGTCGCTTTTGACCCTGCCAGTGAAATTGACGATCCAAAACAATATGAAGGCAGTGAAACCATTCAAGTTTTCCAGCACGCTTTGTTGGGAGATGGTAAGCCCAGCACACTTTATACGTGCCTAGCCCCTGAGATGAGCAGCACTTTAGTGCCGCTACCAGAAGTGCAGTTGCCGGAACACCGACGCCAAGGCGCGAAAGTGCTAACTAAGCTACCTATCAACACCATTGCCCTAGACAGCATTGAAGGGCTGGGAAGTCTAGACTGGCTTATCCTTGATGACCTTAGCGACGCTGCAACAATTCTTGGCCATGGCAAAGAAGCGCTGAAAGATACGTTGCTAATTCAAGCCCGCGTGGCATTCCAGCCAACCCATGAAAAGCAGCCCAGCCTTGCTGAGCTACAATACTGGGCCAGCCGTAACGGCTTTCGCTTCTATCGGTTTAATGATATGAAATTTCACAGCCTCTTTAATGCAGAGGTTGGTGAGTCTCCGTACCAGGCAACCGAGCTTGAAAGCGCAGATGCCGTATTTTTGCCTAGTGAGGAAAGGCTGAAATCGCTAAGTGATGAAAGTAAGATAAAGCTTTCTTTTGTTTTGGATGTGATTTTTGAAGCTAAAGACGCTCGCGATTACATGCTTTCTTTTGTCACTGACAAAAGAAAAATTAAACCGGCGAGAAGCAAGAATAATCTTAAGATTTGTTCTACAATAGAGATAATAAAGAGTAGGGATTTTTTATATGAATCGGCAAGAAAAGAGTTGACGATATTCCTTAATGACTACCATGGTCTAGAAAAAGGTGCTCGTTTTTGGGATATTGTTTTGCATTACTTTCTTGGTCAAAGGTTTATACAGGCTTATCTTTCTAGGTGGAATAACGAGCTGTTAAATGAAAGGTCAGGTGAACGCGTTACCTCTTTATTTCCATGTGCTAATTTGATGGAATTTGGAAAGCTTACCTATAACAGAGTGGATGATTTTTCTCCATATGTCTCTGATTATTTTGATGTTGCGGGTGTTGCAAAAGAGCGAGCTAATTTTTCGATAGATGAAAAGTCAGAAGAAAATTTTAACAGCTTGAAAAGACACATTAAGAATAACGTTAAAGGTGGTCAAGGTTATGCTTTTGACTTGGGTGCACATAGCCATGTTTATTGGAGAGATAAGCTAAAAAAAGAAAAAATTGATTTGGTTTTTATTCCTTCGATATGGGTTGGTGAAAAAAAATATATTGATTGGCCTGCTCGCTGTAGAATAGCAAGGAAAGATTTAGAAAATCCCCTAGAAGGATTTAACGGCTTTTGGACAAGCTTGGCTTTAAGCTTGCCCGGTGAGTTCATGGAACTTTTTCCTGAAATGTTGGATAGATCTGAACGTATTGAGAAAAAGTATTCACCAGAAGTTATTGTTTCGACTCAGCTGGCATCAACGTTTAGCCGCATCATAGCAGCACTGTATGCAGAAAAAGGTGTTCCTCTCCATCTGCAACAGCATGGGGGAGCGTACGGTGAATATTCAAGCCATGCAGGAGTATATGAAAAAAGGATTTCTGATGTCTTCTATACATGGGGTTGGCATGATGAGAGTGAGAAGACTATTCCAGCACCACAGCACAGGTTAGAGCATTTAGCTAATAGTTATCAAGAGGCTATGAAAGAAGTAAAAGCAAAAGATGAAATATTGATTATTGGTCCTAATAGGCCTAAAATTCCCAATATTACTGATGGTACAGATTGCAGTCCCTACAATAATAAAGATATCTTTGATTTTTTGAGAGAGTTAGATGCTTCGAGTTATGAGAAGGTTGTTTTTCGCTTTCGAAGACAGCATGGTTTTGACCCAAGCTATGAGAAAAATATAATTAACCTCCTTCCAGAAGGAGCTATACTTGATGATCAAAATAGGCCTATAGAAAAAGCTTACGCTAGGGCTAAAAAAGTTATTATTGTAGACCCTTTCACTACCTCAGCTTGGGAGTGCGAGTACCTCGGCATTCCTTATCGAGTATTAAACCAGCCAAGTGAAGAGTTTATACAGATTCCTTCATTTATTTCTGAGGTATACGAATAATGTTTGACCATGCCAGCATCCTCATCACCGGTGGCACAGGATCCTTTGGCCACACCTTTATCCCGATGTTGCTGACACGCTACAACCCTAAAAAAGTGATTATCTTCTCTCGGGATGAGATGAAACAGTGGGAAATGGCCAAGCTTTTCCAAGGTGATGAGCGCGTGCGTTTCTTCATCGGCGATGTGCGCGACCGTGAGCGCCTTTATCGTGCTTTGGATGGCGTTGATTATGTAGTGCACGCCGCTGCGACCAAGATCGTGCCAACGGCAGAATACAACCCTTTCGAGTGCGTCAAGACCAATGTGCTGGGGGCGATGAATTTAATTGATGCCTGTATCGATAAAGGCGTGAAAAAAGTGGTGGCACTTTCTACCGACAAGGCCAGTAGCCCGATCAATTTGTATGGAGCAACCAAGCTCACTTCCGACAAACTATTTGTGGCCGGCAATCATTATGCTGGTCATCAAAAGACGCGCTTTTCGGTAGTACGTTATGGCAACGTCATGGGCTCGCGTGGCTCTGTTATTCCCTTCTTTGTTTCAATCAAGGACAAGGGCGTGTTGCCGATTACCGATAACCGCATGACACGTTTCATGATCTCTTTGGAGCAGGGCGTCGAGTTGGTTTGGCATGCGTTTGAAGACATGGAAGGTGGCGAAATCTACGTCAAAAAAATCCCTTCCATGAAAGTAACGGATCTGGCTCGTGTGGTCGCACCCGATGCTGTTCAGGAAGAGGTGGGTATTCGCCCTGGCGAAAAACTGCATGAGCAGATGATCGGCATTGAAGATGCTTATTACACCTATGAATACCCAGAGCATTTCAAGATTCTTCCGGCCATCAATAGCTGGGACCAGGATGCCAACCGTATCAAGGATGGCAAAAAGGTACCGGAGGGTTTTGAGTACTCCAGTGACAGCAACCCTGAATGGATGAGCGATGCGGATTTATGGGCATGGCTCGACTCGCACTGGGACAAAATCGGGGCTATTTGATGATTCCCTACGGTCGCCAAGATATCCAGCAAGCCGATATCGATGCGGTGCTGGAAGTACTGCAGTCAGATTTTCTGACCCAAGGCCCGATGGTGCCGCGCTTTGAGCAGTGCATAGCCAACCACGTGGGGGCTAAGCATGCGTTAGCCGTTAACAGCGCCACCTCGGCGCTGCACATTGCTTGTTTAGCACTGGGGTTGGGGAAAGGTGACTGGTTGTGGACCAGCCCCATTACTTTCGTGGCGTCAGCTAATTGTGGGCTTTACTGCGGCGCGCAGGTGGATTTTGTGGATATTGATTCACGTACCTACAATCTCTGTCCCGACGCGCTAGAAGCGAAGCTGCAAAAAGCGGAACAAGAAGAACGTTTGCCCAAGGTGCTGGTGGCCGTTCATCTCTGCGGTCAGCCCTGCGATATGCAAGCTATCCACGCGCTGAGCCAACGCTATGGCTTTCGCATCATCGAAGACGCGTCCCACGCCATTGGCGGCAAGTACCAAGAGGAATTCATTGGTAGCGGCCGCTATAGCGATATCACCGTGTTCAGTTTCCACCCCGTAAAAATCATCACTACCGCCGAAGGCGGCATGGCGCTGACCAATGACGATACGCTGGCAAGCCGGATGAACCTGCTGCGCAGCCACGGCGTGACGCGTGACCCGGCGTTGATGACCCATGAAGCCGACGGCCCTTGGTATTACCAGCAGGTGGAACTGGGCTTTAACTACCGCATGACTGAACTGCAGGCGGCGTTAGGCGTTTCTCAGCTTGAGCGGTTGGGTGATTATGTGGCACGGCGCAATGCTCTGGCTGAGCGTTACGATGAAAAATTAGCTGATCTTCCCGTCGTTACCCCTTGGCAGCATCCATACAGCTACTCGGGGCGCCACCTTTATGTGATTCGTCTCAAGCTCGATGAGATTAGCGTCAGTCATCGTCAGGCCTTCGAGGCGTTGCGCGAGCAGGGTATCGGCGTCAACCTGCACTATATTCCGGTGTACACCCAGCCTTACTATCAGCCATTAGGCTTTCAACACGGGAATTTCCCTGAAGCTGAGCGCTACTACGCTGAGGCGATCAGTGTGCCGCTCTATCCTACTATGAGCGAGGCTGAGCAAGACCTGGTGATCGCTGCCTTGCGCAAGGCGTTGGGGCTGTGATGAATGATACGTCAGTCACTGGCTGCATCGCCGTGATTCCCGCCCGTGGCGGCAGCAAGCGCATTCCGCGTAAGAACATCAAAGACTTCTGTGGCAAGCCGATGATTGCCTGGTCGATTGAAGCGGCCATCGCGAGCCGCTGCTTTGATCGGGTGATCGTTTCCACAGACGACGATGAGATTGCAGCCGTGGCTCGCGACTGGGGGGCTGAGACACCCTTCATCCGTCCAGCAGCGTTATCGGATGATTATACCGGCACCATTCCTGTAATCGCTCATGCGATTGAATGGCTGGGCGAGCATGATCAAGCCCCGCTGGCCGTGTGCTGTCTTTATGCAACCGCTCCCTTTGTTCAGCCCGATGATCTTCAACTGGGTTGGCAAGCGCTGCAGAGCGTAGGCGTTGCGTATGCCTTTTCGGTAACCAGCTACGCCTTTCCCATTCAGCGCGCCTTGCGCCTGACTGCCGAGGGGCGAGTGGCGATGTTCCAGCCCGAGCATTTCACCACCCGTTCCCAGGATCTGGAAGAGGCTTGGCACGACGCCGGCCAGTTCTACTGGGGACGCGCCGAAGCGTGGTTACAGGGTAAGCCTATCTTTACCGACGATGCCGTGCCGGTAAAATTGCCGCGTCACTGGGTGCAGGATATTGATACCCCGGAGGACTGGGAAAGAGCACGATGGTTGTTTAACGTATTAAGATATAAAGAGGCTCTATGAAATTTAAAACTGATCAAGAAGAATTCTGGGCTGGAACCTTTGGGGATGAATACGTTCAGCGTAATCAGAGTGAATTGCTTTTTGCTAGCAATATAAGCTTTTTCTCAAAAGCTCTAAGTCATGCTTCAGGAATAAAAAGTATCATTGAATTTGGTGCAAATATTGGAATGAATCTGAAGGCAATTAATCTGCTGCTACCTGAAAGTGAGATGTACGCTGTTGAAATAAATAATAATGCAGCCGAGAATCTAAAAAAAAACATTCCTGAAAAAAATATATCAAACACTAGTATATTAGATTTTAAATCCCAAAATAAATATGACCTTTCATTAGTAAAAGGAGTGCTAATACACATCAATCCGGATGAACTTAATACGGCATACCAAAAGCTTGTTAATTCGACAAAAAAATACTTGCTTATAGCCGAATACTATAATCCATCACCAGTAGCTGTAGAGTACCGTGGTTACAAGGAGAAGCTATTTAAGCGTGACTTTGCAGGTGAAATCATGGAACTGTACCCTGAAATGAAATTGATTGACTATGGATTTGTATACTACAGAGATCCTAATTTCCCCCAAGATGATATCACATGGTTTCTACTGCAAAAAAGCCAATAAGCATCGTCGTATTAAGAGTTGACGCCGCTGTCGAGATCGGCACTGGTCACGTCATGCGTTGCCTAACGCTGGCTAATGCGCTACGTGAGCAAGGTGCCGAGTGCCACTTTCTGTGTCGCGAGCATCCTGGTCACTTGATAAATATGATCGAGGCACGCGGCTTTATAGCACATCGGCTGCCTATACTGAGCCAAGCCGGTGGTACCGGGCCAGATAGCGATGCGCAACCGGTCCATGCACACTGGCTAGGCACGAGCTGGCAGGCCGATGCCGAGGCCTGTCGACCATTGCTGATGCACCTCGCGCCGGACTGGCTGGTTGTGGACCACTATGCGCTGGATGCGAAATGGGAGCGTGCCCTGACCAACGCAGTGGGCAACATCATGGTGATCGACGATCTGGCGAATCGGCCTCATGAGTGTACCGTTTTGTTGGACCAGAATGCTTTAGACCACAGCATCATCGAGCGTTACGAACGCATAGTGAGTGAGAATTGCACCTTACTTCTGGGGCCAAAGTACGCGCTGCTACGCCCTGAATATGCAGAACTAGCAAAATCTTTGCCGGAACGCGATGGGGTCATATCACGGGTTCTGATTTTTGTGGGCGGCAGCGACCCTTACCACCTCACGGAGCGGTATCTGAGAGCGTTGGCAGGCCCGGAATTTAAGCATCTGTTCGTGGATGTTGTGATCGGAAAGAATCACCCGTCACCAGCGATTGTAGAAAACCTAGTTGAAGCGCGCTCTAAAACGAGATTGTATTCAGCGTTGCCTAGCCTGGCGGCCTTAATGGTGCGATCAGACCTGATGTTAGGGGCCGGAGGGGCTACGAATTGGGAACGAATGTGTCTTGGTTTGAACTCGATTGTTACCAGTGTTGCGAGTAATCAAGATGAGATTAATCGAACGCTGGTGCGTAAGGGTTTGATTGAGTTTCTTGGGCCTGCTGATAAGCTTACAGATACGGCTGTGACACTCGCGATTGAAAACGCACTTCAGAATCTGGAAGTTAATACGAAACGCTCAGCAGCGATGAGAAAAGTTGTGGATGGGCGCGGCACAGAGTATGTCATCCGAGAGCTTTTGGAAAAATAAAATAATGGCGTTACGAGAAATTGGAGAAAACGACTTAGAGCTTATGCTGAGGTGGAGAAACCATCCATCGGTTCGGTCAAGCATGTTCTCTCAATCAGTTATAGAACTCGAGAAGCATAAGCTTTGGTTTGAGCGCGAGTTCGAAAAGAGCGACTCTGAATGGCTGATTTTTTTAGACGAGGGCAATACCCCCCGTGGAGTGATGTATTTCACGGAAATGAACAGAGTTTCTCGTAATGCATTTTGGGGTTTCTACACCGCACCTGATGCGCCCCCAGGAACTGGTACTAAAATGGGACGGGAAGCTCTTATATATTACTTCAATGACCTCGGGTTTCATAAGCTCAATGCTGATGTATTAGAGAGCAATGAGCGTAGTTACTATTTTCACCTTAAGCTTGGCTTTAACGTTGAAGGTGTTTTTCGTGATCAGTACATGGGGACGGAGGGGTACGAAAGTGTAACTCGCTTTGCGCTTATAGAGGGGGCTAACTCTGGCTCCGGGCTCAAGGTGTGTATAAATGAATGAATATGATTTGGTGAAAATTAATTCTAGCCAGAAGAATGGTTTTATTTCAGCTTGGGAGGCTGCATTTAATCGAAAGCTGGCTTCCGAAGTTTACGAATGGATTTTTGATAATAGAAATATAATATATGCCTTCATTCAGGAAGGTGAAATTGTAGCCGGATATTGTTTGTACCCGGTAAGCTGTGTCTGGCAAGGCCTGCCTGCCACCGCCTTACTTTGCAATAATGTTTTTGTTTGTCCGGGTCATCAAGGCAAGCACCTGTTTGTAAAGATAAGTAAGGCTTCACTTAATGACGCCCATGAGAATAACTACGGTGCCATCGCATATGGAGTTCCAAACGTTCTGGCCCTGCCGGGTCATAAGAGAGTTGGGTGGGGGGATCAGGATAAGATTGGTTTTCTCGAAAAGAAAGTTTTCCGGGTCAATAAAAGACAGAAAAATGAATGGTTTTTTGGACAATTGAGTGAGCCTGATAGATCTGGTTTAGCTGAATGTTCAAAGAAGGCATCGAAAGAGCGAGAGTTTAGTATAGTGAAGGACCGGGATTTCGTCAGGTGGCGATACGAGTCTAAGCCTGGTGTAAAATACTGGTTTGGCATAGTTAGAAAGAAAAAAGAAGTCGTTGCCTATTGTGTATGTAAATTTTTTGGAGAAAAAAGTGCATTGCATATTATCGACCTTGATGGCACTGATAAAGATGCGCTTGCTTCATTGCTTGAAGATGTTGAAGCTATTCCTGAAGGTTTTAAATTGATAAATGTTTGGTCAACCACTATCCATAGAAGCCTTTTTTTATCTAATGCTTATGATGATTCTGAGGATGGTGACAACTTTATCGCATTCAATGTCAGTGATTTAAAACCTGTCTATTTTGGTCAAAATATAAATTTTTGTTTGGGTGATAATGATGTCTACTGAAAATGATATTCTGATAAATGGCAGAAAGGTTGGGACAGATCACCCTCCGTTTATCATTGCGGAAATGTCCGGCAACCATAATCAGTCGCTTGACCGCGCAATGGAGCTGGTTGAAGCAGCGGCTAAGTCTGGTGTTCATGCCCTTAAACTTCAAACCGCTAGTCCTGATGGGCTTACGCTTGACATTGATAGTCCAGAATTTCTGATTGATGACCCAGCCAGTCCTTGGCATGGACGTAACCTTTACCAACTCTACAAAGAGGCGGTCACTCCGTGGGAATGGCACAAGCCAATTTTTGATCGTTGTAATGAGTTAGGGCTAACAGTGTTTAGCTCCCCGTTTGAGCTTTCCGCGATCGACTTGCTTGAAGAGCTGAATGCTCCCTGTTACAAAATTGCGTCGTTTGAGCTAGTTGACCTGCCTCTTATCCGGAAGGCAGCAGCCACAGGCAAGCCACTCATAATGTCAACGGGAATGGCATCAGTATCAGATATTCAAGATGCAGTACAGGCAGCCAAAGGCGAAGGGAATGACAATATAATCCTTTTGAAGTGTACCTCCAGTTATCCTGCAACGGCAGCAGATGCCAATGTTGCGACGATCCCCCATCTACGTGAGATGTTTGGTTTACAGGTGGGCCTGTCGGATCATACTCTCGGAATTGGCGTTCCATGCGCTGCAGCAGCGCTAGGTGCCACTGTGATTGAAAAGCACTTCACGCTTAGGCGAGAGGATGGCGGTGTTGACTCCACTTTTTCATTGGAACCACAAGAATTCGCAGCACTGGTAGAAGAAAGCGAGCGCGCTTGGGCTAGTGTCGGCAAGGTTGTATATGGTGGCGCAGTTGTAGAGCAAAAATCCTTAAAATTTCGTCGCTCCCTTTATATAGCTGAGGCTGTGAAGAAGGGTGAAGTTTTGACAGAGCAAAACCTACGAATCGTTCGCCCCGGGTACGGTTTGGCTCCAAAGCATATTGATGTGCTACTTGGCCGGAAAGTCAATCAGGATTTGCAAGCTGGTATAGCTATGAAGTGGAGGTATATCGGATGAGTAGATCTGTATTAGTAGTTGCGGCTCATACTGACGACGAAGCATTAGGCTGCGGTGGAACTATCGCCAAGCACGTTGCACAGGGAGATATAGTTTACGCCGTGTTTCTGGCGGACGGCGTCACCTCTCGGCAGGACGCCAGCGAACAGGAACTGTCTGAGCGCAACGCGGCCGCCACTTCGGCTCACACGATTTTGGGGATCAAGCAAAGCTTTATGCTCGGTTTCCCGGATAATCGCATGGACACAGTGCCACTGCTCGATATCGTGCAGAAGTTGGAGCAGGTAGTGGATGAAGTGAAGCCGCAGATTGTGTACACGCACCACAACGGTGACCTCAATATTGATCATCGAATCACCCATCAGGCGGTATTAACGGCGTGTAGACCGGTACCTGGTTCGCCTGTCATGGAGATATATGCATTTGAGGTACTCTCTACGACTGAGTGGAATTCCCCGGTCGCGAAACCTTTCATGCCTAGCGTTTTCGTGGATATCTCAGAACATCTGGAAACTAAAATGAGTGCCTTGGCTGCTTATGAGCTGGAGATGCGAGAAGCTCCGCATTCTCGCTCCATAGTGAATGCGAGACGGTTTGCGGAACTTCGGGGAAGTTTTGTGGGCGTAGGTGCTGCTGAAGCAATGATGGCGGTGAGGGTGATTTGTTGAGCTGTATCCGCACTTCTAGTTCGCGGTTTGAGAACCCCGTGGTAGACATGCCTGTTTCCACAGAGGATTACAACCTGCGCACCATCAGAGACATGATCGAGCGCTTTGGCCTAGTTACCGACTTGTCGGACCACACGCTGGATAACACCACGGCCATTGCCAGCGTGGTACTTGGCGCTTCTATTCCCTGGATCGCAACGGCGGCGGCCCCGATGACAGCTTCTCGCTGGAGCCTGCGGATCTCGCTGCTCTGTGTCGCGACAGCAAAACCGCTTGGAAGGCATTGGAGCAAGTCGACTACGGCCGAAAATCCAGTGCGCAGGGCAATGCCCAGTTCCGGCGCTCGCTTTACTTTGTGAAGGATATGAAGGCCGGCGATGTGATTACTGAGGATTGCATTCGGTGCATTCGGTGCGTTCGGCCGGGGTATGGGTTGCCGCCGAAGTATTTGGATAGGGTGATTGGGAAGGTGGTTCCGTTTGCAGCTAGTGTTAATACGCCGGTTACGGAAGATGTGTTGAAATAATTGGCTGGCTCAGTATTTCTTCGACAGCACTGAAGCTGTTCAGGATTACGCCACGCGGCTGGCTCTGGCATTACAATAACGAGCGCCCCAGTATGGGACTGAGAGGGGATTACTCCTCAACAGAAATTGGCCATGATGGCCTGAGGGCTACTTTTGAATCCCGCTAAAAATGGATGGATTACCACACTATCAAATGCGTTTGGTAGCCAAACGGAATGAGAAAGCAGGCGCTGGCACCAAACGCTGCCGACGTTACACAGTGGGAAGGCAAAGCCCCCAAAGGGGTGGAAATCCGGGAAACTGCTGAGCCTGAGGTCTGAGATGGCTGATATAGGGTGGGAGGGCGCGTAAACCGCGCGATGTTTTGGGTGGCTAAGCCTGGAAAGCCCTCGCCCGTTGCTAGTATCATGCGTATTAGAAGTTATTAAATAACTGCATATTGAGTTTATGCGTTCGACATATGTGATGAGAAAACGATGGATACCACGACATGGATACTTTTGGTCGCCATTTTTGCGATGTGGGTCAGCCTCAATTGCAGCTTGGTGGTGGTGTATCTGATCTTGACCGGTAAGTCATCGTTACCGCAGGGGGGCAGCAAGAAAAAGCGCCGCAGTAAAAAAGCGACCAGCGTTGCTAGGGTCTGTTGATGTTTGGTGGCAGGAAGATTTGGCAGGATAGGGGCAAGCTCACAGAATAGAGGTTCCGACACCAACAAACGGCGAGCCTGCCATGCCCCGACAAATGCTCACGG
>NZ_QPIJ01000019.1 GCF_003336665.1 Vreelandella rituensis | reverse complement strand
AGGGCGTTGTGGACACGCCCATGTCAATTACGCACATTGATCACCCATTGACATTAGAAGCTCGCCAACGAGCGAGTGAAACCACGTCTAACGGCGCAGCCGCTTAGGCGTGGTAGTTCATTACCATGCAGTCAGTTTTTGCGGTTCCTGGAAATTATCTGCTCAATTGCCAGCTTTAAAACGTCTCCCAGCTTGTTTCGGGCTGCTTGTGTGCAGGGAGCAGCGCATGTGAGCGGTTGGGTGTCTCGATACTGTTTTGCTTGTCGTTAATAACTGGCGGTTTGCTTAGCAAGGCTTGAGCACTTTGTAGCTGTGCATCGGGAAGAAAGGCAAAGGTGCTATGCGCCAACCCATTGACTTCGCTACGCAATGAAGTGGTGGCTGTAATGTAGATTTGCATATTGGCCGCACTGTCTTGAGTAGCGCGATCGATTTCGGTAATTGCTTGGCTGATTTGTGAAATGCCTTGACTCTGTTCTTGGGACGCGGCGCTAATTTCTCCCATCAAGTCATTGACGCGATGGCTTGCCTCTCGAATCGTGTGCATGACCTGTTCGGCTTCCGTGGCATTTTCACGCCCTCCATGAACGCCTTCCTGGGCCTGGGTAATCAATTGTTGCACTTGTTGCGCGGCATGTGCCGATTGCTCTGCAAGTTTACGCACTTCTTGCGCTACCACGGCAAACCCTCTTCCATGCTCACCGGCACGTGCAGCTTCCACTGAAGCATTGAGTGCCAGGATATTGGTTTGGAAGGCGATATTGTCAATGGTGCTGACCATGCCGGCCATATTTTCGGTATGGCGGGCGATTTTTTCCATGGAATTGCTCAGCTGTTGGATAACGCGATTGGCATGATCCACTTCTTCTACATTATTCAATGAAGCTTGGCTTGCTAGTTGCGCATTTTCGGCACTTTGGGCCACAGTCGAGGAAATTTGCTCCGTACTGGCAGCTGTTTGCTGAACGGCTGATGCCTGTTGCTCGATACGTATAGCCATGGCTTCATTGCTTTCAAGTAACTTCTCGACGGAAGGACGTACCACGCCGACTCTTTGACTGATATTGCTGATCAGGGCCTCCAGTGATTGGCGCATAAAACCCATGGAAGACAGAGTGTGCTGGATGCTGCCTCGGGTGGTGAGAGGCTGAACGGCAAGATTGCCGGCGGCAAGTTGCAGGGAGAAATCAGTGGCGTGCCGCATCAGCTGATGAAGACGTAAATGATTAAACCAGCTGTGCAGGCTAACAATAAGGCCGAGTACTATACCCGCGCCTAACGATAACCAAGCGTGCATAGATGAGCTAGCTTGAGTTGCTGCGAATCCGCCTAGTGCTCCGACCGTTAGCGCAATGGCAAAACTGACCGCAACAGCATGAGCATGTCGGTTGTCCGAGCGAGTGAAGGTATTGATCAATCGATGCCAAAGGCTGCTTCGATAGGCCGTGCCATGTTTGACGCGATAGCGATGCTCATTATTACGGATGCTGCGATAAACATTTTCAGCTTCCTTTACCGCTTCAGGTTCCGGTTTGACGCGAATCGATACAAATCCTGTCACTTGTCCATTTTCACGTACGGGAACCACATTCGCTCTTACCCAATAATGAGTGCCATCTTTGCGTCGATTCTTGACCAGGCCAGTCCAGTACTTTCCTTCCAGTAAGTCTTTCCACATGTCAGCGAACACGATGCCCGGCATATCCGGATGGCGAACGATATTATGTGGTGATCCGTGCAGCTCTTCGTTACTGTAACCACTTACTTCAATAAATCTTTGGTTAGCATGAGTTATTTTGCTTTTTAGGTCGGTTTTTGAAATCAGCACATCGTCGTCTTGTATCTCTTGAGAAGACGTATTCTTGTTCTGATGATGCAGCATTGAGAGTTCCCTTTCTGAAGGTCGGAGCCATGGTGACAATGTCGGTGTGAAGACTGCCTTGCGTGTTCGAAAGGTGATGAGCCGACAGTTATCGATAGTAATCAGTAAGTTTATTTATGCAAAAGGAGGTTGGGTTTCTGGTTATTAATATGAAGAAGGGTTGATCTAGGTCATTTGTAGATACGTGATGGCCGGCCAAGCCATGTCGGTATGTGGGGAAAGCAAGAACAAATCACGCTCGATGCTTATCTGGATACGTCCTTGTGGCAGCATCTGTTATCCTCCTGCGGTCGTGAAATTATCACTGAGTTATATGAAAGCGAGGCGAGGATGGCAGCGCAGCAAGACGAGTTTGAAAAAGTAATCGGGCCTGTATCTATCGAGGCATTGCTGAACGCGCTTGTGGAAACCGGTGGTGTTTCACTTCAAGTGGAGCAGGCTGAGGCTGAGCGTGAACCTATAGTATTGATGGAGCAGCATTCGGGTCAGATGCTGGTCGTGGATCTTTCCTCGGTGACTCACTTGCTCGCGGAACTGGAGGAGGGCACACGGTTTTGTTTGAGTGGCCAGACCGAAGGTAAGCTCGTGCGAACCTCGCCCTTGGTGCTGACCGAAACCCGCCGTTCCGGGGGGCGCTTTCTGTGTTGCTGTGAGTACCCCGAATACCTGGAAGTTCTGCAAAGGCGTGAATCCTTTCGTGCTGAGTTGCGTATGGGCATGGAGGTAATCGCTACCCTGTACGGAGAGGATGATATGGCCGTTCAGGGAGACCTGCGTGATTTATCTCAAGACGGTTGCCAGCTTGAATTGCCGATGGCGGCAAGTGGCCTCCTTGCGTCTGCCTCCTCTCCATTGAAGATTGAATTCCATTTTCCTGATGGCACGCATTTTCTTGCTGACGTCACGCCTTGCCATCAGAAAACTGATGCGGATCACAAACTGTTACGCCTAGGATGTCGTTTTTACGATTGCAGTACCGAGCAAGAACGCCAGATCTGGTACTTCGTCTGTGAAATCGAACGTGAAGCGGCGCGCTATAAAAAAGATGTGCAGGGTGCCCGCCTGCCTTCACCTCTGTTCGAACCTAAAGAAGGTAAAAGCACGGCCAATGAGAACATCGGCCGACGTGACGTCAAGCGCTATGCGACGCCCATGGCGCGACGGTTGGTAAAAGTGGCCGCCTATCTGGATGCCCAGATGCTGACGTTGCAGCAAGGCAGTGATATCGATTCGCGTCAACTGTCTCGTTATACCGATCGTTTACTGGTATTGCATGACGAGGATAGAGAGGCGCTGCTGTTTGCTTCGCGTTGCATGACCCCTGAACCATTACTGGTCAGGCACGGGCTCGCCGTGGCGATTCATCTTTTGGATCTGGTGGGGAAAAATATTCCCGGTGATGTACGTAAGGCGATTGCCGCCAGCGCTTTAGTGCATGACTTGGGCAAAGCGCTGGTGCCGCAAGTATTGTTCAAGTCAGCAAACTTTGAAGCGCCCCATCGGCAAACGCTGAGCGAGCATGTGCCCTTGCTGTTGGATCGCTTGAAAAATTGCACTTGGCTTTCCGGAAAGATCGCCACGGCGGTCATCGGGGGCATTAATGAGCGCATGGACGGCAGCGGTTATCCCGCGGGGTTGATTGGTGACGAGCTGCATGAATTGGCCAGGGCGAGCGCCATAGTGGATGTGGTCGAGGCAATGCGTCGTAACCGAATTGACCGCCCTGCGCGAACCGTCCAGGAAATTTACCGCCACTTGCTGCGCCATCCCCACCAGTTTGATCCACGCTGGATGAGACGTTATGTACAACACTTCAAGGTGCTGCCGATTGGCTCCTTGGTGCGTTTTTCCAGCGATCAACTGGCATGGATTCAGCGAATTGATGGCCAGGGCAACCCGGTGGAAGTACAGCTCACCCAGGTGAACGAATCGCCTACCCGAGAAAATCTGGGTGCGTCGATTCGAGGTAACGTATTGGAAAAGCTGGGAAAGCCAGTGGGAGAAGTGGCTGTTTCGACCTGATGCGGTCCAGGGCAATTAAAGTCGTGTTATCAGACGCCGATAAGCGGTAGTAATAGCAACGCAAGTAGCGGCGTGCTGAACCCATTGAACAGGAGTAACCAATTCATGAGTGTGACTCGTGGGGCTGCAACTTATGGCCGTGGAGCCAGTGCCTACGCCCGGGTAGGCGTTGAAAGTGGCGTGATGTCAGCCAACCCTCACCAGCTGATTGTGCTGTTGTTCGATGGTGCTCAGGCGTCTATCCGTGCTGCACGTATTCATCTTCAGGCGGGCAACACAGCAGAAAAAGGCAAGGCGATTTCCAAGGCTCTGGATATTATCAATAATGGTCTGGCGGCAGCACTTGACCAGGAAAAAGGCGGTGAAGTCGCTGAGCGGCTGGGATCGCTCTATGATTATATTGCCCGTTTATTGTTGTCAGCCAACCTGCGTAATGATGAAGAAAGCCTGAACCAGGCAGAACGCTTACTTGAAGATATCGCTTCCGCCTGGCGTGAAATCGGCCAGCAAAGTGCATGAGGCGCTAATGTCTTCTCGTCGTGACACTCAGGATGCTCAGGACGCCTTGCTGAAGGCTTATGCGGCGCTGCTGGCGAGTGTCAAGCATATGCATGAGCTGGCGCATCAAGAGCAGTGGGCGGAACTCATCGAGCAACGGACTCACTATGTCTTGCTGGTGGATGAGTTACAGCAGCTGGATGCTTCCATCACGTTGGATTCCATACATAGTCAGCAAAAGGCCGACCTGCTTGAAAGCATTCTTGAGCATGATGTACAAATGCGCCAATTACTTGTCGAACGTCGTGACGAACTGGGTAAGCTGATAGGCGTATCTCAACGACAGCGTAGCCTGCACCGAGCTTATGCCCCTCAGCAGGCACCGGTAGGGCATAGCGAAGCGGTTGAGGCGCCGGAAGAGATTCCGGCACATCTGGATAAATTATCTGGTAAGAGGTCGCTGTGAGTGGGATTAACCCACTGATAGATACCCTGCTCCATGAGGTGCTGGGGCGACGCGGTGAGGCGCCGGCACAGCGTGTACTGAATGAGCCGGTCAAACCGGTGTTGTCGGGTGAAGGGCCGCGCGCTCTGCGTAGTGACTCGCGCCTGGACGGCCGTCCCGCTCCGCCATTGACCGACCTTCAGCGCATGCCTTTGCCGGAAGGCGCACGGTCGTTGCCGCGTGGAGAGCACTCTTCCAATGCCCCGGTATCAACGCAAACTCACTTCAGTCCTGCCGCGAGAAGCATCGCCGATGTGTTGCTGCGATTTCCGGCACCTCCTTCCGTAGTGCGTACACCGGCACCCTTGATGCAGGCTGGCGAGCCGCCGGTTGCGAGTACTCTGGCGAGCCGAATCGAAAGCAGTATTCGTGATAGTGGACTATTTTATGAATCCCATCTGAAACGTTGGTATCAAGGCGAAACCACACGCCAGCAGCTCGCCCGTGAGCCCCAAATGCTTCAGACAGGGCGTGTCGTTGCACCAGTATCGGCTGGCCCAGCACAAGGACAGGGCGTCTCATTATTAGCGGCGCCCCTTGCATCCCCTCTTTCCTCCCCGAAAGCCGAGGCTAATGTGGGCCAAGGGAAAATTCTGCCTAACACTGTTCTGACGCCGGCGACTACCCAACAAGGTGCCTCGACAGCGCTTCTGCTGGAGCGCCCAGCGGCTGCTAGTGTTCCGGACGCGATTCAAGGACGTGGCTTGGAAGCGGCAGGTGGGCGTGATATGGAGGAAACTCTACTTGCTTCACGTCGTTCCAGTGATGTAGTTCAAGAAAGCTTGCAAGGTATCGTACGTCAACAGCTGGAAATGCTGGTGACGCCTACGATTCGCTGGGAAGGGGATGTATGGGCAGGCATTTTTATGGCGCTCGTCATCAACTTGCCTCCTCGTGAGAAAGAACGAGAAGAGCAAGACGATACAGACGATGCCTCTTCGGGATGGCGGTCGGATATTAAGCTCGAAGTCCCAGGCCTGGGGGATTTTAGCGCCTCATTGTGGTTCTACCGCGACACTCTAAGTTTGGATCTGACCACTTCTCAGGTGGAAACGCACCAGCGGCTGGAGGCGGGGCTGGGGCAGTTGCAGGCGCGACTAGAGGCATTGGATATGCGTAAGGTGCAGGTAAAAGCACGCTTGATAGAACCGGAGGATGACAATGGCCTCTCAGCGTGAACGTCGCCGCCAAGCGGTGGCATTGGCTTATCAAGACGGTGATAGTGCTCCTAAAGTCGTTGCAAAAGGCTACGGAGAAATGGCTGAACGCATCATGGCGGAGGCGCAGCGCCAAGGCATCTACGTCCATGATGCCCCTGAGCTGGTGGCCCTGTTGATGCAGTTGGATCTGGATGCCGAGATACCCTCTGGTTTGTACCAGGTGGTGGCGGAATTGTTGATTTGGGTACATGAGCTCTCGGCTGCGCCGCCCGAAACCAAATAACTACCCCTTTACTAAATACTACCGGCTTGTTTCATGCACAGGTTGGTTAATTTAGTGGTTGTATGTAACCATAGACTGAAAGTAAAAAAAATAATTCAATAGAATTAGCATTCCCATCAGTCTCTCGCTAGAAAGCTGATTCCCGCTGGTTAATTGCGCTATGGGCACGTTTCTTCTTATTTTTGTTTTAACTTTTTGCATCAGTAACTTTTATACCAAGAGCGGAAACCATGAGTCAGACCAATTTTCTCGATGAAATTCAAGAGCTGAATCTGGCCTACTTGCTTCTGGCTCAACGCCTGCTGGGTGAGGACCGCGAGGTAGCCATGTTTCGTCTGAAGATTACGGGAGAAATGGCCGATCTTCTGGCCTCGCTCAGTGCTCGCCAGCTAACCCAGCTGTCGCGCACCAATCAATTATTGTGTCGTTTCAGCCATGCTAGCGCTGAGCGGTTGCATCAGGTGACTCATAACCCTCGAGACCAAGGTTTGGCAGGGTTGCACGCATCGCTTTTATTGGCAGGAGAGCGCCTGGAGTCGAGTTCTCCTTCGGGAGATAAAGCGTGAGCCAGAAAAGCCTGGTCGATGAAATGCATCAGGTTCAGTTGGCCATCGAGCTGATTGAACTAGGGGCAAGATTGCAGGTGCTGGAAACGGAAACCGAGCTAAGCCGAACGCGGCTGATCAAGCTTTACAAGGAAGTGCGCGGCATGTCGCCGCCTAAGGGAATGCTGCCCTTTTCCACCGACTGGTTTGTCACTTGGCTACCTAATATACATTCTTCACTCTTTTATAACATATATATCAGTCTGTTAAGTGAGACATGCTGCGAGCGTATCGATGCCTTCGTCAAGGCATATCGGCTTTACACCGAACAGGTAGAGCTTGATGAAGGAGACGCTGTGCTGGGGTTGACCCGGGCCTGGACCCTAGTGCGTTTTTTTGAAAGCGACCTTCTGCAGTTGACGTCTTGCACGCGTTGTGGCGGTTCCTATGTTGCCCATGCCCACAACCCAACACAGGATTATGTGTGTGGTATTTGTCAGCCGCCTTCACGAGCCGGCAAGACCCGAAAGGCGCTCAATAAATTGCCTGAACAGGAAATTGATGAGTAATTCTGTGCGAACCACCTGCTACAAAATATTAAAAAAATGCTTGGGTTGTGGATGGTAGCGCTACTCAATGGTACTTTTCACTGATAAAGAAAATACCAGCTTCGTCATCGTACCTGTACAAGTTGTCGGTCTGTCCGCGTCATGAGATCGGTTGAGTGATGCTGTCTCCGACAACTCGTTGGTCGTGTAACTGTAAGGACACCGTTTGTGCTGATTCCGCTGGGTTATCTGGTTGTGCTGCTTTCCGTTTTCGGTGGCTTTGTGCTCGCGGGCGGAAGCCTCGGGCCATTGTTCCAGCCGACCGAGCTACTGATGATCGGAGGGGCGGGCGTGGGTGCCTTCATTGCCGCCAACAATGGCAAAGCAATCAAGGCCACTTTCAGGATATTTCCCAAGCTCAAGAGGACCAAGAATTACAACAAGGCGCTGTACATGGAATTGATGGCGCTGCAGTTCAAGTTACTTTCCAAAATTCGTCGTGAAGGCATGCTGGGTGTCGAGCGGGATATCGAAAACCCACAAGAAAGTCCATTGTTTCAAGAGCATCCCAAAGTGTTGGAAGACCCCATGATCATGGATTTTCTCACCGACTATCTACGCTTGATGGTGAGCGGCGGCATGGAGCCGATGGAAATCGATGAGTTGATGCTGCACGAGATCGAGGCTTTCGAGCAAGAGGCCCACATACCTGCTGATGCAATTGCCAAGGTCGGGGATGCCATGCCGGCTTTCGGTATCGTGGCCGCCGTGATGGGGGTCGTAAAAGCCTTGAGCATGGCGGACGCCGGGCCTGATGAGATGGGGCAAATGATTGCCCATGCATTGGTAGGTACGTTTCTAGGGATATTGATGGGGTATGGGTTTATCAGCCCTTTGGCGAGTCGCGTCGAACGTCAGATAAAAGAAGCTGAAAAGATGTTGCAGTGCATTCGGGTGACCTTGCTGGCCAGCCTCCATGGCTACGCGCCACAACTGGCGGTGGAGTTCGGGCGTAAAGCATTGCATACCCAGGAGCGCCCGAGTTTTGCCGAGCTGGAAGACTACGTGCGTGACGCGAAGAAGGCCGGGGGGGCATGAGCCAGAACCGCGACAAACGCCCGATAATCGTCATTCGACGCAAGAAAGTTGTACACGCCCACCACGGTGGTGCCTGGAAGATTGCGCTGGCGGATTTCATGACCGCTCTCATGGCGTTGTTTCTGGTGCTCTGGATACTGGGTACAGCAACGGATGAGGAGCGGCAAGGGGTGGCTGATTATTTCAGTACACCTTTGATTTCCGCCATTTCAGGAGACCGGGGAGGCAGTACGAGTGCCATTCCCGGAGGTGGGCCCGACCCGACACACAGCGAAGGCGAGCGGGCAAGAATCAATACGCTTCGTCATATTCGCCCGAGTGAGCAGCAGCGGCGTTTTTTTCAGGATTTACAGCGGCGAATTGAAAGTGTTATTGCAGTGGATCCTGAGCTGCGTCAACTACGCGAGCAAATGCGCTTTGATCTCACAACGGAAGGCTTGAGAATACAGCTATTGGATACCGAGCAGCGGCCCATGTTTGCGTTGGGCAGCGATCAGGTTGCGCCTTATATGCGTAATCTTTTGCGTACTATCGCACCACTGCTCAACGAGCTACCCAATGACCTGAGTATCAGCGGGCATACAGACAGCGTTCCTTATGCGGGAGGCTACAGAGGTTATAGCAATTGGGAACTCTCAAATGATCGCGCCAATGCCTCGCGTCGAGAACTGGTAGCAGGCGGGCTCGACCCAGCGCAGTTGTTGCGCGTCTCCGGATTTGCTGATCGTGTTGACGTGTCGGATACAGAGTCGGTTGATCCGGTCAACCGGCGTATTGAGCTTCTCGTCTTGTTACCGGAAATTGCTGCGGCTATTCGCAACCCTGGCGTATTGACGAAAGCCTCGGTGCCGCCTCTGTTACTGCAAAACCGCCAAGATATGGCACAGAGAAATACTGACACCGAGCAACAACTGCTTGAAAACTTGCAACAGGAGCTGGGTGCTGACTGACCGGCTCCTGCAACAAAAAAACGACGTCAAGGTGGGTTGTGCATGGATATAACGGATTTTTTTGACACTTTTTTTGAAGAAGCAGAGGAATTGCTTGCTGACATGGAGCAGCAATTGCTGGATCTGGATCTCGACGATCCGGACAGTGAACAGCTGAATGCAATTTTCCGTGCGGCTCATTCGATCAAAGGCGGGGCGGGTACCTTCGGTTTTACCGTGCTGCAGAAAACCACTCATATCTTTGAAAATTTGCTGGATCACGCGCGTAAGGGAGAATTGGCTCTGCGTGCCGACCTCGTTGATACTTTTCTAGAGGCCAAGGACATCATGCACGAGCAGCTCAACGCCTATCGCAGTGAGGAAGAGCCGGATCAGGAAGCGTTTGAGCGTATCTGCCAGACCTTACAGCAGATAGCGCTGGAAGAAATTGGTAAAGGGCTAGACGGGGCAGCAGGTGCACCGATCGCTAATGCCACTCCAGCCCCCGCAAGCGAGAAAGCGTCCGCCGAGTCTGATGCCGACATGGCACCTTCCGAGGCAGCTCAGGCGACCGCCCAGCGTATTGTTGCCCTGATCAAGGTCGATGAAAAAGATCGTATCCTGCTGGTCGAAGAGCTTGAGCAGCTCGGGGATATTCAATCGCAATCAGGTGATGAAACCAATTACGAAGTGGTGCTGGAAAGCAACGTCAGCGATGACGATATCGAAGCGGTAATGTGCTTTATCATCGAGCCCGAGCAAATCCAGATTCGTCCCGTCGAAGACGCCCCTTCAGGCGGCACCCCGCCGGTAGCGCCTGAAAACGACATTGCCACGCCAGCGTCGAAGCCTGCTGCTGAGCCTGCACCTTCGCCTGAAGCAACGCAGCCTACCGCAAATGCCCCTGAAAAAGCCGAGCCCAAGGAGAAGCCTAAGCCCAAGAAAGCCGCCGAATCATCTTCCATTCGTGTCTCGGTAGATAAGGTCGACCAGATTATCAATCTAGTGGGTGAGTTGATCATCACCCAATCGATGCTGGATCAGACGGTCAGCGACCTTGGCGATCAATCGGTAGGTAATAGTTCGCTACAGAATGGCATGAGCCTGCTGCAGCGCAATGCGCGGGATCTGCAAGAGTCCGTCATGTCAATTCGCATGATTCCCATGGAATTCGTGTTTAGCCGCTTCCCCCGAGTAGTCCGTGATACCGCCGGAAAGCTGCAAAAAGACATCGAACTGGTCACCGAAGGTAAGTCGACCGAGCTGGACAAAAGCTTGGTGGAACGGATTACCGACCCTTTGACTCACCTGGTTCGCAACAGCCTGGATCATGGCATCGAAATGCCCGATGAGCGCGAAGCCAAGGGTAAACCGCGTACGGGTAAGCTCGTTCTATCGGCACGTCATCAGGGGGGCAATATTCTTATCGAGGTCCGTGATGATGGCGCCGGAATGGATCGAGAGGTGCTGTTGAGAAAGGCACGAGAAAATGGTTTGAACGTCTCCGACACCATGCCCGATGAAGAAGTCTGGCAGCTGATTTTTGCTCCGGGCTTTTCCACGGCCAAAGAAGTGACTGATGTGTCAGGCCGTGGCGTCGGCATGGACGTTGTAAAACGTAATATCCAGGGTATGGGCGGACGCGTCGAAATTCAGTCCAAGAAGGGTGAAGGTACCAATACGCGTATCGTCTTGCCGCTGACACTTGCCATTCTGGATGGCATGTCGATCAAGGTAGGCCCAGAAACCTTTATTCTGCCACTCTCCACGGTCCTTGAATCATTGCAGCCGGCAAAAGGCGAGATGTATGCCATGGCGGGCGATGACGTAGTGCTGAAAGTCCGTGATGAGTATTTGCCGGTGATTGCCATTCATGAAGTGCTGGATGTGGAAGGGGCAATTACCGATCCCACCAAAAGCATTGCCGTCATCGTTCAAGGGGAAGGGCGGCGCTATGCCATGTTGGTGGATGAACTGGTCGGCCAACAGCAAGTCGTCGTCAAGAACCTGGAAGACAACTACCGCAAGGTGCCGGGAGTTTCTGCCGCCACCATCCTGGGCGATGGCAGTGTGGCGTTGATATTGGATATCAGTGGCCTGCATCGTTTGAGTCGGGCCAAGAAAGAATCTAATAAGTCGTTGAATTCTAAAAAACTTTCTTATAAGGAGGCCGAGCCATCATGAGCCAGGCAAATAATGGGGCAGTACTCGCCGCCGAAGCGGAAAATCGTGAGTTTCTGGTGTTTTCCCTCGGGGAAGAAGAATACGCCATTGATATCCTCAAAGTGCAGGAAATTCGTGGCTATGAAAACGTCACACGAATTGCCAATGCCCCTGATTTCATCAAGGGTGTGACCAATCTGCGTGGCGTGATCGTGCCTATCGTGGATCTACGCATTAAATTTCATCTGGAAAACGTCGAATACGGCGGTCAGACCGTGGTGATAGTGGTCAATGTCGCCGATCGTGTGGTGGGTATCGTCGTGGATGGTGTCTCGGATGTCATGACACTCACGCCGGACCAGATCAAACCGGCTCCCGAGTTCGGGGTGACGCTTTCCTCGGACTTCTTGAGTGGGCTGGGTAGCTTGGAAGATCGCATGCTGGTGTTGGTGGATATCGACAAGCTACTTACCAGTGAAGAAATGGCATTGGTTGATACCACCGCGACGAGCAAGGTTTGACGCGAGTAACCCCACCGGGCGCTCTTTAGGGCGCCTACGCCTTGTTTTATCTTCGCTTTATTCAGTGCCAGGTGCCGCCTTCGGGGGTGGGCATGAAGGAATAATGCGTGACACAGCGAATCCGGCAAAGCAATGAATAACATGACAGTACGGCTAAGTTGGGCGTTGGTGTTGGCTGCCTTTTTCTTTCTGGTGGCCCTTGCCTGCGGCCTCGGTTTTTATGCTTTGCATGAGGGCGCGCAAATCCTTGAGCAGGGAACGGAAGGTGATATCACCGCCCAGCAACAGGCATTCACCACCCTTGCTGAACGTATGCGATGGATGTTGACGGGCGTGGTACTCATGACGGTGGTTATGGTTGTTGCTGTCCTCTGGGGAGTTGTAGTCAATGTGTTACGCCCGTTAGACAATCTTGTCGGGTATTTCGAACGCATGGCGCAAGGCGACCTGAGTCAACGTATCGTTTCGCCGGGCCGCAATGAAATTGGACGCCTATACAGCGCCATGGCCGGTATGCAGGAAGGAATCGCAAGTACGGTCGGTGTGGTGCGCCATAGTGGGGAGTCGATTTATCATCGTGCCCAACAGATTGCTGCGGGCAATAACGATCTTTCCGCGCGTACTGAACAACAGGCTTCCTCTCTTGAGCAGACTGCCTCAAGCATGGAAGAGCTGGCCTCGACGGTCAGTCATAACGCTGATAATACTCGCCAGGCCAGTAAGCTGGCGGCCGATGCCACACGCATTGCAAAGCATAGCGAAGAAGAAGTGGGTGGCATCGTCGAGACCATGCAAGACATTAGCGCCAGCTCTCATCAAGTGAGCGCCATCGTCAAGGTAATCGACAACATCGCTTTTCAGACCAATATCCTGGCGTTGAATGCGTCGGTGGAAGCGGCTCGCGCGGGTGAGCACGGGCGTGGCTTTGCCGTGGTGGCCGAGGAGGTTCGGAACTTGGCCAGCCGCAGTGCGGGTGCCGCGCGTGAAATTCGGGACCTGATCGATGCTTCCGTCACCAAGGTGGAAGCGGGAACCCTGCGGGTCAATCAGGCCGGCGAAACCATGCAAGGGTTGATGGCGGCCGTTCAGCGTGTCAGCGATATCATGGATGAAATTGCCGCCGCAACGGAAGAGCAGAGTAACGGCATCAGCCAAGTCAATCAGGCCGTGACGCAGATGGATCAAGTGACCCAGCAGAACTCCCAGCTGGTTCAGCAGGCCGCTCAAAACGCCAATGAACTGGAGTCCGAAGCCGGGCGCTTACAGGAGGCGGTGGTGCGTTTCCGTCTGGCGGAAAACGGTCGTTCCACAGGAAGGGCTCTCTCGTCACGTCCCGCAGCAACGTTGGCCTTGGATAAACCGGTCGCAGCGTTGTCACGGCATAGACCTGAACCACAACAAGAACAATGGGAATCATTTTAGACCGGCCTCACTGCATAGCGACTTATCAAGCCGTCAGTGATCGGCCACTTTCTCCAAGACGATAAAAAAATATAAAAGGTAACGGGATGCGCAATAACCAACCGGTCACACGCCAAGAACATGAGCTGAATGATGATGACTTTCTGGTGTCCCGGACGGACGTCAAAGGTCGGATTGTTTATGCCAATCCGGCGTTTATCCAGATCAGCGGCTTTAGTCATGAGGAACTGATCGGGTCACCGCATAACCTGGTTCGCCATCCTGACATGCCGGCTCAGAGTTTTGCCAACTTGTGGGAAACGGTAAAAACCGGAGAAACCTGGCGTGGGTTGGTCAAGAATCGTTGCAAGAACGGCGATTATTACTGGGTTGATGCCAGTGTCACTCCCATTATGGAAGACGCTGAAGTGGTCGGGTATGCATCGGTCAGAGTCAAAGCATCGCGTGCGGCGATAGAACAGGCCGAAGCGGCTTATGCCGCTATTCGTGAAGGCCGTGGCAAGCATCTGTATTTGAATCGAGGGCGTTTGCGCCGGCGTGGCTTGAGGGGGCGCCTGGCTCGGATCAATCTGGACAGTATCCGGGCCAAGTTGACGGCGATGATAATGCTAGGCGGGCTCTTGTTGCTGGTCAGTGGTGGCATGGGGCTCTACGGACTGAATGTTTCGGGCATCCGTTTGAACCAGCTCAATGAAAATGGGCTGCGTGATGTTATTCGCCTTCAGCAGATTGACCAGACCATTGCTCAGACGCGCCAGTCCGTCATCGAACCCGAACGCATGGTATTGATTAAAGAGCGCTTCGAACTGGGTGAGACCATTGCTGAGCAGGCCGATCAAGTAGAACAAACCTGGGCGGAATACCAGTCTCGGGAAGTAAATGAGACCTCCACTGCCAATGCCTTTGGCAAGCAGCTGGAAGCCTATTTGCGCGATGGCATGAACGAGGCTGCATCGGTTCTGCAATCGGAAGAGACCTATCAAGCCTTTACCGGCCTGGACCGCGTGAGTGAGGTCATGCGCAAGGATGGACGTACGCTGTCCACGATGGTCAATCAGCTGATCGAAGAAAAGCAGCAAGCCGCCGAGGTGATGGCTATCGATGCCGAGCAGGGCCAGACAAAGATGCTCGTAGCACAAGCGTCTATCTTGGGTGGCGGCTTGCTGCTGCTTATTTTGATTGGTGTGATGATACTGCGTGCGATTACTCGCCCCTTGCATGATGCGGTGCACTTTACTCTACAAATTGCGGGAGGAAACCTGGCCGCTCGCGTGCCTTCGAGACGTCGCGACGAAGTGGGTTATCTGATGGACTCACTGGATACCATGCGCAAGAGTCTTGGCAGTATCATTGGAGACGTGAAAAAAGGGATCGATGTCGTCACGCCATCGGCTCGAGACATTGCCGAGGGCAATGAAGAACTATCGGCACGTACCGAGCAACAGGCGGCCTCCCTGCAACAGACCGCTTCCAGCATGGAAGAAATAACCACCACGGTGCGCCAGAACTCTGACAATGCGCAACAGGCCAGAGGATTGGCTGACGATAATGCCTCTCGGGTCACGAGCACGGGCGAATTGATGAAACAACTGGTCGTCAATATGGAGCGTATTACCCAAAGCTCCACCAAGATGACCGATATCATCAACGTGATTGATTCCATTGCATTTCAAACCAATATATTGGCGCTCAATGCCTCTGTGGAAGCCGCACGGGCCGGTGAGCATGGGCGTGGCTTTGCCGTGGTGGCCGAGGAAGTGCGCAATCTGGCGGGACGTAGTGCGGGCGCAGCCCAGGAAATCCGTACGCTGATCGACAGCTCATCGCGTGAAGTAGAGGGCGGCGCTGGCCTGGTGAAAAAAGCCGAGGCGGCGATTGCCGAAGTGGCCGAGGCCGCTCGCAATGTTACCCGAATCATGAACGAGATCTCAGCCGCTTCCGAAGAGCAGAGTAGCGGGATTGCCGAAGTCAATCAGGCGGTCGTGGAAATGGATCAGGCCACGCAGCAGAATGCGATCCGGGTTCAAGACACGGCACATGCCGCGGTCGAGCTGGAACGCCATGCCTCATTGCTGTCGCTATCGGTTGAAGCCTTCCGCTTGGGAGATGGAACGTCATCCTCGCCGGGCTTGAAAAGACCCACGACGCAGCGGCAAGCGTTACCGCCAACCAACCCCGCCCGTGCGGGCAATGACAGGTCCCGGTTACAACCGAGGCCCCAACGGCAGGAGACTGTCGCTGAAGAATGGGAGGAGTTTTGAGCCGTCACATAGAAGGGGCGGTGGAAGCCGGCCAATGGGGATCAGGGAGCCAGATTGAGCGCGACCTGATTCTCACCGATGCGGATTTCACCCGTATTCGCGAGCTGATTTATCAGCGTGCAGGAATCGTATTGGCCGAGCATAAGCGGGAAATGGTGTACAGTCGCTTGGCCAAGCGTTTACGTCATCACGGTCTAACGCGTTTCAGTGACTACCTGTCACGCCTGGAGCGTCAGCCGGATGCCAAGGAGTGGGAAGCATTTACCAATGCCTTGACGACCAACCTCACTGCTTTTTTTCGCGAGGCGCACCATTTTCCGCTACTCGCGGATCATATTCGTGAAAAGCGAGACCCGGTAAGAATCTGGTGTGCCGCCGCATCTACGGGTGAGGAACCTTATTCTATCGCCATGACATTGCTGGAAACCCTGGGGTCTCGGGCGGCCCAGGCGCGCGTCATCGCCACCGATATCGATACCGATGCCTTGAACAAGGCGCGCGCTGGCGTGTATCCCCAGGAGCAAGTGCGCAAGCTGGACGATGTAAGGGTCAAGCGCTTTTTCCAGAAGGGAACGGGGCGCCACGATGGGTTAGCGCGCATCAGACCGGAAGTATCCTCATTGGTTGAATTTCTTCCCTTGAATCTATTGGCTCCTCAATGGGCTATCAAGGGTTCATTTGATGCCATTTTTTGTCGCAATATCATGATTTATTTCGATAAAGAAACTCAGTCAAAAATACTTCGCCGATTTGCCCCGTTAATGAAGCCGGATGGCATTTTATTTGCCGGGCACTCCGAGAATTTTTCCTATATCAGCGACGCTTTCAAACTGCGTGGCCAGACCGTTTATAACCTGGCAAAAAAATGAACAACAAGAAATCTGGCAAAAAAATGGGTAATGAAAGCCAAATTGAGAACGTGGAAGGGCGTGATAACCATGTGTCTTGTTCCGAGATGGCGCACTATGCGCCCATAGCGAAAGGAGGCGTGCTTTGAGCGCAGCCAAGATTAAAGTGCTTTGCGTTGATGACTCGGCGCTTATTCGCGATTTGCTGACTGAAATCATCAATTCACAGCCGGATATGGAAGTAGTGGCAGTAGCGCCGGACCCGATCGTTGCCAGGGATCTGATCAAGCAGCATCATCCCGATGTCTTGACCCTGGATGTGGAAATGCCGCGCATGGATGGCCTGGATTTTCTGGAACGTCTGATGCGCCTGCGTCCCATGCCGGTGCTCATGGTGTCTTCCTTGACCCAGAGCGGTTCCGAGATCACCTTGCGGGCACTGGAGCTCGGCGCTCTGGATTTTGTCGCCAAACCCAGCCTGGGCATTCGTAACGGCATGCTGGACTATGCCAACGAGATTGCCGAAAAGCTGCGTGCAGCAGCGCGTTCTCGTCCGCGTCAGGCGCGTCACAAGAATACGCCGGCCCCGGCGCAGCTCAAGGCGCCTCTGGTGTCGAGTGAAAAACTGATCATCATCGGCGCCTCCACAGGGGGCACCGAAGCAATCCGAGCGGTGCTTGAACCCCTGCCGGCCAATTCGCCCGCCATTCTGATCACACAGCACATGCCTGGTGGATTCACCCGATCCTTCGCCGAGCGTCTTAATCGTTTGTGCCGAATGACGGTAAAAGAAGCGGCTGATGGAGAGCGAGTGCTTCCGGGGCACGCTTACATAGCACCGGGAGATCACCACCTGAAGCTGGCCCGCAGTGGGGCCAACTATGTGGTACGCCTGGACGACGGGCCACCGGTCAATCGCCATCGTCCTTCGGTCGATGTGTTGTTTAACTCGGCGGCTCAGCATGCCGGGCGCAATGCGATTGGCGTGATTCTGACCGGCATGGGGAAAGATGGCGCTGTCGGCCTGATGGAAATGCGCCAGGCCGGTGCGCCTACCATTGCTCAGGATGAGGCAAGTTGTGTGGTTTTCGGCATGCCCAGGGAGGCAATCGCCTTGGGTGGTGCGGTGGAAGTCAGCGGCCTGGATGAAATACCTGCCCGTTTGATGGCGCTGGTGGCAGCCTCAGGGCGAGCGCAGCGAGTATAGTTTCAATTTTATGGCTGGCCGAAAAGGTCAGTCGATTCAATGCCATGAACTGATAGAGGATGAATGATGGCAGACAAGAACATGAGATTTCTGGTGGTGGATGACTTTCCCACCATGCGCCGTATCGTCCGTAGCCTTCTCAAGGAGCTCGGTTTCACCAATGTGGAGGAAGCCGAAGACGGCCAGGATGCGCTGAATAAGCTGCGTGCCGGCAGCTTTGAGTTTGTTGTGTCCGATTGGAACATGCCTAACCTTGATGGCCTTGAAATGCTCAAGGAAATTCGGAAAGACGATGCTCTCAAGCACTTGCCGGTATTGATGGTGACGGCGGAAGCCAAGAAGGAAAATATCATTGCCGCCGCGCAAGCGGGTGCCAATGGTTATGTCGTCAAGCCATTCACCGCCGCCACCCTGGAAGAGAAGCTCAATAAGATTTTCGACAAAATGGGCAAATGAACCGGCTAGGCGGGAGTGCCTGGCTACCTAGGAGACAACATAATGAGTCAGAATGAGCAGGCCGATACTGCCAAACTGTCCGAAGAGGCCGCTGAAGACCTGATTCACCGCATCGGGAAATTGACACGCATGTTGCGGGATAACATGCGTGAATTGGGCCTGGACAAGGAAATAGAGAGAGCCGCAGAAGCAATCCCCGATGCACGCGATCGTCTGCATTACGTGGCAGCCATGACCGAACAGGCGGCCGAGCGTGCTCTCAACGCCATTGATCGTGCCCAGCCCATGCAGGACCAGTTGACTGAGCGTGCCGAAGGGCTCGACAAGCGCTGGGCCGAGTGGTTTGAAGCGCCTCAGGAACTGGACGACGCGAAGGTGTTGGTTCAGGATACGCGCAACTATCTTTCCGATGTGCCGGTCATGACATCTGCCACCAGTAAAGAACTGCTCGAAATCATGATGGCCCAGGATTTTCAAGATCTCACCGGTCAGGTGATCAAGAAAATGATGGAGGTGATCCACGAGATCGAGCAGCAGCTGGTACAGGTATTAATCGATAACGTGCCGGAAAGCCAGACGCGTGGACATATGCAGCGCAAGGCGAAAGCACAATGGAATAACGACGAGGGAGGGCGCAACGAAGATTTGCTCAATGGCCCTCAGATGAATGCCGAAGCGCCTGATGTGGTAACCGGTCAGGATCAAGTCGATGATTTGCTGGATGACTTGGGTTTCTGAGCCTCTCACCTCATGTTCTATCATCGTGTTTGGTTATCGCTCAGCCGCCTTTCGGGCGGCTGAGCGCTTGATGTCACCACCCCAGGCCGAGTAACAGCATGGCGGATAGCGATAGCGACGATGAAAAGACCGAAGAGGCCACACCCAGGCGACAGGAAAAGTCGCGTGAAGAAGGGGAGGTGCCTCGATCGCGAGAACTGACCACTTTCTTGCTGTTATTGGGAGGGGTCATCGGTCTGTGGACGATGGGAAAGATGCTTTATGATCAGTTGGGCATGGTCATGGAGCAGGCGTTTCTGTTCGAAAGACGCCAGGTGATGGAGCCTATTTCCATGCTGGTGGTCGCGCTGGACCTGGGGCAGCGTACCTTGTTTGCCATGATGCCGTTGTTCCTGCTGCTGGTGTTGATTGCGCTGGTAGCGCCAGCGCTTCTGGGCGGTTGGCTGATCTCGGCCAAGTCGATGCAACCCAAGTTTTCCAAGCTCAACCCGATTAAAGGCGTCAAACGGATATTTTCCAGCCAGGCCTTGGTGGAACTGGCCAAGGCCATGGCGAAAACGGTATTGGTCGGTGGCGTGGGCGCGGCCTTCCTGTATTTGAATATCGGCAAGTTCCTGGCCTTGATGGACCAGCCGGTGCAGCAAGCCTTGGCCAATGCCCTTAACATGGCGGCCCAGGCCTCGGGGCTGATGGTGCTTACCCTGGTGTTTGTCATCCTGATCGATGTGCCTTTTCAGCTGTGGAGTCATGCCAAGAAGCTGCGCATGAGCAAGGAGGAAGTCAAGCGCGAGCACAAGGAATCAGAGGGCGACCCTCAGATCAAGGCCCGTATCCGTCAGCAGCAGCAAGCCATGGCGCGAGGGCGCATGATGAGCAAGGTGCCGGATGCTGATGTGATAATTACCAATCCGACCCATTATGCGGTGGCCTTGGCCTATCAGGAAGGCCAGATGGGCGCGCCACGCGTAGTGGCAAAGGGGGCGGATGCGGTAGCAGCCAAGATCAGAGAAATAGGTCTTGAGGCCGGTGTGCCTCGCCTGGAGGCAGCACCGTTGGCGCGAGCCCTGTATCATCACGTGGACTTGGATGCCGAAGTACCGGCCGTCCTTTATACAGCGGTAGCCGAAGTCATGGCGTGGGCCTACCGTCTCAAAAATGTTGCCAAAGAAGGAGGCGAGGTGCCCCCCACACCTGACAATCTACCGGTTCCCCCCGAACTGGAAACTCCCGGCCGTAATTCCGACGGCACTAGTGAGACGCAACCATGAAAGGCTTGAGCCAATATATCGGCAAACAGGACTGGATGGGCAGTGTGCGCATGAAGTTGCTCGCCGGGCCGATTCTGATTCTGATGATCCTGGGCATGATGATTCTGCCCTTGCCACCGTTCATGCTGGATCTGTTGTTCACTTTCAATATTGCCTTGGCGATCATGGTGCTGATGGTCAGCATGTTTGCCCAGAAGCCGCTGGATTTTGCCGCTTTTCCCGCCGTATTGTTGTTCACCACCTTGCTGCGTCTGTCACTCAACGTTGCTTCGACACGCGTGGTGTTGATGGAAGGTCACCAGGGGGGCGATGCGGCAGGCAAGGTCATCGAGGCATTCGGCACCTTCTTGGTGGGCGGCAACTTTGCCGTCGGCCTCGTGGTGTTCCTGATCCTGGTGGTCATCAATTTCATGGTCATCACCAAAGGGGCAGGACGCATCGCCGAGGTAGGGGCACGCTTCACCCTCGATGCCATGCCGGGCAAGCAGATGGCGATCGACGCCGACCTCAATGCCGGCTTGATTGGTGAGGAAGACGCCAAGCAGCGTCGCGCGGAAGTCTCTCAGGAAGCGGACTTCTATGGCTCCATGGATGGTGCCAGCAAGTTCGTGCGCGGTGATGCGATGGCCGGTCTGGTCATCATGGTGGTCAACGTCCTAGGGGGGTTGTTGATCGGCATGGTGCAACATGACATGAGTTTTGCCGATGCAGGACGAACCTATACCTTGCTGACCATCGGGGATGGTCTGGTCGCTCAGATTCCTGCGTTGGTGATTTCCACCGCGGCAGGTGTCACGGTGTCCAGGGTCAATACCGATCAGGATGTCGGTCAGCAGATGATCAGCCAACTGTTCATCAATCCCCAGGTAATGATCTTGTCGGCTATCGTGATGGGGCTGCTGGGCATGGTGCCGGGCATGCCTAACATGGTGTTCTTGTTATTCACGGGGCTGTTGGCGGGTCTGGCCTGGTATCTCATCCGCCAGAAAGAGAATTTGCTGGTCAAGGAGGAAATTGCCGCCGAACCGCCGCCTGTGCAGGAAACTCCCGAGGCCAGTTGGGATGACGTCCAGCTGGTCGATACGCTGGGGCTGGAAGTCGGCCATCGTTTGATCCCGCTGGTGGACGCTCGCCAAGGAGGCGAGTTGCTCGGGCGAATCAAGAGCGTACGCAAGAAGTTCGCCCAGGAGGTCGGGTTTCTGCCGCCGGTGGTGCATATACGCGATAACCTGGAGCTTTCCCCCAATACGTATGTCCTGACCTTGAAAGGGGCTGAAATCGGGCGTGCTGAAGCGCAACCCGGAAAGTGGCTGGCAATTGATCCCGGTCAGGTTTCCGGCGAACTGCAGGGAACCCCCACGCAAGACCCCGCCTTCGGTTTGCCGGCGGTCTGGATCGATAGCAGCCAGCGCGAGCATGCTCAAGTCTATGGGTATACCGTGGTGGACGCCAGCACGGTGGTGGCAACCCATCTCAATCATCTGCTGCATCGCCATTCCCCGGAAATGTTGGGGCGTCAGGAGGTGCAGAAACTGCTGGATAAACTGGGAGAAGATCAGAAGTCGCTGGTCGAGGAAGTGATACCCAAGGCTATCTCGCTCACGGTACTGCAACGCATCCTGCAGAACTTGCTTGATGAAGATGTCTCGATTCGCGATATGCGCACCATTCTGGACACGTTGGCGGAGCATGCCGGCCAGCAACAGGACCCCAATGAGCTTACCGCCATAGTAAGGGTTGCCTTGGGGCGTAATATTACCCAGCAATGGTTCCCGGGGCAGGAGACATTGCATGTGATGGGGCTTGAAGCTCAGTTGGAGCAGGTGTTATTGCAAGCCATGAGCGGCAATGGTGCCCTTGAGCCGGGTCTGGCGGATACCCTCATGACCCAGGCACAACAAGCCCTGGAACGTCAGGAAAGTGCTGGCGAGCCGCCCGTGCTGGTGGTTCAGCATTCCCTGCGCCCTGTACTGTCGCGCTTCTTGCGGCGTCGGCTGCGCCATCTGGTGGTAATGTCCCAAGCGGAAATTCCTGATGATCGCACGCTACGGGTAACCACATTAGTGGGTGGGCGACAGTAAGCGTTGCTCTCGGATGACCCTCCTAACAAGCATGTACAACGCAAAAGGTGAAGCATGAGCGTAAGACGTTTCGTCGGGGCGAATAGCCGCGATGTCATGCGCCAGGTACGTGAAGCCCTGGGTGACGATGCGCTGATTCTAGCTAACCGACGAACTGAAGGTGGCGTGGAGATTTTGGCCATGGCGGATGCCGCGGTGGATCACTTCGACCCGACCCAGGCCTCAGCCACCGAGGCACCTTCGGTTGAGCCTGAACCCGAGCCGGCGTCAAGGCCTCTTGATCCGATGCATGCCATGAGTGAGCGTTTGCTCAAGGAAATGCAGGATATGCGTGCCCTGCTGGCGAATGACTCGGCGCGCAATCCTCCCGCCACCCAGCAGCCACTTGGCTGTGGCCAGCGCCTAGAGCGTCTGTTGCGGGAAGTGGGCTTCAGCCATGAGCTGGCCGAGGAAGTGCTGACCGGCTTGCCCGAGGACTTCGCCACGCTGGCCGAGGACAGCGAACGCCCCTTGGCCTGGTTGAACCGCCAGCTGACCACACGGTTGCATGTGCTCGATGACGAGCCACAGTTTTTCGATCAGACCGGTATCGTGGCGCTGGTCGGCCCTACCGGGGTGGGCAAGACTACCACCACCGCCAAGTTGGCGGCCCGCTTTGTCATGCGCCATGGCACGCGTCCGGTAGCCTTGATCACCACCGATAGTTTTCGTATCGGGGCGCATGAGCAGTTGCGTATTTATGCACGTCTGCTGGATACCCCGATGTATGCCCTGGATGCAGAGCAGCCCATCGACGACTTGCTGGGCCGCTTACAGGGCAAGCGCTGGATCATCATCGACACCGTGGGGATGAGTCAGCGTGATCAGCGCGTTATCGAGCAGATCGCTCACTTGCAAGGCGGGCGCTCGAAAGTGCGCCTGGTGCTGTTGCTCAATGCCGCCAGTCAGCCGGAAACCCTGGAAGAGGTGGTGGTGCGTTATCGTCAGGCGGCAACGGCTGCCGGAGCATCGCTCGATGACTGCATCATCACCAAGCAGGACGAAGCCGGGCGTCTGGCGCCGGTGCTGGATATCGTCATGCGCCATGGCCTGCGGGTATTGTTTGGTTCTCACGGTCAGCGCGTCCCCGAAGACATGGCGGTGGCCGAGGCTGAAAGCCTGGTGGAGCAAGCCTTGAAAACGCGTACGCCGCTACCCGGTAAGCTTGAAGCCAATGCCCAGGCGGCGGTTTCCTTGCCGCGCTGGTCACGCGATGTGTTGGGCCAAGGGCGGCGTCTTTCCGGTTTGCTGGCCGACCTGCGTCAACGGGTCGTCGGCTTCGCTCACCTGGAAAGCACCTGGGATCTGGCCGCCTTGCCTGAATCCTTGCAGCGGGAGCGTCTGGATCTACTGCTGGCGAGCTATCCGCCCGGGCAGACCACCCTGGGAATGGCCTGGTCGCCGAGACGTAATGAACGAGGATGCGAGTGGGCAATGCCGGATGTCGGCCTGGACGCAGATGGTGCCTGGCTGGCTCTGCCCTGGTTGCAACATCGCCATCCGGCGGGGGAGCAGGAGCGTCTTGCCTACCTCTCTTGGACCACCTGCGTCGTCGTCCATTTATTGCCCGGGCTTCCTGATTTGGCGGCTTGGGAATGGCTGGAAACTCAACACATGACCTGGATCAGCCAAGTGCGAGGCGCTCAACGGGTAGACTACCAGGGCGAGCGAGTCAGCCTGGCGACGCTGCCGAATGAGCCTGAGCCTGCCACCCAGGTGCCGGTACGCTTTCGGGGGCAGCCGATGACCTTATGGGTGTCGCGCCAGACGGTGGAGATAACCCCCTCATCGCGCCAGACGACCGTCGTCTCTCGGCCGATGCTTGCCTGGCGTGGCGAGCTGCGTGACCCGGAAAGTGCCAAGATAGTGGCGCGTCGCTATTGGCTGACACCGGAACGTCTGGGCGACGACGTCCTCTCGTTGCTGTTGACCCAATTGCAAAGCGAAGGGGTAGCGACGTTGACTCGGCGAGCTTGGCAGCAACTGAAAGCCTCCGATAACGGTGAACTCAGCGCAGAAATACGCTTGCTGATGGCCTCCGGGTTAGCGACGGTGGTGGGGCACCTCGATGTTGCCGATGACGAGGCCGCTGCCGACTTGCGTGCCGACCTGCTTGGGTTGCTGGGCGCGCGCCGCCGTCGCCGTGACACCGCCATGCTGGACGCCTTGTCCTATGCCTTCATGGCACGCGATGCTATCCGCCAGCTGGGCAACACTAGCCTGGAGGGCATCACGTGAGTGACAAGGACCAGGCTGCGGGGCTGCGTAAGTGGGCCAATCTGCAGCGCCAGCAAAAAGAGGGTAACGAAGAGGCGGACAGTGACGCCCCGGCACTCCCTGATGACGACATCGAGACAGTTGCGGCACAGTCATCGCCTGAAGAGTCGACTTCCGAAGAGCTACCCTCTTCCTTGGCTGAGGTTGAGGCTGAAGAGATTGAACCTGAATCAGCATCAGTGGCTGACGATGATGACTTGTTCGATTTCGATGGTGCCTTCGCCGCCCCTGAAGAGACAGCTAGCGCCACGGCTTCTGTCGCCAGCGAGCCCGAGGTGCCTCCGGCTCCACCGAAGGTACGTATCCCCTTGGTCGTCGTGGGACTGCCGGGGACCACTGCTGCCCAGGCACACAAGGTCAAGGAACGTTTGAGACACTGGGCCGCTTTGGGTCGAGAGTGGGCCGGTGATCCAGAGCAATGGGACATTCACGTGGTTGCCGCGGATGCCGCTGAGGTGGCGACCCTGGCGCGGCAGTACCGGCGTTGGGCGCTTTGGGTCGAAAGTGATGCTGAAGCATTCGTTCAAGCCTTTCGCACTCTGCGTCTGTTGCATGATGCAGGCGGACCTCGGCGTTTATTGGCGCTGCATGAGCCCGGCTTGTCCCGACGCGGCTTGTTGGATAATTTGCATGAAGCCGCTCAGTACTACTTGGGTACTGAACTATTGATACTTGCAAGATGAAAGATACCCTTGGCGTGATAAGCTGGAAGGATGAGATGCGTAAAGCGTTGGTGATGCTCCTGGTATTGCTTCTGGTGTTGCTCTCTCCGTCGGCACTGGCCGCACCGGGAAGTTGGGTGGCATCAATGCCGGGTCGCATGGTGGCGATGAGTGATCGTGCCGTTGCGACTCAGAGCGTGGCAGCGCCGCCAACGGCCCATGTCGGCGAGGCGCGAATGACGCTTATCCAGTGGCAGTACCGCCACCCGCCCGGCACCCCGTTGCGGGCTTGGCTGTGTCATCCGGAGCAGTGTGTCCCGCTTACAGGCATGCGAGGAGCCACCCAGGCGTTTGCCGGCATGCAAGCTCAGGCGCCGATACATTTTCGATTTGCATTGGCACCGGGGCAGCGTCCGGTAAAGGTTCAAGGCTTACAGGTCATCGTGAACTACCAGTGAAGGCCGAACAGCCGTGAGGCAAGAGGATGTACACAGCACAAGGCAGGATCAAACAAAGTGAATTGCTGGCCCAATACATGCCGCTGGTAAGACGCCAAGCATTGATGCTTCAGGTAAGGTTGCCTTCCAGTATTGAGCTTGATGATCTGATCCAGGCCGGCATGGTGGGCCTGCTGGAAGCCTTGGGGCGTTTTGACGCCAACCAGGGGGCAAGTTTTGCCACATTCGCCAGCCAGCGTGTTCGCGGCGCCATGATGGATGAGCTGCGTACCCGTGATTGGCTGCCACGCAGTGTGCGGCGCTCGGCGCGGGCGATGGACGGTGCCATTCACCGCCTGGAACAGGCGCTGGGTCGACCGCCGGAAGAAGCCGAGGTCGCGGCCGAGCTGGGCATGCCGCTGGATAGCTATCACCAGCTGCTCAACGATACCAATAACGGCCACCTGCTCGCCTACGAAGAGCTGGTGGCGGAAAACGGGGAACCGGTCAGTACCACCTCGGTTCATCTACCGTTCGATGCCCTGCTGGATTCCCAGCAGCGTCAGCGCCTGGTCGAGGCCATCGAAGCCTTGCCGGAGCGCGAAAAATTATTGATGGCACTGTATTACCAGGAAGAACTTAACCTCAAGGAAGTGGGTGCCGTGCTTGGCGTGACGGAATCCCGCGTCTCTCAATTGCACAGCCAGGCGGTGAGCCGTCTTCGTGCTCGTCTGGCCGACGATTGAGATGAACTCGTCGCTATTTGAACCACGTATTGTGCATTGATGGCGGTGCGCTGTTGGCACAACGTCTTCGATTAACTTGAGACCGGCAAGGAGCCGTTGATGAATCCTTCGACGCTGATAGGCATGTTTGCCAGCATAGGGCTGCTGGTTAGCGTCCTGTTCTTTACTGCGGAATCACCCGAGAGCTTTCTTAATCTTCCGGGGCTTGCGATTGTGCTCACCGGCACCCTGGCCGCCACTTTCATCAGCTATCCACTCAAGGAAGTGCTGCATGTGGTGCGACTGGTGGGCATCGTATTCCGTCGCGAGAACACCTATGTGCGCGATGACATCAAGGAACTCGTCGATATGTCCCGGTTGTGGTTCAAAGGGGATGTACGGGCGGTCGAGGCTGCTTTGGAAGACACACGCAACCCCTTTCTGCGTACCGGTATCCAGCTAGTCATTGCCAACACCAAGGAAGACGAAATATTCGACCTGATGCGCTGGCGTATCGCTCGGTTGAAAGCTCGCGAGCATGCCCAGGCGCAGGTATTTCGTACCATGGCCACCTATGCGCCCGCCTTCGGCATGATCGGTACCCTGGTTGGCCTGGTAAATATGCTGGAAGTCATGGATGCCGGTGACCTGGAAATTATCGGTCCACGCATGGCCGTGGCATTGCTGACCACTTTCTATGGCATCTTGCTGGCCAACCTGATTTTCAAGCCCATCGCGGTCAAACTGGAACGGCGTACCGAAGATCGACTGATTACCATGAACATGGTAATGGAAGGTATTTCGCTGATCACCAAGCGCCGTCTACCTTCCTTCATCGAGGAAACGCTCAATTCCTTCGTCGCCGACTTTCATGATGAAATCCGCGAGAGAAAGGCGCCCTCGAAACCTGCCACTAGCAAAGGGTAGCGCCGCTCATGCTGGATCATGATACGCGGCAGACACTGGAACCTGCCGGCATGGGCAGTGACGATGAAGGCTGGTTGACCAGCTACCTCGATGTGCTCACTTTACTGATCACCTTGTTCGTGCTCCTGCTGGCGCTGACACCGGCGGGCAGTGGCGAGGCAGCGAAGGATCAGATAACGCCGGGAGGCGCCGTGCCGACTAGCCCGCTGGCACAGCGTTCGACCGGCATCATGCCGCGTCATGATGGTATCCAGCCGCAATTTTCCGGGCTGAGCATCCCCGGCGTGAGTGTCGATCAAGGCCGTGAAGGGGTGACGTTACGCATCGATGACAGCCTCTTGTTCGCCAGCGGTCAGGCACAGTTGACCAGCCAGGGGCGAGGCGTGATCGGCAGCCTGGTCGAGGTGCTTGAGTCATTCGAGGGTCAGATTTCCATTGAAGGCCATACCGACAATATCCCGATTTCCACTGCACGTTTCCCATCCAACTGGGAATTATCCGCCGCCCGAGCGATTGCGGTGTTACGGCATCTCGAAGGGGAAGGCATGGACGTCAACCGTATGCGTGCCGTGGGTTACGCCGATACCCAGCCGATGCAAGACAATGCCATGTCTGAAGGTCGCGCGGCCAATCGCCGCGTCGAGTTGCTGCTGCGTCAAGTGCTGGGGAGTTGAAAACATTGCCTGACAACATCGCGCTATCGAAATCGTCGCCACGGCTGCAGCCATGTGGTGCCATGCTGGTGTTGGATGCTAGCTGTCGTCGGGTATGTCAGGTCAGTGCCAATCTGACGGAATTGACCGGTCTTGAGTGGTCGGGCAAAACGGAAGATAGCGTTGCTACGCTACTCGGTAAACGATTGGCCAAGCGTGTGGAAGATGAAATGCGGGGCGCGCCGCGCTTACCCGGACCCCTGGCATTTTCTCGTCTCGTACAAGGTAGACGCCGACGTTTTCAGCTTAATGCCCTGCGCAGTGGCGATCATGTCCTGGCCGAGCTGGAACCTCTTCATACCTCGAGTAAACGCCGTCTGTTGGGCACGGTCAATGAGAGCCTGATGCAGCTTGCCGAGGCGCCTCACCAGGAGGCTTTGCTCGATAGTCTGGTACATGCCATTCGACAACTTACCGGACATGATCGCGTGGTGGTGTGCCACTTCGATAGTGACTGGCACGGCCTGATGCTGGCACAAGCCTCATCCGGAAAGTTGCCTGGGTTGCTGGGGCAGCGCTTTCCCGCCAGCGACTTTCCATTGAGTCTACGGCGCAGCTATGAGCGCACACCCGTACGAAAAATTACCGATGCTCAGGCGCCGCCGGTAACCTTGCTTCCCAGCACGAGCGGCATCAATGTCGATGTAATGGGAAGTCTGCTGCGTGCCCCGGCACCTGAGCGTCAAGCGTATCTGGCCCGTATGGGCGTTCGGGGCTCGTTAAGCCTGGCCATGCAGGGAGATGCCGGCTTGTGGGGCCTGGTGATCTGTCATTCGGCCACCCCTCATCCGGTCCCGCCTTCGATACGCGATGCGGTACGCGCCTTGGTGCAAATGGCTACGCAGCGTCTTCTGCTATTGCGTGCCCGCCAGGAAGCCCGTTATCTAGAAAGAGTGCAGGATAGCCTGGCACTGCCCGCCCCTCAGGAAGAGCCCTACAGCCCCGCACAATTATTGCAGCAGCAGGCAGCTACCTGGCTGGAACTATTTCGCTCCACCGGAGTGGCCTTGTGTATCAATGGCAAAGTTATCAGTACCGGCAAGGTGCCCGCTAGTGCCGTCATCGAACAATTGACCGCACGGCTGGAAACAGCACACGCCCATAATCGGCCCTGGTGTAGCCGAAATCTTCGTAATGACCCCGTGGCCAGGACGCTACCCTTGGGCAACCATTGTGGCGCGATGGCAATACCGCTGGCCATGAACCCATCTCAGCGCACTTGGCTGGTATTTTTTCGACCTGAACAGGTGGAAACACTGTATTGGGCGATGCAGCCTACCGAGGCATCCGGACAGTTCATGATGTCGACCGATCTGGCGCGCTCTGCGGCTTGGCGTGAAGAAGTGGTAGGCAAGAGTGAAGCCTGGCAACGCGTTGAGCGACTAGCTGCCGTAGACCTGGGTGAAGACTTGACCCTGGCTATTTCCGCTTATGAAATCAGCACCTTGAATGCTCATTTGCAAACCGAGCGACAAGCCCTGGCGAAAGCCAATCAGCGGCTGGAGCAGCTGGCGCACTTTGACCCCTTGACCCAGGTGTGGAACCGCTACCGCATTGAACAGGCAATTGATGCAGAGTTGGTTGCTGCCCAGCGTTACGGTACGCCGTTTTGCCTGTTGCTGTTTGATGTGGATAACTTCAAAGCTATTAACGACACCTATGGCCATGCCTTGGGTGATGACGTGCTGGTGGCGCTTGCCGCCCTCGTGGAAGGCTCATTACGGGGCTGTGACCATTTGGGGCGATGGGGAGGGGAGGAGTTCATCGTGCTTGCCACCCACTCGGATCTGGAAGCTGCAGTGGGGTTGGCCGAGAGACTTCGGACCTTGATTGCGTCACTGGAGGTGACAGGACTTGAACAATCGATTACGGTCAGCATCGGATTGGCGGACTGGCATGCCGGAGATTCATGCAAGACGATGATAGGGCGAGCGGATGCCGCTATGTACCGAGCCAAGCGTAGCGGACGTAACCGGGTAGAACTTGCACAGGGAACAGACCTTGAGCCTGGCGCCAAGGCACCTTGAACGGAAATGGCCGTCTTGTTTGGTGTCGTTAAGGAGGGTAAGGCGTGAGTGTAGTCGGTCCGGTACAGTCAATCCCTGCCATGAAGTGGCGAATATCGCCCTCCCAAGCCAGCTTTACAGGGTTTGTGATTGGCTTGTTATTATTGTGCCTGCTGGGTTGGGAAATGCATAAACACCATGGTGAAGAGCAGCGTGGGGCGCAATCACGTAGCGTGGCAAGCGCAGACATGGTGGCCCAATGGGTGGACAGTACCTTGATTGCCTCGGCACATTCACTGCGAGGAATAAAAGAACTTTACGACCTGACGCAGACGCAACCGGGCAGCATCAATGCCGACGCATTGGCGACGCTGCTGGTTCGCCGTCGCGACAGTCTGGAATTCTGGGAGGAAGTCGCCCTGGTGTCACCCTCCGGGCGGATTATCGCGTCGACGTTCTCTTCGTCGGCGACGCACATCGAACTTGATCAGTACGATTTTTTCACTCCTTTGTTAAGACCCAATGCCCCTGTATTGGAGGCGATTTCCGGGTTGTATGCATCCGAAACCGCATCAGGAGACTTGCGCCTCTTACACGCCTTACGTCTGGAAAGCCCTGAAGGGGAATTGCAAGGGCTGGCCTTGGCGCGACTTCACCCTTCTCTATTTGCCGACATGCTGGAGCGCCTGACATTGAATGAAGGCACCAGCCTGGGATTGGTAGATGCCAAACCTCGGGTGTTGGCACGGCGTGCACAAGCGGGAACTGCCGCGAGCATAGCGTTGGGGACGGAAGTGCGTACCCCGCAATTACTCGCATTTCTGTCGGGAAGCGATATTCGTGGAAGCTGGGTCAGGGACTCGCCAGTGGATGGAGTGCATCGGCTTTACAGCGCGCGTAAGTTGGAAAATGCCCCTTGGGTAGTGATTGCCGGTACGGACACCGCCTTTTATTTGAATGATTGGTGGCGGCGATTCTGGGCGTTGATGGCGGGCTGGTTGGCATTAGTGGTAATGGGGGCGGTGGGAATGCGCCATTACCGTCATCTGCATGCCGCGGAACAGGAACTGCGTCAACACCGCAACCGCCTGGCCATGGAGATGGAGACCCAGCTTCAGGCACAGCAGGCCAGTGAATTGGAAGCCGCCCAGCTTAAGATCGCCGCCATGGCGTTTGAAACGCATTTGGGTATGTTCATTTCCGATGCAGAGAACCGTATCGTTCAGGTCAATGCCACCTTCACCACGATTACCGGTTACGCTGCCGAGGAAGTGCTTGGATGCAACCCTCGATTCTTGAGTTCCGGGCGTCACGATGCCGCCTTCTATCGCACTATATGGCAGCGCTTGAAAGCAAAGGATAGCTGGCAAGGCGAAGTATGGAACCGGCGCAAGAACGGTGAAATATATCCCCAATGGTTGACCATCAGCGTGGTGCGTAATGACGCCGGTGCCATTGCTAATTACGTGGCCACGCTGAGCGATATTACCCAGCGCAAGGCCGCCGAAAAGGAAATTCATCAGCTGGCATTTTATGATGCCCTTACCGGCTTGCCTAATCGTCGCCTGCTGATCGACCGCCTGGAGGCCGCGCTCAAGGATACGCAGCGAGACGGGCACTACACTGCCGTCATGTTCATCGATCTGGATAATTTCAAGACCATCAACGATAGCCTCGGGCATTACCTGGGCGATGCGTTGCTGCAAGGTGTGGCGCGACGTCTCGAGCAGATCGTGCGTGACGGTGACACCGTGGCCCGTCTGGGGGGCGATGAATTCGTGGTGATGTTGCACGAGCTGGGAGGTGATCTAGCGCTTGCGGCACCGCATGCCGAAATTATCGCCAATAAGTTGTTGATGTCGCTGATGGCGCCATTCGATGTGCAGGAACATGTGCTGCAGGTGACCGGCAGCATCGGTATTACCTTATTTACCGGTAGGGACGTTAGCGTCAGTGATATTCTCCAGCAGGCGGATCTGGCGATGTATCAAGCCAAGTTCGCCGGGCGCAATGCCCTGCGTTTTTTTGATACGGCCATGCAAGCCTTGGTGGTGGATCGAGCCCGGTTGGAGAACGACCTTCGCCAGGCCTTGGAGAACCAGGAATTCCGCCTGTACTATCAGAGTCAGGTGAATGCTCAAGGGGTGGTGGTCGGCGTGGAAGCACTGCTGCGTTGGGACCATCCGGTTCGCGGGATGGTGTCGCCGGCTGAATTCATTCCCTTGGCCGAAGAAAACAACCTGATCACGCCCATTGGTGCCTGGGTGCTGAAAACCGCCTGCCGGCAATTGGCATTATGGGCTCGCTCCCCGGCCACTGAAGGATTGAGTATTGCCGTCAACGTCAGCCCCAATCAGTTTCGTCAGGCCGGTTTCGTTGAAGAGGTACTCAATATTCTCGCGCATACGGGTGCGAACCCTCACCGGTTGAAACTGGAAGTGACCGAAAGCTTGTTCATGGAAGAAGTCGATACGGTGCGAGCCCGCATGGTCACGCTGCGAAATGAGGGGATTTGCTTCTCTCTGGACGACTTCGGTACCGGTTATTCCTCGCTGGCTTATCTCAAGCGATTGCCTCTGGATCAACTCAAGATCGACCAGTCGTTTGTGCGTGATGTGCTGGATGATCCCATTGATGAGGCCATCGTGCGTACCGTCATTGCCTTGGCGCAAAGCCTGGAGCTGGACGTGATCGCTGAAGGGGTGGAGACCCAGGCGCATCGCCAATGGCTTTATGAGCATGGCTGCATGGCATATCAAGGCTATCTGTTTTCACGCCCGGTGCCGATCGAGGCGTTGGTGTTGGCATGACAGGCCGCTTGCATGCGCTCAATGGCAGCCTCTGCGCCCTGAAGGCTGAAGGTCATGTACCAGGGCGCTTGTTCTCCTTGTTCGAAGCCTAGATAAAAAGCGTCTCCCTCGCGCATTTCCTCGATAAGTGACGTCACATCGTTCAGATAAAAGTGCGTATAAAAACCGCTGTCTCCGCGCTCGGTGATGAACTCCGCCATGCTCTCGTGGCGAATGGCCTCATCCACGCGTAGGCGCGCCGGCACCAGGTTCACCGCACGGCTTTTCCCCTGACGCTCATCGAGCTCCACGCGCATCTCCAGCCAGGGTAGATCACAGACACCCGCGGTGGCATTGAGGCTCAGGGAAGCATCGGAATAGCTGTGGGTTTCCACGGCGCGAAAGTGACGTTCATCGCCAAGCACCAAGCTCATCGATTGCCAATGCATATGCTGAACGCTGTCTTCAATATTGAAAGTGGCGCCATGCACAGAAGTACCCAGCGCCAGGCTCAGACCGACGGCGAGGAGGAAACGGGAAGGGAAATGGCAAATTGAACGCATTAGCTGATACATCGACTGATAGTGAAATGCCAGCCTATAACGGCTGAGACAAGGAAAAAAGCTAAGATGCTGTTTTCCTTGCGAGTGTCTACATATGGTAGAAGATTATATAAAAAATGGCCCATATGGTGGAAAGTCAAGTCTATACTTCATCCGTGCAGTCCGTATAATCGCCGCATTTCCGGTCACCAATTCCGTCTCGCTGTGAAGGAGTCCCGCGACATGAGCACCTCTACCAAGGCCAGCAAGATCTCCCATGATGTTCCGCTACAAGGGCCGTCGCGGGAAATCTGGGATGCCAAGTATCGCCTCAAGGATCGCCATAGCCGGCCGGTGGACAAAGATGTCGGCGGCACCTTCGAGCGGGTAGCGCGTGCCCTTGCCGCAGTGGAAGGCGACAAGGCGGAGGAGTGGCTGCCCAAGTTCCGCTGGGCGATGGAACATGGCGCGATACCTGCCGGGCGGATTTTATCCAATGCCGGCGCGGAAGACTATAAGCCGGCGGTCAGCCTGATCAACTGTACCGTTTCACGCACTATTCGCGACTCCATGCGCGATATTCTGGATAGCGTGGTGGATGCGGGCATGACGCTGAAGTCCGGTGCCGGTATCGGCTATGATTTTTCCACCTTGCGTCACAAGGGTGCCTTCGTATTCGGCGCCGGTGCCGGCACCAACGGCCCCTTGGCGTTCATGGATATCTACGACAAGATGTGTTTCACCGTGGCTTCGGCCGGTGGCCGCCGTGGCGCCCAGATGGGCACTTTCGATGTCGGCCATCCCGATGTGCGTGAGTTCATCCAGGCCAAGCGCGAAGCCGGGCGTCTGCGCCAGTTCAACCTGAGCTTGTTGATCACCGACGAGTTCATGGAAGCGGTCAAGAACGATACCGACTGGCCGCTGGCTTTCCCGCTGCACCACGGCGAGAAGGATGACGTCAAGGCGGAAGGCCTGATCTACCGCGACTGGCCGGTAATCGAGGATGGTTACACCCTAGACGACGAAGGCCGGGTGGCTTGCCGTATCATCGAAGTCATCAAGGCGCGTGAATTGTGGGATACCATCATGCGTTCCACCTACGACTACGCCGAGCCGGGCTTTATCCTGATCGACCAGGTCAATCGCATGAACAACAACTGGTTCTGCGAAGACATTCGCGCCACCAATCCTTGCGGTGAGCAACCCTTGCCGCCGGAAGGCGCTTGTCTGCTTGGATCGATCAACCTGACCCAGTTCGTTATTGACCCCTTTGGCAAGAAGCCGCGTTTCGACTGGGACCGCTACCGCAAGGTAGTGGCGATCTTCACGCGTATGCTGGATAACGTGGTGGAAATTGCCGGTCTGCCCTTGCCCCAGCAGCAGCGTGAAATTGAAGCCAAGCGTCGTCATGGCATGGGTTTTCTGGGCCTGGGCTCCACCCTGACCATGCTCAAGATTCCCTACGGCTCTGCGCAGTCGCTGGCTTTCACCGAGGAAGTCAGCCGCAACCTGGCGATTGAAGGCTGGAAGCAGGCGCTGGAGCTTTCTCGCGAGAAGGGCATGGCACCGGTGCTGGAAGAAGAGCACGTCATTACCGCCAAGATGATGCGCGAACGCCCGCAGCTGGCCAAGGACGGGTACGAAATTGGCGACAAGGTGCCGGGGCGCATCCTGCACGCTCGCTACAGCCAGTACATGGCCAAGATCGCCGAGCTCGAGCCGGAATTGGTTGCGGCACTGGCGGAGCAGGGCGCGCGATTCACTCACCACAGCTCAATCGCCCCGACCGGTACCATCAGCCTGTCGATGGGCAACAATGCGTCCAACGGCATCGAGCCCTCGTTCTCGCATCGCTATTTCCGCAACATCATCCAGTCCGGCAAGAAGACCAAGGAGCAAGTCGAAGTCGTGTCGTTCGAGCTGGCCGCCTATCGCCACTTCATCGCCAGCGATGCGGTGGAAAGCGATCTGCCGGATTACTTCGTCACGGCCGATTCGGTGACCCCGGAACAGCATGTGGCGGTACAGGCGGCGTCACAGAACTGGATCGACTCGGCGATTTCCAAGACGGTCAACGTACCCACGGATTTCCCTTTCGAGAAATTCGAGAGCCTTTATCTGCAGGCCTACGAAAGCCGTCTCAAGGGTTGCACCACCTTCCGCTTCAACCCTGAAGCCTTCCAGGGCGTACTGGTGCGTGAGGACGATCTCAAGAACACCACCTATGTATTCGAGCTGGAAAACGGTGAGACACTGGAACTTACCGGTGATGAAACCGTGGTTTACGATGGCGAGGAGCACAATGCCGCCAATCTGTTCGATGGACTGAAGGAAGGCACCTATGGCAAATGGTGAGGTTTTCCATCAAGCGCGAAACGCACACATTCTGCTGACCGAAGGGACTGACTGATGACCGTTGAAATAAAATCCAAGATCGTCGGATATCGCATCAAGCAAAAGGAGCAGCCGGCAGCCGTGCCGGAGCTTCAGGAAGAAAATCCCCTGACGGTGCGTATTCCTTCGCGCCCCGAAGGCACCTTGGAAGCCGTTTCGGAAAAGATTTCCTATGTCGGTGCGGAAGGACGCAAGAAAGTCTACCTCTTGGTGTCGTTCATGCCGGTGGAAGGCGTACTGGGTGGCAAGCGCGTGGTGATCGAGCGGCCGGTGGAGTTTTTCTTCCCCTCAGGCCAGCTTTCAAGCGAACACCAATGGATTACCGCCACCATGCGTAGTCTGTCATTGGCCGCACGGGGTGGCTACGTTACCCAGGCGGTGGCGGATCTACGCAAGGTAGCCTGGGACAAAGGACTGGTGCGCTGTGGCATGAATCAATGGAACAAACCGATGTTCCACGATTCCGAAGTGGCGGCGATTGCCTGGTCAATTCAGCAGATACTTTATCGCCGGGGCTTTCTGGATGCCGATGGCAACCAGGTGGCGGTGGAGACCCTGGTCGAGCGCTATGCTCACCGCATGACGCATGGTTATGCCTGGCACCCGCCGGAAGAGGCGAGCGAGACGGCCCAGGCAGAGCCCACCGTGACGGTTACCTCGGCAAAAAAGCCTAAAGGGGAGGGTCCGGCCGTCGTCGGACACTGCCCCGAATGTCGTGGTGAATTGATCATGATGGATGGCTGCCCCACCTGCTATGCCGGCTGCGGATGGTCGAAGTGCGGGTAACGGGTCGCTAGTGCCGAGGGTGGCGGCTGGCCGTTCGGTCTCCCCTCGCGCTTGCGGGGGGAAATTGTATTTGCTGTTCTGCTGGCTATGGGTGCCGTTGCCCTTGGCAGCCGACACGCTATGGCTGGAAAATGGCGACCGTATTACCGGGACGGTGCTGCGTCACACGGTGAGCGAGTGGCAGGTGGCGTCGGACGTTGCCGGTGTCATCCACATCCAAGCCGAACACGTCACGCGGGTGGAGTGGAGCGGGGCAGAGATGCCGGTTAGCACTCCCCCGGCGTTGGCGAAGACGAGTGAAAGGAATCGTCCGGAAGATCGCCCATTCTCCTCCCGCGGCGGTGTCGATGTGGCGGTAGAGTACGAAAACAGTGCCGTGGATACGCACGAAGTCGATATCGACCTGCGCCAACATGTGACCCAGGGGGTGTGGCGCCACAGGTGGCGGGGAAACTATCACCGTGAGTACCGCGATAATGAGCGGCGCGACAACGACTGGGAACTCGCCTACTCGCCCGAACGTTTTGTTACCCGAAAACGCTTTTGGCAGGGGCGGGTGAGCTGGAAACGCGATTGGGAGGAGGATATTTCCCACCGCTTTGCGCTCGGATTGGGGCCGGGTTATCAGTTCTGGGATACCGAGCAGAGCGCATTTTCGCTCTCGGCGCTGCTCACCCGCAACCGCTTTACCTATGCAAGCCACCCCGAAGAGCGCTTTTTCTCTTGGGCATTGCAGTGGCAGTTCAATCGCCATTTCTGGCAGGAGCTTTTTGAGCTTTACGCAACAGGCCGCACCGGGCGTGCTTTCTCTGGCGCTACCGGCTTTCAGTTCAATGCGGAAACCGGCGTGCGCTACCCACTAACCGAGTGGATGTCGCTCAATATGGCGATAGAGGCCGACTGGGTCGAGAATAGCGCCGAAGATTTACGCGATACCCTCTATCATGTCGGCGTTGGGGTGAACTGGTAGTTTAGTTCGCCAGCAGCCTTTGCAAATGGGTGTTGACGCTGCTCGCATTGCGTTTGATTGCTAGGTATCGAATGCCTTGGCTAAGGGTGGGGTCGGTGGATTCTTGCGAAGAAAGCAGGTCAGGTCGCTATTGAGGTAACGCTCGTCGAAACCACCCTCCTTGGCCAGGGCCTTCAGGTCGGGAATGGTGACATGATAGCGGTTACGATAAGCCAGCTTGGCTTCGTTCAAGACGGAAAACGTACGGCTGACGTGGACCGAGGTCATGCCGAGAAGATCGCCAAGCTGTTCTTGAGTCAGCGGCAGGCGCATCTTGGCGCCGCCTTTCGGGTCGGTCTGCCGCTGGCGCAGAAATATTTCGTGAAGAAAATGCGCCAGTCTTTCTCGGGCGCTACGTCGAGAGACACTTACCAGACGCTCGGAAAGCAAGGCCTGCTGACGACTGGCGATGGCAAACATCACCGCAGTCAAGGTCAGCGATTCACTGAACAGCTCCAGCATACGCTGATGCGGAAAGGGGCAGATTATCCCATCCTCGATCATGGCTACCCCTTCCAGGCGATCGGTAAAGGCGAATTCCTGCAGCCCGAGAATATCCCCTGGCAGATATACCTCGAGAATTTGTCGAGCGCCGTTTTCCAGGTAGCGGTAAGAGTAGGCCCATCCTTGGCTCAGTGTGTAGAATTCGTCGGCGTTCTCGCCTTCTTGCCAAAGCGACGTGCCGCGGGAGATCTTAATGGGGTTTTCTTCGAGTGCTGCCAGTATTTTTTTGTCCTTTGGGCTCAGAGCGCAATAGTAATCGAAATGCCGAACGATACAGCTATCTGAGTAATCCATGAGAAGCCCCCACCTGTAAAAGCCCTGACAATATTTTTATCCCACTTTCGCTTGCTTGCTTCCTTTTAGAATCCTCATGACTCAGCGTGCCGCTCAAGCAACGGTTGGAGAAAACGCCCCGTATGTGAGACTGACTGTTTTGCCACGTGCTCGGGCGTGCCTTCAGCGATGATACGTCCGCCACCCGAGCCGCCTTCCGGACCCAGGTCGATCAGCCAGTCGGCAGTCTTGATCACGTCAAGATTGTGTTCTATCACCACAATCGTATTGCCATGGTCACGCAGGCGATGAAGGACGGTCAGCAGTTGACGGATGTCTTCGAAGTGTAACCCGGTCGTCGGTTCGTCAAGAATATACAGAGTCTTGCCGGTATCGCGTTTGGCCAGTTCCCGTGCCAGCTTGACGCGTTGGGCCTCGCCGCCGGAAAGGGTAGTGGCGCTCTGGCCCAGGCGGATGTAGGCAAGCCCCACGTCGAGCAAGGTTTGCAGGCGTCGGGCGATGGCGGGAACCGGGCTGAAGAATTCCAGAGCATCCTCTACGGTCATTTCCAGGACATTATGAATGTTCTTGCCCTTGTAATGGATATCCAGGGTTTCGCGGTTGTAGCGCTTGCCCTTGCAGACGTCGCAAGGCACGTAGATATCGGGCAGAAAGTGCATTTCCACCTTGATCAGGCCTTCGCCCTGGCATGACTCGCAGCGCCCACCCTTGACGTTGAACGAGAATCGACCGGGTTTATAGCCGCGTGAACGGGCTTCCTGAGTGCCGGCAAACAACTCACGAATCGGAGTGAAAATGCCGGTATAGGTGGCCGGGTTGGAACGGGGGGTACGCCCGATGGGGCTCTGGTCGATGTCGATCACCTTGTCCAGCAGATCGAGCCCTTCGATTTGCGTATAGGGCGCCGGGGTCAGGGTAGTGGCGCGATTGAGATCCCGAGCGGCAATCGGCATCAAGGTGCCGTTGATCAGGGTCGACTTGCCTGAGCCGGACACCCCGGTGATGCAGATGAATAATCCCAACGGCAAATGAAGGGTAACATCCTGAAGGTTATTGCCGGTGGCGCCATGCAGCACCAGTTGTTTTTCCGGGTTGCCGGGAATGCGATACGGCGGCATTTCGATCCGACGTTTACCGCTCAAGTATTGGCCGGTCAGCGACGCAGGGTTGTCCATGACGTCCTGGGGTGTGCCCTGAGCGACGATCTCTCCGCCATGCACGCCGGCGCCAGGGCCGATATCCAGAACGTGGTCAGCGGCACGAATGGCCTCTTCGTCGTGCTCGACCACGATCACGGTATTGCCTAGATCGCGCAGGCGTTCCAGGGTTTTCAGCAAGCGGTCATTGTCGCGTTGATGCAGGCCGATGGAAGGTTCATCGAGGATGTACATGACCCCCACCAGGCCGGCACCGATCTGGCTGGCGAGACGGATGCGCTGGGCTTCGCCACCCGAGAGCGTATCGGCGCTACGCTCCAGGTTAAGGTAATCCAGTCCCACATTGACCAGAAACTCAAGACGCGCATGGATTTCGCTGACGATTTTCTCGGCGATTTCCCCTTTACGCCCTGGCAGCGTGAGCTGGGCGAAATATCCCCACGCCTCGCCGATCGGGAAATGCACGATATCGGCGATGGTATGGTCGTCGATATAGACATGGCGGGATTCCTTGCGCAGGCGTGAGCCATGACAAGTGGTACAGGGCTGCACGGCAATATGCTTGGCCAGGTCGTCACGTACCATGCTCGACTCGGTTTCCCGGTAACGCCGCTGCATGTTGGGGAGTACGCCCTCGAAAGGATGTTCGCGGGTCACCTTGCGGCCGCGATCGCTGACATAGCTAAAGGGAATCGCCTCGTCACCGCTGCCGTGAAGGATAATGTCGCGCTCGTGACGGGCGAGATCCTTCCAGGGCGTTTCAAGCGCAAAACGGTAGTGCTCGGCAAGCGCTTGCAGCTGGGTAAAGTAATAGATGTTGCGCCGGTCCCAGCCCTTGATCACACCTTCCGCGAGGGACAGCTCGGGATGGGTGATGAACTTGTCAGGGTCGAAGTATTGCTGAACGCCCAAGCCGTCACAGGTGGGGCAGGCACCCGCCGGGTTGTTGAAAGAGAACATGCGTGGCTCAAGTTCCGCCAGCGAATAGCCGCACACCGGGCAGGCAAAGCGTGCGGAAAAAGCCATGTCCTGGTGCGTGCCATCCATGAAATGAATCATGGCGGTACCGTCTGCCAGAGAGAGCGCGGTCTCGAATGATTCCGCCAGGCGCAGGGCCAAGTCATCGCGTACCTTGAAGCGATCCACCACCACGCTGATATCGTGCTTCTTGCGCTTGTCGAGTGGCGCGATATCGTCAAGTTCGAGTATCTGGCCATCGATCAGCACACGGACGAAACCCTGGGCGCGCAGCTCGGCGAGCAATTGAAGGTGCTCGCCCTTGCGCCCCTTGACCACAGGCGCCAGCAGCATCAGCTTCTCGCCTTCGGCCAGGCCGAGCACTTGATCGACCATCTGTGAAACGGTCTGCGCCTCAAGGTCTTCACCATGCTCCGGGCAGCGCGGTGTGCCCGCTCTGGCGAACAGCAGACGCAGATAGTCGTAGATTTCGGTAATCGTACCCACGGTGGAGCGTGGATTGTGGGAGGTGGATTTCTGCTCGATGGAAATCGCCGGGGAAAGCCCTTCGATATGATCCACGTCGGGCTTTTCCATCATCGAAAGAAACTGGCGAGCGTAGGTGGAGAGCGATTCCACATAGCGGCGCTGGCCTTCGGCATACAACGTATCGAACGCCAGTGATGACTTGCCGGAACCCGATAGGCCGGTGATCACGATCAGTCGGTTGCGGGGCAATTCCACGTCTATCTGCTTGAGGTTATGGGTGCGGGCACCCCTGACCAGAATGCTGTCCATCGACACCTCGAAACGCACGGCAAAAGATCGATTATACGGGCGCATGGGCACCGGCAGCAAAGCGGGTTTCCCAGCGCCTGTTGCCGCAAGCCGTTTCCAGTCAAGCAGCAAACCGCTAGAATGCAGGGTTCTCTCATTGGCTGGATAGCCTCCCACCACAGAATATAGGGTGATATGCGCAAGGTTTCCGCACTGCTGCTGGGGTCTGAACGCCGCGCGATCAGCGGTTTGGCAGGTCTGTATGCCACGCGCATGCTGGGTTTGTTCATGGTGTTGCCGGTGCTGGCGTTGTATGCAGACAATCTGGCCGGAGCGACGCCTTTACTGATCGGTGTGGCACTGGGGATTTACGGCCTGACTCAAGCCGTGCTGCAAATTCCGTTCGGTGTGCTTTCCGACCGCTTAGGGCGCAAGAAGGTGATTGCGATTGGCTTGCTCATCTTCTTGCTGGGCAGTGTGGTAGCGGCCCTGGCGGATAGCATCGCCGGGGTAATTGCCGGGCGTGCCCTGCAAGGCAGCGGTGCGGTAGCCGCGGCCATCATGGCACTGCTGGCGGATCAAACCCGCGAGCAGGTGCGTACCGCCGCCATGGCGACTATCGGGATTTCGATCGGAGTATCATTTGCCGTGGCGATGGTGCTGGGGCCATGGTTAGCGGCGTGGGTAGGGCTGAGTGGCGTATTTTGGGTTACCGCGGTGCTTGCGCTATGCAGCCTTGTGGTGCTGTGGAAATGGGTGCCCGCCGCGCCGCGCCGCGTTCGCCACCGCGACGTCAGCATGGATCGGAAACAGTTCAAGAGTGTCATTCGTCGCCCGGATCTGTGGCGGTTGGATTTGTCGATCTTTGCCCTGCACCTGGTGCTGATGGCGATCTTTGTGGTGGTGCCGTTTCGGCTGCTCGAGGCGGGTGTCGCCATTGAGCATCATGGGCTGGCGTATCTGGGCGTGATGGGCGTAGCGTTCGTTGCCATGGTGCCGCTGGTGATCGTGGCGGAAAAGACCTACCGCATGAAAGCCATGTGCTTGCTGGCGATTACCGCCATCATGCTCAGCCTGTTCGGGCTAGGAACGCCGGCTTCCAGCGGCCTCTGGTTGTTTGCCTGGCTGCTGATATTTTTTACAGGTTTCAACTTGCTCGAAGCGACACTACCTTCCATGATCAGCAAACTGGCGCCTGCCGGTGCCAAGGGCACGGCCATGGGGGTTTACTCCACCAGCCAGTTTTTGGGGGCGTTTCTGGGCGGCACCTTGGGTGGTGCCCTGGCGCACTACGGGGGGCAGGAGGCGGTCTTCATCGGCAGCGCCCTGCTTTCACTGGGATGGCTGGTGGCCATGTGGAAAATGCCGCCGCCGCCACCACTTTCCAGTGAAGTGATTGCGCTGGACGATGATACCCATGATGCTGCACTGGACGCCCTGATGTTGCGCCTGGCCGATGTGGCCGGGGTGGAAGATGTGATGGTGGTGCCGGAAGAGCGGCTGGCGTATTTGAAAGTGAATCGCAAACAGCTGGATCAAGACGCCCTGTCACGTCTGATGGCCAGTCCTTCCAGCAAGGAAAAATGAGGTAGTGAGTGTTGCCGTGGACGGTAGCCCCACCCAGATTCAAGTCTACTTTTTTTGAACAACAGCTTTTTTCAACATCGGTTTTTTAAACATCTTTTAATAAGGAGTTCGTCATGGCCCGCGGCATCAACAAGGTCATTTTGATCGGTAATCTGGGACAAGATCCGGAGGTGCGTTTTACGCCCTCGGGCACGGCGGTGGCCAATCTCAACGTGGCGACTACCGACACCTGGATGGACAAGCAGAGCGGACAGCGCCAGGAGCGTACTGAATGGCATCGGGTGGTAATGTTCAACAAGCTGGCTGAAATCGGGCAGCAATATCTCAAGAAGGGCTCTAAGCTCTACATTGAGGGTCGTTTGCAGACGCGAAAATGGCAGGATCAAAACGGCCAGGACCGTTATAGCACCGAGATCGTCGCCAACGACATGCAGATGCTGGACGGCCGCGGCGATGGTGGCCAGCAGGGCGGCTACCAGGGCGCACAGCAGCCTCAACAGGGTGGCTACCAGGGCGGTGGCAACCAGCCTCCCCAGCAAAGCGGCTATGCCAACCCTCAGCAGGGTGGTCAGCAACGTCCACCTCAGCCCCAGCCAGCGCCTTCGCAGCAGGGCCAGCAGCAGGGTCAGCAACAAGGTCAGCAGCAGAACAATAACTATGGCGCTCCCGATCCGGGCAATTTCGATGACTTCGATGATGAAATCCCCTTCTGACCTGTTCCAAAATCAGATGTAACGTTGCCACTTTGATTTTTAGCTATATTTCTTAGTATTTACAATTGTTTAGTTTAAATTAATGGTCGCTCTATGGCGTATAGTTATGGAGCGGCATTTTTGTACCTGGAATATGCTTTGTATAGTTTCTTTTTTAAGATATAAGTATAAAAATGATGCGTAATTTAAGCGTGTAGCATATATCTGCATGTATAGTTAAAGAGCGTAAGGGGCAAGAGGATGCGAGTCGAGGCTATCCGGCAGCCAGCCGGACATGAAGTGCCGCTGCTGATCGATGAAGACGATATGCCAATCCCGAGCGCGAACGAGTTCATTCTGGCTCGTCAGCATCTTAAACCGAACACACTGATCCGCAATGCTCGGGAGCTAATGCCATTCTTTGAGTGGCTGCAGGCGCAGCGAGTCGATCTTTGGCAGCGAGTTAGTAGCGGCCTAGGTTTTACCGAGGCCGAGATTGTAGGTAGCCTTTTTTTTATGCTCCGGCGCGACCGAGCGCGTGGAAAAGTTAAAAAACTGGTTGTCGAACCAGCCACCTTCAATCAAAGACTGCTGACAACCGCAGCTTTTCTGCGTTGGTATTTCAACACGTGTCTGGTTGGAATGCCGTCGGAGCATCGGTTGCGCGAACGGGTTAAAGAAAACCAGGCACGGATCGCGAGTTGGTTCAATGAAGGCTATATCAGCGCCGCACCAACTGCTCGGGCGAGTGCGAGCAAGAGTCTGACGGATCAGGAGCAAGCGTTTTTGATCGAGTGCCTGAATCCGATCCATGGCAAGGGAATCGGTAAGCTTACCAAGATTCCACCCTTCAAGAAGGGCGCCACCCCGGCACAAAAGAAAAGTCGCCAGAAAGCCAAAGAGTCGCGTCAGCGCCAAGATGCACTGGGGCACCGCAACTTTGTTGCAATGCTTTTAATGCTCCAGGCGGGGCTTCGCCGAGGCGAGCTGTTGTCATTGCGTGTCGAGGACGTCGTGGTTAGCTCGGCATCGCAGGTGAATGTAGTCGTGCGCCCGCCAGACCCGAACGACACTCGCAGGCCACGCCCGGAAGTAAAGCGCAACGCTCGCCCGATCTTCATGAGTCCGATCTTCGCGAGGGCTGTCGATGAGTATATTACTGAGTGGCGTCCTATCCTACTTGATAGAGCCGAAATCGATAACGACTATCTGATCCTAAGCGGAGGTGGCGAGCCGCTATCACTGGCTCGCCTTAACAAAATTTTTGAGCAGCTCCGCAAGGCCTACCCGGGCAGGCTACCTGCGCATCTTTCTCCCCATACCTTGCGGCACCGTTTCTCACAGAATCTTGAGCGCAGCATGCGAGAGGCTGGCATGGGCGAGGAAGAGCGCAAGAAGGCGTTGGCGATCATTCGTGGTGACAGCAGTCTCGAATCTCAGAATGTGTACATCGAGGCTGAAGTGCACAAGCAGGCAAGTAAGGTGTTGGCGCGTTATCAGGAAAAAACAATGTTAATAACCGAGGATGTGCCCTTTTGAATATGCTACAACAAGATAGCAACTCGCTTCTGCAAGGCTTGATCGATGAGCATGGTTGGCTTGATGTGCCCGAGATAATCACCAGCCGAGAGGGATACCAAGTTGATGTTTCAGGGGACGATTGGCGCCTGGATTATGTTTCAAGATCAGGCACAATTTATTGTGGCAGGGTGGAAAACCAGTTTCTACGCTGGGCTCTTAAGCGCAGATTAATGCACGTTATCCGCACAACATCCAGTCATTCAGGGAATGCGCTGTACGTGGATTTTTCCATGGAGATTATTTCACGGCAAGACACCTTCGGTCTGTCCAGCGATATCGCAGTTGATGACCTGCGTGAACGACTGATTTCGCTGATGGAGAGTGCCATTAGTGAGGCACGTGCAAGCCATCGGCTGTGGGCGCTATACCGTCCTATTCGCTGGTACGTTTGGTGCGCCGACAACTTCCCCGAGATTGGTTTCGACCCCCAGTATGCGAACGAACTCGACGGCATGTCCATTCCGGGTAATCCCAAGGGGGAAGCTGTCAAATCTGATGACCCTGACAAGGGGCCGCTTGATCGGACTCTCGAGGTACCTCTGCTGATCAATGCGCTAGAGCGCGACGGCAGTGCACAGTACGAACATCTTCAGCAAAAGGCGGCACTGGCTCTTTGTATCGCCTTCGGTCGCAATCCGGCCAATCTCGTCTGGCTCAATGAGTCGGATCTGGTCAACCTTACGGATGGCATCGACCCTGGCAAGGTGTCGGCCTGCTATGTCCTCAGCATCCCGCGAATCAAAAAGCGCCAGATCGATCCGCGACGGGACTTTATTGAAGAAAAAATGGATAAAACGGCTGCGCGCCACTTACTGAACCTAATCCATGCCAATCGTGACATTAACACTACGATTATAACGGCTGATCGTGGTGAGGTGACAATTAGCCACAAGCCGTTGTTCATTCGCCGCCCAAGGCAAACGGTGCTGGCAGCTCAGGCCGAGCGAGCTTTCCGCATCCCCGCCTCAGAGATTAACCGTTTGCTACGGGCTTTCGTGGAGCGCCACGATATCACCTCCCCTCTAACCTGCGCGCAAATGGTTGTCACCCCTCGACGGTTGAGATACACGCTGGCCACCGCACTGGTGGAGGAGGGCATCAGTCGCCGTGAATTAGCCAAAATTCTTGACCACTCCGACACCCAGCACGTTGAGGTTTACTTCGCACTCAAAGGGAAAATGGTGCGTATGTTGGACGCAGCTGTGGCCAAGCAGTTCGGCCACTATCTGGCTTACTTCACCGGCAAGGTAGTAGCCAGTGACGCCGAGGCAGTGAATGGTGACCGGGACGACAAGCACCTGAGTTTCTACAGTGAGGCAAACCCTACCGATCATACCGAAATCGGCGTTTGCGGTGAGTCGGCGCTTTGTCGCCTTGATCCGCCCTATTCATGCTACCTCTGCCCGAAATTCCAGCCCTACGAAGACGCTAATCATGCACACGTCTTGGAGCTTTTGCTGGCACGGCGCGATGAGCGCTGGGAAAAAGGGAGTCATCGCCTAGCCGTGCAACAGGATCGGGTGATTTTTGCCGTGGGCCAGGTAATTGAGGCGTGTAAAGCAGCTCGGGAGGTAGCTCATGGCTAATGTTAGTCACAAGACCGATGGCAGGGGCAACCGAAAAGCGCGAGTGGTGCCATTTTTGAGTCAGTTTGATCGCAGCTATCAAGCTAACCTCGGTGCGATTGTGCAGCTTGCCAAGCAGCTCATGACGCAGTTGCCGGGGGCTGTTTGGGAAAGCGATACCTGGACCGTGACCGGCGGCCGACTGCTCAAACAGAGTGGCAAGAATAGCATAAAGGCCAGCATTAACTTCGAATACTCACCAAAGCTTGGCTTGGGAGATGCTGACCCGTTAGAAGATGGCTTCGCCGAGTTGGGCAAGACGCTGGTAGTTCTACGCTTTCATCGCAAGGCGCAGTCAGTAACAAATCTGAGGCAGTTTATTTATGCCATAAGCTTCGTTGCCTATGTGTTGCGGCAAGGGGGACGCAATGTGGGGGACATCACGCCTGGCGACCTTGAGGATGCTGCAGGTCTAATCAGCAAAAGCTATGCCGAATCCACGGCCTATCAAATGCAGAAGGCTCTGGGTGAGTTCGCCGCCCATCTGGATGCCAATGAGTTGTGCAAGGTGCGGCTGGACTGGAAGTACTCGAAGATGAAACGCCCCGACAGTGCGAGCGGTGTAGGGATGATACGTCTGGATGATCCCGTGTTGGATCAAGAGACCAGCCACAGCAAGATGGTGAGCGAGAAAGTTTACCTGCTCATCGCCACCTTGTTCCAGAAGGTGCCGGCCGAGCACCCATCTAGACTCTATGTGCTGATGCTGACCCTGTTCGCCTGCCTTGGTCGACGCTTTAGCGAGGTCGCGTATCTGCCAGACCAAGTGATTGAGGAAGATCGCGACGGTAATGCGTTTATCACCTACTTCAAGCGGAAGACATCCCAAGGTGACACCTATACGCCGTCCGAAAAGCTTCCTATTCCGACAGAAGCCGCGCAGATCGTCATGGACACTATCGCTGAGGTGCATGTGTTGTGCGAGCCGGCTCGTCAGATAGCCGCCGAGATGCGTCGTCATAACGGGCCGGATCTCCGTTTTCTTGACGGAGAGTCAGTGGATAGGCACTTCTACAAAAAAGACCTCAAGCGTCTAGGACTGTCACCAACACTGCTGGATGTGTCAGTAAGTGGCTGGCTTCACAAGAATGGTTGGGCACGGCAAGGTGAAGAGTATAGATCTGGAGCATATCGCTATTTTACCAGTCTCGAAGGCATCAAGGCATACTGCCGGCGCGATTTTCATCCTTCAATGGTGGAACCGATCCACATCGACCAGTTTGGGAAGAAATTTTATCCGGAGCACATGCTGTTTCTCCAAAATATCTACTTAGGAGGAAACTTTCGCAGTCTTGTGCATGCACATTGGCTGGCCGGCATCATTAGCCATCCAATGCTCAGCGGGTGGATTACAAGGCAGCTGCCTGCACTTTCCCAAGAGTATGCTCAGGAAGTGGTCGTTGAGCTGGACTTTACCTCCCATATGTTCCGTCACACGGTAAACACGCTGCTTGATGAGGGCGGACTGCCTGAGCTGATCCAGACGCAATGGTTTGGGCGTGACAACCCGCGCGATACCAAGGCATACCAGCACACCAGTCGAGAAAAGCGCGTCAAGGAGGTTCAAGAGGCGCTGCTGGCCGGTGAGGCTGAGGGCGCCCTGGCGGATCAAATGCACTACGTGCCCATCGATAAGCGCAAAGCCTTCGTCAAAATCAGCGTCCGTGCCGTGCACGACGTCGGCACAGGTATCTGCGTCCATGACTTTACACAGACACCATGCGAGCGGCATCTGCAGTGCCAAGCCGACTGCCATGACTACGTCTACGCCAAGACAGATCCGGGCCGCGCTGATGAAATTAGGCGTCTATGGGCCAACACTATGATCCAGCTCGACCTCGCGAAGAAGCAGGAGCAGAGTGCTCGGCCACGCAAGAGCATCGACTGGATCGCTCATCACACGTCCAAGCTTAAGACCCTTGCTCGTCAAATGGAGTTAAACGGCATTGAGTTCTTCGATCCTTACGAGTACGCAGAGGAACTCGCTGAGGAGGTAGAACATGAAGGTTAGCAAGTACGCCCGCATGTCTCCTGAGGACGTGCAGAGCGTGGTTGCCGAGTTGGCCCTATGGGCCGAGGGCAAGCTGGGCTCGGATCTGACTTGGGCCGCGCTTGAGGAGCGATTTGGCTTCACCCGTGCCGCAATGGATCGCAAGCCGGAGATCAAGCAGGCATACCGCCTTGCCAAGGAGGCCCTGATCAACCTGCCCAAGACGCGACAGGAGGTTAGTTTGGAGCTGGCTACCCTGGAGCGCGAGGTCGAACTGTTGAAGAAACAGGTGGCTGAGCATCAGCGCCGTGAGGCGCTCTGGCGTGAGCGTTGGCAGCGTATCGCTTTTCATATTCGGCTCAAAGGCATGCATGTTCATCAGATCGACCGGCCCGCAGGCGGCACACTCCCTGACGAACAGGAGACGGCGAAAATCCTCAGTATGTTCGATAAGGACATTCCACCAGCGAGGAACTGATGAAGAGTACAAAACAGCGGGATCTTTACGCAGAAGCGCTTGTTCTGTACCGCCATGAGGTGCCGGTCGAGCAGTGGCCGATATATCGCGGCGCCGTCAGTCGCTCAGGACTTGAGCGAGCCCTGAAGGCGCGAGGCTTGGAGCGCTTCGAGCGTAAGCGTTTAGAAAGCTCTAAGTGCCGTCCGATCCTCAGTGAGATGGATGCTGCGGTTCAGGCTTGGGTGACACAGCTGTCGCAGCCTGCCCCGAGTGCCCAAGAATCCGCTGAAAGCGCCAAATCCGGCGCTGCCGAGGCTCAGGAGGTCCGCAGACTTCAGCGGCGCGTAGAGCAGCTTGAGAAGGACTTGGAGAAGGCCAGGCAGCGTGAGCGACGCCAGCGCGAGCGGTTTGCGCTGCTGGAAGTGGAAGTCGAGGAGGTGCGGCGGCAGCGTGGGGCCTTTGAAAAACACTGCCATAGTAGCCTAAGGACTCTGCATGTCTGATCATGCAAACCTGCTGAGACTGCTATCCAGCGAAGCCTTTCCAGGTATCGGCAAGGCTACCGTTGAGCGTCTAAGTAAACACTTTGGCGAGCAGCTCCATGAGGTACTCAATCAGGGCAACAAGAGGATGCTGGCAGGGGTATTGACCAGAACCAAGGTCGATGCCCTCTTGAAGAGCTGGAGTTTTACTGCAAGCGAACGTGCCGTAGCACAGTGGCTCGATCATCATGGTATTGATCCCGGCCTCGGTGCCAGAGTGCAAAAGGCTTGGGGCAGAGGAGTGGTGGAAAAGCTCTCCGAGAACCCATACCGGCTGCTGCTGTTTATGGATTGGCAGACGGTGGATGACCTGGCCGAGAAGCTTGGTATCAGTGCCGATCATTTGGTACGTCTAGTGGGCGCTGCCGAGGCTGCTGCGTATGCCTCGCTGGATAATCACGGATCGACCTGGACGTCGCATGAGGCGCTCGCGCAGGCCATCGCTGATCTTCTTGGCTCTCGTACTGAGCAGGATCAGGCTACGCTGTTGGCGTGTGATGCAATCGGCAAGGCTTTGGAAACCAACGCTCTGATACCGGCTGGTGGAGGATATCAAGTCCCGGGAGCGTGGTTTGGTGAGCGTGAGATAGAAGCCTGGGTGCAAAGCCGTCTCATTAAACCCGTGGCCTGCAATGATGGTCGCGACATGCTCAATACCGCCCAGGCTGGCCAGAAAATCAAACTTACGACAGAGCAGCGAATCGCAGCTCTCAACGCTCTACAGAAGCGCGTCAGTGTTTTTTATGGCGGCGCAGGCGTCGGCAAAACGTTCGTAGTTAGCGCGATCTGCGACCTCGCCGAGCGCCAGGAAATGCGCCCTATACTGCTTGCACTCGCTGCCAAGGCTGTGCGCAAGCTCGCTACTGACACGGGGCGCAAGGCCATGACGCTGGCGAGTGCACTCTACAAGATGAATGCTGCGGACTTCGAAGATGCGGTGGTCGTAGTGGATGAGTTCTCCATGGTCGATCTGCTTAGCTTCCTCAGCCTAATTCGCAAGCTGCCAGAGTCCTCGCACTTGGTGCTGTGCGGAGACGCTGCACAGTTGCCTTCGATCGGGCCGGGCAGGCTCTTGTTTAAATTCATCGACTCCGGCGTTATTCCAACTCAGGAGTTGACCGTTACCCACCGGCAAGCCGCACGAACAGGTATTCCCGAGAAGCTGCGCGAAATCCGCGAGGGTCGAGCACCAAAGCTGCCAAAATTCGACTGGCGAAACCCGTATGCCGAAGGGGTTTTTATGCTCGGCTGCGAGGACAATAGCGTGCGAGCCGTGAAGCGGCTTGTAATCCGGTTGCTCGATGCTTTTAAGGGTGATGCGCAGGTGATTTCGCCGTTGGCACGCTACAGTCTAGGATGTCAGGCACTAAACGACTACATCCATCGCTACATCACCCGCGGCGAGGACTATGTGACGGGCACTCCGGTTGTCTTCACTGCCAATAAAAAGCTTGCATCCGGTGGCGAGGTTGTGAATGGCCTTAAGGGAGTTGTTAGAAGTGTTCTGCAACCCAAGGGACGATTCAGAGGCGATCCGTACCTTGAGGTGGAAACTGACGATGGGGTATTCATCGTCCTACTTTCGGAGAGTGAGTCCTGGCTTGAAAAGGCGTACGCGCTGACAGTGCACCGCGCCCAGGGAAGTGATTGGGACACTGTTATTGTTATACTGCCGCCTTCAAAGCTTCTTGAGCGGTCGATGATCTATACGGCTCTGAGTCGCTGTAAGCGCCGCTGTATCGTGCTCGCGCCGGATCCAGTTGCCGTGGAAGATGCAGTGGCGCGACCGCCGATCTACCTTGAACGGAAGGATTGGTTGTTTGAGCAACCGAAGGCATAGCCCGTTGAAGTAGAAAAGGTTGTAGCTTCGCCGTAATGTATCGAGAACTGTTCAGCCGCCAGGAATCCTACAGTTAAGCAGCCTCAGTTAGGGGGGCGAAAGTAGTACCAAATTTTCTATTTCGGGATCAGAAACGCCATTGACGACGACTTCGAACTTTTTTGTGTTCTCGGAAGGGGAGTTGGCAATGATTAGCAGTTTCTTCAATCATGGTGATTTCCAAACTGATTAGGCATAGAGCGGAAGTTCTATATCAAAGTCAGCAGGTACTGTCGGTAATATTGTGAAAAACTTAGTGTTAGCAGTGGTGGTTCAACGGATGTCGGTTCGCTGGCATCATTGTCTTCGATTAGGGGGGGATGGCTATCCCTGACTGCTTCGGGACTCTCGCTACAGCCGTTAGCGTGATCAAGACGGGCTTTCTCCAGACGTTCATTGAGCTTTTTGGTCTGTAGCGTTGCTTGATCATCAGGCAGGTCGTCGGCGATTCTCTGAGAATATTTCCGAAGCAGTGGTTCTGCGATCACATAGAGCCACGCCTCGTTATCTGCAGCACCTATTTTTCGTAGAATGCGGCCTAACACCTGCCGATAATGCAGCTCTGTTCGGATGCGGCTGAGGTATGTGCAAACGCATAGACGCTGTATGTCCGTCCCTTCGGAGATCATACTAACCGCAACAATCCAGCGCGTATTGTTATGCCGGTACTGATCAATCAGCTGGTGAGCTCTGGGTGTTTGGCTGGTTGCCACCGTACAGCTTTCGTTCTTTGCCTTTAGCAGCTCCGCAATTTGGTACGCATGTTTGACGTTAGTAGCCACAACTAGCCCGCCGGCATTGGGTACAGTCTTCCTCACCTCGTTAAGTCGATCAATACCGACATCGAGCACCGCGTTAAGGATGTCATCGTGCCGCAAGAGGTCTTCGTAGCTGATTGGTGATTCGCCAAGTAGCTGTTTAAACGATGAAAAAGCACGTACTGACGCCGTATTTTCGTTTTCTTCCACGAGCTGGATTTGTGGGTTATCAATCAGAGTAATCCGCGGAGAACGGCACACGCCATCCTGGATGGCGGTTTGAAGGTCATAACGGTAATCACAGATCAGCTGGCCTTCGGGATCGGTATAGCGGGCTAACACAATTGGCAGCTTATCGGAGCGCCAAGGGGTTCCTGATAGCGCTAACGTATATGTCGCCGCATTTTGAATGCGTTGAATTATTTGCTGGCCCCACGTATTGCTGAGAAGAGGATCATGGCCTGCACAGTGATGTATCTCATCGAAAATGGTCAATGTGCGATACGCCGTGAATAACGTCCAAAAATCAGGGGATTGATGCTCCATAGATTGATAGGTGTAGGCAGCTCCCACCGAGGCAAGCGTATCGCCAAACCGCTGATCCAATACGGCAGCAAAGGTGCGCTGTATACCAGCCACCACTTCTCTCGTCGGCGCAAAGCAGATAACGAAATCAATGTGTCCTTCTTCAAGAAGCCACCTCGCTATTTCGGCAGCAAGCCGGGTTTTACCGCTAGCGGGTGTCGCTTGGACGAAGAAGTCACTGTGATTAGAAAAATGTACTTTCGCTTGCTTCAAGCAGTCTGACTGCCATTTACGTAGTGGTTGGATTATGGAGCTCCCAGGCGGTGCAGGGCTTTTTCTAGAGCGCTCACATTGCCAAGCAGGCGTGAGCTCCGCTCGTGAGCGTCACGGTAATCAAGGGTAATGCCAGGTTTGAGTTCGGGATAATCACTCATAAGCTGTTGAAAAGTTTCTGCTTCACCCAGCGCCGCAAAAAATTCACTTTTTGTCTCCTTCAGTTTTTTCTCCAAAGTGGCGTGGCTGGTACTTTCATTATGACCATCGCCCTTCTTTTCCTGGTCAGTGCTCTCACTGACTGTTGACGCTTTTTGCTTCTCCTCCAAGTGAGGAGCGAGGCGCTGATGCCATGCCTCAAAGCATTCCCCCTCAAGGCATAGCTCAGCCTCCTTCAGGGAAGGCATGACATGAAAAAGCTGATCACGTTTTCTCTGTTCACGGTCCTTTTCGATTAGGCCTGCGGTTATCAAAACCCTGATTCGTTCGTAAATGAAGCGTCGCAAAGCCGTGCTGTGCTGGGCTTCAATGCCGTATTGCTCCATGTACTGGTCCCGAAGGCTGCGAACGGTGAACTGGGCATTTTCAGGGCTCAGGAGGAATTCGAAAATTCGCTTATCAATGAAAGGAGAGGTGCTCGACATGGCCATCACCGTAGGGGACAAAAATAAATGCGGATTATAGTCCGTGGCTAGATAGGCCGCAACGAAGGATAGTCCCGCCCAAAGGAAATGAGGCGGGTATGGACGAGTTGGCAACGGCACTGGGAAGAAACATCAGGCAAAAACGAAAGGAGAAAGGCTTCTCCCAAGACGCCTTTGCCTTGGCTACCGGCATCGACCGCAGCTATATAGGGAGGATCGAACGGGGGGAGGTCAATATCACCGTAGAGAAGTTATACGAGATCGCCGTGGTGCTCGGTTGCGACCCTGCCTCTCTTCTGCCTGCCCAAACCACTTTGTGGTCGAACGGGGGCTAACGGCCAGGAACGGACTTTTAGGCGATTCTGATATAGCGGTTTAACGTCCCCAACAACCGGATAATGTTTAGCGCAGCAAAAAAATTATTCCGAGTGCTTGCGCTTGTTATACTTGATCTGCACCATCTTCTCCATGTCCAAATCCAGCCAGAAACAGATGTTTGGCAATTATCTTTGGTTGATATTATGTTTCCTCTAATTTTTCCTCGGCTTTGTGGTTCGGAAGGTTTGGGTTTAGCACTTCAAAACCAATAGATTCAAGGCGGTTAATAATGTCATCATGCTTATACTCTTTACCAAGTAAATCCATGTCTACAGCAATAACTAGTTCAGATTCTGCGCGAGTTAACGCGACGTAGACCATATTCCAAGTCTTGTTGTACTTAGTTACACCATCTTGCGTTAAGCATTTGAAAATCGCTGGTGTTAAGACCAAGACGCACACCTTAGACTCTAAGCCCTTAGTTCTTTGAATGCTGCTAATTGAGTACTTTGCCGAATTATCCTTGGATGAACTGTATTGCTCAGCTGACCGGCAAAGCTTTTTAAACAGCTCTTTATCATATGGAATTTCCAGTTTGTCAATAAATTTACATATGGATGAGTTGTTGTCATTCTTGGATAACAGGGAGGCAAAGAAACGCTGTAATGAGTATATGACCACGCCTTCTTCATATTCGGGAAACATCACTGTAATTAGCTCTTCTACCTCTGGGTCAAACTCGGGTAGTGATTCTGCTTTTTTGGTTGAGTAATTACCTTCTTTTCTGAAGATGCTAACTAAGCTTCCACTCTCAATGTGGTGGCTAAGCACTGCGTCGTAATGGTCATCTTCTGAAGTAATGTATGTAAGGCGTCCTTCAAATTCAGACAAGCTTATCTGCTCTTGGCCTTGGGGACAGAAGGTATTTGATAGATCAAGGATTCTCTGTGGAACCCTACGAGACGTCGTTATATTCGGCAGCACTTTAACATTTTCGTTGGCTTTGTTTGCAGCTAACCACCCTTTGAAATCTTTTGGGTAATCTATTGCTTGTTTGGGATCGCCTACCATGTAAATGTCAGCTGAATTCTCGCCGATTTTTTGAAAGGCCTTAAGAGCAGTTTTATCAAGATCCTGAGCTTCATCAAGAAAAATTTTATCGATCGCACTACTTAAGAGTTTGTGAACTTTCCTAACTTTAGATTTCTTCTTCTGGCTGCTGTGTTTTGAATAGTTTTCATCGACAACTCTCCATGCTGCAGCATATGTTTCATCGACATGTATTACCCCAATTTTCTTAAGCCTTGAAATGGTACTCTTGGTTTCTCTTTGTTTTTTCTCAGCAGACTTTCCAGCAGGAAAGTTTGAGAACGTTTTGCATTGTGAAGAAGTGGTGTGTACTTCATTTAAGACGAAAGGAGAGTAAGGGTAAATGACCTCATTCAATAGAAACGTGTGAACTGTGCAAACTACGATATTTTCTGGCAAGTATCCTAGTTGTTTGATAATCGATTGAGAGATGTTCTGCGTGGCATTATTGGTATAAGTGATCGCAAAGATCTTCTTATACGATGTTGTGTCGTAGTGTGCGATGATCTTCTCAGCAAGGCCATGAGTCTTACCTGCGCCAGCTCCGGCTATTTGAACTTCAATCATTTCATGAAATCCAAGGCTTCTTGAATGTGCTTTGGTAGCGTGATCGGATCTTTTTTCTCTTCATCTAGGATGGAGTCAGCTATCTTGAGCATCCTTTCGGCTTTGCTTTTCTTCAGGAACTCGGCCATTTCGTCAGAGGTTTTGTAATTCTTATTGAAAAGTGTGTTTAAGCGGTCAAGGTTTCCACCTGCCTCTGCAAGATCATCTTCGAGCGTATATTTGGTAGTGGTTCTTACTCGAATATTGTCGTTATCGGTATCGTATTTTTGATGTTTTTCTTTGGTCGAGTCATTGTCATCATAATCTCGAATTATGCTTAACTTCTTCTTAGTATTGCCTTTGTTGACTTGCAGCCAGACGTCAATGAAAGTTGTAAAGCCAGTTTGCTCGATGGAAATAGCTTCAAGACTGCTAACATTTCCGTTATTACGATAGAGGATGGCGTTAATCAGCATCTCTTCGGTAGTGCCTTCGACGAGTACAGTCTTATTGCTCAGTAGTAATTTTAGAATATCGAAGTTAGGTCGCTTACGAAGGTAATTAGTGAGATGTTTCTTACTATCAGTTAGGTGGATGGCATTATTTCCAGATAGGACGATCACGTTAGTTAGCTCAAGTTTATTGATGACCTGTGGACTATGGGAGCTAATTAGCGTTTGTAGAGACGAGCCGCCTTTTTGTGTGCTTTTGTATATGAAGTCAGTTGCGAAGCGGAGGTTGTTGACGCTAAGGTGTGCTTCAGGTTCTTCGATACAGCATAGGTTGAGTGCATTCTTGTTGCCGCTGAAGAACTCAAATAATAGGTAGATGTACACGAGGTTACGATACCCAAGACCACGCTGATACAGATAGCTTTCACCAGACTTCAAAGTGATGTTGGATAGGATGCTCTTTAAATTTGGCAGGTTGGGGATACACTCAAGCTTATCAATAAGCTCGTCGAAGAAGTTCTCGAAGTCTGGATCAGGTGTAACAATCTTTTTGAATGTCTCGGTGCTTTCGATTGCATCAAAGAAAGAAGTGTACGCGCTGTTAATCTTGGCCTTATCGGAATCCTCGAGAGAGGAAATCAGCATCTTGGTCAGAATGTCGTTTGATTTCTGTGTGTTGCTTTCAGAAAAGTCGTCACGCTCGGCATTGATCGAGTTGATGGCTATAAGTCTTAAATCAGAATAGCTAACCTTTAACCCATTATTGCTTTGCGTTACGTCGTAATCGTATAGTTCAATTGGCAGGTTGAACCAGCGTGTATCATTGATGTCCTCGATGCCTTCAAGTAGATCCTTGGCAGCCTTTACAAAGTGATCTACATCTTTGGGCCTGAAGTCGTAGCGAATCTTATAGCTATCGTCGGCTTCATCTCCGATTATCCACTTTCCAATAACGCTTTCTTCAATAATATTTTTGGGCTCAGTGAACTCGACCTCAACTCGAACCTTTGGAATCAAAGCCTTGATCTCATCATCTTCCTTGCCGTTTATGATAGCTTGGTAAAAGTCTTTGATTGCTTTACGGTTGATATCCGATACTGAGAGACGTTTCTTATTAAAGCTAATGTCGTTGCTGTTAAGTGGCAGGGCAAGCGCGTCAAATAGGTTAGTTTTGCCTGCTTCGTTTTCACCGATAATTAGGCTGAGTGGTGATAGTTTGATCTCGAAGTTTTTGAAGGCTCGGTAATTTTCAATTTCGACCGTACGAATGAACATTTATATTCCATGTAGTGATTGTGAACCAAAGACCGCTTTGGGTCGTCAGCAGCCATTAGGTCACGTTTTTTCCCCTGACCCCATGCGCAGAATAAGCGCATAAACACGTTCTGGGCTTTCCTCGACACATACATTTGGACTTCTATCATCAAGTTGTGGATGTGATGTTTTCATCCAGCGTCTTGCCTGTACTTCGCCCATCGCTTGAACCGCTGCGTCCCAAATATCTTCCCGGCTGGGTGCATCTATTACCTCGCGTCCTACATCACGCATATCCCGCCATGCTTGTATATCGTCTGGTTCTGGGGCGTTGGGATCGCATTGATCTAGCAGTATGTTGAACCGAGCTTGTCTAACGGTTGATGCATTCTCTAGAGCCGTCGATGCCTGTAGCAACGTTTCTCGTAACCAGGCTTCAACCGCGGCGCAGACGTAATCGTTTTCTTGCGGAGAGATCACCGCGCTGCTGTTGACGCTTTGGAGGATAAAAAAGTACTCGGGGATATGAAGAGCACTGCCACCCCGGAGGTAAGCCACAATCTCACCGCTCATATCGGGCAGGTAGGCTTCACTGCTTTGTAAGCACTCTAACGCCTGACGGAACGTTTCCAGCGGCTGTGGGAACCGATCACGTAGATCAAAGGCACGATACGCAAATACACTGCGCAACGGATCATCACTTACTGGCTTGGCTGGCGGCATCTTGCGCTCCATGCAAGAAAAAATTATGAGTCTCCTAACGCACCTTAGCAATATAGGGCTTGCGTTGCTCATTATTTTTGATGACACCGCCTATCAGGCGCTCACATCCTGACTTTCACCAACTCATCCCAGCGAGTCGTATAACGTGGCGTGCGGTGTTCGCTGCGCAGTGCCCAGGCATTGCCTGCGCGGGATAGGCCAAGCTGAACGGTTCCTCTGCCTAGCTCCCGATTCAGGCGGTCTACGGTGTCCATTAACCGTTCACTTCTACGCGCCTCCGCTTCCGTCTGGGATGTTTCAGTTAGGGTAAGCTGGCGGTTGGCTTTTGGTGAGAGGTCTAGCAGCATCACCCCCACCTTGTGGTAAGCATACCCTTTACGCCATAGCTGTCTCAGCCCCTGAACGGCAGCGTTGATGAGGTCGCGGCTATCGTCCGAAGGGCGTTCAAGCGAGACAACCGTGCGGTTTCGGTACTGTGGCAAATCGGTCCGAAACGAATTCGTGTGCACGAACACCATCACCGTACTGGTAACACTTCCCTGCTTGCGTAATTTCTCACCTGCTCTCGTGGCATGCTGACGAAGCGCTTCTCGAAGATCCTGTGGGCTGTTAGTGAGCCGACCAAACGAACGAGAAACCATAATTTGTTGTTTGGGTTGGCTCATATCATCGAGCTGGATAGACGGTTGGCCGCGCAATTCCCAAACGATGCGCTCTTGCACCACGCTAAAGTGACGCCGGATTTGTTTGGGATCTGCTTCACGAAGCTGCCAAGCGGTTTCTATTCCCATCAGCCGTAGCCGCTCGCCAGTACGTCGAGCGATTCCCCATAGCCCGGTAACCGGCAGCTGCTTGAGCAAGATCTGAGTCGCTGGGCTATCGGTTTCCAGTTTGCAGACGCCTTTATCACGGTAGCCAGGATGCTTTTTAGCGGCATGGTTCGCGAGCTTGGCCAGCACTCGCGTGGGAGCGAAGCCGACCGAGACGGGAATCCCTGTCCATTGCCGGACAGTCTCGCGTAGGTGTTGCCCATAGGCTTCCAGGGTCGTTGGATCAAAGCCTTGGAACCCGACAAAGCTTTCGTCGATGGAGTAAATCTCCACATCCGGCGAAAACTCTGTCAGTGCCTCTGTCACGCGACGGCTCATATCCCCGTAGAGCGCATAATTACTCGACAAGAGAATAGCTTGGCGACGTATGAAGGGTGGCAGCAGGTGCATCGCCGTGCCCATCTCTACGCCCAGTGCTTTCAGCTCATTGGAACGGGCGACAATGCAGCCGTCGTTGTTCGAGAGAACGCCAACCGGGCGTCCTTCAAGCGCTGGGTTAAACACTCGCTCACAGCTGACGTAGAAGTTGTTGCAATCGACCAAGGCGATCATAGCGGCGTGGCACCCGGCAAACTGTGCAGGACATGGGTGACGACGCCCCAGACATGCGATTCACGCCCCTCCAGGGGAATTGGCTTGTAGGCGGGGTTGCTGGCCTTTAGGTAGGCGCGCTGCCCGACACGCTCTAACCGCTTCACGGTGAGTTCGCCGTCTACTGCGATAACAATAACGCGACCTGGCAACGGCTCCAGGCTTCGATCCACCACCAGCAGATCACCATGGTGGATGCCGTCTCCCAGCATGGAGTCACCCTCAGCACGCACAAAGAAGGTCGCTGCCGGCCGTTTTACGACGTGGCGGTGAAGATCAATGTCAGCATCCAAATGATCATCGGCTGGGCTGGGGAAGCCGGCTCGCACAGCACTGGCGAACATAGGCAACGGCTGCGGCACTGGGCATAGAGCGGCGGTACCCATCAAAGAAGCGGTTGTCGTCATAAGGCGAGTCTCTATAACTGTATGTATAGCCAGTATAGAGAAGCGCTAACACGACACAAGCCGTAGCCATGCATTACCGCTCGCTGTCTGGGTCTTCTCCCAACTCCTTTAAGGTAGGCGTCGCGAGCTCATCGAGCTATGGTGACTTCTGGTGTATGGGAGGAAGTAGGAAGGGTGGCGTATCCTGTTGATTGATCACGACCAAGATCTCAACCAACAAGAGTGGATACGCCATGACCGATTCTACCCTCCA